>DASTIW010000009.1:0-72043 GCA_035717205.1 Propionibacteriaceae bacterium | reverse complement strand
GATGATTGAGTACACGCGTCCGGAATCGGTGTAGCCAATCCGGGAGATGTCGGGGGCGAACATCTGGAAGCACCTGGAGGCCGGGTCACCTGGCACGGACTCCCAGCTGAACTCCGGCCACAGGACGGCCTGCTGCCGCTGAAGCAGATCGATGTTGGCCATATTGTCCAGCATCGGCAACGAGCTGAGGTCCGGATTCGGGTAGGCGAAGGCTGGGTTCGATTCGGCGAAACCGCCGACCCATCCGGGCGGAATTGTTGCATCCGGTTCAGGTATCACGATGATGATCCTCCACGTGGCGATAATTCCCCCGAGTTATGGCATGTTCAGGCAGGACAGTAGCGGACTTGCAGAATCTGACTAGTGTCACCTTGCTGTCCGAACCTGAAGGGCTCTGATCGCGGGACGCAAACGCGGCGCTCAGTCTTTGCGACGGACCAATTCCGCGTGTGAGACGGATTTGCAGCGATTCCTCGGCACCCGCCGTCATCTTGGAGCCGCGAGCAATCTCAGCCGAGGGGGTGTTGCAGGCGCCCATACCAGTTCTGATTCCGTGGATTCGGTGCGCGATCCCGCTACCCCTCCGCTCTTGGGCGACGCGGTCGACATCGAATGCTGGGGAGTCATCTGAGCGAACCGCGGATCGTGCGGCGGCGTGTGGGGCCGCTGCGGCTGTTGGGGCTGGAAACCGTGCAACATAAAAGATCCTTTGAGGCTAGTGATAGCACGTTGTTGAAGAACGAAGCCAAAACGTTCGGTGTCAAGAATCCGCGATGCGCCTGTTTTTGGTCCGCCACGGTGGGAGCGTCCGGAGGCGCTTTCACTGATATTTGTGCCGTTCAGTGAGACGACGAAAGAAACGCCTCCCGGCATCCGCCGCAACAGCAGAACAAGCCGGAAGTTCCAAGGACTTGCCCGAACCACTGTCAACCCGATCCTTGCCTGCGGCATCAGTCAGGACGACCGATGGCTGGCGTCCATGGACAGCTGGCGGGCAGCCCAGCCTGTGGTTTCGATGTGTCTCTGGGGTGCCTGAACCCCGAGTTGTCTGGCCCAGCCCCGGAGACCTGATTCGGAGCCGCCGATCCGACCGGCGCGTTATCAGTGAGGTGGCGCGAGCTCAGTGCCCCAACGGGCGCCTGTCTGCGGTCCGGCAATGGGGAGAGTGCGGACCGACGAATGGGGTACGTAGGGGAACCCAATATCGGCGGTGGCGATTTGGACGAGTCCTTGATCGCTGGCTCTTCCGACGTCCTCGCCGGGTGAACCGATGACGAACAGTAGGGGTGGTTCATCGCGGGCTGGATCGAATTGGGTGAGACTGGCACCGAAGTGGTCGCCGGCCTCACTTCTGCCTTGGACCTGGCGGCTGTTCTGGCTGATGCATCTGCCCGGTGCGCGGATGCTGCGGCCGCGAATGACGTCGATCAGCCCGAGGGCGCAGACGGCGCCGGCATCGCGGGCTTTGCCGACATCTTCGTAAGGCACCCCGACGAAGTTATCGACGAGGGTGCTGCCGAGCCAATCTCCCCGCTCGGCTCTCCCCGAAAGTCCCGGTGTGCGGGCGGTGATCGACGCCGGCACCGGAACCCAGCGCGCCTCAACAGTGAAGGTGGTGTTGCGCTGGGCTCGCCTCAACCGCGGCCACCGGACCCGTGGTCGCTGCGGCGTCGGCCGGTCACGCCGCACTGTGGTTTGCCGGCGTCCCGCGCGTCTCGCGCGCTCTCGCGCGTCTCTCGCAAGGTGGTCGGCATCGGTGGGACTTGATCCGACGCCACCAGCTGGCGCTGATCTGCACGCTGATCTGCAAACCATTGACCGTGGCACTCCCGAACATGAGGATGGGCAAGAGCGGAGGGCGGTGAGGACTGATGAGACGCTGCTGGTTGTTGCTCGCCCCCCTGTGTCTGCTCGCGTCCGCGGCCGGTTGCACCGAAGCCGGATCAGAGCCGCCGCCTGGTTCTTCTCCACCTTCGGTGTTTCAGCCCTTGCCGAGCTTCTCCTCACCCGACGTTCCGAACCCGGCCACGTTCTGGCAGACACCTGCACAGGCATGCCCGCCGAACTACCCTGTGCCCCTGGTGATCCAGACAGAGGTCGAAATCGAGATCGAGTACCTCCGCGACGTGGTGGCCTGCGCCGACGTGGGTGCGACATTCACCTACCTGGAGGACGATGGCGACGCGGTCTGGAAGCCTCGGGCAACGACGCAGTCGAACGTCACCTACTTCAACGAGAACCTTCGGGCGCAGTCGTACCGTGCCGCGGTGACTAACCGATACGCCTACGCCTTACTGACCCCAGGCCAAAAGCTCGTGGTGTCGGCTGCGCCTGGAGACGTGGCGTGGGACCTCGATCTTCCGCTCAGCGTGTCCTACCACCTGCACGAGGCGCTGGCCAACGAGATCCAGACCTACGGCCAAGACGTGCTGACGAAGGCGCTGAAGCGCAAGTCACCCAAGGGGGCGGCGCTGGCCACCTGCACAATTAGCGGCTATCAGGTGCTCGACGAGGCAGCCGATCTCGATCAGCAGCCCCTCAGCGAGTGGATGATGCAGGGCGTCGGCGACGCATCCGGCGTCAGCAGCTGTGTCAGCGCCTGGCGGACCGCCGACGAAGTCGAGGTCCGAACCGGACAACCCCGAACGCTCCCCGCCGACGCACTACCGGAGATCCGCTACACCCAAGCCGAAGTCCTGTCGAAAGTGGATACTAACCTGACCCGTCTTTCCCGGGCGGGCAAGATCGTCAAATTGTTGCTGCGGTTCAAGTAAACGGCAAACTGCGCTGCGTGACGGTGAAGGCCTACGCCAGCCACGCATCGGAGAGGTCTCCTCAGGACGCTACCGTCCGTCTAGCAGCCAAGCCCGCTCAACTCGTTGCGAGGGAACAGGTTGTGCCGGATGGCACCAACTCGCCGGCAACTACTGGAAGTGACGCTGAAGGAAGTCGAAACAACGTTCCCGCTGTTCCTGCTGCCACCGAAGAGCGAAGGTGAGCACCCAACGGTGTGACGGCTGTGAGATTCGCCGTCATCTCCCCGTGTCAGGCCTGCGGCATCGGACTGAGGATCCTATGCCCCAGGACGCAACCTCCCGCTACTCCTCTGGTTCGTCAAGTTCGATGTCCTGCCCGCGTGCCGGCCCGGTGTAGCCGAGCGCGAGCAGGTGGTCGTTGAGTAGTCGACTCTCCCTCGCGAACGCCCGCGGCCGTCCCGGTCGTGGCACCCCGGGCGCGCTGTTCGGCGAGCAACCGGTGGGCGTCGAAGAGGTAGACGCTGCTGATCCGCCACGGCCGAAGGGTGGGGTCGTCGCCGCTGGCCGCTTTCGGTCTCGCGATCACGGCGTCGGCTGTGTGGTCGCGGCGCCGTCGAAGCTGCAACGGCCGACCGGGGACCGGGTGAAAACCGACGCCCGGGACGCCGCGCATCTGGCCCGGCTGTTGAAGCTTGACGAGATCGTCGAAGTCACGGTGCCCTCACCCACCCAGGAGGCGGCCCGGGACCTGGTCCGGGCCCGGGAGGACGTCCGCGGTGACCTGATGCGGGCACGGCACCGGCTGTCGAAGCTGCTGCTGCGCCAAGGGATCGTGTGGACCGGCGGCCAGCCATGGACAGGTCGCCACGACGTGTGACTGCGCGGGGCAGCGGTTCGACCTGCCCGGCCGGCAGCTGGCGTTCGACGCCGCCTACGAGACGATGATTCTCACCCTGGACCGCCGGAACCGGTTGGACGCGGCGATCACGGCGATGGCGGAGAACAGCGAGTACACCGACCTGGTGCACCGGTTGGGCTGCCTGCGCGGCATCTCCACCCTGACCGGGTTCGGGCTCGCGGTGGAGGTCGGAGACTGGACGCGGTTCACCGGCTCCACGATCGGGGCGTTCCTCGGTTTGGTGCCGACCGAGTACTCCTCCGGCCAGTCCCGGTCCCAGGGCTCGATCACCAAGACTGGCAACAGCCACGCCCGCCGGCTGCTGGTCGAGGCCGCCTGGCACCACCGCAAGACCTACCGCAACCCCGGCCTGACCATGCGGACCCGGTGGGAGCAGGCGCCCGCCGCGGCCCGGGCCCGCGGACACCAGGGCAACGCCCGGCTGCACCAACGCTGAGAGACCTTCACCGCCCGGCGGAAGAAGCCCGTGATCGCGGACGTGGCGGTGGCCCGCGAGCTCGCCGGCTGGGCCTGGTCGCCGGCCGTCATGGAATAACCCACCAGTCTTCCTCGGACAGCTGATCTTGGCGGCAGCGCGAGGAACGACCCGCGGAACACCTATGGGCAGCCGGTGCCTCCGGCGACGCCCGATCTCTAGAGCAGCGGAAGCGTTCCAGCCGAACAGCCCGTCCTGCGGTAACCAACCCGCGCATATCAGCTGTGCGGTCCGCTGCCGCGGCCATCATGGACGAGGAAAACCGGCGGCAGGCTTGCGTCCTCACGCGGCTGTTCTCGCGACAGGAATCGGGATCGGACGGAGGATTTGGGGGTTGGTCCGGACAGACGCCGTTCAGACAGTGGTGCTGCGCGCCCGGATATCAGCTTGGTGGTGAGGGGCCCGACCACGGGAATCGTGATTGTTGCCTTTTTGAGCACGAGTGTCAGTCTCCAGCTTTGTCCCTGCCCCTCCCGGGCCGACACCCTGGCCGACCAAAAGGTCTGGCGGCCGTCGTCGGGAAGGGGTGTGTCATGGAGGTCGTCCATCCGCGCTGCGCGGGCCTCGATGTGTGCAAGCGTGACGCCAAAGTGTGTGTGCGGAGCGCGGGGAGACGCGCAGGGACTTACGTCAAGCCGGTCACCACGTTCGGCTCGGTCACCGAGGACATCATGCGGCTCCTGGCCACTGCTTGACACAGAGGCGCTATCAGGTCAGATCCGTCTGGCCGGTGCGCGTCACGGCGCTGCACCTGGAGCCGGTCGACATATCGAACGCAGGTCACCCGTGGTCACACCTTGGCCGGGGTCAGACCGGACCGGTGCAGCGCCAGCCCTAGTCTTCACAGACCTTGCCGTTGGTCTGGGGCCGGTAGGGCCGGGTCCGCTTGTGGGTGATCGGGCCGAGCGCGTCGGCGAAGATCTTCGATCGGTCGCAGCTGCCGTTGTCGGTCAGCACCCGGCGGACCCCGACCTCGTGGGCGGCGAAGAAGGCGTGCGCACGCTCCCAGAAGCCGGCCGCGGTCTCCTTGCGCTCGTCGGTGAGGATCTCGGAGTAGGCCAGCCGTGAGCAGTCGTCGACGGCGTTGTGGATGAACGCGTACCCGGTTCCGGCGCGACGGTTCCGCTTGCCCTCACTACCGCAACCCCGGCGTGCGGCAGCGCACTCGCCTCCTGGGTGAACGAGGCGCTGCCCAGCCATTTAGGCGCTTCGGCGCTGCGCGAGGCGGCCACGCAATCGACCGTGCTTTCGGAGGTCAGGATTGAGCGTTGCTGTCAGTGTTACTGTCATCCGGTCGCGGGTCGTCATCGCGAAGTGCGGCAAATGCCGCCTGACAAGCGGAAAGAGTGGAGCTGGCGATCGGACTCGAACCGACAACCGCCTGTTTACAAGACAGGTGCGCTACCAATTGCGCCACGCCAGCAGGTGCCGAGCAAGGGTATCCAATCGACCGCCGCTGAACCAGCCGCTCAGACGTCCGCCGTCTCGGCCTCAGCCAGCCCGGTGTTCAGCTGGTGAGTCATCTGGTCGGCGCCGTCGATCCCCGGCGCGGCGACGAAGAGCGTCCCCTCGCCCTCCACGCGGGTCCCGGCGTCTACGGCCCGCACGAAGACTGACTGACCCTGGGTCAGCTCGATCCTCTGGTCTCCACACCGCAGGGTCACCGTGCCCCCGGCCGCCAGCACGACTCGACCGGTCCCTTCGGCCGGCAGTTGCACCGCCTCGGAGCCGGTTTCCAACCGCCACAGGGCGAACTCCGGTACGGGCGTGGGATAGGCGAATACGCCAGGCGCCTGCTCGATCCCATCCATCACGGGGTGATAGCCCGGGGTGAAGTCCAGCGACTTCATCAGCTCGGGCACGTCGACGTGTTTGGGTGTCAGCCCACCGCGCAGCACGTTGTCGGAGTTGGCCATGATCTCCACCCCGATCCCTCGGAGATAGGCGTGCAGGTTGCCGGGAGGGAGATAGACGGCCTGGTTGCGGCGGTACGCCAGCCGGTTCATCAGCAGCGCGGCCAGGATGCCGCGGTCTGCTGGATAGTGCGCGGCCAGTTCCACGGCTGTTCTGGCGAAAACCCCGAGGTCGCCATCGGTGGCGACCGCCTTGCCCGCCGCCACCACGTCATCAATCACCGCCAGGTCGCCATCGGGCAGCCGAAGCAGCCGCTCGAACACCGTCGCCAAGCCCTCGACGCCACGGCTGCGCAGAGGTTCCACCAGCGCCATACAGCCGGGCACGCCCAGTCGCTCGAACAGCGCGTACGTCTCCGCCGGCTCCCGAAAGCCACACAAAGCCTCGAAGTCACCCAGCGCGCACAGCGCCTCCGGCTTCGGCCAGTCGTCGCGGTACGTCCGGTTCGGCGCATCGCGAGGGATACCCTGCACGTCCTCCCGGCTGAAGCCTTCCTCGGCCTGGGCCCGGTTCGGGTGCGCCTGCAACGAAAGCGGGCGCTCCACCGCCAGCACCTTCAGGAGATAGGGCAGACGGGGGCCGTACTCGGCGACAGACGCCGGACCGACGAGGCCCTCGGGGTCTCGGGCGATGGCCACGTCGAGTCCGACGTCCCCGATCCGCGCGGGCGCGGACGGATGCGCCCCGAGCCACAGCTCGGCCTGCGGCTGACCGGTCGACACGGTGCCCATGAACGCCGCCAACGCGTCGGTCGAGCCCCAACCGTACGGCTGGATGGTGCCCTCGAGCCGCTCCATCACAGCCCACCCGCCTCGACGGCCGCCCGCCAGGTGGACAGGGTCCGCATCGAGCCAAGGGTCGATGACCACGGAACCAGCGGCGACTCGATCTCGCCGGCGCGGAGACAGCGCATCACTTCCTGGGCCTGGAAGGTGTATCCACCGCCCGGGAGCTGGGTGACCAGGATCTCAGCCTTCGCGGCTCGGTCGGCGCCGCGGAGCACCGACATCTCGGTCGGGCGGATGAAGTTGTCGATGGTAACGGTCCCGCCGGCGCAGAACACCTCGAGCCGGGTCGGCAGCGTGGCCGCCAGGCTGCACAGCACTGTGGCGGTTGCTGCCGGTCGCTCCGCTGTGGCGCGAAAGGCAAGCGTGGCGGCGGCGTGGGCGTCGACCCCGGTGTCGGCGCGGGTGCCGAAGCCGACCAGGCCGTCGGGCTCGCCCAGGAACAGGTCGACGCCGTGGACGGGGTAGACGCCCAGATCCAAGATCGCCCCGCCGGCTTGCGCCGGGTCCAGCAGGCGGTGGGTGAGGTCCCCGGCGAACGCGAAGCCGAAGGAGGCGGCGACATGCCGGATCGGGCCCAGCTCACCGGTGGCCACCACCTCGACGGCCTTGCGGATCAGCGGGTTGGTCCGGGTCCACACCGCCTCCATCAGAAAGAGGCCGCGGTCTCGTGCCAGGTCCACCAGTTGGGCCGCCTCCTCCGCGGTAACCGTCAGCGGCTTCTCGACCAGCACATGCTTTCCGGCCTCTAAGCAAAGCTTCGCGGAGGGGAGGTGGTCATTGTGGATCGACGCGACATAGACCACGTCCACGTCCGGGTCGTTCGCGAGCTCGGCATACGAGCCGTAGCTGCGCTCGATGCCGTGGTCGCGCGCGAACCGCTTCGCCGATGCCTGGCTCCGGGACCCGACGGCAACGAGCTTGGCCTCCTCAGGAAGGATCGCCAGGTCCTTCGCGAAGGTGGAGGCGATATGTCCGGTACTGAGAATGCCCCAGCCGACCGGGCTGGAGTCATCGAAAGTCACGTCGCCATCAAAGCGCACTATTGCCTCTCGGGTGCTCATCGGGGGCAGATGCGACGCGACGGGTCGGATGAATGACACCGCTGTCGTTTGGCTCTACGATGGGCGCCATGGTCGCTGCCTCGTACCCCCAGCCTCCGTCCGGAGAGTCCAGCGCTGGACTGAGCGATCGCGATGCCGCCATCTTGA
The DNA here is from genome assembly GCA_035717205.1 of Propionibacteriaceae bacterium. Lineage (GTDB taxonomy): Bacteria > Actinomycetota > Actinomycetes > Propionibacteriales > Propionibacteriaceae > Microlunatus. The sequence continues at coordinate 63,983 of DASTIW010000009.1, read as the reverse complement.
GTTTCGAGCGTCAGTGGTGGAAGTTCGCCGGCGCCAAGGAGCAGGCGATCCGGGATCAGTTCCAGATGTCGGCCACCCGCTACTACCAGGTGTTGAACGCGCTGATCGACAAGCCCGAAGCACTGGCGCAGGATCCGCTGCTGGTGAAGCGACTCCGGCGGCTTCGGGCGACGCGTCAGCGCAACCGCTCGGCGAAGCGCCTCGGCATCGACCTCAGCATCGACATCTGAGCCGACACTGCCACCGTGATCGGACGAGTGTCGCGCTCCTGGTAACCGCCAGCCACCAGCCCGGCCTGGCGTTCGAAGAAGTTGGCCGAGGCCCTGTCGCCGGTGCGCAGCACCGACCAGGCCATGCAGGCGGTGTAGGCCAGGTAGTACGGCAGCCCCAAGCAGTACAGGTACTGCCAGGTGTGGCGCTCCTCATGGTCCAGCAGCTGCGGAAATCGTCGGCTGAGCAGCTCCCACGACGACCGGCAGACAACGACATTGCCCACGGTGAAGGCGCCTGCCAGTGGAAAACGGGGCTGGTAGCCTTCGGCCAGAAGCAGGCCGCGGGGACCCCGACGCACACGTGCTCGACCAACGGCGCAGACCAGCAGTCCGGCCGGAGTGGAGAGGTTGACGACGTTGCCGACCGCACGGACCCATTGCGCCGTGGTCTCCGGTCCGGAGCTCTTTCGGTCCATGGTGCATCATGGCACCGCGCCGGAAATCTCATCCACCGGACGCGGTTCCCAGGATACGGACCGTGATGTGCGTCGCGCTAGCCCGAGGCTTAGGCTTGGCTTGCTCATCCAGAGGGGATTAGGGAACGGCCCGATGACTCCCCGGCAACCGGCTGACGATCGCCTCTTCAGAGGCGGCTCGAAGGACACGGTGCCAACTCCGACTTGGTCGAAAGTCGATCGAGGCAGATGAAGAAGGACTGATGGCGATGACCGCGGTGTTCGACACCCCCCTCCACCCTGTCAATGGTGCCCGAGATGGTGCCTTCGGCAACGCTACCCACCTGGTCTGTCGGGCATGCGGTGAAAAAAGCCCGCTGGGCCCGTACTACGCGTGTATGGAGTGTTTCGGCCCGCTCGAGGTTGGCTACGCCTTTCCCACCATCACCCGCGCCCAGATTGAAGCCGGGCCTAAAAGCATCTGGCGGTACGCGCCGCTGCTCCCGGTTCCTGCCGACATCGCCACCTTTCCGTCCACCGACCCCGGCTTCACCCGCCTGGTCGACGCCGGCAACCTCGCCGCCGACCTCGGCGTTCGGAGGCTGTGGGTCAAGGACGACTCCGGTAACCCGACACACTCCTTCAAAGACCGGGTGGTCGCCGTCGCGCTGTCGGCCGCACGTGAGCTCGGGCTGCAGGTCCTGGCGTGTCCCTCCACCGGCAACCTTGCGAACGCCGTCGCAGCGGCCGCCGCCCGCGCCGGCATCCGGTCGGTGGTGCTGGTCCCGCATAACTTGGAGCAGCAGAAGATCATCGCCTCCGCGGTCTACGACACCACGCTGATCGCCGTCGAGGGCACCTACGACGACGTCAACAAGCTTGCCAGTGAGATCGCCGGAGAGGAGGAGGGCTGGGCGTTCGTGAACGTCAACGTCCGCCCCTACTACGCCGAGGGCTCCAAGACGCTCGCGTACGAGATCGCCGAGCAGCTCGGCTGGCGGCTGCCGGACCAGATCGTCATCCCGGTCGCCTCCGGTTCCCAGCTGACCAAGATCGACAAGGGCATCGCCGAGCTGGTCAGCCTCGGACTGGTGGAGCACAAGGCGGTGAAGATCTACGGCGCCCAGGCCACCGGCTGCTCACCCGTCGCGCAGGCCTACCGGGCGGGTCACGACGTGGTCACCCCGGTGAAGCCCGACACGATCGCCAAATCGCTGGCCATCGGCAACCCGGCGGACGGGCCGTACGTGCTGGACGTGGTGCGTCGGACCGGCGGACTGATCGCCGACGTCGATGACGAGACGGTGGTGCAGAACATCCGGCGGCTGGCCCGCACCGAAGGCATCTTCGCCGAGACCGCCGGCGGCGTCACCGTCGGTGTGACCGCGAAGCTGATCGCCGACGGCGTGCTCGACCCCGAGGCCGAGACGGTTGTGATCAACTCGGGCGACGGCTTGAAGACCCTCGATGCGGTATCGGGCCACGTCGGTCCTAGGGTGACCATCCCGCCGCAGTATGAGGCGTTTACCGACTTCTGGAAGGAATACTCAACATGAGCGCATCTGTCCGCATCCCCACCATCCTCCGCAACTACACCGGGGGTGCGAACGAGGTGACTGCGGAGGGGTCCACGCTGGCCGAGGTGCTGGAGTCGCTGGAGTCGAGCCACCCCGGCATCCGCGCGCGGGTGCTGGACGACACAGGGGCGCTGCGTCGGTTCGTCAACATCTACGTCGGCGAGGAGGATGTCCGGTTCTCTGGCGGTCTGGACTCCCCAGTTGCCGACAACGCCAAGATCTCCATCATCCCGGCGGTCGCCGGCGGCTGACAGCCAAAAGTGTCCGAGCCGGGCGACATGATGGCTGGCATGCCGGACACCAGTGAAACCCACCTGCGCAGGATCATCGCCGCGGTCGCAGGACCGCTGGCGGAGCCGCGTCCCGACCAGCTCAGTGCCGTCGCTCACCTGGTCGAGAGCCGGCGGCGGGTGCTCGTCGTGCAGGCCACCGGCTGGGGCAAGTCAGCCGTCTACTGGGGCGCCACCGCTGCCCTCCGCGCTGGCGGCGCCGGTCCGACGCTGGTCGTTTCGCCGCTGCTGGCCCTGATGCGGGACCAGATCTCGGCCGCCGAGCGGGCGGGTCTGCGGGCTGCGACCATCAACTCCACCAACGTCGACGACTGGGGCGAGGTGTTCGCCGCGATCAGGGCCGATGCGCTCGATGTGCTGCTGATCTCGCCCGAGCGGCTGGCCAACCCAGCGTTCGCCGCCCGACTCCCGGACCTTCTCAGTGCCTGCGGGCTGCTGGTGATCGACGAAGCCCACTGCGTCTCCGACTGGGGCTTCGACTTCCGGCCCGACTACCAGCGGTTGACCCGGACGCTGCTCGCGCTCACGCCGGACACCCCCGTGCTGGCCACCACGGCGACCGCGAATCAGCGGGTGACGGTGGACGTGGCCGCTCAGCTCGGCGAGGAGACCGTCACCCTCCGCGGATCGCTTGCGCGGGCGTCGCTGCGGTTGGCGGTCGTTCCCGGCCTGACGCCGCTGGACCGCTACGCCTGGGTCGCTGAGGCGCTCCAATCGCTGTCCGGGTCGGGGATCGTCTACGTGCTCACCGTGGCGGAGACCGACCGGCTTGCCGGCTTCCTCACCGAGCAGGGCTTTGACGTCGCCGCCTACTCCGGTCAGTCGCCGGATCGAGAACAGCTCGAGGACCGGCTGCGGCGTAACGAGGTGAAGGCGCTGGTGGCCACATCGGCGCTGGGGATGGGATACGACAAGCCGGATCTGGCGTTCTGTCTTCACCTTGGGTCGCCGGCGTCGCCGGTGGCCTACTACCAGCAGGTGGGGCGCGCAGGTCGCGCCTTGGCTGATGCCACTGCGGTGCTGGTTCCAGCCGAGGCCGACGAACGGATCTGGGACTACTTCGCGACAGCCGGAATCCCCGACGAGCCGCAGGTGGAGCAGGTGCTCGATGTCCTGCGCGACGCGCCCCAGTCGCTGCCCGCGTTGGAGGCGGCCACCGGCATTCGACGTGGCCGCTTGGAGACCATGCTGAAGATCCTCGCCGTCGACGACGCGGTGGTCCGGTCCCAGGGTGGTTGGTCGGCAACCGGGCAGCCATGGTATTTCGACCAGCGGAAATGGGCGGAGCTGCGCCGTGTTCGCGCGGCCGAGGCCGACTTGATGCGACGGTACGCCCACGGCGAGGGCTGCCTGATGGAGTTCCTGCAGCGTGCGCTGGACGATCCGGACCCCGGCCCTTGTGGCCACTGCTCCGTGTGCGACGGTCAGCTACCCGCGCCCGGGATACGTCCCAGCACCGAGATGGTGCAGGCGGCCCAGCGCTACTTCCGCGGACAGGACGTGGTGGTCGAGCCGCGCAAGATGTGGGCCTCCGGACTGGGATCGAGGAAGGGCCGGATCAACTGCATAGCCCCCGGGCGTGCGATCGCATTCGCCGACGACCCCGGCTGGCAGGACACGCTCGCATTGCTGTGGCAACGAGACGGCGAAGCGCCGAAGGAGATCCTCGATGCGGCCGTGCAGGTGCTGCGACGATGGTCGACGTCCTGGGAGCGCCCGGTCGCGGTGGTGCCGATGCCGTCGCGGCGCTTCCCGACGCTGGTCGAGTCGGTCGCACGCCACCTGGCCCAGGTGGGGCGGCTGCCACTCGTGGACGCGCTCGTCGTCAGCGGCCCGCCGCCGGCGGCGGAGTCGGCGTCGGCTGTCCGGGTGAAAGACCTGCTGGCTACCACGACGGTGATTGCCGGAGTCAGTTTCGATGGCCCCGTGCTGCTGGTGGACGACACCATCCGTACCCGGTGGACCGTGACGGTCGCTGCCTCACTGCTGGCCGGCGCGGGCGCGACCAGCGTGCTTCCGCTGACTCTCCACCAGTTGCCGTGAGTCCCGAGGGCTCGGGCCGTTACCGGCTAGACGGCGGGCGGGCGGGTGTCGTCGCGGCGCTCCACCACGGCGGTGTGGGAAGTCCTGCGTCGCTGCTGCTGGATGATCAGCGACAACGCGATGGCGAGGGCGCCGACGAGCAGACAGACGTACCCGATCGCGGTCAGGTCGACTGCGCTCCACTGGTCACGAACACCGAACGCCAGGATGCCTCCGGCTACCAGCAGGAAGATACCTACACCAAGACCCATGATCGTTCTGCTCCTTTGTCGGGGGACGTCTCCACAGTAGTGCCGAATCGTGGTCGAATGAGGTTCGCCCGCGTCCCCGGCGCCCGTGTCGCCGACGAGCGGGCCGGGAACCGCTAACCGAGGAGGCAACGTGACGCAGCAAGCCAGCTTTTCGCTTTCAGGCGTCGTGCTGGACTCACCCGACCCTCGCCAGCTCGCTGACTTCTACCAGCGGCTGCTCGGCTGGGAGCGCACCCAGGACGAGCCGGAATGGGTCAAGATCATGCCGCCTGAGGGTACGGCCGGGCTCTCCTTCCAGCTGGAGCAGAACTACCGGCGGCCCGTCTGGCCCGCTGGGAACGGCGACCAGCAGATGATGGTTCACCTCGACATTCAGGTCAGCGACCTCGAGGCCGCCGGGCAGCAGGTGGTGGCAGCCGGCGCGCAGCTCGCTGACTTTCAACCGCAAGACGATGTGCGGGTGTACTTCGATCCCGCCGGACACCCGTTCTGCCTCTTCCTCTGAGGTGCCTGGCCTCGCTCGCTGAGGCATCCGGCCGGGAACCCAGGTCAGGGCTTGAGGATGATCTTGACCGCGCCCTCGGCCTTGCGCTGGAAGATGTCGTATGCGTGCGGCGCGTCCTCGAGCGGCAGCCGATGGGTGGCGAAGTCGTCGACGCCCAGAGGGTCGTCGTCGGTCAACAGCGGCAGGATGTCGGCGACCCACTTCATCACGTTGGCCTGCCCCATCCGTAGCTGGACCTGCTTGTCGAACAGCGTCATCATCGGCATCGGGTCGGCCATCCCGCCGTACACGCCGCTGAGCGAGATGGTGCCGCCGCGGCGCACGATGTCGATCGCGGAGTACAGCGCGGCAAGTCGGTCGATGCCCGCCTTCTGGATCAACGGCTGGGCAACCGCATCCGGCAGGAAGGTGGCCATCTTCTGCATCAGCGCCGCCGCCGGCGACCCGTGAGCCTCCATACCGACGGCGTCGACCACCGAGTCGGGGCCGCGCCCCCCCGTCATCTCGCGGATCACGTCGCCGAGGTCCTTGCTGTGCTCGTTGAGGTCGACGACCTCCACGCCTCGGGCTCGCGCCCGGGCCAGCCGATCGGGCACCAGGTCGACGCCGATCACGCGGGCGATCGACTTCGTCTGCGCGATCCGGCAGGCCATGTCGCCGATCGGCCCGAGGCCCAGCACGACCAGCGTGCCGCCTTCGGGAACCGCCGCGTACTCGACGGCCTGCCAGGCGGTCGGCAGTACGTCGGAGAGGTAGACGAAGCGATCATCGGCCGGGCCCTCGGGCACCGCGATATGGGTGAACTGGGCTTGCGGCACCCGCAGGTACTCCGCCTGACCGCCCGGTACCTGGCCGTACAGCTTGGAGTAGCCGAACAGGGCGGCGCCGCTTCCGCTCTCGCGTACCTGGGTGGTCTCGCACTGGCTGTAGAGGGTCTGGTCGCACATGAAGCAGTGGCCACACGACATCTGGAACGGAATCACCACCCGGTCGCCGACCCGAAGGTCACCGACTTCACTGCCAACCTCCTCGACGATCCCCATCGGCTCGTGGCCGAGGATGTCCCCGGGGTCCATGAAGGCGCCGAGGGTCTCGTACAGGTGCAGGTCCGACCCGCAGATGTTCGTGCTGGTGATCTTGATGATCGCGTCGGTGGGGTGCTGGATCGTCGGATCCGGCACCGTATCCACCGATATCTTCCGCTTGCCCTGCCACGTGACTGCTCTCATGGACCGTCCTTCTCTCGTCTGGTCACCGCCACGTACGAGCGTGCGGTGCGGATCCGGCCGGGGAGCACGGCTGGCCCGCGACGAAGCGGGCCTCAGCCGGCGCGAGGTATCCGACCCGGCAAGATCCCGGTTTCTGGAGACCCCTGGTTGCTTAGCGTAGCTCTGGCTGCAGAGCCCGACTCCGACGCCCCGACGAGGGGGGCTGACGGACGACAGGCCGGCTGGCTGGCAATCAGCAGGCTGAACCGGTAAGGCTGTGCACATGAACGAGACCAAGTCCGTGTCCTGCTGGCTCACAGATATGGATGGCGTGCTGGTGCATGAGCAGCGGGCCATCCCGGGCGCGGCCGACTTCATCTCAGCCCTGCAGCTCTACGGGCGCCGGTTCCTCGTGCTGACCAACAACTCGATCTACACCGCGCGCGATCTGCGGGCGCGGCTGCTGGGTAGCGGGATCGACTTGCCGGAGGAGTCCATCTGGACCTCTGCCCTGGCGACGGCACAGTTCCTCGCCGACCAGAGCGCCGGGGGGTCGGCGTACGTGATCGGTGAAGCGGGGCTGACGTCGGCGCTGCATCAGGCGGGGTTTGTGCTGACCGAGCGCGATCCGGACTACGTCGTGCTGGGGGAGACCCGCACCTACTCGTTCGAGGCCATCACCCGCGCGATCCGGCTGCTGGAGGGTGGCGCTCGGTTCATCGCCACCAACCCGGATGCCACCGGCCCGTCACCGGAAGGCTCACTGCCGGCGACCGGGTCGGTCGCCGCGCTGATCAGCCGGGCCACCGGGGTCCAGCCGTACTACATCGGCAAGCCGAACCCGCTGATGATGCGGTCGGCGCTGAATCGGATCGAGGCACATTCGGAGTCCACGGTGATGATCGGCGACCGGATGGACACCGACGTCATCGCCGGCATCGAGGCGGGGCTTCGGACCGTGCTGGTGCTCACCGGGTCCACGCGGGAGGAGCAGGTCAATGCGTTCCCGTACCGGCCGACCCGGATCGTGAAGTCCATCGCCGACCTGGTGGGCTCTGTGGGTGAGCTGGCCCCGCGGGAGGAGGAGGAGGTCAGCGCCGACTACGTCTGACTCAGCCACTGGAGGGATTGATCTCCGGGCCCGATGAGCCCGGAGCCCGACGGGGCCTCAGGCCGCGAGCGCGCGCAGGTAGCGACCCGTCACGAGGCGCTGAACGACGGCGGCGGCCGGACCGCCCAGCCGAGCGAGCGTAGTCGCATGCCGGGAGAAAGCCGTGATGGTGAGCACGACCCGGTCGTCCGCCAGGTGCTCGAGCACGAATGCCTCCTCGCCGCTCTCGGGGTGTCCGGGGAGCGTGCCGTAGGCAAACCCGCGCCGCATGGGTTCGTCGACCACATAGACCACCCTCACCGGGGCGGTCACCGCCAGCGGCCCCACGCCGATGAGGAGGTTCGCCACCACCCCGTCGGCGATTCGCGCTGCGGACGGCACCACCCGCACCCCGGCGCGACGGTGCAGCTGCCAGGTGAGCAAGCCCTCCGCGGCCTCGCGCAGGAGGTCCGACCCGCGGCCGAGGGTTGCTGATCGCATGACATGGGAGTACCCGGCTGGCAGCGGACCTCGAGTCTGACCCACTTCGGGGTAGCTGAGCGGGGCTGCGGCCAGCCGGGACAGCTGCTCTGTTGACAGCGTGGGATCCATGGTCAGCATTGTCGCGGAGAGCGTCGACCTGCTAGGCAGGTAGGGGCTGGCTCAGCGCTGCCAGCTGTCGTCGGTGACCGGGCGGACCTCGTCGGCGGGCAGCCAGCGCACCAGCACGGTGCCGCGCAGTGCGATCGCGACCTGGCCTTCCCAGCTGTGCTGCCACCTTGCGACGACACCCGGCATCGGGCTGCCGTACTGCCCGCGCTGGTGTACCCAGACGTGCTGCGCCTCCGGCGGGATCGAATGCTGGCCCACAGCTCGATCCTGCCGCCACAATCGAACAGACGTTCTATGACCGTGTGCGGCTCACTCGGGCAGTCGCTGGCGGCGCGGCATCAGCAGCACCGCCGTCAGCATCAGAACGGCGGTGATCGCGGCGCCGAGGAAGACTTGGCCGATAGCCACGTCAAGGGCCGCCGTCGGGACGTCGCTCGCTGCGCCGGACGAATGCGACACCCGATAATTCAGCGAGGCGTTGGCGACAGCGCCGAAGACGGCAATGCCGATCGCGCTGCCCATGGACCGGGCGAACATGTTGGTACCGGTGACCACGCCGCGGCTCTCCCAGTCCACCGTGGTCTGGGCCGCCACCAGCGTCGGACTGGCCACCAGGCCCAGACCAAGCCCGATCACAAAGCAGGTGGCGCCCACCTGCAGCACCGAACTGTCGCTGCCCAGCAGGAGGAGCAGTGCCGCACCGACCAGCGTCAGCACCGCGCCGATCAGGGCCGTGCTGCGGAACCCCAGCCGCAGGTAGACCCGTCCGGCCAGCGATGCCGACAGCGGCCAACCGACAGTCATGGCAGCCAACGCGAACCCGGCCACCAAGGCGCTGCTCTTCAGCACTCCCTGGGTGAACAGCGGAACGTACGAGGTCAGACCGATCAGCATCATGCCGACGGCCAGACTGACCAGGTTCGTGCTGTTCAGGATCCGCTGCCGGAACACCCACCCTGGGAGCACGGGCTCCCTGGCCCGCCGCTCCACCAGCGCGAACACCGCGAGCAGCACGCCGCCAGCGGCCAGCACCGCGATGCTGGGTACCGATGCCCACGCCCACAGCACACCGCCCTCGAGCAGGCCCAGCATCGCCAGCGAGGTGCCGATCGTCAGCAGCACCGCACCGGCATAGTCGATCACGTGCCGGGTGCGGCGGACATCCTCGTGAAAGCGCCGGATTAGCATCCATGCGGCTAGCGCCGCCAGCGGGAGGTTGACGTAGAAGATCCACCGCCAGCTCAGGTAGTCGGAGAAGACGCCACCCAGGGTGGGACCCACGAACGAGGAGATCGCCCACACGCTCGCCACGTAGCCTTGCACCTTGGCGCGCTCCGCTACGGAGTAGAGGTCGCCGATGATGGTCATGCTCGTGGGCTGTACCGCTCCGGCGCCCAGACCCTGGACCACGCGGGCAGCGATCAGCGCGGGCATGCTCCAGGCGATCCCGCACAGCACCGATCCCAGCGCGAAGGTGAGGACGCCCACCAGCATGATCGGCTTGCGGCCGACCTGGTCGGAGAACTTCGCATAGATCGGTACGGAGACTGCCTGGGCGAGCAGGTAGATGGAGAACAGCCAGGGGAAGTGGGCGAAGCCACCGAGGTCGTTGACGATGGAGGGTACGGCCGTCGCGAGGATGGTGGCGTCGATCGCCACCAGCCCGACACTCAGCATCACGGCCAGCAGCACCGGGCCCCGCTCCGAGCGCAGGCCCACATCGGCGCGGGTGATCTCCTGCTGCACCATGACGTTGGCAACCTCACGGCGGCCGGATCCATTCCGATCGCAGAGAGAACAGGCCTCCGGAGGTGTTTGCACTCTCCTGGGTAGAGTGCTAATACTTAGTTAGCACTCTCCATGTGAGAGTGCCATCTCACAAGCGGTGAGGTCCTTACGGGCCGTCCGTCGCGGGCATCGTTTGGGAGTTGTTGTTCATCCATGCCAACTAGTCGGCGGGTAACGCCGCCTGCACGCGGGAGGACTCGCGGAGTAATGTCAAAACTCATTCAATTCAACACTGAGGCACGACGTGGTCTCGAGCGGGGCATGAACCAGCTCGCCGACGCCGTCAAGGTCACCCTCGGTCCCAAGGGCCGCAACGTCGTGCTGGAGAAGAAGTGGGGCGCCCCCACCATCACCAACGACGGCGTCTCCATCGCCAAGGAGATCGAGCTCGAGGATCCGTACGAGAAGATCGGCGCGGAGCTCGTCAAGGAAGTAGCCAAGAAGACCGACGACGTCGCGGGTGACGGAACCACCACCGCAACCGTGCTGGCCCAGGCGCTGGTGCGCGAGGGCCTGCGGAACGTCACCGCCGGCGCCAACCCGATGAGCCTGAAGCGCGGCATCGAGAAGGCTGTCACAGCCATCGTCGAGCAGCTGGCCGCCACTGCCACGGATGTCGAGACGAAGGAGCAGATCGCGGCCACCGCCTCGATCTCCGCCGGCGACACCTCGGTCGGCGACATCATCGCCGAAGCGATGGACAAGGTCGGCAAGGAAGGTGTCATCACCGTCGACGAGTCCAACACCTTCGGCCTGGAGCTCGAGCTCACCGAGGGCATGCGGTTCGACAAGGGCTACATCTCCCCCTACTTCGTCACTGACACGGAGCGCATGGAGACCGTCCTGGACGACCCGTACGTGCTGATCGTCAACTCCAAGATCTCGACGCTGAAGGATGTGCTGCCGATCCTGGAGAAGGTCATGCAGGCTGGCAAGCCGCTGGTCGTGATCGCCGAGGACGTGGACGGCGAGGCTCTGGCCGCCCTGATCGTCAACAAGATCCGCGGCACCTTCAAGTCTGTTGCCGTCAAGGCCCCGGGCTTCGGTGACCGCCGCAAGGCCATGCTCACCGACATCGCCATTCTCACCGGTGGTCAGGTCATCTCCGAGGAGGTCGGCCTCAAGCTCGACAGCGTCGACCTGGAGCTGCTGGGCCGCGCCCGTCAGGTGCTGGTCACCAAGGACGAGACCACGATCATCGAGGGTGCCGGAGACTCCGACCAGATCGCCGGCCGGGTCACCCAGATCCGCAACGAGATCGAGAACTCCGACTCCGACTACGACCGCGAGAAGCTGCAGGAGCGGCTGGCCAAGCTGGCCGGCGGCGTTGCCGTGATCAAGGTCGGCGCTGCCACCGAGGTGGAGCTGAAGGAGCGCAAGCACCGCATCGAGGACGCTGTCCGCAACGCCAAGGCCGCCGTCGAGGAGGGCATCGTCGCCGGTGGTGGTGTGGCCCTGGTACAGGCTGCCGAGATCGCCTTCCAGACCCTTGAGCTCGAGGGTGACGAGGCCGTCGGTGCCGGCATCGTCAAGTCGGCAGTCGAGGCGCCGCTGCGCCAGATCGCCATCAACGCCGGCCTCGAAGGCGGCGTGGTGGTCGAGAAGGTCAAGGGCCTGCCCGCCGGTCACGGCCTGAACGCCGCAACCGGCGTCTACGAGGACCTGCTCGCCGCCGGCGTGCCGGACCCGACCAAGGTGACCCGCTCGGCGCTGCAGAACGCAGCCTCGATCGCCGCCTTGTTCCTCACCACCGAGGCCGTGATCGCCGACAAGCCGGAGAAGGCTCCCGCCGCTCCGGGTGGCGGCGACCCGGGCATGGGCGGCATGGACTTCTGATCTAGTCCACTCGCAAAGCGCAACAACGAAGAGGCGGTCCCGAGGGGGGCCGCCTCTTCGCGCTTTCCAGCGGCTGGCCAGGACTTCAGGCGCTCAGCTCGAAGGCCGGAGCGTCCCTGGTTGAGGCGCCACGACGGACGTCGTCGTAGGCGGCGGCCAGCCGGCGAACGGCCTCGCTGATCAGGTCCTCGCTCGCGGTGAAGGGCAGCCGGAGGTGCCGTTCGCCGCCTGAACCCACATGGAACGGGGGCCCCGGTGTGACGAGCACCCCGCGACGCTCCGCAGCTGCCGCTAGCGCGCGGGCCGTCGGTTCCGGCAGCCGGATCCACAGGCACAGCCCACCGGCCGGCGAGGTCGTGGTCCAGTCGGGCAGCATGCGAGCCAGCTCGCCGAGCAGGTGGTCCCGGCGAGATCGGAGGCTTTGGCGTACCCCGGTCAGCACGGCGTCGCCTTGGCCGATCAGGTCGGCCAGCACCAGCTGCTCCACCGGCGCCGCACCGAGGTCGAGGCTGACGCGGGCATCGACGAGCTTGCCGATCAGGGCTCGAGGTGCCCGGATCCAGCCGACCCGAAGACCACCCCAGTACGCCTTGCTGGCTGAACCGAGGGTGAGGGTCCGGCTCGAATGCACCGCGAACGGTGCCGGCATGGTTGCCGTCGAAGGGTTCGCGGGGTCGTCCAGGGGCAATGCCGCCAGCGTCTCGTCCACGACCGGCACGGTGCCAGCACGAGTCAGCGCCCGGGCGACCACCGAGCGGGTGTCGTCGTCCATCAGAGCCCCGGTCGGATTGTGGAAGTCGGGCATCAGGTACGCCAGCCGCGGCGTCGACTGGCGCAGCAGGTGCTCCAGAGCCCCCTGATCGTGGTCGGTGCCGTCCTCGCCCACAGGCAGACCCACCATCCGCGCCCCGGCCCGCTGCAGGGCGGTAATGGCATTGGAGTACGTCGGAGACTCCAGCACCGCCCGATCGCCGCGGTTGAGGAGGTACCGGCCGACGATATTCAGTGCCGACAGCGCGCCGGAGGTGATGATCAGCTGGTCTGGGTCGGTCGGCAGGCCGCGTGCGGCGTACTGAGCGGCCAGCGACTCCCGCAGTGACGGCAGGCCGTCGGGGAAGTAGCCGGTGCCCGACAGCAGGCTCGGGAGCCGGTCCAAGGCGCGGGCATAGGCGGCGGCCACGCCGGGCGGTGCGGCGCTGCTGGCGCAGGTCAGGCCGATCACACCGTCAGGTCGGGCGGCGGTGGGGGAGGGCATCAAGGCGCTCATCACCGCCGTGTTCGGCACCGTCAGGTAGTTGCCCGCACCGCGACGGGCAGTCAGTACTCCGCGGTCGCGCAGCAGCGCGTACGCGGCCGCGACGGTAGTCCGGCTCAGCTGCAGCTGCTGGCTGAGGTCGCGCTCGCTGGGCAGCCGAACACCGTCGAGCAGCTGCCCGTCCAGCACCAGCATCCGGAGGCGCTCGGCCAGCGCCCGAAAGGCGGGCGGCGGCAGCGGGGTGCTGCCCAGCAGGGCGGACAGGCGCTGGACGGGAACGACTCGGTCCATCAGGCCACTGTTCCAGAATTGGCCTTGGTAAACCAGTCCAATCCTGGGAATCATGGTGGCCATGTTGCCTCGACCTAGCCTCCCGACCCGCGAGCTGGCCCAGGTGTCGCCTCTTGAGCAGGCCCGTGCGGGGCGGCTGCCCGTCCGTCTGCTGCAGCTGTTCGCCGGTCTCACGTTGTACGGCTGGTCGATGGCCATGTTGATTCGGGCCGGGCTGGGACTGGACCCGTGGGATGTGCTGCATCAAGGCCTTGCCCGCCACCTCCAGGTCAGCTTCGGCATGGTGGTGATCGGAGTCGGCGCCGCGGTGCTGCTGCTGTGGCTGCCGCTGCGCCAGCGGCCTGGGCTGGGAACGGTGGCCAATGTGGTTGTCATCGGGCTGGCGGCCGATCTTGGACTGGCCGTGCTGAGCGAGCCGGACGGCATCTTCGGTCGGGTGATGTTGCTGCTGACGGCGGTGCTGCTCAACGGGGTGGCCGGCGCGACCTACATCGGCAGTCAGCTGGGGCCGGGCCCCCGGGACGGGCTGATGACCGGGCTGGCCCGCCGGACCGGCGGCAGCCTGCGGCTGATCCGTACCGGGATCGAGCTGACCGTGCTGCTGGCCGGCTTCCTCCTCGGCGGGACTGTCGGGCTGGGCACGGTGCTGTACGCGTTGGCCATCGGCCCCCTGGTGCAGTTCTTCCTCCCGTACCTCACCGTCGCCCTGGAATCCGACACCGGGTAGGACAAGATGGGACCGTGACCGGTCCCTCCGCCCCAGCCCGCGGAATCCCGGTCGTCGACGGCCACAACGACCTGCCGTGGGCGATGCGCCGGGTGCACTACGACTTCGATCGGGTCGACATCGCCGATCAGCAGCCGCAGCTACACACCGACCTGCCTCGGCTGCGTCGCGGTGGCGTCGCCGGCCAGTTCTGGTCGGTGTACGTTCCTTGCAGCCTGACCGGGCAAGGAGCCGTGACGGCCACGCTGGAGCAGATCGACGCCGTCTACGCGATGATCAGCCGCTATCCCGACGAGCTGGCGCTGGTGACCAGCGCTGCCGGGCTGGAGCAGATGCTGTCCGACGACGGCGGCATCGCCAGCCTGCTGGGCGCCGAAGGCGGGCACTCGATCGACAACTCCCTCGGGGCGCTGCGCTGCCTGTACCGCCTCGGCGTGCGGTACCTGACCCTGACCCACAACGAGAACACCGCCTGGGCCGACTCGGCCACCGACGTCGGGGCAGTCGGAGGGCTGAGCGCCTTCGGGCGCGAGATCGTGCGGGAGATGAACCGCCTCGGCATGCTGGTCGACCTGTCGCACGTCGCACCGAGCACCATGCGGGCGGCACTGGACACCACCGAGGCGCCGGTGATCTTCTCGCACTCCTCGGCGCGCGCCATCTGTGACCACCCTCGGAACGTTCCCGACGACGTGCTGGCCGACCTGGCCGGCAACGGTGGGGTCTGCATGGTCACCTTCGTACCCGGGTTCGTCAGCCCCGCAGCCGCCGCCTGGGGTGCGCAGGTCAACGCCGCCGCCGCTCGGGCTGGCGTGGACATCCGGGACCTGGACGCGATGGACCGCTTCATCGGGCACTATCCGCGGCCCGCCCCGCGGGCGCAGCTCGCCGACGTGGTCGCGCATGTCGAGCACCTCCGCGCAGTGGCGGGAATCAACCACATCGGCATCGGCGGCGACTTCGACGGCGTGACCTCGGTGCCCGACGGGCTACCTGACGTGGCGGCGTACCCGGCGCTCTTCGACGCCCTGCGAGCGCGGGGGTGGACCGAGCACGACCTCGCCGCGATGGCGCACGGCAACATCCTTCGGGTGCTACGCGACGCTGAGCAGGTAGCGGAGCGGCTTCGAGCACAACGCGGCCCCTCGATGGCCACGCTGGAACAGCTCGACGGGTCGCCGACCGCGGAGGTGCGGCGGTGACCGGGCTGCTGGAGGTGATCGCGCTGCACGCCGCCGACGCCGAACGGGCCGAAGCCGGCGGAGCCGACCGAGTCCAGCTCGTCGGCTCGAGGGCGTTCGACGGGCTCTCTCCCGAGCCGACCCTGGTCGGGCAGGTGCGGCGCGCGACCAGCCTGCCGATCCGGGTCATGCTGCGGCTGCGGGAAGGGTTCAGCACCGACGGTGGGGAGGCGGCGCGACTGACTGCGCTGATCGGCGCCTACCGAGACGTCGGAGCCGATGGGATGGTGCTCGGGTTCCTGAACGGGCACACCGAGATCGACGCCGACACCGTGCGTCAGATCGTCGGCGAGCCGGACTACGGCTGGACGTTCCATCGGGCCGTCGACTCGTGCATCTCCACCGACCGCGCCTGGCGCACGCTGGCCACCCTGCCAGGGCTGGACCAGGTGCTGACCGCGGGCTCCGCGCGCGGAGTGACCGAGGGCCTGGACGACCTGGTGAACCGGGCACGCACCGACGCCTTCGCGCGGGCGGTGATGATGGCCGGCGGCGGGCTGCTGCCCGAGCACGTGCCCTGGCTGGCACGGGCCGGTATCCGGGCAATCCACATCGGAGCCGCGGCTCGACCGGGCGGTTCGTGGAAGGCCTATGTCGACCCCGACCTGGTCCGGAGCTGGCGGGTGCTGCTCGACGACGCCGTACGCCGGAGCCCGCCGTGATCTACATCGACTCCCCGGACTGGCCTGGCCATGGCCGGCTGTGGGCCCACATGATCAGCGACACGTCCTACGCCGAGCTGCACGACTTCGCCGCCGGACTTGGCATCCCGCCGCGGGCCTTCGAGCGGGACCACTACGACGTGGTCGCGGAACGACATCGGGCAGCCGTCGCCGCCGGCGCGGTCCCGGTGACCTCCCGTGAGATCGTCGTCCTGCTGCACCGGTCGGGCCTACGGCGCCGCAAGCGGTCCCGCCTCGGTAAGTCCGCCTGAGGCCCCCCCGGCTGTCCAGCCCGGGGCCCAGCCTGCAGTCGGCGCGCGCTATGCGGCGAGTGCAGGTGGCAGGTCCAGTGAGTGCACCACGACCAGGGAGCTCACCGCCCGGGTCAGACAGACGTACAGGCGCCGTAACCCGGTGACGGTGTCCGGCTCGCCCGCGACGATGTCGTGCGGTTCCAACAACACGACGTGGTCGAACTCGAGCCCCTTGGCCAAGGTCGCCGGGACCACATCCACGCGGGCGTTGAAGACCTGGGCCGCCTCACCCAGCAGGTCGTAGGCGATCCCGCCCGTGGCGAGCGCGTCGCGTACGCGGCCGACGGCGGTATCGGCGACGATGACGCCCACGGTGCCCTCGGCATCGAGCGCCTTCTGGGTGGCGCCGACCAGGTCCTCCAGTACCGAGCCGCTGCGCCGCAGGTCGAGCTCTCCGCGGCTGCGGCGTACCGAGTGCGGCGGGGTCAGTGCCGGAGCGATGCTGGGTAGCAGCTGAGCGGCGAAGTCGATCACTGCCCCGGGCACCCGGAAGCCGGCGACCAGTTCCTCGATCACGGCGGTCGACTGGCCCAGATGCGCCAGCGAGTCCTGCCAGGATCGGGTGGCCCACGGTGTAGTGGCCTGG
This sequence comes from Propionibacteriaceae bacterium, assembly GCA_035717205.1. Taxonomy (GTDB): domain Bacteria; phylum Actinomycetota; class Actinomycetes; order Propionibacteriales; family Propionibacteriaceae; genus Microlunatus. The sequence continues at coordinate 47,040 of DASTIW010000009.1, read as the reverse complement.
GCGAGATCACCCAGCACCGTCACCGATCCGGTGGTCGCCCGGCGCCCGACAGCGCGGAGCTGCATCGGGGAGAGGTCCTGGGCCTCGTCCAGAATGACATGGCCGAGGCTGGGCGTGCGGTTCAGCAGATCGGCGGCCTCGTCGACCAGCACCACGTCAGCGAGCGACCAGCGCGCGGTGCGGACCGACCGTGCCGCCTTCGTGCGCAGGATCGCCGACTGCTCGGCGGGGCTCAGGATGTCGTCGGCCGCCTGGGCGAGGAAGTCCGCATCGCCCAGCAGCCGAAGCACCAGTTTGGCCGGGTCCAGGGCCGGCCAGATGCTGTCGGCGTACGCCTTCACCGGTCGGCTGCGGGCCACCGCGTTCTGCACCCGGTCGTCAGGTGAGTCCCCCGACGCCTCCATCCGCAGCAGGACCTGGTGTGCCAGCCGCTGCGGCAACATGGCCCGGCCGGCCTCGTAGCGGACGCCGCGAGCGCGAAGCTCGGCGACGATCTCCTCGACCAGATAGCTGCCGACCCGCCACTGGTGTGCGCCCCGCGGGACGACCAGGGGGCTCGACGACGTCCGAAGATGGCCCCAGACGGCCCGGCGGAGCACCTCGGCCATCCGCGGGTCACCCTTGACCAGGGCGGCTGGCACGTCGTCCAGCCCGCTGACGGGAAGCCTGGCGGCGCCACTGACCAGGGAGCCGATCGTGGCCTGGGTGGCGTCGATCTCGCCCAGAGCAGGCAACACGTCGGCGATGTAGGAGAGGAAACTGTCGTTGGGGCCGATCACCAACACCCCCGAGCGCGACAGCTGGTCTCGGAAGGCATAGAGCAGGTACGCCGCCCGGTGCAGGCCCACGGCGGTCTTCCCGGTACCGGGTGCCCCCTGGACGCACAGCGACTGCGCCAGGCCGGCCCGGACGATGCTGTCCTGCTCCGGCTGGATGGTGGCCACGATGTCGCGCATCGGACCGGTACGCGGCCGTTCGATCTCCGACTCCAAAATCTCCGACTCCAGCCCGTCGGTGGGATGGGCGAGATCCTCGTCCTCGTACGCCGTGAGCTGGCCGGCGTGGAATCCGAACCGTCGACGTAGCCGCACGCTCATCGGCTCGCCGGGCCGCGCCTGGTAGAACGGCAGCGACATCTGGGCTCGCCAGTCGATCACCATCGGCTCGCCGCCGCTCTCGCCGACGACGTGCCGGCGGCCGATGTAGAGGGTCTCGTCCTGCTCGGCGCCGAGGTCAGCGGCGTAGTCCAGCCGGCCGAAGAAGAGTGGCACGCTCGGGTCGTCCTCGAGCGCCTTCATCCGCCGATAGAGCGCCTGCTTCAGATGCTCGGTCGAGACCCGGTCGCCGCCGAAGGCCTGCAGGCCGGCGGTGTGCTCGCGCATCCGTCGGAGTGCCTCGCGGGACTCGGTCAGATGCTGCCGTTCGGAGCTGAGGATGTCGCTCGCCACGGTCTCGGGCATGCAGAACTCCGATGCAACTCGCCGGTGTGGGGGCGAGGGGCCACGTTACCCGCGTGCAGTCGAGGCGTCCACGGGTTTTCGCGCCGTCACCCGGGCGCCGGTCAGCCCCTCGGGGGGTCTACGGCATGCTTGGCGGCGACAGGAGGCGTCATGACGACTGAGGACGGCATCAGCAGGCCGCGGCTCCCGATCCCGGAGGATCCGGCGGACCGGCCGCGCAGAACGCGGGCCACGGTGCGGGTGATCATGGTGAACCCCCAAGACGAGACGCTGCTGTTCGAGGACAGCGATCCGGGGCTGCCCGAGTTCCGCTGGTGGGTGACGCCTGGCGGCGGCATCGACCCGGGAGAGACCGAGACGGAGGCGGCTGTGCGTGAGGTGGCGGAGGAGACGGGCTATCTGCTGCCGCCAGCGGACCTGAGAGGGCCGGTCGCCCGCCGGCACGTCGTGCACGGCTACTCAGACCAGGTGATCGAGCAGGATGAGGCGTTCTTCTTCGCTCGGGTAAGGGCCTTCGACGTCGACATCGCCGGGCACACAGTGGATGAGCAGCTCACCTTGCAGCAGTGCAGATGGTGGTCACGAACCGAGCTGGCCACGACGAAGGCATGGGTCTGGCCGGCTGAGCTGCTCTCGCTGTGGGACCTCGCGGATGACCCGGGACGGTGGCCGCTGGACCTGGGGCACCAGGAGGAGTCCACACTCGCGGACCACCGCCAGCCAATCGTCTGAGGTCAGCGACCGGCCAGCCGGGTCAGATCCACCTGCTCCCAGTCGGGCAGCTCCCTCTCGACCGCCCCGCTCGGCATCGTGGGCAGCGGCCGGCGGGGTTCGCGAACGCCGGCTCCACCCTCGGGATCGTTCGGGAACGGCGGATCGTCGAAGTGGCGACCCCGGGTACGGAGCGGGTTGCGGCCCGCGATGGCGGCACGCTGCTGCCGCTCCAGCTGCTTAGCGGCTCGCCGCGCGCGCCGCCTGGTGACGGTGGCCATGTGCCCTCCTCGACTCTGCCGGGTCCGGCATGCGGCCGTCCGCCCAGGCGTGGCAGTCGCGATGCCTTTCCCGAGCCTACGCCCAGATCGGCTGCTGGGCCGAGGCCCCTCAGTCCGGCGCGACCGCGTCCTCGGCGTCGAGGATCCGGTACGCATACCCCTGCTCGGCGAGGAACCGCTGCCGGTGGGCGGCGAACTCGGCGTCGACGGTGTCCCGCGCGACGACCGCGTAGAACCGGGCGCTCACCCCGTCCGACTTGGGTCGCAGCAGCCGACCGAGGCGCTGGGCCTCCTCCTGCCGGGAGCCGAAAGCCCCCGAGACCTGGATGGCGATCTGCGCGCTGGGAAGGTCGACGGAGAAGTTGGCGACCTTGCTCACCACCAGCAGGTCAATCTCACCGGAGCGGAACTGGGCGTACAGCTTCTCGCGCTGCCGGACGGTGGTGTCACCCTTGATCAGCGGTGCCCCCAGCCGTTCTGACAGCTCGTCCAGCTGGTCGACGTACTGCCCGATTACCAGGGTCGGCAGGCCCTTGTGCTTGGCGACCAGGTCGACGACGACCTCGGTCTTGGACTCAGCGCTGGAGGCCAGCCGGTACTTCACGTCCGGCTCCGCCACCGCGTAGGTCATCCGCTCGGCCTCACTGAGGGTGACTCGAACCTCTACGCAGTCGGCCGGCGCGATGTAGCCCTGCTGCTCAATGTCCTTCCAGGGTGCGTCGAACCGCTTCGGTCCGATCAGGGAGAACACGTCGCCCTCACGGCCGTCCTCGCGGATCAACGTGGCGGTGAGTCCGAGTCGCCGACGGGCCTGCAGGTCGGCGGTCATCCGAAACACCGGGGCCGGCAGCAGGTGCACCTCGTCGTAGATGATCAAGCCCCAGTCCCGGGCGTCGAACAGCTCAAGGTGCGGATGCACGCCTCCGCGCTTGGTGGTGATCACCTGGTACGTCGCGATGGTGACCGGCCGGATCTCCTTCTTCGCGCCGGAGTACTCGCCGATCTCGTCCTCGGTCAGCGTGGTCCGCTTGATCAACTCGTCGCGCCACTGCCGGGCCGACACGGTGTTGGTGACCAAGATCAACGTGGTTGCCTGCGCCTGTGCCATGGACGCCGCACCGACAATCGTCTTACCTGCGCCACAAGGAAGAACCACCACTCCGGAGCCTCCGTGCCAGAACGACTCGGCCGCCTGCTGCTGGTACGGCCGGAGGTGCCAGCTCGACTGGTCGAGGTCGATCGCGTGCGCCTCGCCGTCGACGTACCCGGCGAGGTCCTCGGCCGGCCATCCCAGCTTCAGCAGCACCTGCTTGAGGTGGCCGCGTTCGGAGGGATGCACGACGATCGAGTCGTCATCGATGCGTGCGCCGACAAGTCCCTTGACCTTGGCGCTGCGCAGCACCTCGGCGAGGACCGGGCGGTCGGTGCTGACCAGGACGAGCCCATGGGTCGGGTGCTTCTCGATCCGCAGCCGTCCGTACCGGTCCATGGTGTCGGCCACGTCCACAAGTAGCGAGGACGGCACCGGATAGCGGCTGTAGGTCAGCAGCACGTCGACGACCTGCTCGGCGTCATGCCCGGCTGCCCGTGCGTTCCACAGCCCCAGCGGGGTCAGCCGATAGGTGTGGATGTGCTCCGGCGCCCGCTCCAGCTCCGCGAACGGGGCGATTGCGATCCGGCAGTCGGCCGCGCTGGGATGGTCGATCTCCAGCAGCAGCGTGCGGTCGGACTGGACGACGAGCGGGCCGGGCGCGGCGGCTGGCATCAGGAGAGCTCCGAGGTGGTCGGTACTGGCGTACTGGTGCTGAGCCACGTGGAGGGAGTCGGCGAGGTCGTCGGGCTCGGAGTCGGCGTCTGGGTCGCCGTCGACGGCGCGGGGGTCGCCCCCGGCGTCGACGGCGCGGGTGTCGCCCTCGGCGTCGGGCTCGGGGTCGGAACCGGTTCGGTCGTCGGGACCGGCTCGGCGGTGGGTCGGCTGGCCAGCACCGTGAGCGAGGGCGCGCTCTGGTGGCCGGCAGCATCCATGGCGGTTACCTGCACGGTGTTGATGCCGCTGTCGTCGTTGAACCATTCGACGGTGGCCTCCAGCTCAGCGGTGGAAGCCACCTCGAAGCCGTTCAGCCAGACGCGATAGGAGACCACACGGACGTCGTCTGAGGCCGGTCCCCAGCGAACCGTCAAGGTGTCCTCGGTCGTCGCCGTCACCTCGACGTCTGGCACCGGACCCGGCCGCTGACGGTCCCGGTCCTCCACCGGGTTCCAGGCGGTGGCACCCTGCTGGACCCATTGGGTGGGCTGCGGGGCCGGCTTCGGTGGGGCGACCGAGAGCTCCGGCTCGGTCGGTGGTGGCGCGGTGGTTGTCGGCAGGGCGCTCGGCGGATTACTGGTGTCTGCCGGGTCTGTGCTGACGGTCGCGGTAGCTGTGGTGGTCGCCGTCACGACAACTTTTCGGGGAAGCTCGGACTGCAGCTGCGACCCGCTGCCCGTCGGGACGGGGGCCCCGGCGAGGGCGGGTACCCAGTACAGTGCGCCCACGCCGCACGCACACACGGTGAAGACCAGAAGCCTTCGAACGGTCGTGGGGCGCATTGGCCCATTCTAGATGGCGGCACTAGCCACGCTGGACGGCTGAGATCCGCGCCAGCGGGATGCTGAGCACCTGAGCCGAGTCCCGGTCGACTGCCCGCAAGAGTCCTGATGACAGGTCCAGCGGTGTCAGCGCCCGTTCGACAGGCGTCCCATCAGGGCCGACGTAGCAAACCCGGACCAGGTCTGCGGCCGAGGTGGCGGTCTGCAGCAGGTGCAGGGTCGCATCGGTTGAGATTTGCGTCTCTGCCGCGCTGGGACGGCCTGCCCGGTGCTCGGCTGCCAGCATCGCGTCCGCGGCCTCGGTGGCTGGAACGAAGCCAGGGTCGGCGTCACGCCGGCCAGACGATGCCCGCAGCAGCGGCGGGGCGGAGATCGTCCGACCGGACTCGTCCTCCACGGCCGGCGTGTGTCCCAGGCCGCGAAGGAAGGTCACGAGTTCGTACGGATCTGCTGACGACACCAGCACGCCGGGCGCGACGGTGCGCAGCCCCAGCATCGGGGCGTCCGGGTGGGCCAGCAGCGCGGCCGTCTGGCTGTCGTCGGCAGTCCGCACGTACGACAGCGCCGAGCCGACCCGGATGCTGCCGTACTGCCGGGCGATGTCGTCGATGAGGTACGCCAGCGGCTGGGGCACCCCGGTGGTGGAGTGCTGTTCGAGCCAGGCATGCATCTCCGCCGCCGACCAGCCGGCGTCGAAGCCGCGCCGGAGCGAGGCCGCGCCGAAGCGGTAGACGCCACCCCCGCCGCGGGACTCCTGGTCGGCGAGCAACCGAAGCTCGCTGGCGATCGCGTGCCGCAGTGGTCCTGGGGCCACCGCAGTGAAATCGGACTGCACGATGATCCGGTCGACGGGGGCCGGAAACAGGTCCGCGAGCCGGGTCGGCATGGGCTCGTGCGGGGCCAGCATCACCTCCGCGTACGACGACACCGCGCCCACGCCGGTCAGCCCCAGCCAGGCTGCCTCCCGCCAGGTCCACTCGACCAGGGTGCCGAGTCCGACGCCCGAGCCTCGGGCGGCTCGCGGCCGGTGCCACCCGACGGCGGCAACCAGAGAGTCCAGCTCGACGCCGGTGCCGATGCCGGCGGTCACCGCGAGCTCCATCACCTGCCGCCGCAGCACCGGGCCGCCCACGGCGTCCGCCTCCGGGCCGAGTACGTGGGCGCCAGGTTCGGCCCCGCGAGCGAAGTATCGCGGGGCACGTGCCCATGCGTCCACCAAGGTCTGCCAGCGGCTGGCAGCGTCCCGGTTGACCCAACGGTCGTACTCCGGCGTGGGGAGCAGGCACAGGTTGCTGCCCGACCCGACCAGCCGCGCCGCGGACGCGCACTCGACGACGAAGCCGGCATGTGCGGTGTCGGTGCCCAGGCTGCGGGCCAGGGCGGCGATGTCCCGGGTGGAGAGCCCGCCGGTCCGCAGCAGCCGGTGCGGGACTGATTCTATCGACTGGACCGCTAGGTCGATGTCGTGCAACAGGCCGAAGGCCGCTCCGGCGGCCGCCTTGTCGACCAGCCCGGGGTCCCGGCTGCGGCCGGTCACCGCCGGAGGTGTCGGAGAGGCCGGCTCGGGGAACAGGCGGCCGTGCCGAAGGTGCAGCGCCACCTCGCGCGGCAGCACCACGGTCTCCGCGTCCAGGGGTCGCAGCAGCTGAAGGGCCAGTAGGAGCTCCACCGGCGATCGGGCGCTCTGCTCGGTGACCGGCCGGTCGGCGTTGCGGACGGCGCCCGTCGGTGACCACAGCAGCCGCTCCAACACGGTGCGCGCCTTCTCGTCGCAGGCAGCGATGGCCGCTTCCACCGCCTGCACGGACAGCGGCCGAGGGGACGGGGCGGCCAGGCCCGCCGGAAACGGCTCGAAGTACTCCCGTACCGTCCGGACCAGATGCAGCCGGTCCGGTTCCCCCCACAGCAGCAGCCGCAACCGCAGCTCGGTCAAGACATCGGCGACCACTCCGCCGGGCTGCCCCAGCAGGTCGGCGACCTGCTCGCTGGAGGCCGGGTCCGGCAGTGCCGCCAGCGCCTCACAGACGTCGCGCTGCCAGGCGTTCAGCGCGTCCAGCGCCCGCGCGGTCGAGGTGACAGTGGTCGCCCGGACCGAGAGGTCGGCGAGGTCGCGCGGGAGCGGGAAGGCCAGGTCGGGCCGGCTCTCGAAGACCCGGACCAACTGGTCCCGGCCGAGCGAACGAAGCGCCTCCGTCAGTGTGCGAGCCCGGGCTTGTGGTGGCGTACTCCCGGTCACCACGACGGCGGTGGACCCAGGGGTTGCGGCGGGTTGCGCAGCGCGCGGGTGACGGTGACCAGCGCGATCACCAGCAGCACCCAGGAGGCGACCATTGCCCAGCTTCCGACGAAGCCCCACCACAGGTCGAAGGAGGCACCGGTGACCAGGACGCCCAGCAGGGCGAAGAAGCTCAGAAAGCCCAAGGTGATCAGGAAACTGCGCTGCACCGTCTGCTGCCCGGCGGTGATGCGGCTGGAGAGGCCGAAGGCCACCGTCACCGTGATCGGGGCCAGCAACTGGAAGAATCCCCCCAAGACGAGGCAGATGAGGACGCCGGGAGTTGCCGCCTCGACGACTCGACGGAGGGTGACCGGCTCGGGCGGCATCGGCCGCTCCGCTGGCAGGCCCGGTCCGAACCACTGGGGCGTTCCGGGCGCGGGGAAGCCGCCCGACGATCGCGAATCCGCCCAGGCGGGCGGGTCCCACTGCCGTGTGTCGGCCGGCGCGGGGCTCAGCTCGGGGGGACTCCAGCCGGCGACCGGTGCTGCCGCTGCTGCCGGAACGGCTGGCCAGCCGGCGCCGGCCGGGGTGCTCCAGTGCGCCGCACCCCACGCTGAGTCGGAGGTGACCGTGGTGGTCACTACCTCAAACGGCACAAGCGGATCCCGCACGTCCGCGACAGCGGGCACCAGATCCGTCAACTGAGGCACCGGAGTGTCCGGACCGCCAAAGATCGGCCGATCCGCAGGGGCGTCCGTCGCCGGCGGCTGCGGCGGAGGAACCGTCTCCAGGGCAGGGGCGTCCGGTACGGAGAAGTCAGTCGGCCGCTCGACCGGCGCGTACTCCGGGCCGTCCTCCCACGTCGCCATGGCGACATCCTAGTGCGGCCCCCGCAAGCGTCGGGGTGCGCAAAGTGGCTGGCGCCCGCACCCTGGCCGGCTGCGCGGGCCTGACCGGCAGCCGGTAGCTCACTGGTGCACGATGTGGATGGGAATGCGGCCCGCGTCGGGTGCCCAGGTGAGCGTCAGGTGTGACTGCCGGGCCATCACCACACCGGAGGCGACTGACATCAGGGCGACCAGCCCACCGCAGAAGAACATGCTGGGGCGTACGCCGAACTGGTCGACCAGCCAGCCGACCGCGGGCCCACCGACCGACTGGCCGCCGAGGAGCACCAAGATGTAGACGCTCATCACTCGGCCGCGGACCGCCGGCGCCGTGCTCATCTGTACCAGCGAGTTGGCGCCGGTCAGGAACTGCAGCGTCGCCCATCCGATCAGCAGCAGCACCGCGCCGAACAACCAGACGAAGGGTGCCAGCGACGCGAGCATCACCGCGCCGCCGAGCAGTGTCAGCGAGGTCACCAGCGCCCGCAGCCGGAGCGTCTCCCGGCGCCGGGCGGACATCAAGGCTCCGACCAGAGCGCCCACCGCCGTCAGGGAGTTGAAGAGGCTGTAGCCCCCGACGCCGGTGGCGAACTCATCGTCGGCGAATGCGGCTAGCAGTACGGGCATGTTCAGCCCGAAGACACCGATGGTGGCGACCAGGACGATGGTCCACGCGACCTCGGAGGTGCCGGCGATGTAGCGCAGTCCTTCCCGCAGCTCGCCCTTCCGGCGACTGCTCGCCGCAGAGGGTGTCCTCACGGTAGGCCGAATGATCGCCAGCATGGCCACGACCAGCAGACACGATGCCGCGTTCAGCAGGAAGGACCAGCCCTGTCCGACGGCGTGGATCAGGGCGCCAGAGAGTGCAGGTCCGAGGAGCGCGCCGAACTGGAACACCGACGAGTTGAGGCTGACCGCGTTTCGGATGTGTCTGTCCCCGACCAGCTCGGCGACGAAGATCTGCCGGGTCGGGTTGTCCACCACGGTGACGAAACCGAGCAGGGTGGCGACCACGTACACGTGCCAGGCCTGCACTGTCTCGGTCAGCGCCAGCAGGCCCAGGGTGACCGCCATGATCGTGGCGACCGACTGGGTGATCATCAGGATCCGGCGTTTGGGATACCGGTCGGCGATCACGCCGCCGAACAGCCCGAAGATCAACACCGGCGCAAACTGCAGCGCGACGGCGATGCCGACCGCTGCCACGCTGCCGGTCAGCTCGAGGATCAGCCAGTCCTGAGCGATGCGCTGCATCCACAGCCCGGTCGTGGCGACGGCCTGCGCGCTCAGATAGAGCCGGTAGTTGCGTACCTGGAGGGCGGCCAGCGACGCCGGCCAGCTGCGGATTCGGGTTCGTCGGTTGTGGGGGGTGTGGGAAGTGGGCGTGCTGGTTCGCTCGGCGGTTGCCGCGGACACGATGAACTCACCTGTTCGGAGGTGTCGGGGTACGGAGGTCGAGGACGACCACGTACGAGGAGAAGGGGCCCGCTCTGCGTTGAACAGGCACTGTCCTACCGTAGTTTGAACCGTTGCTATTCAGCAAACATATTGGCTCTATATATTGCATTACGGATCGCAATAAGCGCGGATCGAGACCGGAGGACTGGACGTGGCTGGTGAGAAGAACTTCGACCCGGTCCTGCTGCGGACGTTCCTCGCGGTGGCGACCGGGCACAGCTTCACCAAGGCGGCTGAGCAGCTCGGCCTCAGCCAGCCGACGGTGTCGCAGCATGTCCGACGACTGGAGCAGGCCGCGGGACGTCAACTGGTTGCCCGGGACACCCGCTCGGTGTCGCTGACCGACAACGGCGAGGCGATGGCCGGTTTCGCCCGCACCATCTTGGCCGCCAACGATGAGGCGGTCTCGTACTTCACCGGCTCGGCGATGAGCGGACGTCTTCGCTTCGGCGCCGCGGATGAGCTGGCGTTGAGCGAACTTCCGACGATCCTGCGCGAGTTTCGGCAGCTCTACCCGCGGATCAACCTGGAGCTGACGGTGACCCAGAGTGGCGTGCTGTATCGACGGCTGATGGCCAACCACCTCGATCTGGTCTTCATCAACCAGCAGGCCGACGCTGGCCACGGGCAGCTCGTCCGCCGTGATCGGCTGGTCTGGGTGGGAGTGGAGCGGACCCAGCTAGAGCCCAGCCAGCCGGTGCCGCTGATCACGTACCACGCACCAAGCTGGGGTCGCTCCATCGCGATCAACGGCTTGGAGTCGGTGCACCGCACATGGCGGATCACCTGCAACACCAAAGAGATCAACGGTCTGCTGGCTGCCACCCGGGCCGGCATCGGGATCTGCGTGTTGGCGCAGAGCCGGGTCCCGGCGGACCTGCGCATCCTCTCTGGACGCTTCGACCTGCCGCCACTGCCCGACGTGGAGATGGCGCTGGTGGCCAACCCGCTGGCCGCTCGTGAACCGGTGGAGGCGCTCAGCCGTGCCATCGTCAACGTGCCGCTGACCCGCCTGCGGCCTTGAGCCCCACCACATCGATGCGCTGGGCTAAGGACGCCTCCCGCCCAGCCGGGGTAGGAAGCGCGGCGTGTGTCGCTCGTACGCCGGGTAACTCGGGTACCGACGGCGCAGCAGCCGCTCCTCCCATCGCGCCTTGAACGTCAGCAGGACTACCAGGGCTGCCCACAGACCCACATGCAGCCAGTCGCGGGAGGCTGCCGCCAGCCCGGCCGCCATCAGCATCAGTCCGCTGTAGATCGGATGGCGGACCCACCCGTACAGGCCATGGGTGCGCAGCGTTCCGGCTGCGGTGGGTACGGGGGAGGGGGTCAGGGCCCGGCCGAGCTGCCATCCCGACGCCAGCACGACCGCAAGACCGGTCGCGAGGGCGATCTCGGCAGGGATCAGCAGCCAGAGCGGAGTCGCCCAGGAGGTGCCGCGCGGCCAAAGCACGAGGGCCGCCAGCAGGGCGATCTGCGCGCCCACGTAGAGCCGCGCCTTCACCCGGTCTGTCATTGCGCACATCGCCTCGGCTTGGCAGGGGTTTCTCCTCAGTATGCGGTCCAAGGACTGCGGCGTGGTAGCGCACGGTCGGGTGGCGTGGCCGCGTGCCCGGACAACGCCGACCTGGGTTCCGGCTTGTCAGCACGACCCGACGATGGCCCACGACGCGTCCGCGGAGGCTGTCTTCACGGCCGGAACGGGGTGCTCCTACTCCGCCGACTGGAGGTCAACGCGGCCAGCGGCGGACCGCGGCGGCCTCGCCAAACTGGTTGGGCCGGGGCGCATGAGGGGCTACGCTTAGCGCGCCTGTCCGCAGGTCGGGTTCTGTCATGTCCGAGCATTGGCTCGGCGTATCGAGTGAGGTTTTCAGGTGCCTTTAGGCAAGGTGAGGTTCTACGACTCCGAGAAGGGGTTCGGCTTCCTGACGAAGGATGAGGGCGGCGACGTCTACGTCCGTTCGACCGCGCTCCCTGCGGGAGTGAGCGCCCTCAAGGCCGGCCAGAAGGTCGAGTTCGACGTGATCGAGGGACGCAAGGGGGAGCAGGCCTGGTCACTGCGACTCATCGACGCCCCCCCGTCGCTGTCCAAGGCTCAGCGCAAGTCTCCCGAGCAGATGGCCGTCATCGTCGAAGACCTGATCAAGATGCTGGACGGTATCGGTAACGGCTACCGCCGTGGCAAGCACCCCGACTCCAAGAATGGGGCCAAGGTGGCCACGGTGCTGCGGGCGGTCGCCGACGAGCTGGAGCTTTAGAGGCCGTCAGGCTCGGGCGACGACCAGCTGCTTGCGCCAGGCAACCGCCGTCCAGACCAGCAAGGCGGTCAGCAGCCCGACGATCAGCGCGAACCCGAGCTGTGGGATCAGCGGCAAGGCGATCCCGAGTCCTCCACCGAACACCCAGCAGATCTGGAAGACGGTCTCGGAGCGGGCGAACACCGATGTCCGGACGACCTCGGCGACGTCGCGCTGCACCAACGCGTCGTAGGACAGCTTCGCCAGTTGCGCGCAGAGACCAGCGACCAGACCCAGTGAGATCACCGTGACGATCGAGTAGAAGGCGGCCGTCGTGATCGCCATCGCCACATCGATGCAGAGCACCGCAAGCGAGATCTTCTCCGGCGCCTTGTCCTTGAGCAGGTTGCCGGCAATCGTGCCCAGGCTGTTCCCCACGCCGGCCGCCGCGACGACGATGCCGAGCAGGACCGTCCCCTCGATGGCCGCGATTGGTTTCTCCCGAAGCAAGAAGGCGAGGAAGAACGTCAGGAACCCAGTCATCAGCCGCGCCCCAAGCACGCACCGCAGGCCGTGCACCACCCCCGGATGCAGGCTGCGGAAGCGGCGTTGGATGCGCTGGCTCGTTCCCGCGGTGCTCGGCGACGGTTCCGGACCCACGCCCAGTGCCAGCACCCCTCCGATGTCCCGCTCACCGACTGAGGAGTCGACCTTCGGGGACAGCAGGATCGCGACCACCGTCGCGCCGATGAACACGCAGAACGCGAAGCGCAGCGACCACTCCGGGCCGAGTCGTGCGATCAGGGCGGCGATCCCGCCGCCTACAGCGGCCCCCGCCACATTCGCGAGCGAGATCCGCGAGTTGGCGTTGACGAGCGTGAACCGCGGCGGCAGCAGTCGTGGTACGGCTGATGCCCGGGTCACCGTGTACGCCTTCGAGGCGACCAGACAGCCCAGCGCGCAAGGAAAGATCCACGCGGAGTCCTCGCCGATGACGCCGGCCAGCACCCAGCAGAGGAAGGCCCGGAGTGCCAGCGTGACGCCGATGGCCCATCGACGACCGTGCCGAAAGCGGTCCAGGAATGGCCCGATGAACGGCGCGACAATGGCGAACGGGGCCATCGTCAGCAGCAGGAACTGCGCGACCTGTGGCCGGGCCTGGTCGGTCGGCAACGTGAAGAACAGGGTGCCGGCCAGCGACACCGCCACCGCCGCGTCCCCGGCGGCGACGTAGAACTGGAGGTGCACCAGCCGCGCAAGTCCGCTCTCGCCGGCACCCTTCGAGGTGGTGAACCGCAGAACGGCCCGGCCGGCGCGGCCCAGCTGTCGACCGGTCAGTCGGGCGGCAGCCCCCAGTCCGGCGGTCGCCCGGCGAGGCGCCGACCCCCCCGACTGTCGCGGGGGTTGAGCACTGGACCCGCCGTGCCGGCGTCGACGTCGCGGACCGGCGGCCGGACCGACGGGCGGGGCCGTGGCTCGAGAGTCACCGGCGGGCTCGGGATCGACACTCACCTGGATAATCTTGCCTGCTTCCACTGACACCTGCTGTCACCCGTCGAGTTGCGCCCCGTCGCGCGGCCTGGCGGGCGTTGGTGTGACGTGCGCGTGGCTGTCACAATGGCCCCCATGGCCACCAGTACGCGCAGCAGGACGATCAAGCCGGACGCAATCTGTGTAGCCGCAACAGACCTGGCGCGCCAGGCCGCGATCGAGACCGCCGGAGTGATCGGGGTGGGCGAGCACGTCGGAATCCATCCCGAGGACGACCGCGTCGTTACCCATCTGTTCGAGTGCATCCACCCGGGATACCGCGGGTGGCGCTGGTCGGTGACCGTGGCGCGCGCCTCTCGAGCGAAGGTGCCCACCGTCAACGAGGTCGTGCTGCTTCCCGGCGAAGGCGCCCTCACGGCTCCCACCTGGCTGCCGTGGGCGGAGCGGATCGAGCCCGGTGACGTCACTCCGGGGCTGCTGATGCCGAGCCCCGACGACGACCCCCGGCTTGAACCGGGCTACACCGGTGGCGAAGAGGCGAGCGATCCTCACCCGGCGGAGGCCAGCCAGATCCGCGCCGTGGTCGCCGAGTTCGGCCTCGGTCGGGAGCGGGTGCTCTCGGCGCAGGGCCGTGATGAAGCCGCCGAGCGGTGGCTGTCCGGAGAGGGTGGGCCGGACAACCAGATGACCCGTCTCGCTCCGGACATCTGTGTCACCTGCGGCTTCTTCGTCCGCCTGAAGGGCAACCTGGGGATGATGTTCGGTGCCTGCACCAACGCGTACTCCGCCTCCGACGGCTCGGTGGTGAGCACCGACCACGGCTGCGGTGCGCATTCCAACGTCGTGTCCGACTCCGGCGCCGCCGAGCTGCCGTCGCCGGTCTGGGACACCATCGAGTGGGACGACCTCGGCTCTCTGTTCGACTAGCTGCCGCGCTGCTTGAGGACCGGAGAGGCGAAGGGCCGCGTTGCGGGCCACACTGGTTGGCGTGCGCCGCATTTCCGAGAAGCTGTACAGCTGGGCCTCTCTCGTCGACGGCAAGACCTTGGAGCAGGCTGAGCGGACGGCGACGATGCCGTTCGTCTCCCCGCACCTCGCGCTGATGCCCGACTGTCATCTGGGTGCCGGCGCCACGGTGGGATCGGTCATTCCGACCGTGGCGGCCATCATTCCGGCCGCCGTGGGGGTCGACATCGGCTGCGGCATGATCGCCGCCCGGACCCAACTGACCGTCCACCGGCTGCCCAGCACGCGGGCCCGTCTCCGGACCGACATCGAGCGGCGCATCCCGCTGTCAGCCGGCCGCTACAACAAGGTCGTAGCCGACCAGCACACCGCCACGCTGATCGGCGATCTTGAGGCGAAGGCGCGACGGCACCAGATCCTCCCGGACTCCTACGCGCCGAACTGGCGGTTGCAGCTGGGCACCCTCGGGTCGGGCAACCATTTCATCGAGGTCTCCGCCGACGAGGACGGCCGGGTCTGGCTCTTCTTGCACTCGGGCTCGCGAGGAGTCGGGAACAAGATCGCCCAGCATCACATTCGGGTGGCGCAGCGGGTCTGCGAGAAGAACCGGATCCAGCTGCCGGACCGGGACCTGGCCTACCTGAGTGAAGGCACCGACGAGTTCCACGCCTACATCCGCGACCTGCGATGGGCTCAGGACTTCGCACTGCTCAACCGCCGCGAGATGATGCATCGCGTTCAGCAGGCCGTCCAGGTGTGGACCGGATCTCCGATCGAGGTCGACGAAGAGGTCAACTGCCACCACAACTACACCGAGCGGGAGACTCACTTCGGCCAGCGGGTATGGCTGTCGCGCAAGGGTGCGATCGACGCATCGGTCGGCAGGCCGGGACTGATCCCCGGCTCGATGGGCACCCGCTCCTACGTCGTGGAGGGCCGCGGGCACCCGATGTCCTTCAACTCCGCACCGCACGGCGCCGGCCGTCAGTACTCACGGTCGGCCGCCAGGAGGACCTTCACCAGGGACCAGCTCCGGGAGGCCATGACCGGCATCGAGTATCGCGAGACATCCGCGTTCCTCGACGAGATTCCGGCCGCCTACAAGCCGATCGAGGTCGTCATGCGGGACTCAGCCGACCTGGTGAAGGTCCGACATGAGCTGCGGCAACTGGTCAACGTCAAGGGTGACTGATCCGGGTACGCCCGTACGGCATCGTCTCGGCTCGGCGCCGGCCGGAGAATTCGTGCGGTCAGTCCTTGTTCCAATGTCCGGCTCGACGGCGACGGCGACGGTTCCAGCAGTACAGCAGCCCGACCAGCCCGAGCACGAAGCCGGAGATGCAGACTCCCAGCCACCAGCCGTCGCCTCGGACGGCCAGGTCTGCGTAGAAAACGCCGGCGAGAACTGATGCCACCGCGAACGCCAGCGTGCCGGTGACGACGACGTTCAGGCCGTCGACATCCACCGGCGCGACCGGAGCCTGGACGAGGAAGTGGTGCTCTGGCACCCGTGACCGTTCCGGCATCGGCTGCCCACTGGAGGGTGGGTTGGGCGAGTCTGTCACCCGTTAACTCTACGATGCGGGCATGGTCACCAAGTCGCCGAAGGCAGCCACACCGCAGCGCGGACCCCAGACTCGAGTGAGCGCGGTGGACGACTACTTCCAGATCACCGCCCGGGGATCCACCTGGGGGCGCGAGATCCGAGGAGGGCTGGCGACATTCTTCACCATGGCGTACATCATTGCGCTGAACCCGCTGATCATCGGTACTGCTCCGGACGGAGCCGGCAACCTGCTCGGCGGCCTGCCCTTCAAGGACGCCTCGGGTCAGGCCATCGGTGCGAATGTGGATCAAGCCATCACCCTCGTCGCCGGCGCGACGGCCCTGGTGGCGGCGGTGATGACCATCCTGATGGGCGTGATCGGCCGATTCCCCATCGGCCTCGCCACCGGGCTCGGGCTGAATGCCTTGCTGGCCTTCGTGATCGCGCCGCAGATGACCTGGCCGCAGGCGATGGGGCTGGTCGTTCTCGAGGGCCTGCTGATCTCGGTGCTGGTGCTCACCGGCTTCCGGACCGCGGTGTTCAGGGCGGTCCCGCGCTCGCTCCGCACCGGCATCTCTGTCGGCATCGGGCTGTTCATCGCCTTCGTTGGCCTCTTCGACGGCGGTATCGTGCGCAAGCCTGCCGGCACGCCGCCGGTTGAGCTGGGGATCGGTGGCTCGCTGATCGGCTGGCCGATGCTGGTGTTCGTCCTAGGACTGCTGGCCGTAGCCGTGCTGTACGCCAAGCGTGTGCGGGGCGCCATCTTGATCTCGATCGTGGCCAGCACGGTGGTCGCCGTGATCATCGAGGCCATCGCGAAGGTCGGCCCCAAGGTGGGCAACGAGAATCCGACCGGTTGGGTGCTGAACGTCCCCGATCTCAACAGCGTGGTGTCCGTACCCGACCTCGGGCTGATCGGCGACGTGAGCCTCTTCGGCGCCTTCGGGTCCAGTTTCGCCAATGGCTTCAACCTCAGCCTCTTCCTGCCGCTGGCGCTGCTGGTCTTCGCGTTGCTGCTTGCGGACTTCTTCGACACCATGGGCACCGTCGTCGCCGTTGGCGCGGAGGGCAACCTGCTGGACGAGCGCGGCAACCCTCCGCACGTGACATCCATCCTGATGGTCGACTCGGTGGCCGCGGCCGCAGGTGGCATCGGATCGGTGTCCTCGAACACCTCCTACATCGAGTCAGCCACCGGAGTCGCCGAGGGCGCGCGTACCGGGGTGGCGTCGGTGGTGACCGGGATCGGCTTCCTGCTCGCCATGTTCTTCGCTCCGCTGATCAACGTCGTGCCGTCCGAAGCAGCCACCCCGGCTCTGGTGTTCGTCGGGTTCTTGATGATGAGCCAGGTCACCAAGGTCAACTGGGACGACATCGAGGAGGGCCTGCCCGCGTTCTTGACTATGGCGCTGATGCCGTTCACGTTCTCCATCACGGTCGGGATCGGCGCCGGTTTCATCATGTTCGTCGTGTTGAAGCTTGTCCGCGGCAAAGCTCGCCAGGTCCATCCGCTGATGTACGTGGTCTCCGCCCTGTTCGTCATCTACTTCGTCCAGGGGCTGCTGAGCAAGCTGGTCAGCTGAGGTTCTGGCCGGTGATTCCTTAGCACTTGTAATTAGCAGTGCTAAAGATTATCGTGGAGCGGTGCCGAACCAGGACCTGACCAACGACGCCGGACTCGCGAGTGCCCTGCGTCCGGCTGTCCTCCGGCTGGCCCGACGGCTCCGCCAGATGCGCGACGATTCCCTGGAGCTCAACACCAACCAGTTGTCCGCGATGTCGGTGCTGCTCAACAACGGCGACCTGCTGATGGGTGAGCTGGCCGCGATGGAGAAGGTCCAACCACCCTCGATGACGCGGATCGTCAACGGCCTGGAGTCTCGCGGCTACCTCGCTCGACAGGCCCATCCACGGGACGGCCGCCAGTGCGTCGTCACGCTGACCGACGCTGGCCGGGAGGTGCTGCTGGCCAACCGCCGCCGACGCGACGAGTGGCTGGCCATGCGGATCGCCGAACTCGACCCAACTGAGCGCGAGGTGCTGCGGAAGGCCGTGCTGATCCTGGGAAAGGTGAACGACGCGTGAGCGCGGACATGACGACGCGCCCGGACGCGGCCGAGGCGCCCCCAACGGCCCCGGGCATGTTCTCGGCGCTGAGCAACCGCAACTACCGGATCTACGTCTCCGGAGCCTTCGTCTCCAACATCGGTACCTGGATGCAGCGGGTCGCCCAGGACTGGTTGGTGCTGGAGCTGTCCGGCGGCTCGGGCGTCGCGGTGGGTATCACGACCGCGTTGCAGTTCCTGCCGATGCTGCTGCTGTCGGCGTACGGCGGACTCATCGCCGACCGGCTCGACAAGCGGTTCATCCTCAAGATCACCCAGATCTGGATGGCGCTGACCGCGGCTGTGCTGGGCGTGTTGGCGGTCACCGGCGTGGCCGTCACCTGGCACGTCTACCTGATCGCGTTCCTCTTCGGGCTGGCTGCTGCCTTCGACAATCCCGCCCGGCAGACCTTCGTCTCCGAGGTGGTCGGTCCGCAGCTGCTGCCCAATGCCATCGGCCTGAACTCCGCGAGCTTCCACGCGGCCCGTATCGTCGGGCCCGCGCTGGCCGGCCTGGTGATCGCCGCCTTCGGTACCGGCTGGGCGATCCTCACCAACGCGGCGACCTATGGCGCCTTCGTCGCCGTGCTCCTGCTGATCGACTCCTCCGGACTGCACCTCACCGCGCCAGCAGCCCGCGGAAAGCGGCAGATTCGGGAAGCTTTGGCCTACGTCCGCGAACGCGGCGACATCATGCGGGTGCTGTTCGTGGTCGCCTTCGTCGGCACCTTCGGACTGAACTTCCAGCTGACCTCGGCGCTGATGGCCCAGCAGGAGTTCCACAAGGGAGCGCAGGAGTACGGCATCCTGGGCACCATCATGGCGGTCGGCTCGCTGTCCGGAGCGCTCCTGGCCGCCCGTCGTCGAACCGCCCCCACCGGGCGCTTCATCGTCTCGATGGCGGTGACCTTCGGCCTGGTCGAGATCGTGGTGGGGCTGATGCCGACGTACTGGACATACGCCGCTGCCCTGCCGGTCCTCGGACTGGTGGCCCTGCTCACCCTGACCGCTTCGAACGCCTCCATCCAGCTGGGTGTGGACCCGGCGATCCGGGGTCGGGTGATGGCGCTGTACGCGATGGTGCTGATGGGTGGCACGCCGATCGGATCCCCCATCATCGGCTGGGTCGGAGAGGTGTTCGGCCCTCGATGGACGTTGATAGGCGGGGGAGCGCTGACCGCCCTGGGTGTGCTGATCTCGGCGGCCGTGCTGGGTCACCGCCAAGCCGCCCGATCCGAAAGCGGCCACCGGGTCGGCGGTAGCCTCACCCCATGAGCGCACCGACGGCCGGACCCGCCCCGGACCGGTCGTCGCCGATCGTCACCGTCCGAGGCGAGGCGCAGCTCGAGGGTCCGCCGGACCTCGCCACGGTGATGGTCAGCGTCCACAGCACCTCCGACACCGCCGAGCAGGCCCGCGCCGAACTCGCGGCCGCCTCCAGCGGGATCAGCGGACTGCTGCAGCGGTTCGTCCAGGCGGTCGACCGGTCCAGCACCACGGGTCTGCACATTGGTCCGGTCTTCGACCAGCGCTCGTTCACCCGGATCATCGGGTACCGCGGCAGCTACTCGACCGAGATCGTGCTGGCAGACCTCGATGCCTTGTCACCCCTCCTGCTGGAGGCCGCCGCGCTGCCCAACGGCCAGGTCAGCGGGCCGTGGTGGTCCCTTCGGCCTGATAACCCGCTCCATCGGCAGGTCAGGCTGGAGGCGATCACCGACGCCCGCAGGCGGGCCGACGACTACGCGTTCGCGGTCCGGGCCAGCGTGTCGGCCCTGCTGGAAATCTCCGATGTCGACGCCGGCTTCGGCGGCGATGTCGGCATGCGGTCGATGCTGGCCGCCGGCGCACCGGAGGCGGCGTCGTTCGACTTCGAGCCGGCACTGCAGCGGGTGTGGGGCCACGTGGTGGTCCGGTACGCACTCAGCCCCCCAGCCGCCTGACCTTCCCGGCACCGCCGAGATCTCACCGACCGTGCCTCTGACGCGGTGGCGCCCTGTGCCTGCCGGTGGGGGTGAGTACTGGTGCCCGGGTCGGCTGCATCCATCAGATGGCCGGGTGTTCCCACTCGGTAACAGACGACCGATAGCCTCAGGCGTATGTTCGCCAAGGTACTGGTCGCTAACCGCGGAGAGATCGCGGTTCGCGCCTTTCGCGCCGCTTACGAGCTTGGGGCCCAAACGGTTGCCGTCTTCCCGTGGGAGGACCGCAACGCAGTTCACCGGATCAAGGCCGACGAGGCGTACCAGATCGGCGAGAAGGGGCACCCGGTCCGGGCGTACCTCGACATCGAGGAGATCATCCGTGCGGCCCAGCGCAGCGGTGCCGACGCGATCTATCCCGGCTACGGCTTCCTCAGCGAGAACCCGGACCTCGCGCGCGCCTGCGCCGACGCCGGAATCACCTTCATCGGCCCGCCCGCCGACGTACTGCAGCTCGCCGGCAACAAGGTCCGAGCGCTGGCCGCGGCCAAGGCCGCAGGCATCCCGACGTTGAAGTCGACCGAGCCTTCGGCCGATCTGGACGCACTCGTCGCGGCCGCCGACGACATCGGTTTCCCGGTGTTCGTCAAGGCGGTCGCGGGTGGCGGCGGTCGCGGGATGCGGCGGGTGGACGACCCGGTCGCTCTTCGGGAGTCGCTGTCCCAGGCGATGCGCGAAGCCGAGGGTGCCTTCGGTGACCCCACAGTCTTCATCGAGCAGGCGGTCGGCCGCCCACGGCACATCGAGGTCCAGATCCTCGCCGACTCCCAGGGCAACACCCTGCACCTCTACGAGCGCGACTGCTCGATCCAGCGCCGGCACCAGAAGGTGATCGAGATCGCGCCCGCGCCCAACATCTCCGAGGAACTGCGGGAAGCCCTCTGCCGGGACGCCGTGAAGTTCGCCACCTCGCTGAATTACTCCTGCGCTGGCACCGTCGAGTTCCTCGTCGAGACCGAGGGAGAACGGGCCGGGCAGCACGTCTTCATCGAGATGAACCCGCGGATCCAGGTCGAGCACACCGTTACCGAAGAGATCACCGACGTCGACCTCGTGCAGGCCCAGATGCGGATTGCCAGCGGCGAGACGCTCGACCAGCTCGGCCTGTCCCAGGACGGAATCCGGATCAACGGCGCGGCGCTGCAGTGCCGGATCACCACCGAGGACCCGACGAACGGCTTCCGACCCGATACCGGCACCATCACCGCGTACCGCAGTGCCGGCGGTGCCGGGGTGCGCCTCGACGGCGGCACCGTCGATACCGGCGTCGAGATCAGCGCGCACTTCGACTCGATGCTGGTGAAGCTCACCTGCCGGGGTCGCACCTTCACCTCCGCCGTCGCGCGGGCGAAGCGGGCACTGGCGGAGTTCCGGATCCGCGGCGTGAGCACGAACATCCCGTTCCTGCAGGCGGTGCTGGAGGATCCGGACTTCCTCGCCGGAGACGTCTCGACGGCCTTCATCGAGCAGCGACCCAACCTGCTCACCACCCACGCCCCCGCCGACCGCGGCACCAGGCTGCTCCGCTGGCTCGCGGAGGTGACGGTGAACAAGCCTCACGGCGACGCGCCCACCCGGCTCGACCCCGGCGAGAAGAAGCCGGCCGGGGTGGACCTCAGCAGGCGGTCACCGCACGGTTCGCGGCAGCGGCTGCTCGAGCTGGGTCCAGCCGGGTTCGCCGCCGACCTGCGCAGCCGTACCTCCGTCGAGGTCACCGACACCACCTTCCGGGACGCACACCAGTCGCTGCTGGCGACCCGCGTCCGGACCAAGGACTTGCTGCGGATCGCCCCGTACGTCGGGCGGATGACCCCGGAGCTGTTGTCGGTTGAGTGCTGGGGCGGCGCGACGTACGACGTCGCTTTGCGGTTCCTCAACGAAGACCCGTGGGAGCGGCTGGCCGCGCTCCGCTACAACATGCCCGGCCTGTGCCTGCAGATGCTGCTCCGCGGTCGAAACACCGTCGGGTACACCCCGTACCCGACGAAGGTCACCACCTCCTTCGTCTCCGAGGCGGCGGAGGTCGGCATCGACATCTTCCGCATCTTCGATGCGCTGAACGACGTCGAGCAGATGCGGCCGGCCATCGAGGCGGTACGGGAGACGCAGACCACTGTCGCCGAGGTGGCGCTTTGCTACAGCGGCGACCTGACGAACCCGGGCGAGGACCTGTACACCCTCGACTACTACCTCAAGCTCGCCGAGAGGATTGTCGACGCCGGCGCGCACGTGCTCGCCATCAAGGACATGGCCGGGCTGCTGCGGCCACCGGCGGCAGCGACGCTGGTGACCGCGCTCCGCGAGCGCTTCGACCTGCCGGTGCACCTGCACACCCACGACACCGCAGGCGGCCAGCTGGCAACGCTGCTGGCGGCCGTCAGCGCCGGCGTGGACGCGGTCGACGTGGCCAGCGCGCCGATGGCCGCCACCACGAGCCAGCCGCCCGCGTCGGCGCTGGTGGCCGCGCTGGAGAACACCGACCGCGCGACCAACCTGAACCTGCGTGCGGTGATGGACCTGGAGCCGTACTGGGAGGCGATGCGCAAGGTCTACAAGCCCTTCGAGTCCGGTCTGCCCAGTCCCACCGGTCGGGTCTACGACCATGAAATTCCTGGTGGTCAGCTCTCCAACCTTCGTCAGCAGGCCATCGCGTTGGGCCTGGGCGAGAAGTTCGAGCAGATCGAGGCGATGTACACCGCCGCCAACGCGGTCCTCGGCCGCCCCACCAAGGTCACACCGTCGTCCAAGGTGGTCGGGGACCTCGCGCTGCACCTGGTCGCCGTCGGCGCGGACCCTCAGGACTTCGCCGAGAATCCGAACAGCTACGACATTCCGGACTCGGTGATCGGCTTCCTCGCCGGTGAGCTCGGTGAGCCGCCAGGCGGCTGGCCGGAGCCGTTTCGGAGCAAGGCGCTGCAGGGTCGCAAGATTCCCGTACGGGAGGTCGACCTGTCCGACGAGGACTCGACTGCCTTGGACACCGCCGGGCGCGCACGTCAGGAGACCCTCAACCGGCTGCTGTTCCCGGGCCCCACCAAGGACTTCCAGGAGGCCCGGGTCAGCTACGGCGACGTGGGCAGGCTGAACACGCTGGACTACCTGTACGGCTTGCGGCCGGGTGACGAGCACGTGGTCCGCATCGGCCGCGGCGTCAGCCTGATCCTCGGCCTGGAGGCCATTGGCGAGGCTGACGAGCGCGGCCTGCGTACGGTGATGTGCACGATCAACGGGCAGCTTCGACCCATCCGCGTGCGGGACAAGTCGGTCAAGGTCGACATCAAGGCGGCCGAACGCGCCGACCCGTCCAGGCCGGGCCAGGTGGCCGCGCCGTTCGCCGGCGTCGTCAGCATGACCGTGGCGGAGGGAGACACCGTCGAGGCCGGCGCGACAGTGGCCACCATCGAGGCGATGAAGATGGAGGCCGCGATCACGGCGCCGGTGGCGGGAACCGTGCAAAGACTCGCGCTCGGCTCCATCCAGCAGGTCGAAGGCGGCGACTTGGTGCTGGTCATCGAGCCGAGCGCCTGAGCCGATTTGCCGAGTTGGCCGGTGCGCCCTCCCCAGGCCACCTGGGCTGCGGCCAGGGTGACCAGCGGCGGCTGCCGGAAACGGTCGGCATCGTGGCGTTCCGGCCTGGTCGGTAAGGCTCGGGTCGGTGGGTCTTGGCGAGTGAGACCTAGCTCGCCCAGAATCCGACCAGGTCGGGGACCGGCCGTCCCTGCGCGACTGCCGTGGCGGTCCAGTCACCGAAAGAATCCATCCAGCCAACGAGGGCGCCGACGATCTCCTGCTGGCCTGAGGTATTCACCTCTGGCAGCGCCGCGCGGTAGGCAGCGGCCATCGCGAGCGCCTTCTGATGTGGATACCACCCGACTGTCAGCCCCTGAACAGGGAGCAGGTTGACGCCGGTGGTGCAGCTGAGCAGATGGCGCAGCCCGCTCGCCGACGACACGCCTCCGCGGGCGAGGGCGAAGTCAAGTTCGTCCATCGACTGACGGTCCAGCCGCACCGAGGTCGATCCCCAGGCGCAGCCCTGGACCAGAATCTCCAGCATGCGCCAGGTGGCTCCGGTGCGGGCCGGCGGCACGTACGACCCGGCGAGCAGCACCTCCAGATCCTCAGGCGTGGGCTGCGTCGGTGAGATCACCAGTGCGGCGGGTGGCCGCTTGAAGATCGGTCCGAGCTTGGTCAGCAGGCCGCCGGGGCGGCCACCACCTGGTTTCCTCGCCCCCGCGGCCGAAGGCGTTGAGGCGTCCGGGGCGAGCGCGGCCTGCGCGATGCCGCGCAGCCGTTCGGCGTGGGCCCCCGAGGTGCCGAACATGCCCCGGACCTCATCGATCCCGATGGCGTACAGCCGGAGCTCACCCATGACACCCACCGTAACCGAGCCCCCGATTCCGCAGCCATATCCTGTCCTGCATGAATCCCCGGGTGCGTCGGCTGATCGTTTCGGGGGTCTTAGGCGCACTTCTGCTCATCGTGGCGGTCACGGCCGTGTGGAACCGGCTGAACTGAGACGGCCTGGCCGGTAGCTCGGTCCGCGGTACACCGGGTGCCTGCCACGTCCCGGCACGAGGTGTCCCCGCTCACCCGGCGGCGGATCGGATCGCGTAATCTCCATCGAGCGCGGCCACTCGCCGCCTGCAGCGGACCTAGGGAGCAGCCCATGAGCGTCGTCGCCCGGCGGCCCATGGCGCTCGCCGCGGCCATGGTGGGCATGCTGGCGCTCGCTGCGCCCGCGCCTTCGTTCGCCGCGGACCGCGTCGAGTTCACCATCTCCGCGCCGGCGATTCAGGAATCATCGGGCCTTGCCGCGGACACCGGCTCGACAACGTACTGGACCGTGAACGACTCCGGGGCGGCCGGCGTCGTCTTCGCGCTGGCGCCCAACGGCTCGCTGAAAGGCATGCTGCAGTACCGCGCGACGCCGGTTGACGTCGAGGCGCTCGCAATCGCCGGGGGGCGCTTGTACGTAGCAGACATCGGTGACAACCAGGCGAAGCGAGCGTCGGTGACCGTCTACCTCTTCGACGGCCCCACGCCCCAGGCGCAGCCGCAGCGGTACCAGGCGATCGACTTCCGCTACCCCGATGGCGCCCATGACGCCGAGACGCTGCTGGTGGACGCTTCCGGGCGGATCTATCTGGTCACCAAGGAGGCTCGCGGCGGCATCTACGCGGCGCCACGGCAGCCGTCTCGGCAGGCCGTCAATCTGCTTGAGCGCGTCGGGGACGCGCCGGCCTACGTCACCGATGGCGTATTTCTGCCGCAGCAGAACGCCATAGCCCTGCGGACGTACCTGTCGGTTGAGCTCCTGGCCGCAGACACCTACCAGCCGAAGGCCCGCGCGGCCCTGCCGCAGCAGCCGCAGGGGGAGTCGATCACCCGCTCGCTGGACGGCCGGTCCCTGCTGGTGGGCAGCGAGGGAGCGAAGTCCGTCGTCTACCGGGTTGACATACCTGGTGAGCTGTCGGATGCCCCGTCCGG
Organism: Propionibacteriaceae bacterium; assembly: GCA_035717205.1. Classification (GTDB taxonomy): domain Bacteria; phylum Actinomycetota; class Actinomycetes; order Propionibacteriales; family Propionibacteriaceae; genus Microlunatus. The sequence goes on along the minus strand of DASTIW010000009.1, from coordinate 21,622 downwards.
TGTGGCCACACCGCCCGGATCCACGCCGTCGGCAGGTGCTACCGAGGGTGACTCGCCCGGTTCGGCGTCCGAGGACCCGAACGCAGGGCGTGGCCGGGGTGGCACCTTCTCGGCGTTGGGGCTGGCCGCCGTCGTTGCGGTGGTCGCCGGTGCTGTGGTCGGCCTGGCGAAAAGGCCGTAGCGGGCCGGATGAAGTGGGCGCCGCAGTCTTTTGGAGCTGCGGCCCGGCGGCGCCGCTGTAGTGGTCAACGGCTGGAAGACTGACCGCATGACGTCGGACTCGACAGCCAGCCGGTTGGATCTTGCCTCAGAGCGGGTGAATTACTCGGGTGAGCATCTGATCGAGGAGACAGCACCGGCCGACCCGTACGCGCTGTTCGGGCTGTGGATGGCCGACGCGTTCACCGCCAAGGAGCGCGGCGTGCTGCCGGAGCCGACAGCGATGGTGGTCGCGACCTGCGCGGGCGGGCAGCCGAGCGCGCGCACGGTGCTGCTCAAGGAGGTGGGGGCGGGGGGTTTCGCGTTCTACACCAACTACGCGTCCCGCAAGGGCATCGAGCTGATGGAGAACCCGCTGGTGGCACTGCATTTCGGCTGGTATCCGCTGCAGCGTCAGGTTCGGGTCGAGGGCACCGCCGCTCGAGTGTCCCGGAGCGACAGCGAGGCGTACTTCGCCACCCGGCCGCGCGGGTCTCAGCTCGGCGCCTGGGCATCCCCGCAGTCCTCGGAGGTCGGCTCGCCGGCGGTGCTCACCGACTCCTACCGCGCTTTCGAACGGCTGTTCGCCGGCCGCGACGTACCCTGCCCACCGCACTGGGGCGGTTATCGGGTGAGTCCGGCCCTGATCGAGTTCTGGCAGGGCCAGCCGAGTCGGATGCACGACCGGCTGGTCTACCGGCGGCATGGGAAGGACTGGACGATCACCCGGCTGGCCCCCTGAGCCCTCAAGCCAGCTCGTTCAGCTCGATCCTGACCGCGAGGAACTGCTCGGGGAAGGCGGTGAGCACTCGCAGCCGCGGATCCGGTACCGCCAGCACCTCCGGGTGCACGAGCTCGGCGAGCGGGAGCAGCCGCGGGTCGGCCAGGACCGCTGTGAGAGCGGACTTGTCGCCGCCGGTCATGATCGCCTCGACGCTGTCCCGCTCGGGCAGCAGCAGACGGGCCACCTCGTCCGCCGCGTCGGCGTAGGCCTTCCGTGACTGGTTGTCCCGTCGGCGGGCATAGCGCTGCTGCGACCACCCGCCAGCCTTGGTCTTGCCCTGTACGTAGGACGACCCGACCTTCGACGTCCGAAGCGTGGCCCCGGCGAAGATCCCGACAGCGTAACCACCCTTGCGGACCAGCAGGGCGCCGATCCGGCGGTCGCTTGAGACGTGGCGAAGCAGCGCAGGCACGCCGTCGGCAGGCTCGGCGAGCGGCGGAAATGGCACCCGGATGACGGCCTCCGCGCCGTCGGCGGCGGACACCTCGAGACGGTCGACGGTGGCCCGGACGGCACAACTGCCGTGCCGCGCGGTGAATCCCTCAAGCCACGGCGCCAGCCGCTCGCGGGGGATGGAGATGCGGCGCTGGGTGGTCATCGTCGGTGCCTCCGGAAAGGACAAACCCGCGAGCTTGTCGACACCTCCGCGGGGATCCGAGGAGCGCGTCGGCCGGAGGACAAGTCCGGCGCTCGCGGGTTCGGGTGTTGGCTGTGGATTAGCCGGCCGCTCGCGACCAGTTGATCTACAGGTGGGCGGCTAGCTGGCCGTCACCTCACATGTCCCAAAGTCACTCATTCTTCGGACCACCTCCTTTCCGTGTGCACCAAAAGTACGTCCCGACTCGTGTCGGCGTCAACGGAATTTCTCGCTCGTAGCCTGTCTGGGTCGATGGTCGGCCGCGGACGCGAGAAAGCCGACGTTCCGCTGCTTCTTAACGTGAACGTCGGCTGGGCGCCTAACCCGCGAAGATCCTGTACGGATGGCTGCGCGCCATGCCCAGTCATCGCTGCGTGCTTTTCCCCGCCCCTGCCTAGTTGCCCACATGCATCTGCTCCACATGCTGGGTAACTAAGTTGTGGCGACCTGCCCCCCCAGGCGGCCGCCACGCGAACACTTTAGCGCCAAGGTACTGCGATCATCAAGTAATCGGACCGGTGGATTGTCCATGACGTGGCCGAGATCACATCAGCTCTTCACGAGGGCGTACCGCTCCAGCGCCTCGGCGCGTTCGGCGGCATGGTCGACGATCGGGGCCGGATAGCCATCAGGCAGGCCCGCCGGCGTGGTCCATGGCTGGTGCAGATGCTGCAGCGGAAGGTCGGCGAGCTCGGCCACGTAGCGGCGGATGTAGCTACCGTCCGGGTCGAACTTCGTCGCCTGCGCGGTGGGGTTGAAAACCCTGAAGTACGGGGCGGCGTCGGTGCCGCACCCTGCCACCCACTGCCAGTTGAGCTGGTTCTGGGCGATGTCTGCGTCGCGAAGGCGCTGCAGAAACCAGTCGGCGCCGTGCCACCAGCCGATGTGCAGGTCCTTGACCAGGAACGAGGCGGTGACCAGTCGCACCCGGTTGTGCATCCATCCCTCGGCGAGCAGCTGGCGCATGCCCGCATCGACCAGGGGGTAACCCGTGCGCCCCCGCCGCCACGCCTCCAAACGCGCAGCGGTTTGGGGATCCGTATCCGGATCGTCGGTCGGCATCGCGGCGAACTCGGGACGGATCGGCTGGGTGACCGCGTTCGGTCGGTGGAGCAACACGTCGGCGAAGAAGTCTCGCCAGGCGATCTGCCGGGCCAATCCGCTGCCCCCGGCCGACTGTCGTCCAGCCAGGTCGGCGAGCACGGTCCGCGGATGAAGCTGCCCCCATCTCAGCGGGATGGAGAGGTGAGACGTTGCGTCTCGCCCGGGTAGGTCGTGGAGGTCGAGGTAGTCGGCGACACCAGCGTCGTTCCGGTCGAGCCAGTCCCGCCAGTGCTGTCGGGCAGCCCGCTCGCCTGCGTCCGCGACCAGGCCGGGATCGGCACCACCCAGGCCCGCCGGGGAGTCGGCTGCGCTACCGGCACCGTCGGGGAGTCCAAGCCAGCGCACGGTGGACGGGTCAACGGCCTCGGCAGGCGGGTGCACGCCGTGGTCGCTCCACGCTCGCCAGTACGGGGTGAAAACCTGGAACGGCGAGCCGGACCTGGTCCGCAGCGTGCCCGGCGCGACTCCGTACGGAGAGCCGGTGGCGACCAGGTCCACGCCGATGTCGTCCAGCGCGGCTGCCACCGCCGCATCCCGGCGTCGTCCGTAGGGTGCGAAGTCGGCGCTGACATGCACCTGGGCGGCGGACAGCTGTCGGGCGACTTGGGGTACCAGCTGTGCCGGTCGGCCCTCGACCACGCTGAGCCCGGGGCCGCCGCCGGCCACGAGGTCGGCGTGCAGCGCGGCCAGGCAGGCCCGCAGCCAGCCGGTACGAACGGCGCCCGCCCGCCGAAGTATCGCCGGATCAAGGACGAACAGCGGCAGCACCGCCTCGCCGGCATCCACGGCGGCTAGCAGTGCAGGGTTGTCGGCGAGCCGGAAGTCTCGCCGGACCCACCAGATCGCGACTGTCGACGCACGGCTCATGACGTCATCCTGCCTCGGTAGCGGTTGCCCGCCCCGAGCGCCCGCACGCGGGGGTGCCCGGTGAGGAGAGAGAATGTCAGCGTGAGCGACCTCATCGACACCACCGAGATGTACCTCAGGACGATCTTCGAGCTCGAGGAAGAGGGCATCGTGCCGCTTCGGGCCCGGATCGCTGAGCGTCTTCAGCAAAGTGGTCCGACGGTCTCACAGACGGTGGCTCGGATGGAGCGCGACAACCTGGTGCATGTCCAAGGCGATCGGCATCTCGAGCTCACGCCCGAGGGGCGGACGCGGGCCACCCGGGTGATGCGCAAGCATCGGTTGGCCGAGCGACTGCTCATCGACGTCATCGGGCTGGACTGGGAGAAGGTGCACGACGAGGCCTGTCGCTGGGAGCATGTGATCTCCGAGGATGTCGAGCGCAAGCTTGTCGCGCTGCTGCACTCGCCGACGGAGTCGCCGTACGGCAACCCCATCCCCGGACTCGCCGAGCTGGGCGTAGCCGACATTCCGGTGGCCTACCGGGACGGCAACGAGCAGCTGCTGAATGTCGTGAAGAGTGCCGGTGGGGGACCCGTCCTGGTGTCCCTGGTCCGGATGAGCGAGGAGATCCAGAAAGACATCCAGATGATGGGTACCTTGCGGGCCGCCGGAGTGCAGCCCGGCGTACGGGTGGTCGCGGAGGCGGGTGGCCTCGGCGTGCGACTCACGGTGGACTCATCCCCGGGCTGCGAGATCGACACCGAGGCGGCCAGCCACCTCTTCGTCACGCGGGTCTGAGGATGTCCCAGGTGACCGGCCAGCAGGTCGACAGGGACGCTCTCCAGCCCCGACACCGGCTCCCATCTCACCCGGCAGCCGAGCCTGGCTTGCACCGTGGAGGTCGCACCGTGGAGTTTCGTCCTATGGAGTTTCGTCCTATGGAGTTTCGTCCTGGGGAGGTCGCAGCATGACTGAGGAAGAGATCAACTGGAAGGAGTACCTGGCCACTTTCCACCGCGAGCGGCCCGGCGTTGCCGAGGCTGTGCTGTCCCAGGCGATGGCGGGCGACCATACCCCGTACCGATGGTTGGCGCGGGCAGTGTCGCCGGACGTGACCACAGTGCTCGATGTGGCCTGTGGCTCCGGACCGATGTCGCGTGAGCTGGCACAGCCTGGGCGAACGGTGATCGGCATCGACATCTCCGAGCATGAGCTGGCGATTGCAGCAGAGCGTGGGCCCGGTCCTTGGGTGGAGGGCGACGCGCTGGCGCTGCCGTTCGCCGACGCCTCGGTGGACGCGGTGACCAGCTCGATGGGCCTGGTGGTGATCCAGCCACTGGGCGATCTGCTGGCCGAGATCACCCGGGTGCTGAAGCCCGGTGGCGTCCTGGCCGCGATCGCTCCGGCAATCCGCCCGCTCAACACCAAGGATCTGCGCGTCCTCACCCGACTGACCACCCGGCTGAGGACGAAACCGCAGTTTCCCGGGCCGGTGGAGCTGGCGGGCTTTACCAAGACGCTTGCCCTGCACGGACTTCGCCGGGTGGAGGATGCCCGGGAGCGGTATCGCTTCACCGTGCATAACCGGGCCGACGCCGAGCTGATGATGTCGGCTCTGTATCTGCCGACGACCCGGTGGTCTCGGGTGGAGGCGGCCATTGAGCACCTCGAGGACCGGGTGAAGAAGCGGGGTCCGGTGGCGGTGACCATCCCGATGCGACGGGTGGTTGCCATCAAGTAGCGCAGTCGGAAGTCCGAGCGCCGGAATAGCTGGGTGGCATTCTCGGTTATCCAGGGAAACCCGCATAGCTGTCTTCCCAAGGAGCCCGAGCATGGCAACGATCGACATCAGCGCCGAGAACTTCGAAGAGACGATCACCGATAACGACATCGTCCTTGTCGACTTCTGGGCTGAATGGTGCGGTCCGTGCAAGCGCTTCGGACCGGTCTATGAGAAGACCTCCGAGCAGTACGACGGGGTCGTCTTCGCCAAGCTGGATACCGACGCAAACCAGAGCCTGGCCGGTTCCCTCGGAATCGAGGGGATCCCCACTCTGATGGCCTTCCGCGAGGGTGTGCTGGTGTTCAACCAGGCCGGTGCCCTACCCGGTCCGGCGCTCAAGGAGGTCGTGGACGCCGTTAAGGGCCTTGACATGGAGAAGGTCCACGCCGAGGTAGCCAAGCTGCAGGCTGAGCACAGCCAGCACGACGGGGTCTGACCTCCCCGGGGCTCGTCCGAACGCTGCCGCGGCGCCCCTTTCACCGCGGCGGGCGAAGGTCCAAACTGGAAGCAGGACCATCGAAACGGAGGAGTTATGCACGCATCCGTCGGCGACCGTCTGCACTTCCAGGGCAAGGTGGTCGGGCTGCCCGACCACACAGCGGTCATTGTCGAGACCCGAGGCGATGGCGGCGGCCCGCCGTACCTCGTCCGCCAGGACAACGGTCACGAGACCGTGGTCTACCCCGGCCCGGATGCCTGGGTCGAGCACCACAACGAGCAGGCCACCAGCGACAGTTAGCTGATCCGCCGCCCGTAGCCAGCGCCGCGCTGGCTCGGAGGCGCGGCTGACCGCCGCATCCTGCACCTCGCACAGGACCCGGGGAAGCGGCTCACCGCGGCATCCCGCACCTCGCACAGGAACGCCGAAGCGGCTCGCCGCCGCATGCCGCTCGCTTGCAGCGCCCGGGAGGGGCGCTTACGGGATCTCCCCACGCGACCGCCCGCGCCCTGTGGTGCACCTCAGGGCCGCACCTCGCCCCGCCCGCCCATCGCGGTGGGGGCACGTCCCCGCATATCGCCCACGCCCGCGCACACCTTGGAAGGTCTGCTGGTGCGGGGCCGGTGTGCGTATGCAAGCCATGGGCTGCGGATGGGCCGTACTCCCATCATCCGCTGATATTCCCTCCCGACCGGGCCCTGTCGGGGCCGATAACGGCCAAAGCGCACTTGGTCGGGCGGGAAGATCAGCGGTAGCCATCCGCACCGGAGCCCTGGAGGCCAGTGAGATCTCGCGTGGCTCGCAGCCAGGCTCCCAGCGGCACGCGGCCGTGAACCCACCGTCCAACGGGGCACGCTCCACTGATGGATCTGCTCCCAGATCACGAGCGCCCCAGCCATCTGGAGCCGTCCGCATCTCCGGCGCTCACCCGCACACCGCCGTGCGGGGCGCATCCGAGCCGCATATCGCCCACCCCCGCGCACATCTTGGGAGGTGTGCTGATGCGCGGGCGGTGTGCGGATGCATGCCGATGGGCGGCGTGATGGTCGTACCCGGGATCCTGCGCCGATATACCTTCCCGACCGAACGGTGACGGGGCCGATAACGGCCAAAGCGCACCGGTCGGGCGGGAATATCAGCGGTGACTCGCGCGGAAGTCAGCGACCGGAGTCGGCTGGGTTCAGACGAAGACGACTCCAGAGCAGCCGTCGATCCAAGACTCCGCCGATCCAAGACTCTGGGTTAGCCCGCTGGCAGGTCGCCGAAGGATTCCTCAGGAGTCGCTGCGGTGATGACGGCACCGCCAACCCTCACCTGCGGCGTGAACCCGGCCCACGATCGTCATACGCCAACGGTCCGCCGGCCCCGGGCCCCCGGCCGGGCGAGTACCAGAAGGCCGTACATCGATGCCACCGCGCCGGCGATCATGAGCATCGCCATGGGGACGGCCGTGGTCTCACCGCCAAGACCGGCCAACGGCGCGGCGAAGCCGGCAACAACCCACTGCACGAAGCCGAGGACCGCGGAGCCGGTGCCTGGATGCTCGGGAACCTCAGCCGAGGCGAGCGCTCCGCCGTTGGGGCCGATGAGGCCCTGGGCCGTCATCAGGACGAAGAAGCAGACGATCGCGAGCAGCAGTGGCGTGCCGAACCACACGGCACCGATCAGCATGGCCACGCCCGCCGCCAGCGCCGCGATCTGCCCAACCAGGATGACACTGCGAGTGGCGACTCGGCCGGCCAGCCGGGCGGCGACCAGCGCCGCGATCGTCATGCCGCCGGCGTTTACGGCGAAGTCGACCGAGTACGCGATGGGGGACAGCCCGTTCATGGATTGCAGCACGAACGCTGACGTCGCTACATAGGCGAACAGCGCTGCCATGGCCGATCCGCTCACCAGCAGATAGCCGACGTAGCGCCGTTGTCGCAGGACCTCCCGGCCGGCGATCGCGAAGGCCTTAAGCCCGCCGCTGTGACGCCGTTCTGGTGGAAGCGATTCCGGGACCGCGATGAGCACACAGGTGGTCATCGCGAGCCCGAGCGCGGCCACAGCCCAGAATGACACCCGCCAGTGCGATAGCTGGAGAATGACCGCACCGAGCAGCGGGCCGACGATCGGCGCGATGCCACCGACCCCGGCGATCACGTTCAGCACTCGGATCAACTGGGTGCCGGTAGCCAGGTCGACAATCACGGCCCGGCCGATCACCATTGCCCAGCCTCCACTGAACCCTTGGACAAATCGGGCAGCCATCATGACCGCGATGGACGGACTCAACGCGCACACCACCGAGGCCAGGGTCATCACCACGATTGCGGCCAGCAGTGGCCACCGCCGGCCCCGCTGGTCCGAGACCGGGCCGCCGATCAGCTGCCCGAGTCCCATGCCGGCGAAGAAGGTGGTGAGCGTCAGCTGCACCTGCGTCGCGGTCGCGGACAGATCGTCGGCGACCTGTGGGAACGCCGGCACATACATGTCGGTAGCCAGCGGTGCAATTGCAGTCAGGAAGACCACGGTCGCGACGAGAGCGGCGGTGAGCCTGGCCTGGCTACGGTTCGCTACGTGTTCGGCCTCAGGGTGGTCACCCAGGAACTCACAGTCTGGCGCATAGCCCAGGTGCGGCATCGCCGTACCTTCGCGGTTGGTCATGGCCGGAGCAAGACTTTGATGGCGCGACGCTCGTCCATCGCCCGATATCCCTCAGCCGCCTCGGCAAGGGGCAGCTCGAGATCGAAGACCTTGCCTGGGTTGATGGTGCGGTTCCAGATGAGGTCGATGAGTTCGGGCATGAAGCGGCGCACCGGTGCAGGGCCACCATGCAGGTGTACGTGGGAGAAGAACATCTCCTCACCGGGCAGTTGCACACCGTGGGCGACGCCGACGAAGCCGACATGCCCGCCCTCGCGGGTCGAGCGGATGGCTTGCATCATCGACTCCTGGGTGCCTACGGCCTCGATCACCGAGTGCGCGCCCAACCCGTTGGTGAGCTCTTTGATCGCGGCCACGCCCTCATCGCCGCGCTCGGTGACGATGTCGGTGGCGCCGAACTCGCGGGCAAGCTTCTGCCGGGGTTCATGGCGGCTCATCGCGATGATTTGCTCCGCGCCGAGCTGCTTCGCGGCCATGACACCGAGCAAGCCCACCGCACCGTCACCGACCACGGCAACCGTCTTGCCGGCCCCCGCCTCCGCCGCAACTGCCCCGAACCAGCCGGTGCCGAGGACATCGGACAACGCCAGGAAGTCCGGGATCAAGTCGTCGCTCGGGATGTCGGGCGTGGCCACCAGAGTGCCGTCGGCCAGCGGTACCCTCATCCGCTCCGCCTGGGCTCCCTCCGATCCGACTCCCTCCCGGTTGACGCAGGAGCTCTGGTAGCCCGCCTGACAGATCTCGCAGGTGTTGTCGGAGGCGAAGAAGGAGCCGATGACGAACTGGCCGGGCTTGATGGTCCGGACCTCGCTGCCAACCTCCTCGACGATGCCGACGTACTCATGGCCCATCGGAGAGGGCCCCTCCACCTTGTCGAACCCCCGGTACGGCCACAGATCCGACCCGCAGATACAGGTCGCGGGCAAGCGGATGATCGCATCGCTCGGCCGCAGGATCTTCGGATCGGCACGATCCTCGACCCGAACATCACCAGGGGCGTACATGACGGCACCGCGCACGACGGTTCTCCTTCAACTCTTGGGTCATCTGGGGGCAGGATCATGTCGCTCGGCCGATCTCGACGACCTCCGATGAGGTGCCCGCCTAGAGGCATGTTCCGTTGTCTACCAGCAAAGCGGATCTGAAAGCGGGAAGGGAGTCCCTGCTGAAAGGTGTACTGACAGGACATCCCACCGGCGGCGGCGGGCACCGTACTGTCGAGTCATGGACAACCGCGCCGAGGTCCGCGAGTTCCTCATCTCACGACGAGCCAAGATCACCCCCGAGCGGGCGGGCCTGCCGCAGATCGGCAGCCGCCGCGTGCCGGGCCTGCGCCGAGGGGAGGTGGCCACCCTTGCCGGTGTGAGCATCGAGTACTACTCCAAGCTGGAACGCGGTGCCCTGGCTGGTGTCTCCGCCAGCGTCCTGGACGCCATCGCGGGCGCCCTCCAGCTTGACGAGGCCGAACGAGCTCACCTGTTCCATCTCGCCCACGCCGCCGACGGCACCAGTGCGATGCTGCGTCCGCGCCGCCGCTCCGGTAAGCGATGGACGCCGCGGCCCAGCCTCCAGTGGGCTTTGGACATCATCACCACCGGCCCGGCGATCGTCCGCAACGGCCGAATGGACCTGCTCGCCACTAACCACCTCGGCCGAGCGATGCACTCGTCGCTGTACGACAGCGACCCCGCCGTCCCACCGAACTTCGCGCGCTACACGTTCCTCGATGCCGACGCCCACCGGTTCTATCCGAACTGGGAGCTGGCCGCCGACACGTGCGTGGCGATCCTGCGAACCGAGGCGGGCCGCGACCCCCACGACAAGGAGCTGCACGACCTGGTGGGCGAGCTGTCCACCCGCAGCGAGGACTTCCGGATGAGATGGAGCTCCCACAACGTTCGGCTTCATGGCGCCGGTACGAAGCAGTTCCACCACCCGGTCGTCGGCGACCTGACCCTGATCTACGAGAGCCTCGACATGGTTTCCGAACCCGGTCTCACCCTGACGATCTACGTCGCCGAACCCGGTTCTCCGACTGAACACGCGTTGGCTCTTCTCCGATCATGGGCGGCCACCATGGAGAGCAACGCGCCGGCCCAGCGGAGCTGAGCGGGCCACCGGCTAGCGCCCGTCAAGCCGGTGAGCGCGTGTGCCAGCGACCGGCACTCGAATTTCAGGCGGAAACTCTCAGGCTGACGGCTGCTCGGAGACGAGGTCGGCCACCAGGGCTTCCACCCGGGCGCGGATCTGGTCGCGGATCGGGCGTACGGACTCGACGCCCTTCCCGGCCGGGTCTTCCAGCACCCAGTCCTCGTAGCGCTTGCCGGGATAGAACGGGCAGGTGTCGCCGCAGCCCATGGTGATCACGACATCGGACTCCCGTACCGCCTGGTCAGTGAGGATCTTCGGCTTCTCGGCGGTGATGTCGATGCCCACCTCGGCCATGGCTTGGACGGCGGCCGGGTTCACCCGCTCGGCCGGCTGTGAGCCGGCGGAGCGGACCTCGATCCGACCCTTCCCTAGGTGGGAGAGAAACGCCGCAGCCATCTGGGACCGGCCAGCATTGTGAACGCAGACAAACAGCACGCTTGGTATCGACATGGATGAGGCCTCTTTCGTGGTCGGAGGTGAGTGCGGAGCCAACGGCCGGTCGGTCGTCCCTTGACCAGGTTTCCTCCCAGTGGTTCCATACCCAAAGGCGGTCACGCCACCAAGTTAGCGGCACTGGCTGCGGTCTGCACGACACGAGGCGACACGGCCCGCCCCCGTCGGCCGGGTATGAGGATAGGAGTCGGGAGATCAGTACAGTACGCGTCCAGGACAGCATTGAGATCGGCCGCCCGGTTGGGGACGTTTTCGAGTTCGTCACGAATGTGGACAATTTCCCGCAATGGGCGGGACCGGCCGTCGAGGTCTCGGGGCTGACCGGTCCTCCGCAAGAGGGCGACACCTTCACTCTTGTTCAGAAGTTTCTGGGTCGTAAATTCGACTCGCCTTGCGAGGTCACCAGTGTCGAGTCGAATCGGAGGTTCGCCTATCGCAGCACTGGTGCCAGCCCGGTCCCGTTCACGTTCACCTATGCGTTCGAGCCGTCGGGAGCGGGGACCAGTGTGACGATGACCGCCGAGGGTGAGCCCGGCAGTTTCTTCAGGCTTGCGGGGCCTCTATTCGAGAAGGCCGGCAAACGTCAGGTAAAAAACGATCTCGAGACGCTCAAGGACATGCTGGAAGAAGGGCAGTAGACCCACGTGCGGGTGGGTGCCCCGATCAGCCGCGGCTCGGCAGGGTTGAGCTGAGGAACCGGTAGCTCTCGTCCGTGCCGTCGGACGGAAGTTCGCGCGCGCTGATGCCTGGCCGCGCGAGTCGTGCGCCCGGCTGCACCCTGGTGCAGTTGGAAGATCAGGGCTGGACGGCGAAACCGCCGGTCCAGGACACCTTCTCGCCCGCTGCGAGGGTGATCTGGAGAAATCCCAGCGCCTCCAGCTCGCGGGCCCGACGCAGCGAACCGGCGTCGATGGCCCGCAGCCCACCGGCGGTGACGACCTCCGCCAGCTGGGACTTGGCGCCCTCGTCATCACCGGCGATGAGTACGGTGGTCGGCTGGTCGCCGATCGTGCCTGAGGCCAGGGTTGCGGCAAAGGTCGTGTTGAAGGCCTTGACGACTCGGGATTTCGGGAGCGCGGCGGCGATCTCCGCGGCTGCCGACGCGTCCGCAGGTACGGTCAGCGAGTCGAACGTCTCGAAGTTCAGCGGGTTGGTGATGTCCACGACGATCCTGCCAGCCAGCTGCTCACCGCGCTGGGCCAGCACCTCACTCAACTTGGGGTAGGGCACAGCGAGGACGACGATCTCGCCGGTGACGGGTTTGTCGGCGTCGTTGCTGCCGAGCAGTTCGACGGTGTTGCCGCCCTTCTCGATGATGCTGGCGATGGCCGGGCCGATGTTGCCCTTGCCCAGGATGCTCACGTTGGTCATGACGTTCTCCTTGTTCGGCAACCACCCCGATGGTTGTTGCTACAACTAACTGTAGCGCAGGTTAGTTGTTTCAACAAGTAGTCGGTGGGAAAGGCCGTGTTGTGGCTACCCAAGCTTCGCCAGCCGCGGCCGCGGCTCCCCGGGCGTCCTTGGGCGGGATTGCTCCTCACCGACGAGTGCTCGCCTAGGGTCGGTGTCGTAGGTCTTATCCAGAGGTCACCGGCGCCCGCCCCCACCTACGTCATGGCCCATGCGGGCAAGGAGTTGTCCGCTCAGCACGACATCGTGCCGTAACCGTTTCAGCTCCAGGGGCTCCGTCACAATCCCGTGCTCCCGAAGAACCCCGCTCAGCTGGGCCCAATGATCTGCTTCCATATCGCGCTGGGAGCGCGTACCGAAGGGCGCATCCGGCCCGACCACCATGCGAGCCGTGTTGGCCATGTCGTCGACCGATGTCGTGACCCAGATGTCGGGCGGGCCGGAGACGCTCCAGCCCCGGTCGTCCAGCAGGAGCACGCGGTGACCGCTATCGAGTACCGCCTCGTGACGTGCCGATACCGAGATCCGCCGAGGGTCCGGAGCAGGTTCATCCACATCGACGAACGTCACCAGACGGGTCACCACGGCCACGTGACCATCATCTCCGTCCGCTCATCCAAGCCGCTTCCGGTGGTATCGCGCGTTGAGGTTCCCATACGTGGGACCATCCAAAGGTGTTGACAGGTGATCGACTCCGCGAGCTGGCCTGCATGTTGGTGGAGGTTCCCGGCGTGGTCGCAGTGATGCTTGGCGGAAGCCGGGCGCGCGGCGCGGCGCTACCCGACTCAGACGTGGACCTCGGCCTGTACTACCGCCCGCCAATCGACGTCCCACGGCTACGTGAGCTCGCTGCAGCTGTGGCGGAAGCCCGGAGTGGATCGGCTGCGGCGCCTGAGGTGACCGAGCCTGGTGAGTGGGGTCCATGGGTAGACGGCGGCGGCTGGCTGAGGATTGACGGTACTGCTGTCGACTGGATCTATCGCGACCTGAATCGCGTCCATCGCTCATGGGAGCTGGCCCAATCCGGCACGTTCACGTTCCACGTCCAAGTTGGTCACCCGCTTGGGGTTCCGGACTTCGCCTACGCTGGCGAGGTCGCATTGGGGCTGGTACTGGCCGATCCTGACGGTGAGCTGACCGGGCTGAAAGAGCAGGTGATGCACTATCCGGCGGAGCTCGGCCATGCGGTGGTCGAACGGCTCAACGAGGCGGAGTTCCTACTTGGCGGTTCGTTGAAACCGGCGAAGCGCGGTGATGTGGCATTCGTGGCGGGCTGCCTGTTTCGAGTGGTCGAGCTCTGCGCCCATGCCATCCATGCGACGGCTGGCCGCTGGGTCATCAACGAAAAGGGTTTGATCGACGCGGCCGCGACATTGCCGCAAGCGCCGGTCGACTTTGCCCAGCGAGCGCACCGGATCCTCGCGAGGCTCGGAACCGAACCGGACAAGTTGCTGACTGCGATCGCCTCGGCACAAGCACTCCTCGCCGACGTCAGCGCAGAGCAGGGCCGCGGACCAGATACGTCGGCACAAGGGTGCGCCCATGGCTTTGAAGTCAAGAAGGTGTCTGCGCCAGGTCATGCTAACGTCTCCGAGTGACTTCCCTCATTCACGTGAACGGCCCGCCGGGAATTGGGAAATCAACGCTGTCGGCTCTCTATGCCGAAAGGCATCCCGGCGTCCTTAACTTGGACATCGACAGTTTGCACCGGTTGGTTGGTGGCTGGCAAGACGTAGATAACCACACGCACGAAGTCTTGCGACCGGTTGCACTTGCGATGGCGTCAGCCCATCTCGGCGAGGGACGCGACGTGATCCTCCCGCAGTACTTGGCTCGTGTGGATGAGATCCAGGCCTTCGAGAAGGTTGCACATGAGCAAGGCGCAGATTTTCGTGAGGTCATTCTATTTGATGAAAAGACAGAGTCAATCGCCCGTTTCGACCGCCGCAGGAATGATAGCGAATGGGATAGACACAACCGGGAGGTTGTCGCACTCCTGGGTGGATCGGTGATGCTCGCTGCAATGTACGATCAGTTGCTGGCCATCATGCAAATGCGTCCCTCGGCGATGGTCGTCCGCAGTGAGTACGACTCTGTTGACGACACCTATGCTTCGCTCATCCGGGTGCTAACTCGGTCCTAAGCGAGAAAAAGCGCCTCCAACCTCCTCGAGCAGTTGACGTACCCGTACCGGGTGGGCTCAATCGGCGCCAGCAACCTGCGACCGGCCCGACCTCGCACGCAGAATCCGCCTGCGACGTGGCTGCTCGTCTGCGGTTCGCTGGTGCCCTGGTAGCGACGGATCGGATCCGGGCAGTGCCGAGGCGGTGCGCCCCTGGCCCACCTTCTGATCATGCTCGGCTACGTTTGCCTTGTTCTGGTCGCAGCGGGAAGCGGAGGTTGTGATGTCGGGTCCTCATTGGTCGGCGCCGCATCATGACGGGTCGGCGACCTATGTCAGCAACCTCGCGCCCGACATTGGAGACACGGTTGCGGTGTTCCTGCGGGTGCCTCGGGCCAGCGGAGTTCGCAAGGCTCTGCTCCGGATCTACATAGACGGGGAGCAGGCCCTGACGGAGACCGTCGTCGACCGGGAGGATGAGCACGAGGTCTGGTTGCGCGGCAACGTTCCACTGCTGAACCCGGTAGTGAACTACCGCTGGTTGCTGGACGGCGTACCGGCTGGCTATCAATGGCTCAACGGTGACGGGATACACGCCCGCGACGTCACCGATGCCGCCGACTTCCGGCTGACCGGGCACCCGGCACCCCCCACGTGGGCGCAGGACGCGGTCTTGTATCAGATCTTCCCGGACCGCTTCGCGAAGTCGACGGACCGGATGCCTCCGGAGTGGGCCATCCCGCAGCGCTGGGGCGACCCGGTCATCGGGAATGGGCCCGAGACGCCGTACCAGTACTACGGCGGCGACCTGGACGGCATCACCGCACACCTGGATCACATCGCCAGAACCGGCGCCAACACGGTCTACCTGACGCCGGTGTTCCCGGCGCGGTCCAACCATCGCTACGACGCGGCGACGTTCGACCGTGTCGATCCGCTGCTCGGCGGCGACGCGGCGCTGGCTCGGCTGGCTGATGCCCTGCACGCCCGGGGGATGCGGCTGCTCGGCGATCTGACCACCAACCATTGCGGCGATGCTCACGAGTGGTTCCAGACGGCCGTTGCTGACGCGGCGTCGCCGGAGGCTGGCTACTTCATCTTCACCGAGCATCCGCACTCCTACGTCTGCTGGTTCGACCACCCCTCGCTGCCTAAGTTCGACCACCGCAATCCAGCGTTGCGGCGACGGCTGTACGACGGCCCCGACTCTGTGGTCGCTTCGTGGCTGGGCCCGCACGGGCTTGATGGTTGGCGGATCGACGTCGCCAACATGACCGCGCGGCTGGGCACAACCGACCTCAACCACATGGTTGCTACGACCATCCGGGCCACGATGGCTGCGGCGAACCCGGAGTCACTGCTGCTGGCCGAGCACAGCCACGACGCCTCCGCTGACCTTCTCGGAGACGGCTGGCACGGGGTGATGAACTACGCCGGCTTCACCCGACCGCTCTGGCAATGGCTGAGCGCCCCCGGAGAGGTCTCATTCGAGCCGGGACCGTTCACTGCGCTGCCAAGCTTTCCCGGTGGCGCGGTGGCCTCGACGATGCGGTCGTTCGCCGCCGCGCAGCCGTGGCGGGCCACCACACATGCGCTCACGCTGGTGGACTCTCACGACACCATGCGGATACGTACGCTGCTTCGCGACCCAGGCCTGGTGTCGGTTGCTTTCGGCCTGCTTGCCACCATGCCTGGAATCCCGATGTTGTGGGCCGGTGACGAGATCGGGCAGGAAGGCGCCAACGGGGAGGATGCGCGGCGGCCGATTCCGTGGGATGAGCCGGAGCAGTGGGACATGGCACGGTTCGCCGTCAACGAGGCGCTGTTCCGTGCTCGGGCCGACAACGTGGCGCTTCGCCGAGGTGGCCTGCGCTGGCTGGCAGTCCAGGACGACGCGATCACCTTCCTTCGGGAGTCACCGGAGCAGACGGTGTTGGTGCACGCCGCTCGGGCACAGCATCGCCCGGTGCAGATTCCGGCGTGGGTTCTGGGGGATCAGCTGGTCGGGTTGGCCGGGACCGCGGATCTGCATCCTGACGCATCGGGCCGCTATTCGCTGCCGCCGGAAGGGCCCATGATCAACATCTGGTCCTGCGGTCGGCGTGACCGGTAGATGCCAGGGTTGGGCTTTCGGATGTACCTGGGAGTCCCATGGAGCTCGCGCCGTGGATGAACGGCGGCGCATGCCAGCGAATGAGACGGAGCGGGGACGGCCTGGCCTTCAGATCCGCACCTGGGATAGCGGTCGGCGACGCCCAAAGCCTAAAACCGTGACAGCTGCGACGCTGCTGATGCAGACGGTGCTGCAGGTGCGGGCTGCCGTTTGGCCACGACCGTCTGCTCAAGCCGCCTCCGCGAACCGAAGGACGTGGTGGAGCCACAGCCCTGGCCGCTCGCGATGGATCGTGTGGCCGCTGTCAATGACCGCTACGTGCTCGGCCGGCAGCCGGCTCATCAGGGCCGAGCGGGCAGGTTCAGCCAGCGTCGAGCCTTGGGTCGCGGCGAGCAGCGACACCGGCGCAGGACACCGCTCGACGAGGTCCTCGACATCCCACCAGGTGCTCCGCAGGAACCGGACAACCCGCTCCAAGTCCAGGTTCAGCCGGTTCTGGAGCGAGTAATCCGCATCCCGATAGGACCAGACCGGATTCTCGCGGAGTAGCGCCGGCAAGGTGCCCGCCTGCCCGCCGGATCCGCTCGAGTGGCCCGGATGATCTCCTCCATGTTGGCGACGACCTCATGCTCCATCGGCTCACGAGTGATGGCCGGCGGATCCTCCACGACCACTCGCTGGCAGTAGTCGGGCGCGAGTCGTGCGACGGTCAGGCCGACCACCGATCCGAGCGAGTGTCCCGCCAGGACGTTGACCGGCCCCGGAACTTGAGAAAGGACGTCGCGAGCAAGATCCTCGACGGTGAGGTCGCCGGGACCGGCAGCGTTCCTCGACCCGTGGCCCAATAGGTCGACGGCATGGACCTTCCATCCCAGGTCCTGCAAGTCCTGCTTGAGCCGCCACCAAGTCAGCTGGCTGGACTGCACACCGTGCAGAAGGAGGATGGTCCGCGCATTCGTCACCTCACCATTCAACCGGACACCAGCCCTGATTGAGTCAGAGAAGTCACTTCATGAAGTTGACTGGCATGATGGCTAACCCCGCTCACATCTCTGGAGCCCCGCCCTCTCCTTGAGTTAGCAGCATCAGCGGGCGGGAGCCTGCGGCGCGTGCGCTCGGCGTGGTCACACTCGGCCGACCGCGCGCGTCAGTGGGGTGTGAGCAGCAGAGGTGGAAGGGTGGAGGCCGTGGACCAGACGGAGCGGTTCGAGGCTGAACGATCGCGGCTGGTGAGGATCGCGAGCCGGGTGCTCGGTGACCACGCCGAGGCCGAGGATGTCGTGCAGCAGGCGTGGCTGCGGCTGCACGGGACTGACACGGAGGTCGAGACCCTGCCGGCGTGGTTGACGACCGTGACCACCCGCCTGTGCCTGGACCGGTTGCGCTCCCGCACCCCGGTACCGGTCGATCTGGTCGAGCCCGGTGAGACCGGGAACGATCCGGCCGACGACCTCGCGCTTGCCGACACGGTCGGT
The DNA here is from genome assembly GCA_035717205.1 of Propionibacteriaceae bacterium. Lineage (GTDB taxonomy): Bacteria > Actinomycetota > Actinomycetes > Propionibacteriales > Propionibacteriaceae > Microlunatus. The sequence continues at coordinate 3,455 of DASTIW010000009.1, read as the reverse complement.
CTGGCTCTGCACGTCGTGCTGGACCGGCTCTCCCCGCGCGAGCGGGTCGCCTTCGTGCTGCACGACAGCTTCGGGCTCGAGTTCCCGACGATCGCGGCGGTTCTCGACACCACGCCGGCGGCTGCGCGCAAAGTTGGCTTCGCGGGCGCGGGCCAAGGTCACCCAGTCCCACTCCGAGGACCGGTTGGCCGACTGGGAAGTGGTCGACGCCTTCATGACGGCGGCCAAGAACGGTGACTTCGATCGGTTGCTGCGACTGCTCGCACCCGACGCGGTTGTGGCCGCTGACGACGCCGCGGCGCTGGTCGGCACACCGCGGCAGATCGAGAGCCGCGACGAGGTGGCGACGTTCTTCAACGGCAGCGCCAAGGCCGCGCTTCCGGTTTTCGTCGGGAACCGCCCAGCTGCCGCCTGGTTCCATCTCGGCGCTGCCAAGGTCGTCTTCGACTTCACCGTCGAGAACGGCCTTGTGCGGGCCATCACCTTCCGCGCCGCGCCCGACGTGCTCATGCAAGTCGTGCGCCGCGACGGCGGTCGACTGCGCGGTGAGGCGGTCACACCCAGCCCGTTGCAATCGTCAGCACATTAGAACACCAGAAGCGTGAGAGGAGACGACCATGAAGACCATGACCTGCCGGGACCTCGGAGGGCCCTGCGACCTGGCCCACCACGGCGAGAGCGCCGACGACGTCATCAAGGCCCAGGACCAACACCTCAAGGAGACGGAGAAGGCCGGCGACGCCACGCACCAGGAGGCCCGCGACGCCATGAAGACCCGCTGGCGGCACCCCAAGAAGTCGATGGACTGGTACCGCGACACCAAGAGCGCCTTCGCCGCGCTCCCGGACAGCTGACCGTGCAGCGGGATCTGCACGACGTCCTAGATCGCCTGGGATACGGCCCTTCTCGAAACTGCTGCCAACGTGCGGCCTGCAGCACGTTGCACTACGCGGACCGACCGTCCCACGGAGCGCCCAACCCGCTCTCCAACCGAGCTTCCGCGGCCTCCGCGGGTGTTCGCGCGCCCATGCCCCGCGGTATGAGAATGCCAGGGCGGCTCCTCCAGTCGCAGACCAATCCGCTTCGTGGGGTGGGGCTACCGGAGCCCGTTCAGGCGACGAGTACGGCACAGCTCCTCAGCCACATCCCGGAGCTTCCGGTTGCTGTGCTGACTGGTCCGTACCAGCAGGGCGAAGGCGGGAACTGCGTCGATGCTGTAGCGCTCCATCAAGATGCCCTTGGCCTGTCCGATGACGTCACGGTGATCCAGCCCGACGGCCATCTGGTCAAGCTTCTGGGCTTGGGCGAACGCGACGGCGGCATGGCTGGCGAACAAAAGGCCCACCCGCTCGGACTCATCGTTGAAGGAGTTCGGGCGGCTGCCGTACAAGTTGAGGGCGCCAAGGTTGTCGCGCTCGACGTACAGCTGGAACGACAGCATGCTGGCGGCACCAATCTTGGCCGCCCGTTCCGCGAAGCGGGGCCACCGCCGCTCCGTTGCCATGTCCGGCACTCGAACCGCCTGCTGCTCAAACACAGCGTCCAAGCAGGGACCTTCTCCAACCTCGCGCTGTACAGCATCGACTAGCCGCGGAAGCTGGCTCGAGGGGCTTTGTGAAGTCACTTCACGACGGCGCAGAACGACACTGATAGAGCCCTCGTCCACGCCCGGGATCATCGCCACCGCGGCCGAGACAATCTCATCGAGGAGCCTGTCAGTGTCTGCCGCGGCCTGCAGCGACCGCGCCAGGTCGCTGAACTCCTGGACCAGTTGGTCCGCGCCCGCAGCAGCGCCCTGGTGGTGTTGATCCTGCCGACTGGAGTGGTGCTCCCTCGACACGCCTCACCTCTGTTCTGCTTCGACGCCGCCTGCGCGCCACAGGCCAGTTCCACCGAAAACCTACGATATTGCTACTACATGGTCCCTGATCGCGAGTGCCGACCCAATCGCTTAATTCCGGCATCCTGGCCGACCCTTGCTCGTGCGCCACCCATCACCGGGTTGACAACCTCACAGGGCGGGCCGGGGGACCGACCTTGGCTTCTAGTCGTTCCTCGTCGTTTCGCCTGACTGACGGACCCTTGGCCCTCGAACGGATGAGGGGATCAGACCTTACGACGTCGCGATCGAGAACCTGCCCTAAGTCCGCTATCACGACTTCTCCGGTAAGTCTCGGACCCGCTCGCGCGAGGCCGCGCTTCGGGCCGGGCAATGGTTGATCTGATCGTCGGTCCGTATGCTCGGGTGGCTAGGGGCCTGGGGCGATCCCGGCCACAGAGGGCGGTGGGAGCATGGCTGTCATGCGGGCGTTGAGCAACCGGGGCGTCCAAGCGGCGCTCGTGGCGGCGCTGCTGTTCGGGGCAGGGACTCCAGCGGCCAAGTTGCTGCTGGGAGATGTGAGCCCGTGGATGTTGGCGGGCCTGTTGTACTGCGGCTCGGGTGTCGGTCTCGGGCTGATTCGACTCGTCCGGCGGTCGCCGGCCGTCCGGTTGCCGCGCCGTGATCTGCCGCCCCTGCTTGGGGCGATCACATTCGGCGGTCTCGTCGGGCCGGTGCTGCTGATGTTCGGCCTGGCCGGCATGCCGGCTTCGGGCGCGTCGTTGTTGTTGAACGCCGAAGGGGTGTTCACCGCGCTCCTCGCCTGGCTGGTGTTCAAGGAGCACTTCGACCGGCGGATCGGTCTGGGGATGCTGGCCATCGTCGCCGGTGCGGTCGTGCTGAGCGTGCCTTCCCAGGCCAACCTGGGCAGCCCCTGGCCGGCCCTCGCGGTGCTCGGTGCCTGTTGCGCCTGGGGCCTGGACAACAACCTCACCCGCAAGGTCGCATTGCATGACGCGACCTGGTTGGCCTGCGCGAAGGGGTTAGTGGCCGGACCGGTCAACCTGCTCTTGGCGGTCGCGCTGCACTCCCAATTCCCTCCGGCGGGGACGGTCGGTTCCGCTGTGGTCGTGGGCTTCGTCGCCTACGGGGTCAGCCTGGTCTTGTTCATCGTCGCCATGCGGAACCTGGGCACCGCCCGCGCCGGCGCTTACTTCACCGTCGCGCCGTTTTTCGGTGCCGTCCTGGCCGTCGCTCTCGGCGACCCGGTGACCTGGCCCATGGTGGCCGCCGGCGTACTGATGGCAATCGGGGTCTGGCTGCACCTCAGCGAGCGGCACCAGCACCGCCACCGCCACCACCCAGAGACCCACGACCACTGGCACACCGACGACGAGCACCACCACCATGAACACCCAGACCCGGTGCCGGCCGGGACCTGGCACAAGCACCGCCACGCTCACCCGAGCATCGAGCACTCACACGAGCACTTCCCCGATGCCCACCACCGTCACGGGCACGACTAGAGCGAGCGCGGGTCCGGCGCCGCAGACTGTCGGTCAGAGCGCCGCGGCTGACAGGCCGAGTGTGAGAGCAGTTCCCGAGACGATGAGGCCGACCCCCGACGTGCAGAAGG
>DASTIW010000008.1:0-120633 GCA_035717205.1 Propionibacteriaceae bacterium | reverse complement strand
CGTCATACTGCAGCGCACCCTTGCCGTCGAACATCGCATCCGACAACGTCAACGCCACATCGAACTCACCCTGCGGCAACAGCGCCCGCTCCATCGCATCATGCAGGTGATACTGCGCCGCCAACCCCGAGTACGCATTCTCACCCGTGAAGCCGACCGCGTGGTCGTGGTACCACAGCGTCCGGGCCGGCTGGAAGTTCGGGTAGTGATACTTCTTCTTCTGGCCCGGCAGGGTCACATCGGAGGCGTAGCCGTCGTACTGGGGCAGCGACGCGGACCCGTGCAGGTGGGTCGAGATGTGCATCGGCGTGCCGAAATTCGGGTGCACCCTGGGCAGCCGGTTCCGCATCGTCATCACGATCCGGATGCCCTTGTTCACATCGATCCGGCGGCCCGGGACCCGGCCCTCGTAGCCCATCACCGGGGTCGTCATCCCCGGGATGATCTGGGCCGTTCCCTGAGTTGCGCTGATGTCGTAGAAGTGGATCGGGCCGTCCGCATCCCCTCCCACTACCGGCTTCATCACCTCCAGGCGCTTGAACGCCGCCCGGAACGGCACCGGCATCCTGCTGTCGGACAGTGAGCTGGCCGACTTGCCACTCACCCCGCCCAGCGGCAGCGCCGCCCCTACCGTGCCGACAGCCGCCAGCCCACCCAACCTCAACATGTCACGTCGCGAAAAAGTCATGATCCCCCCCGGGTCACCAACCAAACGAGGTGGTGACTCGGTTCCTGCGGTGCGCAACGTCACAACGGCGGCCGACAAGCGGCCAGCGGGATCGGATCTGCGTGGCTTTCCCCCCAGTTCACCACTGTCTTCAGGATGACCCAGCAAAAGCGCAGTTGGAACCCCACAAGTAGGGATCCAGGAACATGCAGGTCACTGGTCGCGGCCGGCGGCAGTCGCGGACGTCCTACCTGCCGGCCTCCCGCCACGGCATCAACGGCCAAACCTATCGAGGCTATGAACCTTTCGGCCGTGCCGACGAGCGAGTATTGTTGATCTTCTAGCGAAGGGGAACGGCATGCGCATCGGAACGATCCTCGTGGTGGTCTGGCTGGTCATCGGCGCGCTGGCAGCGGTACAGCGCGGCTACTTCTCCGGCAGCGACAACGCCAGCTGCGCGAAGGTCAGCACCATCGCCGTCACGATCGTTGCGGGCCCGCTCAACTACGTCGGCCTGAACCCCAAAGTGCAGAACTGCCCCTCGCCCGAGCCCTCCAAATAACGGCGACGATATGACGTATCGCCGTGGTCACTGGAGACTGCCACCGCTCACGGGCCCGCCGCGGGCTGGCGCGGAGTAGCGTTTCCGATTGTCATGTCTCGCGTTGCTCAGCCCTCGCGAGTACCCCTGTTCGCATTTTCGATCTGGCACGTAAGCGATTCGTTGTTGCCGCGTGCACAGCAGAAGGAAGATCATGATCGTTCTGGGCATCATCTTGTTGATCTTGGGCGCCATTTTGGATATCTCGATCTTGTGGACGATCGGGATCATCCTGGTCGTCATCGGCGCCGTCCTCTGGCTCCTCGGCTCGATGGGGCGCACGGTCGGACCGCGCAAGCACTACTGGTAGCCAACCTGGCTAGTTGGGGTTAGCGCGGGCGCGATCCCTGGCTCCGGGCACCAGCGAGCGCAGGGCCGTCCGCGCCTGCGACACCCGCCCACGCACCGACGGCGGCACCTGACGACGCCAGGCCGCGCGCACTGCTGCCATCCGGCTGGTCTCTGGTATCCCTGATCGCGCTTGCTCGGGATCCGGCAGGCCAGCATGTGCGGCGGGCACGGTCGCATCCCAGTACGCGTTCTCCCAGGTGAACTGGAGTCGCAGCTCGACCGCGCGTGCGGCCGGTAGCGCGGCGCAGGTGTCCTGCTCGCCGACGGCAGCTTCGAAGTCATAGTCAAGCCCCGTTCTCACCTGGTGCAGGGGCAGCCGAGCGCGCTCCCCCGTCTGCCGGTCGATCGCGACCAAAGCGAGCTCAGCCTTCTCCGGTCCCTCGCTGCGGTTATCGGCTCTGATGCGCAGACGTCCCGACATCTGCCGGGCTTGCTGCGACGTCGGTGCTCGGAGCCGAGACGGTCCTGAGGGGGTGACAACCAGGGTCAGTTCCACCGAGCGCAGCATCGTACGTCTCGGCGCTCGCTCAAGCGCCGAGGAGAGCACCCGCGCCCAGTCATCCAGGAAAGTGTCCCGGTCGTGGAGCTTGGCTTTTTCCCGGCCGGCTGCGCCCATCCGCTGTACGAGGTCAGGCGTCGACAACAGTTCCACGACGCGGGCTGCGGCGCCCGCTATGTCTGAGTCGCCGACGAGGAACCCGTCAACGCCGTCGCTGATCTGTTCCCGGGGACCGTACGAAATATCGTAGCTGACGACTGGGCAGCCGCGGCTGAGGCTCTCTAGCGTGGCCAGCGGGTAACCCTCGTTCTCACTCGTCAGCAGGAACGCACTCGCCGTCCAGAGCGCCTCGCGTGCCTGCGAGTCATGCCCACGCAAGGTGACGTTCGCTCCCAGGCCGAGCTCGTCGATCAATTCCTGAAGGCCGTCCTTCTCTTTGCCGGAGCCGTAGATGTCCAGCCGGGCGTCGGGGATCTTCTTGATCACCTGCTCGAGAACGAGGATCGCATGTCGTAGCCGCTTCTGTTTCTCCAGCCGTGCCACGACAACAACCCGGTGCCGGTCGCGCTCAACGGCGGGCTCTGGCGGGTCGGGAAGGTCCACCGGGTTGGGCACGACGTCGAGGTTGGTCCGGGGCCCCCACTGAAGCTGGATGTCTTGCCGCTGCCGGTCAGTCAGCGTAACGAACGCGTCGACGTCAGCGATCCTTTCCAGGCAGTGCAGATAGTCAGGTTTCGGCGGTGTGTTCCAGGTCCGAGGGCGCGGTACGTGGCAGTTGTGCAAGGTGTAGATGAGATGAACGGATGGATCATCGATCGGCGCCAGGATCGGCACCAGATAGCGGCTGTCCATGAACAGGAAGGTTCGTTGATCATGGGCGGTCAGATCCTTGATCCACCGGTGGTACCACTGCGTCAGACTCCCGAACGCACCGAGTACCTGGCCATCCGAACCCACCCGCAGCAGGCTGCGCGGCAGCGTCTCCGGCAGCACCGTCGTATAAGGCGTCGTCCTTAGGTACACCGAACCGTCCCGTCGACGAAAGTCGTTGACAACGACCTCGCCGGCCGGATTCCGCCACGCGGTCTTCCACGGCGTGCCGTCGGGGTGACTGACCTCCTCGGGGCGAACACCGGCCAGCGCCGGGAGGCCCTCACCGGATCCGGTTTCCTCCCCCCAGCCCGCGTCGCGATAGTGCTCGTACATGTTGAGCAGCTGCATGCCGTCGATCAGCAGCCCGGCACCGACGAACTGCTCCCGCACCTCGTCGTAGTGGGTCGAGGGGTCGAAACACAAGACGTCGACTGGCGCTCCGACCGCCTGGGTGATTGCCCGGCTGCGCATCAGCATGGCGCCGGTCTGACCGCCCTTGTTGGTGCGCACGACCCCCGAGGCTGACAGGTAGCGACCATCGGGAAAAGGCAGCGGCATTCGCCCAGCGTAGTGGTTCGCGCGTCGACCACGTCGACTCCCGGTCTTGGTACCATCGCAGCCTTGCCGTAACGATCCGGACGCTGCGGACTGAGTCGAAGGAGACCCTTGGTGGCCAGGATTTTGTTGCGGGCCCACAAGAACCCACTTCGCGCTGCGTCGGTGGAGGACAGCCTGGAGCAGAACCTCCTCGGCAGCAACGCCGGTAACCTGGTGTTCAGCCAGGCGGTGTACCGGCTGCTTTCGATCGACGGCAATGAGCTCGACACATCAGGCCTGTTGCGTAAGAAGCCGAGCCAGATCAACGCGGACTACGACCGCGTGGTCATCCCACTGGCCAACGCCTTCCGCGCCAGCTACCTTAAAACGCTGGAGTCCCTCGCGGATCTGATCGAGCAGCTGACCATCCCGGTCACGGTGATCGGCGTGGGCGCCCAGGCGTCGATTGGCGGTGAGATCAGCCGGGCCGGCGACGTGGATGCCGCCACCACCCGATTCACCCGCGCGGTGCTGAACCGGTCACCCTCGATCGGCGTGCGCGGCGAGTTCACCAAGGACTACCTGCAGGGTCTCGGATTCGGAGATGAGCACGTCCGCGTCATCGGCTGCCCGTCGATGTTCATGTACGGCCCTGACCTGACGATCCAGAAGCGGGTGGAGTCGCTTGGACCACAATCGCGGATCGCGCTGAACATCTCGCCGTACGTCAAGGAGATGGGTCCGATCTCCTTGGACCACGCCGCGCGCTATCCCAACCTCGTCTATATGGCGCAGAACCGGGAGACGCTGGCCCTGATGCTGCACGGCCACTACCCGTATCCCGAAAAGAAGCTCGAGTCGCTTCGGGCCAGTGGGGTTCCGGTCTATCTGGACCATCCGCTGATCGAAGAGGATCGTGTCCGGTTCTTCGTCGACCCCCGCACCTGGTTCGACCATCTGGCAGGCTATGACTTCTCCTTCGGCACGCGAATCCATGGCAACATAGCCGCCTTGCTCGCCGGCACGCCGGCCTTGGTGTTGGCACATGACTCGCGCACCGTCGAGCTCGCCCAGTACCACCACATCCCGTACCGCACCGTGCAGAGTCTCGGCGGGGACGCAGACGCCGCCAAGCTGTACGCCGCGGCTGAGTGGGACTCCCTCAACCAAGGACATCCCGCCAACTGGCGGATCTTCGCCTCCTATCTCGGCGACCATGGGCTGACGCACGTGTACGACGAGGGTCAGAGTGCCGAGCGGTTCGACAGTGCTCTGCGGGCGGCCCCGCTGCCGCCCCCGGTCGGGACGCTGATGGGAGCGTCACCGCAAGAGCTCTACGACATGAAGGCCCGGACATCGACGCTGTCGGCGGAACTCAGGGCCGCCCGCAAGAAGCTCAAAGCGGGTCCCACCGTGGCACCCGGGCCAGTCTCCACAGTCATCCGACGGGTACGTAATCGAATCCGTCGGCTGCGCTAGCTGTGTCGCCCCCGCCGCCAGTCTTCGACGGCGGCGTCGACGTCAACAATCGTCAGAACAGCGACAGGACGCTCCAGCGGGCGCCGGAGAGCATCCCGGATCCGGGCGTTGACATCCTCGACGATGTCGCGTGCTGTGCGCTCGTCCCCGACGTCGGCCAAGGTCCTCGGCAGGTCCTCGACCTCTTTTCGCAGCGCCAGCGAAACGGGTAGCGGGGCGGACAGCTTCTCCCGCTCGATGAGCGCTTTAACCCACCAGTTCTCGTCCTCGCGGCCGTTCAACCACGGCAGCGGCTTGCCGGCACCCGGCAGGTTGTCGAACTCGCCGCGTTCCTGCGCCTCGCGGACCTGACGGTCGATCCAGGACTCGAACGGCGTCACGGATGTCACCACCTTGCACGCGGCTCGGGGAACGCTCTCGGGGATCCATGCTATCCGGGCTTTCAGACCGGGAGCCGGCGAAGCCTGACCTGTTTGATGATGCTGGCTTCCGCGGTGTGGCAGGCTGGCGTCATGGACCCGTGGACGCTGGGACTCGGAGCGGCCCTGGCACTCGGGCTCGCCGCCGTCGTCTTCGGGGCGCTCCACGATCGGCGAAGAAATGCCCGCGCAGCCCGGGAGATGCTTTCGCCCCCGCAACGCCCCATCCCGCACTTCGCCCCGGACGCGCCCGCACCTCGCTATCTCTCCGAGCTTCAAGCCCGCCGCCCTCCGACGGAACCGCCGCAGTTGACCCCAGCCGAACGCCACAATCTGGCGACCGCCCTGCAGCAGCCGACGACGACCACCATTCCCGTTGGGTATGCCTCGAGCGACTTCATCACCGACCCCAGCAACTCCTGGGCAGTGCAGTCGTGGCCCCGGGTGGCGGTCTGCGTCGACCCCGTGACGTCGATCCGTGAACTGCTGCCGATCTTGGAGAAGGTGACGCTGACCCGGACGCCGCTGGTGATCGCCGTCCCTGAGATGGCGCCAGAGGTGCTGGCCACGCTCGAGGTGAACCACATCCAAGGTCTGCTCAGACTGCTGGTCGTGGTCGCGCCGAATCGCCGGGACATCGACACCATCGCATCAGCCACTCAGGCGACGGCTCTCAGTCGGTCGGACCTGCGGTCCGGGTTCGTGGAACGCCAGCACCTCGGCGGTACCGGGATCTGGGTCAGCGATCGGCACAACAGCCACCTCGTCGCCAAAGACTGGTCAGCGATCAGCAGCGCAGCGATCCGTACCGATCTGGCCGGGTCCGGCTGATGAGTCGTCGGCCCAAGTCGTCCGGCGGGCCGCCTCGGTGAGCCACCCGCGTCGATGGATCTATCTGGCGGTGCTGCCCCCGATCATCTTCGCCACCACGTATCTGCTCACCACACAATTCCTGCCACCCGACCGCCCCATGCTGGCCGCCACCATGCGATCGCTACCCACCGGGCTGGTGCTGGTCCTCGGCAGCACCGTGCCGGCGCCGGGATGGCGACGTCGGTTTGCCCTGCTGTCGGTGCTGTATTGCTCGGCATTCTTCCCATTGCACTTCGTCGCCGCGTACCGGTTACCGGGCGGTGTGGCGTCCGTGATCAACTCGCTGACGCCGATCATCGTCATTGTGCTGTCGGTGCCGTGGCTGCACACCAAGATCAAATCTGTGCAGGTGGCCGCGGGGCTGATCGGCGTGGTGGGTGTGTCACTGTTGGTGCTGCGCTCCAACGCCCGGCTGGACGTCTTGGGCGTGCTCGCGATGGTCACCTGCGTCGGGATGATGGGCGTGGCGACAGTGCTCACCAAACGGTGGGGGCATCCACCTGGCATGTCCACGACCGGGTTCACCGGTTGGTTGTTCCTGCTCGGCGGGCTGACGTTGCTGCCGTTCACCCTGGTTCTTGAGGGCCTGCCCGATCAGCTGACTGTGCGCAACATCGGCGGCCTGCTCTATCTGGTGATCGTCAGTGGGATCACTGCGTATGCGCTGTTGTTCTGGTCGCTCAAGAGACTCTCTGCTGCATCGGTGACCTTCCTCGGGCTGCTCAATCCCGTGATGGCGGCCCTTCTGGGCTGGATCGTGCTGGAGCAGCGCCTGAATCTGGCGCAGATCATCGGCGCTGTCCTGGTCTGCATCTCCGTGGTGATGGGACAATCCATGCCGCTGCGACGCCGCGCGCCACTGGCCCGAGCTGGCTGAGCACTTCCCTGTCGCGGTGTGCATCCTACGGCGGCCTTCACAACTGACCCAGATGTCGATCAGGACAGCGGTTGCAGAACTTGCCCGTCGAACCCATCCGCGTCGCCAGCTCGATCAAAGCCTATTAGCGCCTGGCCTTGGCCTAGTCGTATCCGAGTTCGTGCAGCCGGTCGTCATCGACGCCGAAATGGTGTGCGACCTCGTGGACGACGGTGATCCGCACTTGGTCGACCACGTCCTCCACCGTCTCGCAGAAGTCGAGGATGGGAACTCTGAAGATGAAGATTCGGTCGGGGAGCACCCCGCCGTAGTCCGTAGCGCGCTCGGTGAGCGGAACCCCGTCATACAGACCCAGGAGATCCGGCTCGTCGGGCGGCGGGAAGTCCTCGACCAGGACCACGCAGTTGTCGATCAGCTGCGCCAGCTCGGCGGGGATGCCGTCCAGCGCCTCGCTGACGAGCTCGTCGAACTGCTCCGCGGCCATCTTCACCGTATGTGTCTACCGCACGGCACCAAAAGTTGCGAATTACTCACAGTAAGGTCATTTTCGGAGCACGGTCGGCGTGTCACCTTGCGTGTGCGCTGTCTCACATGCTCATCCAGTTGCATTCGGCTGATCCGAAACATTAGGCTTCCGCTAAGCATCGAGGGTAGTTGTTACCTGCGTGGCTCCGGGGGAGTAGGACGATTCCCCTTTCCCGGAACCCACCCCCACGGCCAATGGCGGCCGTTCGAGAGGAACGCAGTGAGCACCATTACCCGTGCGGTCAAGTCAGGAGCCGCACTCTTCGCATCCGCAGTCATCATGATCGGTCTGACGGGGGTCCAGACCGCCGCTGCCCACACAACGATGACGGCCACCACGGGCGTCAATGTCCGCTCCGGGCCCAGCGTCCAGACCGACATCATCGGTGGCGTGTACCGAGGTCAGACCGTGACCGCCATCAGCACCAGCAGCGGCTGGACCAAGATCAACTTCGTCGGGCGAACGGCGTATGTCGCCGCCCAGTATTTCACTGCGGGAAGCCGGCTGCCGGCGACCAGCCGGGTGGGCTCCGGCGTGGCCGACATCACCACCACGTCGGTCAACCTCCGCAAGGGACCGGGCCCTTCCTACGCGATGATCAAGGTTATCGCCAGAGGCACAAGGGTTACGTTGACCGGCAGAACGGCGCAGGGCTACGCAGAAATCGTCAACGATGGCGTCAAAGGCTGGGTTGGCGCACAGTACCTCGCGTCTGCCGCCACCGCACTGCCCAGGGTAACCGGCTTCCGTTACGCAACCGCGAACCTCGCCATTCGTACAACCTCCGGCGCGGACGCCAAGATCATCGCCACGGTTCCTGCCGGCACCGCGCTCAGCATCACCGGTGTCACGCAAAACGGTCGCGCCCAGATCGTCCACCACAACAGCGTTCGGTGGGTGACGGCTATCTACCTCTCGGCCACGCAACCGAGCGGCAGCACATCGAGTGACGTGATCTCCGAGACCCGACCGGGTGAGCAGGGGCTGCAGCCGAACGCGATCAAGGTCCGCAGAGCAGCACTGATCGCGTTCCCGCAGATCACGACCATCTACGGCTATCGGCAGGACCCGATCCCGGACCACCCGTCCGGCCTCGCGTTGGACCTGATGATCCCGAACTACACCACCGCCTCGGGCAAGGCACTCGGCGCCGCGGTGGCCGCATGGGGTCAGAAGAACCAGGCAACGCTCGGCATCGAGTACATCATCTGGGACCAGCAGATCTGGAGCGTGCGTCGCGCCGCGGAAGGTTGGCGGTTCATGGCCGACCGTGGTGGTGACTCCGCCAACCACAAGGATCATGTGCACATCACCGTAATGCGCTAATCTCCGAGCTTAAGCACGATCGCCCGAAGATCGCCGACCGCCTGCACACCATCTGACAGACGGACCCAAAGGTCTGGTCCCTTCACCGCCTTTCGCAACCCCGGTGGTTGCGTCAGAGTGAGGGGCCAGACCTGTCGGCGTTCAGTCAGGCAGCCATCAACATCGCCAGGGCTGCCGTGTCTGCATCCCCGGCAGGATCAATTCCAGCCCGGCTCACCAGGTGGGTGACGGTGCCTTCGACGTCGGCCTCAACCCATGCGGCCCGATGATCCAGTCCCAGATGCGGCAGTCCGGGGAGGAATACGCACCCCGAGGCCACCTCATACTCGGGCACTGAGGAGAGCGTGCTCGACGGTGGATGCAGCACCAGTAGACCAGGGGGCTGCGGGTTGGCGAACTGTCCGGGTAGCAGCGGATGGTCACCCATCAGCTGACCCTCGGCCACCACCAGGCCAACCGCCCCCGGTTGAGGGTCGTCCAGCAACTCCTCGCGTACGCGGAAGACCGTGGTCACGGGAAGTAGCCCAGGAACCGCCGCCATCCGGACCGCGAGCACCAAGAACTTGGCCCACTCCACGGTGTCCTCTGGCCAGCGACCAATGATCATGAAGCCGTAAAGCGACCCTTGTGACTGCAGCGGTGCAACCTCGACGGATCGCCGGTGAAATGCGTTCATGGCGACTCCCTCACGTGTGGTGCGAGTGACTCAATAGTCCTCGTGTGACGGTTAGCAGACAAGAGGGGGAGAGTGCCAGCCAAGCGGGGACCCGGCGTCGGTTTGGCCACGGTGACGAGGCGCCCTATAGTTTCGTGGTCACGTCCCCATCGTCTAGCGGCCTAGGACACCGCCCTTTCAAGGCGGCAGCGCGGGTTCGAATCCCGTTGGGGATACCAATCTCCATACCCCCGTGACCAGGGCAATACAGCGGGCAAGGTCCGCAGCCCCAACATCAAGCCGACGCAGGGGGCACAGAGGGGGCCACGAACCGAGCCAGCATCGCCCGTCGGCACGCCGCCCCGCCCCGCGACGAAGACCGTGAAACGCAAAGCCGTCCAGCCCGGCCGGCTGCACCGCGGACGCCACACCTGTCGAGCGAACGTCGCCCGGAAATGGCCCCGGCGCGAGGGGGTAAACAGCAGCGCAGACGACTCGGGAGACGATCTCGACCGCGCTGGCCAGCCCGAGCACGACTCGAAAACCACAGTCCTCGACACGATGCAGGCCATGCATCCCGATGCCTTCGAGCGTCTGACAAGGCGCCTGCTCTGCGAAGACGGCTTCGTGAAACTCACCGCCACTGGAGGATCGGGCAAACGGCGGGCAACGGTGGCATCGACGACAGCGTGGTCTGCCGGATGAGCTTGGTGCCGTTTTCGGTCAACGTCGAGGCAGCGGGAGGGACAACCGCTATATTTCAGTCAGGGTGGGATGAATGGCTGAATCCGCTGCAGGATCCACAGGTCGAATTTTCATCAGCTACCGGCGGGATGAGACTGCCTATCCGGCCGGGTGGCTGTATGACCGACTCGCGAGCAAGTACGGCGGCGGGCAGGTCTTCAAGGACGTCGACTCCATCCACTTGGGCGACGACTTCGTCCAGGTCATCACCAATGCCGTCGTGTCCTGCGACGTCCTTCTGGCACTGATCGGGGAGCAGTGGCTCACGCTGACCGATGAGCATGGGCAGCGTCGGATTGATAATCCTGATGATTTTGTGCGGCTTGAGATCGAGGCAGCCTTAACCCGCAACGTTCGGGTGATCCCGATCCTGGTTGATGGCGCGAGGATGCCCCGCGTTGACGAGCTGCCGGATAGCCTCGTCTCGCTGGGGCGACGGCAAGCCCTGGAACTCAGCCCCAGCCGCTTCGAGTACGACACCGGCCGACTCCTGAGGGTCCTTGACACGGCGGTTGCCGACGTGCGGACGGCAGAGGACGATGAGGCGTCGACATCCACCCCCACTTCGCTGCAAGCCGGTCAGAACGCAGCGGAGCCAATCCCGGCGGCCCTCAGAGCTCCCCGGGACGTACCTGACGGAGTGGGCTCGACATCAGCGCAGCCGGCCGCTCGCACTCTCCACGAATCCACGGCGACACTCAAGGATCATCGCACCGATGTAGGCAGTGCGAGGAAGGACGACAGCTCCACTCAGCGGCGCCGGACGCTCCGGCGAGTACTGATGATTGGCATCCCGCTGGCGGCAGTGCTCGCCAGCTACGTGATCATCCAGTTTGTGCTGAACCAGTCCACCCCCCAACAGGGCGGTGATGCGCAATCATCCGCGGCCGGTGAATTCACCGAGGAGGCGCCGTGGCGACTCGTTATTCGCAACGACGGATTGAGCACCGGTTGCACCATCACACTGGTCAATCGTGGCACCCGCGAGAATTGGTCGAATTCTTATCCCGTGTACGACACGGCGTCGTTCCTGATTCCCCACGGTGGAACGTTCCGATGGTCGGTTGAGTCAGGCTGTACGGTCGTCAGCCGACCCGGCGCAGGAAGTCTGCGCCTGCCAGCGGTCGTCGATGGGGTGGGTACGTCGGATGCCTTCAAGCCGCCTGCTGTGATCAGCGTCAGCCTCAAGGACTTCCACGGCAACTACCGGTGCCGTCTCGAGTTGCGTGACGTCGCCACGGGAACGATCGTGGACATCGGTGAGCTGAATGCGCAGCAGGAGAAGGTGGCGCTCCAGCCGCATGGTCGGTCTTTGGTCTACCTCGTCAACGACGCATGCGCCGTGCAGGTCGCTGCGGGCTAGCGGATGCGGCACGCATCGGCTAGCTCAGGAGTACCACCCAGTCCCGCTGCCGTTGGTCATAGACGCGGCAGCGGAACTGGTGGGATGCGTAGCGTGCATCGCAGGTGCTGACTCAGCCGATGTAGGCGCCGCCGTTGATGTTGTGCGTGCCGCCGGTGATGTAGGAGCTGTCTTCGCTGGAGAGAAAGAGGAACAGAGCGGCGATGTCCTCCACGGTGGCCTGCCGGCCGAGCGGAACCGCTGCGGCCAGTCTGGCCTCGTTTGCGTCGTCTGTGGCGCCGGCCCGGATGTCGGTGGACACCACGCCAGGGCTGACGGCGTTGACGGTGATGCCGTGCACGGCCATCTCGCGGGCCAGCGAACGGGTGAGGCCGATGATGCCGGCCTTGGCCGCCGAGTACGGCGTCTTGGAGAACACACCACCGCCTTGCTGGGCCGACACCGACGACATGTTGACGATGCGGCCGTAGCCGTTGTCGATCATCTGTGGGAGGAAGGCCTGGGACATCAAGAACGTGCCGGTGAGGTTGACGTCGAGGACCTTGTGCCAGAGGGCCAGGTCCACATCGAGGAACGGCACCGGGGACGCAAGCCCTGCGATGTTGGCGAGCGCCCCGACCGGAGGCAGCCCGCCGTCGGCGATCTCGGTGACGGATCGCTGAATGCTGTCGGCATCGGTGACGTCGACGGCGAGGCCGATGCTGGGCACATCGAACTCCTCGCGCAGACGCTCCGCTGCGCCGGTGACACCTGCCTGGTCGATGTCGAGCAGGGCCACGGCCCAGCCCTCCTGTGCGTACCGCCTGGCTGTGGCATAGCCGATGCCGCGTGGCGCGGCTGCTCCGGTCACCACGGCGGTTCGTTGTCCTACTCCGGTCTGGTAGCTCATGTCTGTGTTCTCCTTATGATCGTTGGTGGGGTTGATCTCGCGACTCATGCCGGTCCGCGGTCTGTGCCGGCGAGAGGACCTAGTGGCTCGCGCTGGCCGTGGAGTCGGGCGCCGACTTTCGGGCGATCGCCTCTTCGGCCTCCAGCTCGGCCACGTCGTCGGCCTGGCCGACCACCCGCTCATATCCGCGGATGGCTTCGACCTTGTCCGCTGACGATGAGCTGGTGTCGAAGTGGTAGTCCAGCCACTCGCTGGCCAGGCGACGGGCCAGCTCGATCCCGATGACGCGCTGGCCCATGCAGAGGACCTGGGCGTCGTTGCTGAGCACCGATCGTTCGACGGAGAAGCTGTCGTGGGCGGTGACGGCGCGGATGCCGGGAACCTTGTTGGCGCTGATTGCCACGCCGAGTCCGGTGCCGCAGATCAGCAGGGCACGGTCCGCCTCCCCGTTGGCGATCTTGCGGGCAGCGTTCACGGCGACGTGGGGGTAGGCGGTGCTCTCGGCGGCATGCACGCCCACGTCGACCACCTCCGCCACCCGTGGGTCGCTCTCGAGGTCGGCTTTCAAGGTGTCTTTGTACTGGAGGCCGGCGTCGTCGCCGCCGACAACAATGCGCCACTTGGTGCTCATGTTCATCACTTCCTGGACTGGGTTGGAGTATCGGTCGGCTGAGCGGTAAGGGTGTCGGCGACGGTGCTCAGGCACATTGCCAGGGAGATGGCGCCGGCGTCCGGGGTGCCGATGCTGCGTTCGGCGAGTGGTCGGGCCCGGCCGATCTGGGGCCGCAGCTGGGCGGTGTCGTCGGCGGCGCGCTGACTGACCTCCGCCGCCGCCGTCCAAGCCACCCGAAGTCGGTCTCCGGCGGAGACTCGGCATCGCAGCTCCTCGACGAACGGCACCAGAGCGTCGATCATGGTCTTGTCCCCGACCTTGGCTTTGCCGAGCCCCTGCAACGCGGAAAGTCCCGCCTCGACGGCGTCGGCGACGTCACGCGCGGTGATGGCCCCGGCGTTGTCGCCGAGCCGCTGTCCGACCGCGGTCAAAGCGGCACCCCACAACACTCCGGAGGTGCCACCCGCTTTAGCACCCCACGCGTCGCCGGCGGCGGCGAGCACGGTCGCCGCTCCGGCGCCGCCGGCCTGAGCGCCCACGGCTGCCTCGACGGCTGCCGCGATGCCTTTGACCATGCCGCGTCCGTGGTCTCCGTCACCGGCCACCGCGTCGATCCGGCCGAGCCGGTCGGCGGCGTCATCGATGGTTGCCTTCATTGCCTGCAGGGCGGCCACCACGATGGCTGCTGCCCGCTGCGAGGCGTCGCTGACCGCCGTCCTCGCTGTGGCGGCCGCCGTATGGTCGGCGACGACTCGCCGGTCACCGCCGGCCGCCAGCGGAGCGGCGCCCTTGCGGTAGGCCGGAGTGTCAGCGGGTGCGGTCCAGAACCGCTCCAGTTCCTCGTCGAGGAACACCAGGGTCAGCGAGCAGCCGGCCATGTCGAGGCTGGTGACGAGCTCGCCGACCTCCGGGTCGACGACGGTGTATCCGGCCTCTCCCAGCAGGCGGGAGACGGTCCGCCACACCACGAACAGCTCCTCGTACTTCGTGGAGCCCAGGCCGTTGAGGACGACCCCAATCTTTCGAGTGTCACCGACGGCCTCTGCCAGGACGCCGGCGACCAACGTCCTGCCGAGATCGGCGGCTTTGGGCAGCGGCGCTTCGGCGATACCCGGTTCGCCGTGGATGCCGAGCCCGACGCCCATCTGGCCGTCGGGCACGGTGAACAGTGGCGCTTCGGCTCCGGGAAGGGTGCAGCCCTCGAAGGCGACCCCCAGGGTGCGCGTGCGGTCGTTCGCGTGCCTGGCGACCTGCTCGACATGGTCGAGGTCGTAGCCGGCCTCGGCTGCCGCGGCGGCGACTTTGAACACCACGAAGTCTCCGGCGATGCCCCGCCGCTTGGCGGCTTCCTCCGGCGGTGCGCTGGCGATGTCGTCGGTGACGAAAACGACGCGGGTGTCGATGCCGTCGGCCGTCAGCCGCTGCTGGGCGAGGGTGAAGTTCATCACGTCGCCGGCATAGTTGCCGGTGCTGAACAGCAGGCCGGCGTCACTGGCTGCGGCCCGACCCACCGAGTACGCCTCCTGGGTCGAGGGGGAGGTGAAAACGTTCCCGACCACCGCGCCATCGGCAAACCCGGGTCCCACCACGCCGCAGAAGGCGGGGTAGTGGCCCGAGCCGCCGCCGACGACGACCGCCACCTTGCCTGGCCGGGTCTCGGCGGCGCGGACCACGCCGCCCGGCACGCCGATCACGCGGTCGCGGTGGAGGTCCAGGAACCCTGCGAGCGCGTCCTCGGAGAAGCGGGCAGGATCGTCGAAGATGCGCGTCATCGGGTCCGTCCCGTCTCGAGGACCGTCTGCCGGGTCAGCGATTCGACCTCGGCCCGGCGATCCGCGCCGAAGGTCTCCGGGGTCAGCAGCGCCGCGATCAGGCCGATCAGTCCGTAGACACTGAACAGCACCGCCGGACCCATCCAGCCAAAGCCCTCGTACAAGGAGACGGCCCAGAAGGCAGTGAACCCGGAAACGACCGCGGACAGCTGGTAGGCCAGGGAGGCGCCGGAAGAGCGGGTGTTGGTGTTGAACAGCTCTGCGAACCAGGCGCCCTGGGTGCCGGCCAAGGAGTTCTGGCAGATCGCGAAGGCAACCACGAACACGACGATGATCAGGCCCAGGCTGCCCGTGTTGAGAAGCAGGAACATCGGGATGCCGAACACGACGATGGCGATGGTGCCGAACACGTACACGGGCTTCCGGCCGACGCGGTCGGTCAGCCTGCCCCACAACAAAGTTGCCGGGAAGCCGCAGAGGGCGGCAATCACGATGGCCAAGATGGTGTCCTGGCGGCTGGCCAGCTCATTGGAGCGCAGGTACGAGGTCACGTAGGTGATGGCGACCGCGTAGCCGGCGGTCTCAGCGACCCGCAGGCCGAAGGCACGCAGCAGGTTGCGCCAGTCGTTCTTGATCACCGTGGCCAGCGGGTTCTTGACCAGCTCGCCCTCCTCCTTCGCGAGCTCGAACTCCGGCGACTCCTCCACCTTCAACCTGATGTACAGTCCGGCGAGGATCAGCACGGAGCTGAGGAGGAACGGCACCCGCCAGGCCCAGTCGCCAGGGAAGAAGGCCGCGCTGCCCAGGAAGGCGAGGTTGGCCAGGAGCAACCCCAGCGGGAACCCCGCCTGCGGGATCGCGGTGTACTGGCCCTTGTTCTTCCACGGAGCATGCTCAAAGGTCATCAGGATCGCGCCGCCCCACTCCGCGCCGAAGGCCAAGCCCTGGATCACTCGCACAGTCACCAGCAGGACCGGCGCCCATACCCCGATCTGGGCGTAGGTGGGCAGGCAGCCGATCAGCACGGTGGCAAAGCCCATGATCAGCAATGACGCGATCAGCACCGGGCGCCGACCGATCTTGTCGCCCAGGTAGCCGCCGATGACGCCGCCGAGCGGGCGGGCAGCGAAGCCAATGCCCAGCGTCGCGAACGACAGCAGGGTGCCCGCCACCGGGTCGCTGTTGGGGAAGAATGCGGTACCGAAGTACAGCGCCGCGGCCGTGCCGTAACCGATGAAGTCATAGTTCTCCACCGTGGTGCCCACCCCGCTGCCGATGGCCACGCGGAGTTTATGCCTCGTACCGAGCACCGGGTCCCCGGCGTTTACATCCTTGACATCAGGGACGTCAGTCATAGCTATCTCCTTCGATAGTGCCGCCATCCTCTGGCAGCGTCTAGTCGACGATCCTACTGTTAACAGTAGAACTACGCAACTCCACCTTGGGGGCGAGGCCCAAGAGTGCATTATTCGGCTGCGAAGAAGCCGGTGCTCGCAACGAGCGCGCGTCAGCCGCCTTCGCTGCCGTCGCGGACCGTGCTCAGGACAAGTCGCTTCAGAATCAGCTCTGGTCGGGACGGGCGGTGCGCCGACCGAGCTGATGGCCGCGACACGGCTGTGCCGCTGGGGCCAGGACGCCTAGCTGGCGGCTTCGGCGGTGATTCGCATTTGGCCGATGATCCGCTGCGCAGCCTCGTCCATGTGTCGCTCCAGGGACGCTACGCCACCAGCGACGTCGCCGGCCTCGATCAGCTCGACTATCGGCAGGTGCCGCTCGTAGGCCATGTTGTGCAGTGCCGTGGCAGCGCCGGCCGCGGTGATCGCCGCGCGAGCCAAGCCGCTGACCCCGCGCCAGGTGTGCAGCAGGGTGCGGTTCCCGCTGAGCTCGCATAGCCGGGCGTGGAACGCGAGATCCGCGTCCAGCTGAGCGGTGAACTCACCCTCGGCCGCGCGTAGCCTGTCGAGCTGCTGCCGAAGATCACTGGCCATTCGCGAGCGGTCCTCGCTCTTGCAAATCTGCTGTAGCGCCAGACTCTCCAAGGCGTGCCGGACAGCGAATATCTCCTCGACTTCGCGGGTGTCCACCACCCGCACCGACAGCCGGCCCCGCGTATCTGACATCAGCAGACCTTCCTGCTGCAAGTGGCGAAGCGCTTCGCGCAGTGTGCCCCGACTCACCCCCAGAGCGGCGCTGAGCTCCACTTCGGCCAGATGCGTGCCGGGAGAGAGCTGGCCTGAGCTGATCGCTTGTCGCAGCCGGTCGAGGATCAACTCCCGGCGAGTCTGGAGCCCGATAGCTTCTATCGACTTAATCTCGGAGGCGGCCATTCCCACATGCTACACGATGTTCGTCTGCTTGATTGTTAACACTCGACAGTATACGGTCTCTGTCATGACTGACGCTCCCGCCACAGCCGCCGAAGAGACCCTCAACCCCGATCGGTTGATCTGCTCCTCGATCACCCTGCGCCACCTCCCGCTCGAGGAGGCTCTCCCGGCCATCGCCAAGCTGGGGTTCACCGAGATCGATCTCGGCGCCCTTCCCGGCGTTTGCGATCACGTTCCCTACGAGCTCACCTCCGCCGCCGTGCGCAACGTCGCCGACACCGTGCGGCAGTCGGGCCTGACCGTACGCTCGGTCAACGCCGACGTCGGTGACCTCAACCGACCCCTCGATGCACAGCAGACCCTTGACCGGCACGAGCATGTCCAGCGACTCATCGAGCTCTGCAAAGCGGTCGGGAGCACAGGGCTGGTCCTGCCCAACGGCGCCCAGCAGCACGAACCATTCGTCAGCCTCGACGACGACTTGGCGTTGGTCGCCGAACAGTTGGTCAGCATCCAGCAGGAATGCTCGGCCGCCGGGCTGGAACTCTGGGTCGAGGCGCCCCATTTCTTCCGACTCTGCTACAACATCGAGCGTGCCGACGCCCTGACGCGCCTCCTCCCCGACGAGCTCGGGCTCATCTGCGACGTCAGCCACATCGTCGCATCCGGCGCCACGCCGCGCCGGTTCATCCACGACCACGCCGACCGGATCCGCCACGTCCATCTCCGTGACGCCGAACCCGGCTATATCCACCACAGCATCGGCAACGGGCAGGTCGACTTCGCCGACACCGCGGCCGCGCTTGCCGAGGTTGGCTACACCGGCAAGCTGTCCCTTGAACTCGAGACCCGCGACGTCACTAACGACGAACGACCAGCAGCCGCCCTCAAGGCCGGCCGCTACATCAGCTCCCTTCTGTAGCAGCCACGCCGGCCTTACCGGCGCGGACAGCCTCGCTTTTCGCCCGATCAGTCACCCGGTGACTGATCGAGCAGTTCGCACAGCACCCGGAGCCGCCGGGAATCCCATCGCTGACCGGCCTGACGGAACGCGAGCCGGAGGTCCTGCGCCAGGTCGCACGCGGACTCAGCGACTCCGGCGCCAGCCGGGTGAGGCAGCGCTGTAGGTCGGCAATCCGGTGTGGGAACTTGAAAGCATCCCGCAATTGTTCACACAAAGAGTTGGCCCTGGCCGACAAGCATGGCTAACCTGGCCGTTCGGTGGGGAACGTCTCCCCACTACGGCCGGCGTCGACCGCTCCGCTGGGAAGGAAGCTCATGAAAGACATCACCCTTGGACTGGTCGGAGTGGGACGGATCGGCGTCATGCACGCCGGCACCATCGCGGTGCTCGGCCAGGAGCTGCGCGCGGACGACCTCAACGTGCGGCTTGCTCTGACCGACGTCGCAGCCGACCACGCTCAGTCAGTCGCCGCAGGACTGGGAGCGAGGTTTGTGCCAACGGTCGATGACCTGATCGACTCTGGCATCGACGGCCTGGTCATTGCCACGGGGACCGCCACCCACCCGGATCTGATCAAGGTTGGCGTGGACGCCGGCATCCCGGTCTTCTGCGAGAAGCCGGTTGCTTTGAGCGTGCCGGAGTCGATGCCGGTGCTGGCCTATATTCGCGACGGCGGCGGCCAGGTGATGATCGGCCACCAACGGCGTTTCGACGCCGGCTACCTGGAGGCCAAGCGCGCCTTCGCGGCCGGCGAACTGGGGTGGATTCACACCCTGCGCGCGGTTACCTGTGACGTCACGCCCCCGTCGGTGGAGTTCCTCGCCAGCTCCGGCGGGCTGTTTCGGGACTGCGCCGTGCACGACTTCGACATCTTGCGCTGGCTCACTGGCCGAGAGATCGTCGAGGTCTACGCCAGAGGGTCCAACAACGGTGACCCCGCGATCGGACGCGTCGGAGACGTGGACACAGCGCTCGCGGTCGTCACCTTCGACGACGGCACGCTAGGTACTGTTTCCGCGAGCCGCTACAACGGGGCCGGCCACGACGTCCGGCTGGAGATCCAAGGCTCTCAGGCCTCCCTGATGGTGGGCATGGATGAGCACGCCGCCCTGCGATCAGCTGAGCCCGGCGTGAAATTCCCCGTCGGATCGCCTCACCTGACGTTTGCGGAACGCTTCCAGGCCGCATACCACGCGGAGATGCGCGCCTTCATCGAGTTCGTCCTCGAGCAGCGACCGAACCCGTGCACTCCGGAGGATGCCGTCGCAGCCTCGAAGGTCGCCGACGCAGCGCAGGAGTCATTAGCAACTGCGAGCCCCGTCCGGCTGGCTGTCTGACGCCCGAGCCAGACAAGTCATCCAGCCTGCCGCGGAACCAACCATATGGCTGGGATAGCGTGCAATCGTCACGGCATTGACGTCGGACGTCTTTTCGCGACTTTCGCCAGCGCCCTGCTACTCGACCCGAGGAGACCATCGAATGTCGCACCTTTCCCGGAGGCAAGACCTCGGACTGTTGCTCGTGCGGGCTGGCCTGGGCGCCACGCTGGCCGCTCATGGCAGCCAGAAGCTCTTCGGCTGGTTCGGTGGCCATGGTCTGAGCGGAACCTCCGGCGGGATGGAGGCGATGGGCTTCGCCCCACCCAAGCTCAGCGCGGTCATGGCCGGGCTCGGCGAAGCGGGCGGCGGAGTACTGCTGGCCCTTGGCTTGGCGACACCGGTTGCTGGTGCCGCCGCTGCCTCCACGATGCTCGCTGCGGCAGCTGTTCACAAGCCCGCCGGTTTCTTCGCCACCGAGGGAGGCTTCGAGTACACCGCCGTGCTGGGTCTGACTGGCGCGGCACTGGCGATTGGCGGACCCGGGCACTACTCACTGGATCGGGCGCTGAACGACCGGCTCAACAGACCGTGGATGGCCGCCGCAGCGCTTGGCTTGCTGGGGTCGGCCTCGGCCGCCATCATCGCCCGTAGGCAGAAGGCGCTCGACTCGGCCAACCCCACCTCACCGGACCAGGTGGGCGAAGGTGAACAAGCGGCCGCATCCGGCGCCTGAACCCACCTCTGCTCCTCGGCTGAGCGGCGCGCGCAACGCCCCCGCCCCTGATCACCTCCGTACCCGAAAATCACCAGCGGTCGATGTGCAGAACCTCCGCCAGCGGCTGTCGAGGCGCGGGGTGGAAGGTGTCGCCGAGGTAGTACGCCGTGGGGATCAGCGCGCCCTGACGAACGTCAGCAGGAATCCCCAGCAGCTCGGAGATCTCCCGCTCATACGTCAGGTGCAGAGTGGTCCAGGCGGTGCCCAGGCCGCGAGCACGAGCTGCCAGCATGAAGCTCCACGCGGCCGGCAGGATCGATCCCCACAGCCCCGCCTGGTTGCCCGAGCCAAGATGTGGTGCCGTGATGCACGGGATGACAAGTACGGGCGCTTCGCCCAGGTGCTCACCGAGGTACGCCACGCTGTCGCCGATCCTCCGCTGGATCGCACTCCGGTCGGGCTCATCGGCGAACAACGCGGCAGCTGAGCCGGGTGATCTCAGATAGTCAGCAACCGCCTGCCGGTAGTAGTCGCCGATGACCCGGCGGGTCTCGCGCTCAGTCACGACAACCCAGTGCCACCCCTGCCGGTTCGATCCCGACGGAGCTTGCAACGCCACCTCAAGGCACTCACGGACGAGGCCTTGGGGAACCTCGCGCGAAAAGTCCAGACGTTTACGGACCGACCTGGTAGTCGTCAGGAGCTCATCGGGTGACAGCGGCAGAGTCGGCATGTCAGCAATGATCTCAACCGGGGCGGGCCGCGTCCGATCGGACGTTGGCCAGAGAGCCAGGCTCATCTTCACCGTGCCGGGTACATAGACCGACCAACCCCTTCAGCAGCGACCGCTACGCGCGTTTTTGGCGCCCGGCTGTCCTGCGCTATAGTTTCGCGGGCACAAGGAAGCAACGCAGGTCCAAAGATGGCCCCGTAGCGCAGTTGGTTAGCGCGCCGCCCTGTCACGGCGGAGGTCGCGGGTTCGAGTCCCGTCGGGGTCGCTGGCGATGCTGTACGCAGCATCGCAATGTGTCACGCCACCTGGCGTGGCACCTGGCCAGGTAGCTCAGCTGGTAGCAGCGTTCGCCTGAAAAGTGAAAGGTCGCCGGTTCGAGCCCGGCCCTGGCCACCTCTTCCCACCGTGGCCACTTGTCCGTGGCCATGAAAAAGTCCCCACTGGTGGCCAGGTTGCGGTCCCCACTGGTGGCCAGATAAGTGTCCCCACCCTTCGCGTCGTGTCGTAGCCGACGGTGAGGGCCCTGCGTGGTGACGGTGGCGGTGCCAACCAGTCACCGAGCCACGCAGGGGCTTCCATTGAAGAACGCGAAGGAACGAATGGACGTGATTGCCGCCTACCGAGACGTAGGCACCTATCGAGGGGCGGCCGCGATCTGCGGCACCACCCATAAGACCGTCAGACGGATCATCGAGGCCTACGAGTCCGCCGGCACCGGCCAGGCGCCGACCAAGCCGGTCCGGGCGCGGAACTATGACGAGGTCGGCGAGCTGGTCGCTGAGAAGGTCGCCAAGACCTTCGGAAAGATCAGCGCGAAGCGGCTGCTGCCGGCCGCGCGGGCGGTGGGCTATGCGGGGTCGGACCGCAACTTCCGACGACTGGTCGCCGACGCGAAGCGAAAGTGGCGTCGGGGTCAGATCCGCGCGGGTGGTCGTCGTCCGGCGGTCTGGTTGCCAGGTGAGGTGCTGGCCATCGACTGGGGCGAGGAGCTCCTCGCGGGCCGCAAGGTCCACGTCTTCTGCGCGGTGCTCGCGTGGTCGCGGTTCCGGTTCGTCCGGTTCGCCGCCGACGAGCAGCAGCCGACCACGCTGGCGATGCTGGCTGAGTGTTTCGAGCTCCTCGGCGGTGTCCCGAAGGTCGTGCTCGCCGATCGGATGGGCTGCCTGAAGGGCGGGGTCGTGGCCAACGTCGTCGTGCCATCCCCGGACTACGTCCGGTTCGCGACCCACTACCGGTTCCGGCCGGACTTCTGCCACGCCGCCGACCCTGAGTCCAAGGGCATCGTGGAGAACCTGGTCGGCTACGCCAAGGACGACCTCCTGGTCCCGCTCGAGCTCGAGGAGGACCCTTGGGTCGAGGGCATGGCGGGGCTCAATGCCCGCGCCGAAGCGTGGTGTCAGGAGCTCAACGCTCGTCCCCACAGCGAGATCTGCGCGATCCCCGCCTACCGACTGCACGGCGAAGACGGAGCCGGTGGCGGGGAGGCCGAGCTGCTGGGGGAGTTGCCGTCGCTGCGGCTCGAGGTCGGACCGAAGCCGATCAGCCGGAAGGTCGACAAGCTCTCCTGCATCCGGTTCGGGTCGGCCCGCTACTCGGTCCCGAACCGATTCATAGGCACCACCGTCACGGTGCTGGTCGATGAACGCGACCGTCTCCTACGGGTAATCGAGCCGATCACCGACGAGGTCCACGCAGAACACGGGCTGGTCGCGCCGGGCGAGGTGAGCATCGACGATGCCCACTACGACCGGCCACGCCCCACCACCCCACACCGGGGAGCACGCGCCAGGACACCTGTCGAGCGGGAGTTCCTCGCATTGGGGCCACTCGCCGAGCAGTTCCTGACCGGTGCCGCGGCAGCCGGGGTCACCAAGCTGGGCACCGAGATTGCCGAGGTCCTCACCTTGGGCGCTGCGCACGGCGCCGAGCCGCTGCTCGCAGCACTGGAGCGGGCGGTGGCGTTCAGGCGGTGGCGGGCCGCCGATGTCCGGTCGATCCTGGCCACCGGCGGCCATGCACCCCGACCGACGCCGGCTGGGCAGGCGCTGGTGCTGACCCTGCCGTCGGTGCCGACCAGGTCGCTGGACGCCTACCGGATCGGCACCGACACCGAGGGCGGTGAGGTGTCGTGACCGCCACGAGTCCGCCGCCGCTGCCAGCGGACCTGAACGAGGGCCTGAAACGGTTGAAG
Organism: Propionibacteriaceae bacterium; assembly: GCA_035717205.1. Lineage (GTDB taxonomy): Bacteria > Actinomycetota > Actinomycetes > Propionibacteriales > Propionibacteriaceae > Microlunatus. Next base: position 97,320 of record DASTIW010000008.1, on the reverse strand, counting down.
ATGGCCGCCATGCGGCGGCTGGCACCCGAGCTGCTGGTGACCGCGAAGACGCAGCGGTGGAGCCCGGAGGAGTTCCTCCGCACCCTGATCGAGGCCGAGATCGCCTCCCGTGATGAGTCCAACGTCCGCACCCGGATGAGGCAGGCCGCGTTCCCCGTCGCCAAGCGACTTGAGGAGTTCGAGGTCGCGGCGTCCTCGATCCAACCCGCAACGTTCGACTACCTCGCGTCCCTGGAGTGGGTCCGCGCCAGCGAGAACATCTGCCTGATCGGGCCCGCCGGCACCGGCAAGTCCCACACCCTCATCGCACTCGGGATCGCCGCCGTCGAAGCAGGGCACCGGGTCCGCTACTTCACCGCCGCCGAACTGGTCGAGACTCTCTACCGAGGCCTGGCCGACAACTCCGTCGGGAAGGTCATCGACACCCTGCTGCGCAACGAGCTCGTCATCGTCGACGAACTCGGGTTCGCGCCCCTGGACGACACCGGCGCACAGCTGTTGTTCCGATTCGTCGCGGCCGCCTACGAACGCCGCTCACTCGGCATCGCGTCGCACTGGCCCTTCGAGTCCTGGGGACGGTTCCTGCCCGAACACACCACCGCCGTCAGCATGCTCGACCGGCTCCTGCACCACTGCCACACCGTCGTCACCGACGGCGACTCCTACCGAATGAAACAGGCCCGAGCGAAGGGAGGAACCCGACTCAAGACCAGCTGAACTCACCGCGAAGGGTGGGGACTTTCAGCTGGCCACCAGCGGGGACCGCAACCTGGCCATTGACAGTGGTCTCAGGTGACGACTGCGTATGACCGTCTCCTCGACGTGTTCCAGCAGCGTGGCTCCAAGATCATCAAGAGCGCCCGCGGGGTGAATGTCCAGTGCCCTGCACATGATGACCGCAACCCGTCGCTGGCCCTGTCCGATGGCGGTGGATCCGTGCTGGTGCACTGTTTCGCCGGCTGCCAGAACCAAGACATCGTTGCGGCTCTCGGCTGGGGAATGGCTGACCTGTTCGACACGCCTCGAACGTCGTACACCTATCCCGATCGGGTCGTGACGCGCAGCTACAACGGCGACGGCAGCAAGACCTTCCGACAGTCCGTGCAGCGCCCAGGCGATCGGACCCAGCTGTACCGGCTCGACCGGCTCGCCAACGCCGAGACGGTGTATCTGGTCGAAGGGGAGAAGGACGTACACGCGCTCGAAACGCTCGGGGTGTCCGCGACAACGGCACCGATGGGAGCCGGCAACTTCGACAAGTGCGACGTGTCCCCGCTGCACGACAAGGCGGTGGTAGCGGTGGTCGACCGGGACGACGCCGGCCGGAAGTGGGCCGCCCAGGTCAAGGCAGCGCTCGACTCCAGCTGCGTGCTGGAGTTCCGGCAGGCGGCCATAGGCAAGGATGCAGCAGACCACGTAGCGGCCGGCTACGGCGTGGAGGACCTCCAGCCCTACGCCGGGCAGGCGGCTGCGGCCGGCGTCGAAGAGGTGCACGGCACGTTCAAGCGGTGGCTTGGCGACGGCTACGACCTTGACGCGCTGGACGTCGTACTCGCCACGGCCGCGGTGGAGCGGCTCGACGGCGACCCGGTATGGCTGCTGCTGCTGTCCGGGTCCGGCAACGCCAAGACCGAGACGGTACAGGCGTTGGCCGGCGCAGGCGCCTATGTGACCTCTACTGTCACCAGCGAGGGGGCGCTGCTGTCGGCAACGTCGAAGCGGGAGACGTCGAAGGACGCCACCGGCGGGCTGCTCCGCAAGGTTGGGGCGCGCGGTCTGCTGGTCGTCAAAGACGTGACGTCGATTCTGTCGATGAACAAGGACATGCGCGGGCAGGTCCTCGCCGCGCTCCGCGAGGTGTATGACGGGCGGTGGGAACGCAACGTCGGCACCGATGGCGGTAAGACGCTGACCTGGGAAGGCCGGCTCGTCCTCATCGGCGCTGTCACCTCGGAGTACGACCGGCACCACGCTGTCATCTCGGCCATGGGTGACCGGTTCGCGCTGGTCCGGGTGGACTCCGGTATCGGCCGAATGGCATCCGGGAGGCAGGCGCTCCGCAACGTCGGCTCAGAGATCCAGATGCGGGCCGAGCTGGCCGACATAGTTGGGCGGCTGCTGAACCGGGCTGACGCCACCGGGACCGACCTCAGCGACCAGACGGCCGAGGCGCTGCTGGCCGTTGCGGATCTTGTCACCCTGGCCCGCACGGCGGTCGAGAAGGACTACAAGGGCACAGTGTTGGAGGCACATGCACCGGAGGCGCCGACCCGGTTCGCCAAGATGCTCGGGCAGATCGTCCGCGGCGGGCTGGCGCTCGGCCTGGACCTTGATCACTGCATGCGGCTGGCGTTCCGGGTCGCTCACGACTCACTCAACCCGCTCCGGCTGGAATGTCTGCTCGACGTGGCAGGCCATCCATACAGCCGGACCAGCGAAGTGTCCAAGCGGATCCAGAAGCCACGGATAACAGTGGACCGCTACCTCCAAGAGCTGCACATCCTCGGCCTGCTGCACGTCGATGAAGCCGACGACGGCAAGGGATGGCGCTACAGCCTGTCCGATCGGGTCGATGACCTCGCCGTCACCATGCTCCAGACCGTGACCGGAAAAGTTAGTACCCGAAAACTAGGAAACAAAGAGGGGAACTCAGAGCCCGTACACAGCGCTACTGACTTTTCCGGTCACGCTGCGGAGCTACCCATTCTGCCGAGATGCCAGGACTCTGACTGCGACGCGGCTCTGTACGCCGAGGACAGCGCAGCGGTCGGCCTGTGCTTCATGCACCAGAGGCGCTCAGCGTGAGGCCCGGGGAGAAGCTGACGGCCGAGCTGGTCGCTCTCGCCAACGCGTCACGATTCGCAACTGGTGAAGGTAGGCCGGGTCAAAACTCCAGAAGTCAACAACCGACACCCGCCAGTCGCACCTGTTCTACTCGGTGCGTTTTTCCGCCAAGCGTTGGAAGAACGCCGCCAAACGACCAACATTGGCGCGGAACTGGTGACCGATTTTTCGGTACAGCCCAAACGGAGACTGGCCAGTCGCTCGTTGCTCCCCCTCCCCGAGGGGGGTACCCCCCTCCGCTTGTTGTGGGGAGCCGGCTGGAGCACTGGCCATTCTGTCGACCTAATGACCATCCGCAGGCGGAAACTCCGCTGCGGGCTAACGAGAGGAAGAACACAAATGACAGCACTGATTGAGGCCGCGGTTCCTATCGCGGACGTGGCGAAGGTGACGGGCGCGACGCAGCGGGCGGTGGAGGACGAGGCCCGCGCGTTGCAGCTCTTCGTCGGCGTCGACTGGGCCGGGAGGCCGGCGGTGTCGGTTGTCGACGCCGCCGCGCTGGTGTCGGGGTCGGCCCGCCGGGAGCAGGAGCACGCGACGGCTTGGCAGGCGCATCTGCGGGCGTCTGAAGCCTGGGAGCGGGACCGCGAGCTGGCCCGCCGCGCCGGCTATACCGAGGGCGCCGAACGTGCCCACAGCCGGGGCCTGGCGGGTCCTGCGGCGGCGTCTGCGGCCCGTGAGGCAAGCCGGGAGGCGGCCGAGAAGTTCGAGCGGCATACACCGGCGCCAACGTTCAACGGTGAGGCGACGTCACCGAGCTGGTTTGCCCGCGCGGCCAGCAAGATCAAAGAGGCGGCGGTTTGACATGTCTGATCTTGTCATGTCTGATCTTATTGCGTACTTGGAGAACCTGCCGCCCTGCCATGAGGTCGACTACACCGTGGTCCGGCTGCCCGCTGCTTGGGGTGAGCCGCCCGGCGCGCCGTACTCGGAGGAGCGGGCCGCGTGGATCCGGCAGAGGGTCACCGAGCAGCTTGACCGGACCGAAGCGGAGTCGAGAGGCGGCCGTGAGGAGGTCGCCAACGGCGGCCGGTTCGGGAGTTTCCCGGCAGAGTGGGGCATCCCGCCGGGCGGCCCGCTGTCGGATGAGCGCGCCGCGTGGGTGCGGGACAACGTGCGGAAACGCATGACAGCCGCGCCGCTGAGCGAACTGCAGCGCCAGGTGATCCGGCTGCGGAACCAGGCCCGGCTAGACCGGCTGCGGGAACGGCAGCAGCAGTGGTGACCCCCCAGCCGGCCCTCGCCACTTTTCCTCAACCCGAGACATCTTCACCTCACACAAAACGGATGACTGGCGGGTTAAGCGTGACTGTCCGAGGGGTTCCCCCGCCGGTCCTTGACCACCGAGCCGCAAACAATCCGATGACCGATCGACCTAGAAGGAGCACAACCTGATGCCTGACTTCAGTAACCCGACGCAACGCACGATGGCGCAGCGTGTCGCCCGCGGTGCCCCGTTCCGACGCAACGAGGAGAAGGAGGCCCTGCTGGAGATGCGGGAGCAGCGGCCGGCTGAGTTCGCCGCGCTGCCGCCGAGTGTGCATATCGCGGTCGGCTTGTACGAGTCCGACCGCGCCACACACCAACAGCTGCACCAGTCCAACCCGACCGGCTACGAGCAGATCACCGGAGGCGCACCGTGACCACGACCGACCTATCCGAGCTTGAGACTGCGGCCGCCGAGGCACAGGCCCGGTACGCGGAGGCTCAGGCCGCCGCCCAGGCCGCCCGCGACGCGGAGCAGGCCCGCCGGGACGAGCGCGCCCGGGAGATCCACCGACAGATAGTCGACGGCTACGACGACGACGAGATGGCCGGCCGGGTCGAGCAGGCACGGCAGGAGTTCGCCCGGGTGTTCGCCGAGTCCGACATCGGCCGCGCCTGGATCGAGCTGCAGCTCGCCACCCTGCGGCACGCGCACGCTGCTGTCGACTACAACGGCGCGGCAACGGCCCTCGGGATGCCGGCCAACATGCCGTCACGTCCAGCCGACAACACCGTAGTGCAGCAGCTGGCGCAGATCGTTGACCGCGCGGCAGCCGACGCACTGGCCGACGAGATGGAAGCCCGCGACTCTGAGCGTGCCGCCTACGTCGCCGGCCGCGCTGAGGGCTGAACCCAAATGACCGAGACGACGTTTCGGCGTGAACGTCACCGGCCTGAGTCCATAGCGGGCAGGAACCGGAACGAAGGTGCGGGAGCGAGTCGAGACATCATCCTCGTGTTTGACCCTCCTGCGCCGAAACGTCGCCTCACCCACGGGCCGTGTGGAAAAAGTTTCAGAGAGAGATGGTTTGACTGGCGGGTTAGGCCCCCAGGGGTCTTGGGGGTCCTCCCGCACCCCTTACCCAGCGGCCGAGCGCGTACTAGCATCCAGTTCCATGACCCGGATGCGCATGCAGGCGGCCCGGCTCTGCCTGATGTGCGCCCCGTTGGTCGCTTCCTGTAGTGGCGGCGCCGAGCCCGCTGGCACTGGGCCGAGCCCGGCGCCCAAGGTAACCGGGACTGCCACATCAGCGCCGCCCGCATCATCTCCGAGCAGCCGGGCCTCGAACACCGGGCAGCCCAAGCCGAAGGCTGCGACGAAACCGCCAGCGGAGCCGCGCGGCAGCAGCGTCACCTTCGAGAACTTCAAGGTAACGGTTAGCCGCGTGGAACAGGGATCGTCGCAAGCGTTGGTGCTCGGCAAGGTGTGCGTCAGGAAACTGCCGCCTGACCCGCAGGGCAACCGGACGCGCATCAGCTGGGATCCGTGGTCGGTGGAGGCTGACACGCGCGCGGTCAAGGCCCGGCTGAGGGGCGCGTCGCCGGCCGGCATGTTCCCCAAAGAGGAGACCTACCGCGTCGGCCAGTGCGCCCAGGGCTGGATCCCGTTTCCGACAAGCGATGAGCTGGACAGGATCACCTACGCCAATGGTCTCGGGGACACAGCGGTTTGGGATCCTGACCATCTCGACGCGGGTCCGGTCGTCAGCAAGGCCAAGCCGCGGCAGCCCCAGCAGCCGGGCTCCGGTCCCGGCATCGGTGAAGGAACCTTCATCGTTGGCGACGACATTCGCCCGGGACGCTACAAGGCGCGGGCGGCCAGCGGTGACAGCTGCTACTGGGCTCGGCTGAAAGATGACAGCGGCGACTTCGACAGCATCATCGCCAACAACGTCACGAGCGGCAGCGCATCAGTGACTATCAAGCCGTCAGACGGTGCGTTCGAGACCCGCGGCTGCACACCTTGGATCCGGCAGTAGCTGTATCGAGGTCGGGGTGCTGACCCGCGCATCGCCGGTCTCTTCCGATCGCTCGGCCGAGCGAGCGCCTAGGAGCGCTATGTGCACTGGCGGGCCGGATCCTGCATCATGCAAGGGCACGGGAGCAGCAGGAGCGCCTGCAGGTGCCATGTTTGTCCAGTACCGGACATTGCACATTACTGACATTTTTGGATAACTGGACTAATCAAGGGTATCTTGTCAAGTGGCGCGACGGTTGGACCACTTTAGAAAAGTTTGGTCGTATCGCTGGCGAGAAGCCTCGGCGAAGCAGATGGGGGGCGTCGGGGTGACTTTCCGTTTTCCGAGGATTGAGCAGACAGTTCTCGATGAGCCGCGCAGGAATCTAGGAATGCCCCAAGCGTTATGCCGGGGGCTCGTTTGCTTCGGCACGGAATGGCTGCTGGCCGATCTTTGATCGACAGATGGAGTCTTCCGCGTCGGGGTGGAGCCGTCCTTGGTCGGCGCTCGGCTCGGCCTGAACGGCAGCGCGCCGGGACTGAAGCCCAGTTGGCTCAGAATCAAGCGCGGCTGCCACGGCTCATCACGTCATTATCCAGACTCCGCTCCCCTCAGGGCCTTGACCAGCTGTGCCAGCAGCGCCTTCACGTCGCTGTCTACCAAGGTAGACATGGCGGGCGGGGGTGTCCCTGCTGCGTCGGTCCAGTCGAGCCCGCCGAGCGCCTCTTGTAGGTCCGCGTTGGATGCGGCCGTGTATTTCATGGTGCTTTGGATGTTGCGGTGCCGCAGCATCGACTGGGTGACCCGGATGTCCTTGTAGGTCCGTTGCATGCGGGTGGCGGCGGTGTCGCGGAGCTGGTGCGCGGTGGCGGTCGAGCCGGCCGCTTTCAACGCGGATTTGATGGTGGCTGACACGCCCTCCGCGGCTACGTGGCCGGTGCCGGTGTGGCTGGGGAACCAGTAGCCGGCCTCCGGCATGCTGTCGGCCAGCCGGGCGATCTGGGGGTGGATGGGGATGGGCCGGGTGATGCCGCCCTTGCCGGTGACGCTGAGCCAGCCGGCCTCGAAGTCGAAGTCCTCAGCCTGGATCTTCGCGATCTCGTGCACGCGCAAAGCCTGGTACAGCGCGAGTCTGACGTAGGCGTGGGCGCGGTCGGAGAGCTGGGCGGCCAGCAGTCGCTCGATCACGCCGTCGTCAATCGGCCGGGGTACGGCGTCAGGGGTTTTGGGTCGTGGGATGCCCTTCACCAGGTCGTAGTCGGGGTCGCCGCCGAAGTCCCGCATCCACATCGACCAGGCGCGGACTGCCTTGTAGTACGTCAGCCGGGACCAGGGCTTGACCGGTCTGGCCAGCCAGCTGATGACGTGGTGCCGGGTCAGGTTCAGCGGGTCGCTGACGCCGGCATGGCCCATCAGCGCGCGCATGCTGCGGTACTGGAGATTCACGGTGGCAGGTGAGCAGCCGGTGGCGGTCAGGAACTCCACCCAGCCGGTCAGCAGGTCGGTTCCCGGGTCGTTGTCGCCGGGCTCATCGGCGGCCGTCACCAGCCTGAGCGCGGTCACCGCAGACCCGCTTCGACCGGGGCCTTGTCTGCCATGGCAGACACGCCAGTCCTATCTACAAAAGTAGACACGCAGCCGTGTCTGGCATGCCAGACACCTCGATCGGCGGTCATGACAGCTCGATCCGATCCGCGGCGTGGATCAGCGCAGCGGCCAGGCTCCGCGCGGCGCTCGATGAGATGAAGAACTCCAGTCCGTCGTCGTCGGCAGTGATACGAACCAGCGGGTTCCGCGGCCAGATCGCCGCCTCGGCCGGGTCGTAGACGCCGTGGAAGTAGGGGGCCACGAGGTCGCAATACAGCCGCTCCGGGCGGCCGTCACGTAGTAGCGCCGCGATCGGTGCGCAGGTCGACGCGCTCTCGCAGGTCAGCCCATGAATTTCGACCGACTGGCCAGGGTGCCGGTGTCCGTTTCCGTCAGCGCCGTCAATCATGCAGAATGCCGCGTGAATGCCGTAGATGGCTCCGGCGCCCCCGGCGGTTGGATACGTCGGGTCGATCGGCTCGGGGAACAGCGGCCGGTTGGGGGTTGTGGCGGCGGTCATGACAGCACACCCTCGGAGTGGTGCCGGCCGGCTGCTGCGCCGCGGTCACGCAGCCAGTTGCTGGACAGGATGTACCGAGCCCGCTGGTCGTTGTCGGCGAAGTTGACCGTCAGGTCGAGGATGCTGCGCAGGGCCGCAACGTCATCGGGGTCAGGCTCGATGTGGACCGCAGGTGAGCGGTCGGCGCTCACCTCGATGGCGCGCAGCCAGTGTGCAGCCTGCGTGACCATCTCCGCGACCGCCAGCGCCTCATCGGCGGTCAACTCCACGGCGCCCGCACCGAGAACGATCCGCGGCCGGTCGACGGTGGCCGGGACTGCGACCGGCTCCGAGGCGTCATCAGGGACCCGCTGGGCGGTCTCCTCGCCGGCGTTGATGTCGAGATACACCATCTCGCCGTGAGCGGTGGTCAACTGCCCGAGGTCAGCCTCGTGGCAGCGGTAGCTGTGCTGACGATCGCGGCTGTCTGAGTGGTAGCCGTGGCCGGGCTCCAGCTCACACCACGGCGGGCACGGGTTGGCGGTGGATGGGGCTGGAATGTTGGCGATGGTGGTCATCTGGGCGGGACTCCTCAGTCCGAGATATTTCGCCCCATAGCGCTTGCGGCTCTACCGCCTGAACCGCTGGAATGCACACCGCTAGGCCGTCCCTAATTCGGGACTATCTGGACTGACCTGGCGTTTCGCGGCCCCACATCTGGACATGGACAGCGATCGGCCCCCCGCACGGTGTGTGCGGGGGGCCGATCCGAGCTCAGGGAGTCGGTGCTGGTTGCGAGTGCGAACCGTCAGCTGATCCGCGCCGACTCGTCGTGGATCTTCAGTGCAACTTGCTTGAGCTTGTCGGCGTGCTCCTTGCCGTGATGTGCACAGAAGAGCAGGTCGAACCCGCTCGCCAAGGTCACTCGCATGTAGGCCTGCGCGCCGCAACGATCACAACGATCTGCCGCGCTCAAGGCGGCGTCCTCGATGACTGTGGTGCTCACGATGGCCTCTCTTTCTCGTCCGGTCGAACCAATGATCTGAGGTCTTACTGTCCCCTACTGATACCAACCTATGTCGGGTCAACATCGAACCTGGGGTTAATTGTTCCCGTACCGTGTCTCGAAGCGGTGAACCAGAGGTAACGAGACGCTCCCAGCGTACGTGTTCTCGACCACACTCCTCGTTCGGGCCGCGACACCGACCGGATTGGTCTCGACGGTGAAGTGGCATGTCAGTGCGTGCCGGTAGTGTCTGCGACGTGCCTACTCCGAAGCCGACGACTGAGAGTCGTGACTACGAGGCCCGGCATCTCCTCGTTCTCGAGGGCCTGGAGGCGGTCCGGAAACGCCCGGCGATGTACATCGGTTCTACCGACACCCGCGGCTTGATGCACTGCGTCTGGGAGATCATCGACAATGCCGTCGACGAGGCCCTCGGCGGGCACGGCAGGGAGATCTCGGTGACGCTCGGCGGCGACCAGAGCATCCGGGTGGAGGATCACGGTCGCGGCGTGCCCGTCGACATCGAGCCCCGGACCGGCCTGTCCGGGGTGGAGGTGGTGTTCACCAAGCTGCACGCCGGCGGCAAGTTCGGTGCCGGGTCGTACAACGCGACCGGCGGCCTGCACGGTGTGGGGTCATCGGTGGTGAATGCCCTGTCCAGCCGCCTTGATGTGGAGGTCGACCGCAACTCCGCCACCTGGGCGATGTCGTTCCGGCGCGGCGTTCCGGGGACTTTCGCTGGTCCCGGGCCGAATGCCCCGTTCACCCCAGGTGGCGGGCTGCAGAAGGTCGGCCGTGCCAAGCGGGGCGTCACCGGCACCCGGGTGGTGTACTGGCCCGACCGGCAGATCTTCTTGAAGGACGCCCAGCTGTCGTTGAAGGAACTCCAGGACCGCGCCCGCCAGACCAGCTTCCTGGTTCCTGGTCTGGCATTGCATATCCACGACCAGCGCACGGCAGAGCCGACCAGCGAGACGTTCCTGCACGACGGCGGGATCGCGGAGTTCTGCGAGTACCTGGCGAACGACCCGCCCATCACCGAGGTCATCCGGCTGCAGGGCCACGACCGCTTCACCGAGACGGTGCCGATGCTGGACGACGCCGGCCACATGGAGCCCACCGACGTTGAGCGGGAGCTCACCATCGACATCGCCGTCCGGTGGGGTGAGGGGTACGAGAGCCGGACCCAGTCCTACGTCAACATCATCGCGACCCCCAAGGGCGGCACGCACGTCGCAGGCTTCGAGCGGGCCCTCACCAAGACGTTCAGCAGCGCGCTCAACGGGACCCGGCTGCTCCGGGCGGGCGAGGAGATCGTCAAGGATGACGTGCAGGAAGGCATGACCGCCGTCGTGACCGTGCGACTAGCCGAACCGCAGTTCGAGGGCCAGACGAAGGAGGTGCTCGGCACCCCAGCCGTCGCCCGGCTGGTCGACCGGGCGGTGCAGCGGGAGCTCACCGCATTCCTGACCTCCACCAAGCGCGAGGCCAAGGCACAGGCCCGGCTGGTGCTGGAGAAGGTGGTCGGCGCCTCTCGGGCCAGGGTCGCGGCACGACAGCACAAGGAGGCTCAAAGGCGTAAGACCGCGCTGGAGTCCTCGTCTCTGCCGGCGAAGCTGGTCGACTGCCGGAGCACCGACGCCGACCGGTCGGAGCTGTTCATCGTCGAGGGCGACTCCGCCCTCGGCACCGCGAAGCTGGCACGCAGCTCCGAGTTCCAGGCGCTGCTGCCGATCCGGGGGAAGATCCTCAACGTCCAGAAGGCGTCCATCGGCGACATGCTCAAGAATGCCGAGTGCGCCGCCATCATCCAGGTGGTCGGCGCCGGGTCGGGACGGACTTTCGACCTGGACGCAACCCGCTACGGCAAGGTCATCTTCATGGCCGACGCGGACTCGGACGGCGCTCACATCCGGTGCCTGCTGGCGACCCTGTTCTTTCGCTACATGCGGCCCTTGGTGGATGCCGGCCGGGTGTTCACCGCCGTGCCGCCGCTGCACCGGTTCGAGCTGACCAACCCGAAGAAGGGAATGGACCGGTACGTCTACACCTACTCCGACGCCGAGTACCAGCGAAAGGCGGCCGAGCTGACCAAACGGGGGCTCCACTACAAGGAGCCGCAGCGGTACAAAGGGCTTGGTGAGATGGATGCCGATCAGCTGGCGGAGACCACGATGAGTCCCCGCCACCGGACCCTGCGCCGGATGACGGTCGACGAGGGCATGATCGCCGAGACGACCTTCGAGATGCTGATGGGCAATGACGTCGGTCCGCGGAAGGAGTTCATCATTGACGGCGCGTACCAGCTCGACGCGGCCGCCATCGACGCCTGAGCGCCGTCCTGAGAGGAGAGGAGCGGCCAGGCGAAACCGGCGGCTTAGATCAGCTGCTCCAGCTCGCCGGTGTCCACGTCATAGCGGAAGCCGCCGATGATCGCCCGGTCGGCGATCAGCGGATGGCTCCGCAGCGCCTCCACGTCACTGGCCAGGCACGACTCCTGGTCCGGCGATGCGCCGATTACCAAACCCTCGAGATCGGCGCCGGTTGTCTGCTTCACCCGGTGGGCGATCTCGTCATCAGTGCCGCTGGCCATCGCGCACCGGGTATGGGGCACGATCAGAATCCGGTTCACGCCGAGCAGGTGGACGCCCAGGATGCAGCCGATCAGCGCATCCCGGGTCAGCCGGCCGCCCGGGGTTCGCATGATCTTCGCGTCCCCGACGCGGAGTCCGATCATCTCCAGCGGTTCGATCCGGGAATCCATGCACGTCACCATCGCCACGCCGGCATGGGCTATGCCATCGAAGCCGCCGAGTGAGAACCGGTTGGCGTACTCCTTGTTGCCGGCCAGCAGGTCATCGAAGTCTGAGCTCACACCGCCAGCCTAAAGGAGGTCGCGTTACAGCCGCTGTTACATCTGCGCTGATGAGAGTGCCGCTATCGGCTGAGCGGCCGGTGCGCCGGTGCCGTCGCGTCGGTGGTCAGGTTCGGGCAGCTCGACCGGAGCACCACTGGCGGCGGCTGCGGTCACCGGTGTCGGACCGGCCCACGCCAGCAGCAGCCGGTCCTCGCCTCGCAGGAACCGGTGGCAGCGGACACCGGCCGTGGCCCGGCCTTTCGGCGGATACTCACTGAAGGCCGTCACCTTCACGGTGCCGGGGTCGGTTCCTGGCAACGCAGACGACGTGCCGGCCACCGTGGCGACGATCGCGTCGCCAGCCGGGACCACCCCGAAGAACAGGACTTCGGCGCCGGGAGCCAGCTTGATGCCGGACATCCCGCCACCGGAGCGGCCCTGCGGGCGTACCAGGGACACCGGAAAGTGCAGCAGCTGCGCGTCGGTGGTGATGAACACCAGCTCACCGTCGGAGCCGGACAGCTCCAGCGCACCCACGACGCGGTCGCCGGGGTCGAGCCGGATGACGTCCCAGGCGTCACGGTTGAGCAGCTCGGGGTTCACCCGCTTCACCACTCCGCGGGCCGTGCCCAACGCCAGTCCGAGGGATGCGTCCCCGAGCCCGGTCAAGCCGACGACCCGCTCGTCGGGGTCCAGCGTCACCAGCTCGGACAGATGGGTGCCGCCTTGCAGGTTGGGCGGATTGGCCGTGGACGGGACCGTCGGCAGGTCCAACGCGCTGGCTTTGACCAGGCGACCGGCCGATGTGAGCAGTCCGAACTCGCCGCGGGCGGTGGTCCGGATCCGGGCGACGACCACGTCGTGGTTGGCCCGGTGGCCTTCGGTGGGCAGCGGCTCGGCGTGGTCGGTTCGGGCCATCAGCCCGGCAGAGGACAGCAGCACCCAACAGGGATCGTCGGCGATCTCCAGCGGCGTGCTGTTCGCCGCGGTAGTGACCCCGCTGGAGGCCAGCAGGATGGTGCGCCGGGGCGTCCCATGCTGCTTCGCCATCTCCGCGAGCTCGCTGGCGACCAGGGCCCGGAGCTGCTCTGGGCTCTGGAGGATCTCCTGCAGCCGGGCGATCTCGGCGCCGAGCTTGTCGCGTTCGGACTGCAGCTCGATCGTGGAGAACCGCGTGAGTCGGCGAAGCTGCATGTCGAGGATGTAGTTGGCCTGCACCTCGGTGAGGTCGAATACCTCGATCAGCCGGGTTCGCGCGGCGGCGGAGTCGTCGGCGTTGCGGATGATGGCGATCACGTCGTCGATGTCGAGGATCGCGATCAGCAACCCCTCCACCAGGTGCAGCCGGTCCAGCGCCTTGGTGAGCAGGAACTGGGTACGGCGGCGGGTGACCTCGAGGCGGTGTTCCAGATAGACGGTCAGCAGGTCGCGCAGCGACAGCGTCCTCGGCTGGCCGTCGACCAGGGCGACGTTGTTGATGGCGAAGGAGTCCTCCATCTTGGTGAGCTTGTACAGCTGCTCCAGGACCGCCTCGGGATGGAAGCCGTTCTTCACCTCGATGACCAGCCGGAGGCCGTTGGTGAGATCGGTGAGGTCCTTGACGTCGGCGATGCCGAGCAGCTTCTTGCTGTTCACCGCGTTCTTGATCTGCTCGATCACCCGTTCCGGGCCCACCAGGTAGGGCAGCTCGGTGATGACGATGCCCTTGCGACGCGGGTGGACCTGTTCGATTCGTGCTGTCGCTCGGATCCGGAACGACCCCCGGCCCGTCGCGTAGGCATCCCGAATGCCGTCGAGCCCGATGATCTTGCCACCGGTGGGCAGGTCGGGTCCGGGGATGAACCTCATCAGCGCATCCACGCCGGCGTCCGGCTTCTGGATCAGGTGCCGAAGGGCCTGGATGACCTCGACCAGGTTGTGCGGCGGCATATTGGTGGCCATGCCGACCGCGATGCCGGTGGCACCGTTGACCAGCAGGTTCGGAAAGGCGGCCGGCAGCACAACCGGTTCGACATCCTTGCCGTCGTAGTTCGGCTTGAAGTCCACCGTGTCCTGGTCGAGCCCGGACGTCATCGCCAGCGCGGCCGCGGACATCCGGCACTCGGTGTAGCGCATCGCGGCGGGTCCGGAGTCCAGTGACCCGAAGTTGCCGTGCCCGTCGACCAGCGGCAGGCGCATGGTCCACGGCTGTGCGGTCCGGACCAGAGCGTCGTAGATGGCGGTATCACCATGCGGGTGCAGCAGCCCCATCACCTGACCCACCACCCGAGCGCACTTGACATGGGCGCGGTCGGGCCGAATGCCCATCTCATCCATCGAGTACAGGATCCGGCGTTGCACCGGCTTCAGGCCGTCGCGGGCGTCCGGCAGCGCCCGAGAGTAGATGACCGAGTAGGCGTACTCCAGAAAGCTGGTCTGCATCTCGGTGGAGACGTCGATGTCGACGATCCGCTCAGTGAAGTCTTCCTCGGGGGGCGCTGCCGATTTCCGTGCCATCTGCTGCCTGTGCTCCTCGCTGCCCGCTGCTGCGCCGGACCTGGCCGTGGGCCCCGCATCCCGCATTCTGCCTGCTGGTCACGGTGCCGGCGTAGCGGCACGCGACACTAGTCGCTGCTCAGTCGGCGTGCTCCAGCGCGAGCAGCCGCTGCTTGACGTCCAACCCGCCGATATAGCCGCCGAGGCTGTGATCGGAGCGGACGATCCGGTGGCAGGGCACGACGACCGGCAGCGGGTTCCGCGCGCACGCCGAGGCGGCGGCTCGGACAGCACGCGGGCGTCCGGATCGGGCAGCCAGCGCGGTGTAGCTGGCGGTGCTGCCGTACGAGATCTGCCGCAGCTGCTCGAGGACCTCCCGCCGGAAGCCGCCGACCAGGGAGAGATCCAGCGGTAGGTCGAACTCGCGTCGTCGACCGCTGAAGTACTCGTCCAGCTGGCGGGCGGCGCCGTCCAGGCGGGATGGTTCCTGCAGGAGCCGTGGGCTGATCCGGACGGCCAGGTCAGCCAACACGGCGGCGTGGTCCTCTCGGGCGTACGCGACCCGCGCCAGGCCAATCGGCGTGGCCGCCAGCAGCAGGGTGCCGACCGGCGTGTCCAGGGTGCGGTAGGCGACATCCAGCAGGCCGAGCTGCGCGGCCGACCGGACCAGTCGCTGCTGCAGCCGGTCGAGGGTCTCAGGCTCGGATGCCGCCAGCGGCTGTAGCAGCGCCTCGTCGTTGAGTGGGTTGGTCATGGTGCTTCCTTCCGGTAGAGGCTGCGCAGTGTCTTCATGCCGTCTGCCGCTGCTCGCCGGGCCGCGTCGGTGCTGTTGCCCAGCAGGGTCGACACCTCCGCGTACGACAGGCCACCGAGGTAGTGGTAGGCGACCGCCTCCCGCTGCTTGAAGGGCAGTCGGTCCAGGGCTTCCCGGATCTGAGTGTCCCCGTCGCCGAAATGACGGTCGTCAACCCCAGGCTGAGGCAGTTCGGCGAGCGGGACGGGGTGTCGCGCAGCGGCGCGATGCTGGTCGATTGCCTTTCGTTTGGCGATGGTGACCAGCCACGCCTCGACATTGCTGCCCGGCGGTAGCTCCGGGTACGCCTGCAGGGCGGCCAGGAAGGTCTCCGACCAGGCGTCCTCGGCCCGGTCCCAGCCGAGCACCGCCCGGCACACCCGCAGGACGGTGGGACCGTACCGTCGGACGACATCCTCGAAGGGGGGCAGCGGCACATCAGGCAGACGCACCCGGGAGCCCAAACGTGAGATGGCAGCTCCTCGCGGCTCAATCGGTCGGAAATTGCGGAACGGTCAGGGTAGCGGCCCGAAGCCTCGGCGCGGGAGCGCCTCAGCGCTCCAGTGGTCCTCCCCGACATGCCGATGGCGGCGGGGTCACGCCCCGCCGCCATCGAATCATTCTCTTGGTTCTCTCGGCTGTCAGACCCCGTCGAGCCGGCCGGGGGTGCGGCGGATGAACATCGTCCAGGTGACCACGAAGCAGATCGCGTAGAAGATGATGAACGCGAGGTAGGCGCCGTCACCGGTCTTCAGCGTGAGGAACGACTGCCGGAAGGCGAGGTTGACCGCGACGCCGCCGAGTGCGCCGATGGCACCGGCCAGGCCGATCAGCGCGCCGGATCGGCGGAGGGCCTTGGTGTCGGCGGTCTCCAGGTCGGCCCCGCCGCCGACCTCGAGCTGGGCCTTCGCGTGGAAGATCGCGGGGATCATCTTGTAGGTGGAGCCGTTGCCGATGCCGGAGAAGACGAACAGCAGGACGAATCCGACGATGTAGACCGGCAGCGAGTGCAGCTGGGAAGCGGCGAGCACCACGGCTGCGCCGATGGCCATGGCGACGAAGTTGTAGAACGTGACCACCGATCCGCGGAAGCGATCGGCCAGCGCACCGCCCACGGGGCGGATCAGCGAGCCCAGCAGCGGGCCGAGGAAAGTGAGAGCGGCGGCTTTGACCGGTGTCGGGAAGTCCTGCGGGAACTGGACCAACAGCACCTGACCGAAGGCGAAGCTGAAGCCGATGAAGGATCCGAAGGTGCCGATGTACAGCAGCGAGATCAGCCAGGTCTCCTTGTGCCGGGTGACCTCGCGGATCGCGCCCTTGGCGTTGCTGGCCGATGACAGGTTGTTCATCCTCAGCGCCGAGCCGAGGGCCGCAAGCACGATCAGCGGTATGTAGATGGCCACCATGGCGCGCGGGTGGCCGGCCCCCAGGGTTGCCAGCACGGCGAGTCCGACGAGCTGCACCACAGGGACCCCGAGGTTGCCGCCGCCAGCGTTGATGCCCAGCGCCCAGCCCTTGAGCCGGGACGGGTAGTAGGCGTTGATGTTGGTCATCGAGGAGGCGAAGTTGCCGCCGCCGACGCCCGCGAACGCGGCGATCACCAGCAGCGTGTTGAACGAGACACCGGGCTCCAGGAAGAGCGCGATCAGCGCCGTCGGCAAGAGCAGCATCAGCGCGCTGATGATGGTCCAGTTGCGACCGCCGAAGGTGGCGACGGCGAACGTGTACGGCAGCCGCAGGCCGGCCCCGATCAGGGTCGGCACGGCAGTCAGCAGGAACTTCTGCGCCGGGCTGATGCCGTACTCGGGTCCGAGGAACAGCACCAGAACCGACCACAGGCTCCAGACGGAGAAGCCGATGTGCTCGCTGGTGACCGAGAAGATCAGGTTGCGCCGGGCAATGGTGCGTCCCTTGGTGTTCCAGAAGTCGTAGTCCTCGGGCCGCCAGTCGTCGATCCAGTGGCGCCCCCGTCTGGAGATCAGGGGTGTGGTGGTGGTTTCGGCCGTAGCCATAGTGGGCTCCTCATCGGGAGGGGTCGGGTAAACGGGGATGCTCTTGGGCTGCCGCCGCCGGGAACGAGCCGTGAGAGACATGGAGTCCGGCGGGGTAGGGAAACGTGGGCTCATGGAGCTCTCACAGAACGCGGACGTGCAGGTTGCGGTCGTCGTCCACGAACACCGGGTAGCTGCGCAGCGGCTGGTCGCCGGTGATCGCGCAGCCGGTGTCCAGATCGAACGCGTACTGGTGCAGCGGACACAGCACCAGCCGTGAGTCGATCTGGCCGTCGGCGATCGGTCCGCCCCGATGGGGACAGACAGCCGACAGCGCTCGGACGGAACCGTCGCGGAGTCGGAAGACCGCGATCTGCTCACCCTCGACGGCGAAGGCCCGGCCCTCGCCGACTGGCACCTGGTCCAGCGGCCCGAGCAGGTGCGTACCGACGCCGACGGTTGCGGCGCTCATCGGACCGGCACCTGGGGGAGCACTTCCAACGGCAGCGACGTGCGGAACTGCCCCGCCGTCACCGGGTCGCAGCGCTCGGCCCACGGGTCGACATAGCTGTCCACGGTTTCCTGCATGGCAGCGTCCAGCCGGTCCGCGATGCCCTCGGCATCGTCCACCACGACCGCGCGGATATGCTCGATGCCCACGCGGGGGACGAAAGCGTATGTCCGCTCCAGCCAGTTGGCGTTCTCGCGGTAGTACTGCATGAACCGTCCAGTTAGCGTCTTCACCGTCTCCGGGTCATCGACGATGGCCAGCAGGTCGCCCTTTCGGATGTGGGCTCCGGCGGCACCGCCGACGTAGATCTCCCAGCGACCGCCTTCGATGGCGACCACGCCGACGTCCTTGACGTAGGACTCGGCACAGTTGCGCGGGCAGCCGGAGACGGCCAGCTTCATCTTCGCCGGTGACTCGATTCCTTGGAATCTGCCCTCGATCTCGACTCCGAGCTTGGTGGAGTCGCCCGTGCCGAACCGGCAGAACTCCTGACCGACGCAGGTTTTGACCGTCCGGAAGCTCTTCCCGTACGCGTAGCCCGACGGCATGTCCAGGTCAGCCCACACCTTGGGCAGGTCCTCCTTCGGCACGCCGAGGAGGTCGATCCGCTGCCCGCCGGTCAGCTTCACCATCGGGATGTTGTATTTCTCGGCGACGTCGGCGATCCGGCGAAGCTGGTCGGGGGTGGTGACGCCACCCTTCATCTGCGGTACGACAGAGAAGGTGCCGTCGCGCTGGATGTTGGCGTGCACCCGGTCGTTGACGAACCGGGCATCCCGCTCGTCGACGTACTCGTCGGCCCACATCATCTTCAGCAGCGACGCCAGCCCCATCTTCGACTTCGCGTCCTCCGCGCCGTCCGGCGCGAGAGCGGAGAAGACGGCGGAGACGGAGCGTAGGTTCTGCTCCCGGATGGCCTCCATCAGCGTCGTCTTGTCCATCGGCACGCCAGGGACGTAGTAGGAGGCGGAGGCATCCTCCTCGACCGCGCCGTCGGCGGCCCACTCGACGACCTGCTTCACCATCAGCTTGCAGGAGCCGCAGCCCTTGCCGGCACGGGTGGCATCCATCACGCCGGCGACCGTCTTGCAGCCGCCCTTCACCTTGTCAACCAGGGCCTTCTTGCTGACGCCGTTGCAGTTGCAGACTTGGGCGTCATCGGCGAGCTCGGCGACGCCGACCTCGGCGGGCGGCCCGCCCAGGTCGAACAGCAGCGCCGAGCGCTCCTCGGGCAGCGGCAGTCCACGATCGAAGGCCTGGGTCAGGTAGGCGACCTTCCGGCTGTCGCCGAGCAGTGTCGCGCCGACGATCTTCTCGTCACGGATCACGATGGACTTGAAGACGCCGCGGCTGGGCTCGGAGAAGACGATGTGCTCGTCGGTGTCCCGTTCGGGCCCCTGCAGGCCCATCGACGCCACCTCGACGCCGGCCACCTTCAGCTTGGTGGCGGTACGGGAGCCGAAGTAGCTCGCGTTCAGGTCGGCCCCGGTCACTTGGTCGGCCAGCACGGCGGCCTGCTCCCACAGCGGGGCGACGAGGCCGTAGACCTCACCGCGGTGCTGGACGCATTCGCCGACGGCGTACACGTCATCCTCGTCGACCACCCGCATGTGGTCGTCGACCACGATCGCACGCTCCACCGTCAGACCACTGCTAACCGCGATGTCGACGTTGGGCCGGATGCCAGCCGCCACCACGACCATGTCGCAGTCGATGTCGGGCTTGTCCCGGAGACGGACCCCGCGCACTCGGTCGCCGCCGAGGATCGCCGTGGTCCGGCTATTGGTGTGCACGCCTATCCCCAGAGACTCCACGCTCCGGCGGAGGATGGCGCCGCCCTCTGCCCCCATCTGCGCGTTCATCAGGTGAGCGCCCGAGTGCACGACGTCAACCTGGATGCCGTGGCTCTGCAGGCCGCGGGCGGCCTCCAGACCCAGCAGACCGCCACCGATGACTACGGCGCGGTAGTGATGGTCGTGCTGGGCGTAGGAGACCATGTTCCGGGTGTCGTCGATGGTCCGGAAGGCGAAGACGCCCGGGAGCAAGGAGCCGTCCGCGGTGTAGAGGCCTTCCATCGCCGGCATGAATGAGCGGCTGCCGGTGGCGATGATCAACACGTCGTACGGCGTCACCTGGCCGTCGTCGGAGAACACCAGCTTGGCGTACCGGTCGATCTTCTCCGCCCGCACGCCGGCGTGCAGCTTGATCTCGTTCTCCTCATACCACGACATGGAGTTGAGAAAGATGTCGGCGTCGCTCTCCTCGCCGGAGAGGACGTGGCTGAGCATGATCCGGTTGTAGTTGCCGTACGGCTCGTCGCCGAACATGGTGATGGAGAACTGCAGGGCGCCGCCCCGCTCCAAAATCTCCTCGACGGCGCGGGCACCGGCCATGCCGTTCCCGATCACCACCAGGCGCCGACGTACGTCCGTCGGCATGCTGAGCTCGGTTAGTCGGTCCAGGACGCTAGTCACCACGACCCACCTCGCCGGTGCGGCTGGAACTCGCTGCGCTCGTGCGAATCAACCGACCCACCTCGCCGGTGCGGCTGGAACTCGCTGCGCTGAGGCTGGCTCATGTCAGTGCTCCACCATGCCGAGGTCGACCACGATGGTGCCGCTGACGCCGAGGCCGGCGATCAGCTGAAGCTCGATCACCGAGCCACCCTCGATGTCTTCGACGACGCGGAGCGGGACGTGCACATCGCTCTTGGCGCCGATCGGGAAGTACCGCATCGGCACGCCGTCTCTCATCAGCACGACCGTGACCAGCTCGGTGGAGGAATTGCCGCCGCGGAAGTAGAGCGTCTGGTTGATGACGCCGTCGGGGACGACGTGGGTCAGCTCGTTGTGGATCGGCACCGGCTTGTCGAGGCCGGCTCCGTCGAAGGGGTAGACGCCTTGCAGGAAGAAGTTCTTCGACATCATGGGGAGGTCCTTTCGGCGGGACGGTTGCAGGAGCTGGTTCAAGGTCGGGCGGGTGGGTGCCGAGTGCTCGGTGTGCCGGGGCGGGGTGGCGAGCAGGTGCACGTCGTCTGGTGCGCCGATCCGCTCCAGGCTGACCGCGCAGGCCTTGAATGCCGGCATCTTCGAGTGCCGGTCCAGCGCCGGGTTGGTGAGTACGTTGGCATTGGACGCCCCGCCCCAGTGGAAGGGAACGAAGACGGTGTCGGAGCGGATGTCGTCGCTGACCTTTGCTCGAAAGTTTGCGGTGCCCCGCCGGGAGCGCAGCTGAACGATGTCGGCGCTGGCGATATCGAGTCGCCGGGCGAGGTCGGGGTGGATCTGTGCTTCGGGTTGCACCTGCGACTGGGCCGGGCTGAGATGCCTCCTGGTCTGTGCGCCGCTCTGGTACTGAGCCATCAGTCGGCCGGTGGTCAGCACGTACGGGAAGTCGGCGTCCGGCGTCTCCACCGGGTCACGGTGCTCGACACGGATGAAGCTGGCCCGGCCGTCGACGGTGGGAAAGGTGTCGGCGAACAGCCGGGGCGTGCCGGGATGATCCTCTGCGGGGCAAGGCCAGAAGACCCCCTTCTCAGCCTCGATGCGCTCGTAGCTGATGCCGGCGTAGTCGGCGATCCCTCCTGCGCTGGCACGTCGCAGCTCCTCGAAGACCTCCCGCGGCTCCGAGGAGAAGTGCTGGCCGCGACCCAGGCGCTGCGCCAGCGCGGTCAGCAGCTCGAGGTCGGTCCAGACGCCCGTGGGCGGCGGCAGCGCCCGACGGCGCCGGATCACCCGGCCCTCCAGGTTGGTCATGGTGCCGTCCTCCTCGGCCCATTGAGCCGTCGGCAGCACCACGTCGGCCAGCTGAGCTGTCTCACCGAGGAAGATGTCGGACACCACCAGCAGGTCGAGGCCGGCCAGCCGGTCGGCGACCCGGTTGGCGTCAGGCGCGGAGACCACGAGGTTCGAGGCCAGCACCAGGAGTGCTCGGACGCCGCCCGGGCTGCCCATCCGGTCGAGCATCTCGAACGCCGACAGCCCCGGCTTGGGCAGCTCGTCCGGGTCGATGCCCCAGACCGCGGCGACGTGGGCGCGGTGGGCGGGATCGGCTAGCTTGCGGTAGCCGGGCAGCTGGTCGGCCTTCTGGCCGTGCTCGCGACCGCCCTGGCCGTTGCCCTGGCCGGTGATGGTGCCGTACCCGGAGAACGGCTTGCCCGGCAGGCCCAGCGCGAGGGCAAGGTTGAGGAACGCCTGCGCGGTGTCGGTGCCGTTGCTGTGCTGCTCCGCGCCACGGGCGGTCAGGATCATCGCGCTCGGCGCGAGCGCCAGCGACCGAACCGTCTCGCGGAGCCGCTCCACCGGCACGCCGGTGATCCGCTCGACCCGGTCCGGCCAGTAGGCGGCGGCACCGGCCTTGACGGCGGCGAAGCCCTTGGTGCGTTCGGCGATGTACCGGGTGTCGACCAGGTTTTCCTTGATGGCGATGTGCAGTAGGCCGTTGGCGAGGGCCAGGTCGGTCCCGGGCAGCGGCTGCAGGTGCATGGTGGAGCCGGCTGCGGTGGCGGTGCGGCGTGGGTCGACGACGATATGGGTGGCGCCGTTGGTCCGCCCGGCGTCGAAGTACTGCATCGCCGGTGGCATGGTGGCCGCCGGGTTCGAGCCGACGAGCAGGATGGTCTTCGCCTCGGCGATGTCGGCCAGCGGGAACGGCAGCCCGCGGTCGATGCCGAGTGAGCGGTTGCATGCGGTGGCCGCCGAGGACATGCAGAAGCGGCCGTTGTAGTCGATGGCGGAGGTCCGCAACGCCACCCGGGCGAACTTCCCGAAGGCGTACGCCTTCTCGTTGGTCAGGCCACCGCCGCCGAAGCAGCCGACGCTGTCCAGGCCGTGGTCTTGCTGGCTGGCGGTGATCCGCTGGACCACCTGGTCCAGCGCCTCCTCCCAGCTGGCCGAACGGAACGGGCTGGTCCGGTCACCTTCGACGGTGCGAACCAGCGGTGTCAGCAGCCGCTGCGGATGGTCCAGCAGCGATCCGGCGTTCCAGCCCTTCGAGCACAGGCCGCCACGGTTGGTCGGGAAGTCCTGCTGTGGCTCGAGGACGGCTGGCCGGTCGCCCGCGACCATGCTGATACCGCACTGCAGCGAGCAGTACGGGCAGTGGGTCAGCGTAGGCGAGGAGGGCACGCCCCTATCCTGGGCTGACTGTGTTACAGAGCCCGCGGAACCGTGTAACGGCCAGTTGAAGGCTTTCTCACAGCCTCAGCGAAAGTGATGTAAGCCTGCTATAACGCCCCTGTTACCCGCAGCGGCCGCGCAGGCGGGGCTCACGACCAGTTGAAGTCGGAGTCCCAGAACTCGCCCGCGGCTCGTTCCGGCTGGCCAGCCTCGCTGGTTCGCAGCTCCACCCGCCTGATCTTGCCGCTGATCGTCTTCGGCAGCTGACCGAACTCCAGCCGTCGGATCCGCTGGTACGGCGCGAGGTGCTCCCGGGCGTACCCCAGGATGGAGCGGGCGGTGTCGGCGTCGGGTTGGTGGCCGGCCGCGAGCGTCACGTACGCCTTGGGGACCGACAGTCGGATCGGGTCAGGCGCGGGAACGACGGCCGCCTCGGCCACGGCCTCGTGCTCGATCAGCACCGACTCCAGCTCGAAGGGGCTGATCCGGTAGTCGCTGGCCTTGAAGACGTCGTCGGAGCGGCCGATGTAGGTGAGGTAGCCGTCCTCGTCTCGACTGACGACGTCACCGGTGTGGTAGACGTTGCCGGCGAACGCCTGGTGGTTGAGGTCGTCGTCGAACGTGTCGGCCCGCTGCTTGTAGCCGGTCATCAGGGCCAGCGGACGCGCCGGCATCATCACGCCGTTGGAGTCCAGGTGCTCGATCGCCAGACAGAGCTCACCTTCATCCTGGGTGACCTCGCCGGTGACGGGGTCGTGGAGGACGACCGTGTAGCCCGGGAGCGGGCGGCCCATCGAGCCCGGCTTGATCGGCTGGCCCGGCGGGTTACCCACCTGCGCGGTGGTTTCGGTCTGGCCGTAGCCGTCCCGGATGGTGATGCCCCACGCCTGCTGGACTCGCTGGATCACCTCCGGGTTGAGCGGTTCGCCTGCGGACAGGCACTCCCGGACCACCGTCTTCGCGCCGGCCAGGTCGGTCTGGACCAGCATCCGCCAGACCGTCGGCGGGGCGCAGAACGTCGTCACACCGGCCCGCTCCATCACCTGCAACAGCTCCGCCGGGTCGAACCGGTCGTAGTTGTAGATGAGCACGGTTGCACCGGCCAGCCAGGGCGTGAAGAAGTTGCTCCAGGCATGCTTGGCCCAGCCGGGGGAGGAGATGTTGAGGTGGATGTCACCTGGCCGCAGACCCATCCAGTACATCGTCGACAGATGTCCGATCGGGTAGGACGTTTGGGTGTGCTCGACGAGCTTGGGGACTGCGGTCGTCCCGGAGGTGAAGTACAGCAGAATCGGGTCCGCACCCTTGCTGGCGCCCGGAAGGTGCGGGTCGGCGCCCAGGAACTCCTGCACCCGGGAGTAGCTGACCCAGCCGTCGCCGGCATTCGCGTCGACGAGGATCTTGCTCCGCTCCACCCGCAGGTCGGCCAGCCGGCCCGCGTCGGCGCCGGCGGCCACCAGAACTTTGGCGTCACCGCGGTCGACCCGGGTTTGCAGCTCCGCCGGCGACAGCTGGGGAGTGGCCGGAATCACCACGGCGCCCAGCCGGATGGCGCCAAGCATGATCTCCCACAGCGGCACGCAGTTTCCCAGCACCACCATCAGCCGGTCGCCTCGGCGCAGGCCCACCTCGGAAAGGAAGTGCGCGACTGCGACCGATCGCGCGGACAGCTCCCGAAACGTCAGCCGCTGCTCGTGGTCACCGTCGATCACCCACAACGCGATGCCGTCCGGGTTCTCCTCCGCCAAGCCGTCGAACCACTCGGTGGCGAAGTTGTACAGCGGCAGCTCTGGCCAGGAGAACCCCTGGTACGCCACCTCGTACTCGTCCCGATGCTGTACCAAAAAGTCGCGGGCCGCGCGGACGTGGCAGTTGAGCGGAATGGTGACATCCTCCTGTTCCGGGCGAACCCGGCGTCGCCGACCCTGGTGGAACGCTGATGGGGCTGGCTTGAAACGAATGTTGCCAGGCTACTGCCTGCGGCCCATCCGTACATCCGGCGCTCCCAGCCGGGCCGCGTCCGCTGACAGGTCGTCGGGCTGGTGCTGCGACTCGCGCTCAGCCGCGACCCGCTTCTGGTAGTGCTCGACCTCGCGGGCGGTGTCCTCGCTGTTCCAGCCCAGCACCGGCGCGATCAGCTCGGCGACCTCGGGCGCCGCCGCCAGACCGCGGTCCCAGGTCTCGATCGAGATCCGCGTCCGCCTCGCCAGCACATCGTCCAGGTGCAGGGCACCCTCATGCGAAGCGGCGTAGAGCGCCTCCACCTTCAGGTACTCCGCGGCTCCGTCCAGCGGGTGCGCGAGCTCAGGACGCTGGCCCATCAGGTCGAACAACTCGGCCACCAGCGAGCCGTACCGGTTGAGCAGATGCTCCACCTGGCTGACCCGCAGCCCGACCCGTTCGGCCAGGTTCTGACGACCGTTCCACAGCGCCTGGTAGCCGTCGGCCCCCAGCAGCGGGACGTCCTCGGTGCACGACTGCGGCACCGTGTGGTCCAGGTCGTGGACCACCGAGTCCACCGCGTCCTTGGCCATCACCCGGTACGTCGTGTACTTCCCGCCGGCGATCATGGTCAGGCCACGAACCGGCGACGCCACCGCGTGCTCGCGGGAGAGCCGGGACGTCGAGTCCTGCTCGCCGGCCAGCAGGGGACGCAGGCCGGCGTAGACACCGACCACGTCCTCGCGGGTCAGCGGGTCGGCCAGCAGCCCGTTGGCGTGCTCGAGTATGTAGTCGAGGTCGGCCTGGCTGGCCGCCGGATGGGCCAGGTCGAGATCCCAGGCGGTGTCGGTGGTGCCGAGGATCCAGTGGCTGCCCCATGGGATGATGAACAGCAGACTCTTCTCGGTCCGGGTGATCAGGCCCGTGCTGGAGTTGATCCGGTTCCGCGGGATGACCAGGTGGACGCCCTTGGAGGCGCGTACCCGGAACTGTCCCCGCCCGCCCAGCATCCGCTGGATCTCATCGATCCAGACCCCGGTTGCGTTGATCGTCTGCTTCGCGCGGACCTCGAACTCCTCGCCCGACTCGAGGTCCTTGACCACCACACCGGCCACGTGGTCGGCCTCGCGGACAAACCCGATGACCCGCGTGCTGGACGCGCAGATCGCGCCGTAGTGCGCCGCCGTTCGCGCGATCATCATGGTGTGTCGGGCGTCGTCCACCTGGCCCTCGTAGAACTTGATCGACCCGGTCAGCGCATCCCGGTTCGCGGAAGGGAACAGCTCGAGCGTCTTGCGACGGGTGAGATGTCGCAGGTGCCTCGGCACCCCGCGGCCGGCGCCCATCACGTCGTACACTCCGATGCCCAGCCCGGCGTACGCCCGATCTAGCGCCGGCCTGCGCAACGGGTAGAGGAACGGCAGCGGTTTGGCCAGATGCGGGCACAGCTTGGTCAGTGCCAGCTGGCGCTCCTTCAAGGCTTCGAACACCAGGTGGAAGTTCAGCTGCTCGAGATAGCGCAGTCCGCCGTGGAACAGCTTCGTCGACCGGCTGGAGGTGCCGGCCGCATAGTCGCGGGCCTCCACCATCCCGACCTTCAGCCCGCGGGTGACCGCGTCCAGGGCGCAGCCGGCACCGGTGACTCCGGCGCCGATCACCAGCACGTCGAGCTCCTCGGTCGCCAGCCGCTGCAGCGCCTCAGTGCGCGAGGTCGGGTTCAGCGGCGAAGTGGTGGAGTACATCTGTTCGTTCCTCTCAGACTGCTTGCCGATGTTCGTTCCTCTCCGGGTGCTTGCCGAACCGAGAGATGACGCGCCGACGAGCCGGCTGATGCCGGCCGCGGCTGGTTGCTACCGGTTGGTCCGTTCACTCGACGTCCACCCAGTCCAACGTGCGTTCGACCGCCTTCTTCCAGCGGGCGTATCCGGCATCTCGCTGCTCTGGGCTGGACTGCGGCGACCAGCGTTCCGCCTCCTGCCAGTTCTCTTTGAGCTCGGCCTCCGATGACCAGAATCCCACCGCCAGGCCCGCGGCGTACGCCGCGCCGAGCGCTGTGGTCTCGGCGACCACCGGCTTGCTGACCTCGACGCCCAGGGTGTCGGACTGGATCTGCATGCACAGCCGGTTGGCGGTCACGCCGCCGTCGACCTTGAGCACCTCCAGGTGCACGCCGGAGTCGGACTCCATCGCGTCCACCACGTCCCGGCTCTGGTAGCAGATCGCCTCGAGCGTCGCCCGACACAGGTGTGCGCTGGTGTTGAACCGGGACAGCCCGACGATGGCGCCGCGGGCGTCGGAGCGCCAGTACGGCGCGAACAGGCCGGAGAAGGCGGGAACGAAGAACACCCCGCCGCTGTCGGTCACAGTCCGCGCCAGCGACTCCACCTCCGATGCGCTGGAGATCACCCGCAGCTGATCACGAAGCCACTGCACCGCCGACCCGGTGACGGCGATGGAGCCCTCCAGCGCGTAGACCGGCGGGCTGTCCGCGAACTGGTAGCAGACCGTGCTCAGCAGGCCGTTGGAGGAGCGGACGAGCTCCTCGCCGGTGTTCATCAGCAAGAAGTTCCCGGTGCCGTAGGTGTTCTTCGCCTCCCCGGCCGACAGACACACCTGACCGACCATGGCCGCATGCTGGTCACCGAGGTCGCCGCTGATCGGCACCTGGGCGCCGAACGGGCCGTCGGTCAGCGTATGACCGTACGTGGCTGGATCCGACGACGGCCGGATCTCGGGCAGCATCTCAAGCGGGATGTCGAAGATGGAAAGCAGCTCCTCATCCCACTCCAGCGTCTGCAGGTTCATCAGCATGGTGCGGCTGGCGTTGGTGACATCGGTGATGTGCACTCCGCCGCGGGTTCCGCCGGTCAGGTTCCACAGCAGCCAGGTGTCCACCGTGCCGAAGATCGCCTCACCGGTCGCCGCATCGCGCCGGACCTCGGGAACCTCCTCGAGGATCCAGGCGATCTTGCCGGCCGAGAAGTAGGTCGCCGGCGGGATGCCGGCCTTGCGCCGGATGATCTCGGCCTTGCCGTCTCGCTCCAGGGCAGCGGCGATCCGGTCTGTCCGGGTGTCCTGCCACACGATGGCGTTGAAGTACGGCCGGCCGGTACGCCGGTTCCACACCACCGCGGTCTCGCGCTGGTTCGTCAGCCCCAGAGCCGCCAGGTCGGCCGAGCTGACGCCGGTGGTGCTCATCGCCGACCTGACCACCTCTTCGGTGCGCTCCCAGATCTCCACGGGGTCATGCTCGACCCATCCCGGCCGCGGCAGGATCTGCTCGTGCTCCAGCTGATACGCCCCGACCTCGCTCCCGGAGTGGTCGAACAGCATGCAGCGCGTGCTGGTGGTTCCCTGGTCTATCGCAGCAATGAAGTCAGCCATGAGTACCTTTCGTGCACTTGGGCCTTTCCTCCAACCGGGCCTTTCGGCGTACCCCGGAACTGCCAGCCAACCACACCCCGCCGTGACTCGGTGCGCGGACCGGCGTGCGCGATCTCGGACCGACCATGGCGCCGCGCGGTGAGTCCGGAATCACAGCGACCCCCTCCGGTGCTTGTGGAGGACCCGCAGACTTCGACAGGTCAGGGTGCGTAGGCTGGCGTCGTGCGTGCCACCCAGGAGCAGAAACCTCCCGGTTACCCCACCGAGTGGGAGGCCGACGTCGTGCTCACCGATGGCGGTGTGGCGCAGCTGCGTCCGATCACCCCCGACGACGCGGAGATGCTGGTCAAGTTCTACGACCGGGTCTCACCGGAGTCGAAGTATCTGCGGTTCTTCGCGCCCTACCCGCGGCTGACCGAGCGCGACGTCCAGCGATTCACCCACGTCGACTACGTGGACCGGGTCGCTTTCATCCTCACTGTCGGGGAGCACATGATCGGCGTCGGCCGCTATGACCGGATGGAGGACGACCGGGCGGAGGTCGCGTTCCTGGTCGAGGACGCCCACCAAGGACGCGGCATCGCGCAGCTGCTGCTCGAGCATCTTGCCGAGGCGGCCCGGGAGCGCGGGATCACCGCCTTCGTGGCCGAGATCTTGCCGGAGAACCGGCGGATGGCGCAGGTGTTCGCCGACGCCGGCTACCGGATCTCCAAGGGCATCGAGGACGGGGTGCTCTTCGTGGAGTTTCCGATCCTGCCCACCGACACGTCGGTCGGAGTGATGGAGCGACGGGAGCACCGCGCCGAGGGCGCCTCCATGCAGCGGATGCTCACTCCCCGCCGAGTGGTGGTCCTCGGCCGGGGGGGCCGGGTCCAGGGCCTGGTCAACTCAATGCTGCGCGCCGGCTTCCGGGGCGAGGTCATCGCCGTCAGCACCGACCAGACACCGGTCACGGGCGTGCCAACCTCGAGCTCGATCGCCACCATCGACGGCCGGATCGATCTGGTGGTGGTGTCCATCCCCACCAGTGAGATGGGAGCCGTCGTCATCGACGCGGCCCACAAGGGCGCCCACGCCATGGTGGTCCTGACGGGAACCGACTATCACGCCACCGACAACCGGACCGTGGTGAACCTCGCTCGCGCGTACGGTGTGCGCGCGCTCGGTCCGGACGCACTCGGGCTGATCAACACCGACCCGACGGTGGCCCTGAACGCCAGCCCCGGCCCGATGCCGCGGTACGGCGGGGTGGGGCTGTTCTGTCAGTCGGCCGCTGTCGGGGTGGCCCTGCTCAACCACGCGGTGAAACAGAAGCTCGGACTGTCCTCCTTCATCAGCACCGGCGACTACGCCGACGTCACCGGCAACGACGTGATGCAGTTCTGGGAGGACGACGAGGACACCCGGGTGTGCCTGCTGTCGTTGGACTCCATCGGTAACCCCCGCAAGTTCTCCCGGATTGCGCGTCGGCTGACCCGTCGGAAGCCGGTGGTGGTGTTCGCGCCGGGTCGGACCAACCGGGCCGCCCATGCCGGCGTACGCGGCGGTCTCGGCCACGCCTCAGACGCCGCCGTGGACGCCCTGTTCCGACAGGCCGGCGTTATCGTCGTGCACCGTCGCGGGGCGATGTTCGACATCGCCAAGATCGCCTCCCGGCAGCCGTTGCCGGCCGGGCTTCGGGTCCGCGTCATCACCAACTCGGCGACCCTGGCGGCCCAGATGGCCCACACGATCCAGGCCGTCGGCATGCTGGTCGCCGGTGATCCGGTGATCCTCGGCCCCGAGTCCTCGGCCACGGTGTATGCAGACGCGGTGGCAGAGGCGCTGGCCGATGGCCGTACCGACTCGGTGGTGTGTGCCGCCGTCGCCGTCTTCGACAAGGGCACCGAGGAGGTTCGGGACGCGTTGGAGGACCTCGCGGCCCGGGCGGCGAAGCCGGTGGTCGGTGTGTTCTTGGACTTCGCCGCTACCGAGGACGAAGGGTCTGGTCCCGACCTGATGGGCAACCTGCCGATCTTCGATGCGCCTGCTGACGCCATCCATGCCCTGTCGGCGCTGACGGCGTACGCCCACTGGCGTGAACGGGACCCCGGGGCCGTCCCCCTGGTGGAGGTTGACGAGGTCGCCGCCAAGCGGGTCGTCAACCGGGTGCTGTCCGCGGAACCGGCCGGGAGGGAGCTGACCCACGCCGAGATCGAGGAGCTGCTGAGCGCGTACAGCCTGCAGCCGATCCCGAAGTACCCGGTGAACAGCCTCGCCGAGGCGATCGGCGCCGCCGAGCAGCTCGGCTGGAACGTGGTTCTCAAGGCCACCTCTCAGGCGGTGCGCGGCCGGCCGGATATGGCCAGCGTGCTACGCAACATCGACACGGTGGAGGAGATGACGGCGGCGTGGACCGATCTCGGGATGCTGGTGCGCGAGCTGGGCCTCGGTGACGCCAGCGACATGTCGGTAGCCGTGCCGGTGGTGCAGCAGATGGCACCACCGGGTGTCGCGCTGGTCGTCACCAGCCGCGAGGATGCCGCCTTCGGTCCGATCATCTCGTTCGGTCTTGACGGCATCGCCACCGAGCTGCTCGGCGACACGGTGTATCGGGTGCCGCCGCTGACGACTGTCGACGCCGCCGGCATGGTGAGGGATCTACGGGCCGCGCCTACCTTGTTCGGCCGTCACGGCACCCCCGGAGTCAACATCGCAGCGGTCCAGGATCTGCTGCACCGCGTCGCACAGCTCGCCGACGACTTGCCACAGCTGGCGTATCTGTCGCTGAGCCCTTGCATCGCCTCGCTCAGCGGCGTGTCCGTGCTCGGGGCCCGGATCTTCCTCGCGCCGACCGACGACCAGCGGGACCCGATGGCGCGCACCTTGTGATGGCCGCGGCGCAGCGCTCCCGGCTGGGGCGCTCCGCATGCTGCACGGCAGTGCCAAGAACCCGTGGCAGGATGAGGGCATGAAGGTCGACTCCATTCGGAAAGGCTTGCGAGCCGAGATCGAAGCCAGTGGCTACTTCCCCGACCTGGTGGAAGACGCCATCATGTTGTCGGTCGGTGACGAGGAGCTGATTGACTTCGTGGTTCACCACGAGCCCACCTTCAACCATGACGAGGTTTCCCGGCACGTCACGATCCTGGCGCTGACGCCGTCGCGGCTGATTGTCGGCCACACCGACGACCATCCGGCTGAGCCGCACATGCCGGGGTCGTACGCCGCGACCTCGACGGAGTCGGTGGCACTGCGCAAGATCACCAACGTCGTACTGACCCGGGTGGTCACCCAGCCGGAGGACTACCTGCCCACTTCCGGTGATGTCTACGAGATCTGGCTGACCGTCGGCTGGGGGGCCGTCCGCCGAGTCGAGATGGAGCAGGCCACCTGCAGCGACCCGCAGTGCGAGGCCGACCACGGTTACAGTGGGGCACTGGTGGCCGACGACCTGACGGTGCGGATGGGCACCGGTGCGGTGGGCACTGAGCGGGTCGCGAAGCTGGCCGAGTTCGCGAGCAGGCTGCAGCGAGCGGCCGCGGTATGACGACGGGAGCGACCTTACGCTCGACCATCGCCCCCGACTGGGGGTGGACCCCGGCGTACGGCCACTCCACCTTGGCGGACCTGATGCCGAGCATCGGTGCGCACCTTTCGGTTCCCGGCTGTGACGATCCGCCGATGCGGCTGCCAGACGCCGACCGCTATGTGGTGGTGCTCGTCGACGGCCTGGGCTGGCAGCTGGTCCGGCAAGCCATCCAGCACGTGCCCTATCTCGCCGGGCTGCTGGGAGACGCGTCGCCGATCACGTCGGCAGTACCCAGCACCACGGCGACCAGCTTGGCCTGCCTGGGAACCGGGCTGCCACCGGGGCAGCATGGCCTGGTGGGCTACACCTCCCGAGTGCCCGAGACCCATGAGCTACTGAACGCGCTGACCTGGGACTCCGACCTGGTCGCCCGCGACTATCAGCCGCGGCGGACATTCTTCGAGCGGGCCGCCGAAGCCGGGGTCGCGGTCAGCTCCGTCGCCCTGGAGCGATTCGAGGCCAGCGGGCTGACCGAGTCGGCCCTGCGCGGCGCCCGGTTCGTCTCCTTCGAGCACGAGAAGCACGAGGAGGTCCGGATCGCGCTAACGGTTCAGGCGGCGAGCGAGGGCCAGCGCAGCCTGGTCTACGCGTACGAGCGCGAGCTCGACCACTGCGGGCACGTGGAGGGAGCTGCGTCGCCAGCGTGGCTGGAGCACCTGATCCGGATCGACACCATGTGCGAACGGCTGCGCGACGAGCTGCCCGACGAGGTGCGGATGGTCATCACCGGCGATCACGGCATGGTCGACATCCCCCCTGGGAACCGGTTCGTCGTCGAGGACGAGTCCGAGCTGCTGGTGGGCATGTCCGCGTTGGCCGGCGAGGGCCGCTTCCGTCAGGTGTACGTCGACCATGACAGCCCGGTCGCCGTCGCCGCCCGCTGGCAGGACCGGCTGGGCGAGAGTGCCTGGGTGCTGACGCGGGACGAGGCAATCGAGGCGGGCTGGTTCGGCCCCGTCGACGACCGGGTCCGGGAGCGGTACGGCCACGTGCTGGTGGCGATGCGCGACGACTACGCGGTGATGACCCGGCAGTTCCCGCGCGAGCTGACCCTGGTCGGCATGCACGGCTCCCTGACTCCGGCGGAGACCATGGTCCCGCTGTTCCTGGACTGACCGAGGACCGGGCTTGCCGCTGCGGCAGCGGGATGCGGCTCAGCCGCGCCGTGAGCCGAAGACGGTGGCCAGCCGGTCGAGTCCCTCCCTGATCACCTCCGGCTCGTAGGTGATGAACGACAACCGCAGCGTGTTGCGCTCAGGCGTGTGCGCGAAGAACGGGGCGCCGGGTACGAAGGCCACCCCTTGGTCGAGTGCCGACCTCAGCAGCACACCTGAGTCCAGGTGCGACGGCAGTGTCACCCAGATGAACATGCCCCCGTCTGGGTTGCTCCAGGTGCTGCCCGCTGGTAGCGCCTCGCCCAGCCCGGCGAGCATCGCGTCCCGCCGTCGCCGGTACTCCCGCCGGCAGCGGTCGAGGCTGGCTGCCAGCCGTCCGGAGGCGAGGTAGTGCGCGACGGCGGCCTGGTCGACGGTGGAGGTGTGCAGGTCCGCCGCCTGCTTGGCCACCACCAGACCCTGCCGGATGGCCGAATCCGTCCGGATCCAGCCCAGCCGCAGTCCAGGTGCGAGGATCTTGGAGAAGCTGCCGGTGCAGACGACATGGTCGGTGTCGCTCAGGGTCGCCATCGACGCGACGGCGTCCCCGGAGTACCGAAGCTCGGTGTACGGGTCGTCCTCGATCACCCGGAAGCCCCAGCGGTGTGCGGCAGCCACCACGCCGCCCCGATTTTCAGCCGACAGCGTGCGTCGGTCGGGTTGGCGAAGGTCGGCACCGTGTAGAACGCCTTGGGCCGATGGTGTTCGGCCAGCGACTCCAGCGCGCCCAGGTCAACGCCGTCCGGACCGGACGGCACGACCACCAAGGTTGCGCCGGCGAGCGCGAAGCACTGCAGCGCCGCGAGATAACTGGGGCTTTCGACGAGCACGACGTCACCAGCGTCCACCAGTGCGGTCGAGAGCAGGCTGAGCCCCTGCCTTCCGCGGGCTAGCGGCCAGCACGGCGTCGAAGGAGAGCCGGGCGCCGTCGACGTCGAACAGCTCCGGGGCCGGCAGACCACCGGCGAAGGAGATCGCACCGGGCCGCTCGGTGAGCGCCAGCAGGTTCCAGACGATGGAGGACTGCACCCCGTCGAAGCGGCGAGACAGCGCTGGGGCGGAGGTGATGGTGCTCACCGGATACTCCTCGGTCGGGCGGACTGGTCAGGGACGCATGGTATGTCGGCCCGCCGGGATGTCCGAGATCCTTTCTCGCATCCGGCCCCAAGCGTCACTCAGGTCGTTTGGGACCGCCGAACATGATCTCGTCCCAGCTGGGCACGGCGGCGCGCTTGCGCTTTGCCGACTTCCTGGGCGCACCGGGATGCGCTTCCGTCTCGGGCTCTCCCTCCGATGCGTCCAGGGGCAGCTGGATAGGCACCGCGGGACCGTCCGACGGCGGGGTAAGGGCGGTACCGCTCGGTACGGGCGGAGATTGGGGAGTCTCCTGCTCAGCCGGCGACTCCGGTTCGGTGACCGCGCCCGGTCGCGGGTGTGGCTCGTCCGCGGACTCCGCCGACGCTACCGGTGTCGTGGGTAGGTGCGCAGCTGACTCGACCAGCCGGTCGGTCACCTCGGTCGATCCGGCGGTCTCCGACCTCCGGCGCCACTCGTCGTCGTTGGACTCACCGTCCTCGATGACACTCGGCTCGACCGGATAGTCCACCACGATGGCCGGCTCCCATCCGGAGTTGTCGGTCTCTGGCACCGCGCTGGCGTCACTCAGCCCGCTGTAGACCCGGATGGAGTCCTCGGCGTAGCCGTCTCCGCCAAGCATCCCGTACAGGGTCTCGAGTTCCGACCGCTCCGCCTCGGCCTCCTCGAGCAGCGCATGCTCGTGATCTTGGTCCCACGTCAGGGACGACTGCTCGAAGTGGCCAGGCTGGCTGAACTCGTTCCCGTTGCCCCGCTCCAGGTCCTCAAGCTCTGACTCGGTGTCCTCCGCCTCGATCTCGGCTTCGTCGTCTGACTCACCGCCCAGGACCTCGGTCGAAGGGTCGGCTGACTCGTCCTTCACCGCCGTCTCCTCGGACTCAGCTGTCGGCGGCACCGCACGCAGCTCGGTCACGCTCGCCGAGGTGGCATCGCTCTCGCTCGACGGTTCGGTTCGCGGTGCCTCGACCCTGACCGGCTCCTGGATGGCGCGGACCAGCGCCAACTCGTCGCTCAGGTCGATCGTGGGCTCGGTGTCCTCCACCTCCGCGCCGCCCCGCCGACCGCCGGGCTCAGATCCTGGTGTCTGCTCGCCGAGCACCCACCGGGCCTCGTCGTTGCCGGCCACCGAGAACCGTCCGCGGACGTCGAAGTAGAAGATCGCGGAGCGCTCAGCTTCGCCCACTCGATAGCTGGCGCTCACCGACCAGCGTCCATCCTCCATCCGGAAGGAGTCCCACTCCACCGTCTCGATGTCGACGCCTCGTGACAGCAGCCGCTCGGTCAGCGCAACCCGCAGGTTGCGGTGGCCAGATGTCTCACCTCGCCGACGGACCGATGCGGTCTTGGCCTGGCTCGCGACGTACTCCCGCTCGGCGATCACCGGGGCCGCGAACCGCTCGACCCGCTCGAGCGGGATGCCGGCCATTGCGGCCACCTCCTCGAGCGACTCCCCGGCTCGGATCCGCGACTGAATGTCGCGTGGTGTCAATGCGCTGTCCATCTCGATCTCCAGTTGTCCGAGTCGGGGCCGGTCCCCACGCAACGCTGCGTGCAACCGGTCGTCGGCCGGTATACCCAGTTCCGCGCCGTCGCTGGTGGCCACGATCAGGGTCTGGCCGTCCCGGCTCAGTCCCACAACTCGCGCGGTGCGCATGAATCGGGCCGTCCTCCTGTGGTGTCTTCCGGATTCAACCTACTCTGCGACGCCATCAGTCGCAGCACAGCACTCGTCCAGCCGGGGCCCTCCGCTGGCCCGTTAGGGTTCCTGCATCCGGTCCCGCCGAGGCATCGACGGGGAGGGCCCGTTCGAGGAGGTGAGAGCGCTGCAGGTCGTGCTGGATCTGGCCGGCATCTTCGTGTTCGCCCTCTCCGGGGCTCTGCTCGGCATCCGCAAGAACCTCGACGTCGTCGGCGTGCTCGTGCTTGCAGCCGTCACCGGTCTCGGTGGCGGCATGATCCGGGACCTTCTCATCGGCGCAGTACCGCCGGCGAGTCTGGCGGACTGGCGGTACCTGCTGGTGCCGGCTGTCGCCGGGCTGATGGCCTTCCGCTTCCACCCAGGGCTCAGCCGGATCGAGCGGCAGATCAACATCTTCGATGCGCTCGGGCTCGGCCTGTTCTGTGTCACGGGGTCCGCGAAGGCCATGCTGTACGGACTTGGGCCGGTTCCCGGCGCGTTGCTTGGCATGCTCACCGGTATCGGGGGCGGGGTGCTCCGAGACCTGCTGGCCAGCAGGACCCCCCTGGTGCTCAGGCAGGAGGTGTACGCCCTGCCGGCGCTGGCCGGCGCTGCAGTGGTGGCGTTCAGCTGGGAGCTCGGGCTCTATCGGCCCTGGGTGGCCATCTCCGCGGCCTGCCTGTGCATCGTCTTGAGGCTGCTGGCGATCCGGTTTCGATGGGACGCCCCCCGGGCGCGCGGGATGTCGGGCTGAGGACGCTTTCTCGTTACAGGTCAAAGAAACCTGCGCCGGTTGGGCAGCGTCGGTTGGGTTGCAGTCGTAGGGTCACCCGTATGAGTGGAGCTGAGCATCCCCAAGCGGCCACAGTCGGGCAACTACGCGATAGCGGCTACCGAAGCCGGACCGTGAAGCAGGAGATCCGGGCGAACCTGCTGGACCGTCTCCGGTCGGGCGCGGATGCCTTTCCCGGCATCGTCGGCTTCGGCGACTCGGTGATTCCAGAGCTGGAGACGGCCCTGCTTGCCGGGCACGACGTAGTGCTGCTCGGCGAGCGGGGCCAGGGCAAGACCCGGCTGATGCGGACGCTGACCGGCCTCCTCGACGAGTGGAGCCCGGAGGTCTTGGGCTGCGAGATCCACGACGACCCGCTGTCCCCGGTCTGCGTCCGCTGCAAGGCGCTCGCCGTCGAGCAAGGGGATGACCTCCCGGTCGCCTGGCGGCACCGCGAGGACCGCTACACCGAGAAGCTGGCCACCCCCGACACCTCCGTCGGTGACCTGATCGGCGACGTCGACCCGGTGAAGGTCGCTCAGGGCCGAACCCTCGGCGACCCCGAGACCGTGCACTACGGCCTGGTGCCTCGCTCCAACCGCGGCCTGTTCGCCGTGAACGAGCTGCCCGACCTGGCTGAACGCATCCAGGTCGGCCTGTTCAACGTCTTGGAGGAACGCGATATCCAGGTCCGCGGCTACTCGCTGCGGCTGCCGCTGGACGTGTTCGTGGTCGCGACCGCCAACCCGGAGGACTACACCAACCGTGGTCGCATCATCACCCCCCTCAAGGACCGGTTCGGGGCGGAGATCCGAACCCACTACCTGATCGAGATGTCGGATGAGATCACCCTGCTCCAGCAGGAGGCCGCCGTGGTCGCCACCGTCGACGACCATCTGCTCGAGGTGCTGGCCCGGTTCACCCGGTCATTGCGGGAGTCCACCTCGATCGACCAGCGCTCCGGGGTGTCGGCTCGCTTCACGATTGCCGCCGCAGAAGGGGTCGCCGGCTCCGCGCTTCGCCGGTCGGCCCGTACCCGTGAACCCGAGGCAGTGGCGCGGGTGTGCGACCTGCCGGCCGTCGTGCCGACACTGACCGGCAAGCTGGAGTTCGAGATGGGGGAGGAGGGCCGGGAAGGCGCCGTCCTCGATCACCTGCTGAAGCTTGCTCTCGCGGCCACCTTCCGCGACCGGCTGTCGGGCCTGGACCTGTCCGGGTTCACCGAGGTGTTCGCCGAGGGCGGCATCGTGGAGACCGGCGACCTCGTCCGCGCCGACGACGTGCTCCGACAGCTCGGCACCGTCCCGGGACTGTCGAAGGTGCTGGACCGGCTCGGATACGCCGACGCGGCGTCCCCGGGCCAGGTGGCCGCGGCGGTCGAGTTCACGTTGGAAGGACTGCACCTCACCCGACGCATCGAGAAGGAGTACGTGGACGGCCGCGCCGTCTACGGTGCCGCCTGATGGACGAGGACGCCGCCGATCCCGGCGACCTGCCCGACCGTCCCGATCCGGGCGAGCATCCGCCAGGCCTCCACCGCGGCCACGGACGGCTCCGGTACGGCCCCTGGCGCGGCGGACCGGATCCGCTGGCTCCGCCGTACGACGTTCGAGCGGCGGTCGACCAGATCGGTCGAGACGTGCTTGCCGCTGGCAGCGTCCGGGACGCACTGCGCGACCTGATGCGGGAGGGGCTCGACGGCCGTGGCGGCCTGGACCGGCTGGCGGAGCGGATCCGCAGGCTGCGCGCGCAGGCACGCCGACGAGGCGATCTCGGCGGCACCCTGGATCAGGTCCGGTCCGCGCTCGACCAGGCCCTGGCAGCCGAACGGAGCGCGCTGTCTGCCGAGGACGGCATCGACGCGCGGCTGGCTGAGATGGAGCTGGACACGCTGCCCGACGACGTCGCCGGCGCGGTCCGCTCACTGGCCGACTACGACTGGCATTCCGCTGAGGCCAGACAGATCTACGAGTCGATCCAGCAGATGCTCCAGCGTGAAGTTCTGGACGCCCAGTTCGCCGGCCTGCGGTCAGCGCTGGAGTCAACCGACCCGCAGATGATGCAGCGGGTCAAGGACATGCTGGCGGACCTGAACGCCCTGCTGGCCGCCCACGCCCGGTCCGAGGACACGTCCGACCTGTTCGCCGACTTCATGGCCAAGCACCAAGACATGTTCCCCGAGAACCCGCAGACGGTCGAGGAGCTGATCGACGCGCTGGCCCGCCGGCAGGCCGCCGCCCAGCGGATGATGAGCTCGCTCAGCCCGGAGCAGCGGGAGCAGCTGGCCCAGCTGATGAGCCAGGCGCTGGCCGACGTCGACCTCGCCTCCGAGATGGCCCAGCTGTCGGACAACCTCCGTACGCTGCGCCCGGGCCTCGACCGGGACTCCCGGGTCGGGATGCGTCCCGGCGGTGGGCCCCTGGGCTACGGGGCTGCCGTGGAGGCCGTAGCGGAGCTGGCGGACCTGGAGGCGCTGGAGAAGCAGCTGTCCCAGTCTCACCCCGGCGCGACGCTCGACGATGTGGACCTGGAGATGCTTGACCGTCGGGTCGGGCCGGGCGCGGTCCGCGATCTGGACGCCATCAAAGAGCTGGAGCGCGAGCTCGAGCGGCAGGGATATCTGCTCCGAGGCGACGATGGGCTGAGACTGACGCCGCGCGCTGTGCGGCGGCTCGGCCAGACGGCGCTGCGACGGGTCTTTGACCGGCTGGAGGCCACCGCACTCGGTGACCACTCCGACCACCGCACCGGCGCGGCCGACGAGCCGACCGGCCTGACCAGGCCCTGGGTTTTCGGTGACGAGCTGCCGATCGACGCTGCCCGCACGGTCGCCAATGCTCTTCGCCGCGCGGGCCTGCCTTCGGGCGGGGTGGCGCTGCAAGTCGAGGACTTCGAGGTCACCGAGACCGAGCGGCGGACCAGCGCTGCGGTCGCGCTCTGCGTGGACCTGTCGTTCTCGATGGTGCAGGACGGGCGGTGGGGCCCGATGAAGCAGACCGCGCTGGCCCTGTCGCACCTGATCGAGACCCGGTTCCGGCAGGACGCGCTGCAGGTGATCGGCTTCAACCGGGCGGCCCGGGTGCTGTCGGCGGTCCAGCTCGCCGAGGCTGAGCCGGAGTACATCCAGGGGACGAACCTGCAGCACGCGCTGATGCTGGCGGGCCGTCATCTGCGTCGGCACCCCGATGCGGAGCCGGTGATCCTGGTGGTCACCGACGGCGAGCCGACCGCCCACCTGGGCTCCGATGGCCACCCGTACTTCCAGTGGCCGACCAGCGTGGCCACGCTGCGGGCCACTATCGACCAGGTGGACGAGCTCGCCCGCTACGGCGCCACCCTCAATACCTTCATGCTCGGTGACGATCCGGGGCTGGCGCGGTTCGTCGACGCGATGGCCCGGCGTGCCGCTGGCCGGGTGTTCACTCCCGACATCGGGCGGCTGGGGGAGTACGTGGTGGCCGACTACCTGCGGGCACGGCGCGGGCGTCGCTGAGAGCGCTGCCGCCCAGGCACGCCCGTGCCGGCCAGCTCAGCCGGTCGGCTCCGTGCCGCGGTGGCGTTGCAGGATGGTCAACAGGTACTTGCCGTACCCGGACTTCTCCAGCGCCACCGCCCGTTCGTACAGCTGGTCATCGCTCAGATATCCCTGCCCCCACGCGGCCTCCTCCGGCGATCCCACCTTCAGTCCCTGGCGCGCCTCCAGCGTCCGGACGAAGTTGTTGGCGTCGTTCAGCGAGTCGAAGGTCCCGGTGTCCAGCCAGGCAGTGCCGCGCGGCAGTACGCCGACATGCAGCTTGCCGGCGTCGAGATAGGCACGGTTGACGTCGGTGATCTCGTACTCCCCGCGCGGGGACGGTCGCAGGTCCCGGGCAATCGCCACCACCTCGTTGTCGTAGAAGTACAGCCCCGGCACGGCGTAGTTCGACTTCGGCCGGGCTGGCTTCTCCTCCAAGGAGATGGCCCTGCCCTGGTCATCGAACTCCACCACTCCGTACGCGGAGGGCTCGGCCACCCAATAGGCGAACACCGCCCCACCGTCGACGTCTTGGAACCGCTGGAGCTGGCTGCCGAGCCCGGGGCCGTAGAAGATGTTGTCGCCGAGGACCAGCGCCACCTTCTCGCCACCGAGGAAGTCGGCGCCGATCACGAAGGCCTGTGCCAGCCCGTCGGGAGACGGCTGTGTGGCGTAGCCGATCGAGATCCCGAACTGGCTGCCATCACCCAGCAGGCGCTGGAAGCCGGCCGCGTCCTGGGGTGTGGTGATGATCAAGATGTCCCGGATCCCGGCGAAGATCAGGGTGGACAGCGGGTAGTAGATCATCGGCTTGTCATAGACGGGAACCAGCTGTTTGCTGATCCCGACCGTCACCGGATGCAGCCGGGTGCCGGAGCCGCCAGCCAGAATGATGCCGCGCATGGTCGCAAGTGTTGCGTATTCTTCGCCCCCGTCACCCCCGAAGCAGCACCTAAGATGGCCCGCATGCCTGATTTCCTGGTGACCGGCGGCGCCGGCTTCATCGGTTCCAACTTCGTCCGCCACCTGGTGGCGCACACCGACGCGACCATCACCGTGCTGGACAAGCTGACCTATGCCGGCCATCGGGAGTCGCTGGACGGGCTGTCCCGGGTGTCGTTCGTGCAGGGCGACATCTGCGATGCGGACCTGCTGAACCGACTGGCCGTCGACCACCACACGGTGGTGCACTTCGCGGCCGAGTCGCACAACGACAACTCCCTTCGCGACCCCTCGCCCTTCGTGCAGACGAATCTGGTCGGCACCTATGTGCTGCTCGAAGCCGTTCGGCGGCACGACCTCCGCTACCACCACATCTCCACCGACGAGGTGTACGGCGACCTCGACCTGGACGACCCGGAGCGGTTCACCGAGCAGACGCCGTACAACCCGTCGAGCCCGTACTCGGCCACCAAGGCAGGGTCCGATCTGCTGGTACGTGCCTGGGTGCGGTCCTTCGGGGTCCGGGCCACGCTCAGCAACTGCTCCAACAACTACGGGCCGTACCAGCACGTGGAGAAGTTCATCCCCCGCCAGATCACCAACCTCCTTGACGGCGGCCGCCCCAAGCTCTACGGCGCCGGGCGAAACGTCCGGGACTGGATCCATGCGGAGGACCACAGCGCTGCCGTGCTGCAGATTGTGAACCGGGGCAGGATTGGCGAGACGTACCTGGTCGGCGCGGATGGGGAGAAGAGCAACCAGGAGGTGGTGGAGACCATTCTGGAGCTGATGGGCCACCCCCGCGACGGCTATGACCAGGTCACGGATCGGGTCGGCCACGACCTCCGGTACGCCATCGACGCCGGCAAGCTCCGCGCCGAACTGGGCTGGCAGCCGAGCTACCGCGACTTCCGCGCCGGACTGCAGCAGACCATTGACTGGTACACCGAGCACGAGGCGTGGTGGCGACCGCAGAAAGCCCGCACCGAGGCCAAGTACAGCGCCGTGGGCCAGTAGGAGAGACCGCACCACGATGAATGAGATCACCGTGTTGAGCACACCGATCCCCGGGCTGCTCGTCGTCGAGTTGCCGGTGCACCACGACAACCGCGGCTGGTTCAAGGAGAACTGGCAGCGCCAGAAGATGACGGCGGCCGGCGTGCCGGACTTTGGGCCGGTGCAGAACAACGTCTCCTTCAACACGGCTGTCGGGGTGACGCGTGGGTTCCACGCCGAGCCCTGGGACAAGTTCGTGTCGGTGGCCACCGGGTCGGTGTTCGGCGCCTGGGTCGACCTCCGCGCTGGAGACGCCTTCGGCGCGTGCTTCACCACCGTTATCGGTCCCGATCGGGCGGTCTTTGTGCCGAGCGGCGTGGGGAACGCATTCCAGACCCTCGAGCCCGAGACGGCGTACTCCTACCTGGTCAACGACCATTGGAGCGCGGAGGCGAAGAAGTCGTACGCCTTCGTGAGCCTGGCGGACCCGAGCCTCAAGATCGAATGGCCGATCCCGCTGGACCAGGCGGAGCTCTCTGCGGCCGACGCCGAGCACCCCGACCTGACCGCGGTGTCGCCGAGCCCGCGGAAGCAGACCCTGATCCTGGGCGCCAACGGACAGCTGGGGCGCGCACTCCACCGGCGGATCCCCGAGGCGATTGCCGCTGGCCGCGACCGGATCGACCTCTCCGACCCCGCGGCGCTGACCGGCGTCAACTGGCGGGAGTACGACACCGTGATCAACGCGGCGGCATACACCGCAGTGGACGCGGCCGAAACCGCCGACGGCCGGCGGGCGGCCTGGGAGACGAACGTGGCCGCTGTCGGCCGGCTGGCCG
Organism: Propionibacteriaceae bacterium; assembly: GCA_035717205.1. GTDB lineage: Bacteria > Actinomycetota > Actinomycetes > Propionibacteriales > Propionibacteriaceae > Microlunatus. The sequence goes on along the minus strand of DASTIW010000008.1, from coordinate 54,530 downwards.
AGATCGCCCGAGCGCACCGGCTGACGTTGGTGCACGTCTCGTCGGACTACGTCTTCGACGGTACTGTCCCAGAGCACCGCGAGGACGAGCCCTTCTCACCGCTCGGCGTGTACGGCCAGACCAAGGCAGCCGGGGACGCGCTGGTAGCGACGGTTCCCCGGCACTACATCGTCCGGACCAGCTGGGTGGTGGGCGAAGGGAAGAACTTCGTCGCCACGATGGCATCCCTTGCCCAGCGGGGGACCTCGCCAGCGGTTGTGGACGACCAGTACGGCCGGCTGAGCTTCGCCGACGACATCGCCGACGGAATCTGCCATCTGCTGGAGACCGGATCCGAGTTCGGGGTGTACAACCTCACCGCCGATGGTGAGCCGGCGAGCTGGGCCGACATCGCCGCGTACGTCTTCGAGCTCTGCGGCCGTCAGCCGTCGGACGTTCGCCCAGTGAGCACTGCGGAGTACTCGGCCGGCAAGACGCTGGCGCCCCGACCGCCGCACAGTTCCCTGGATCTCCACAAGCTGCACGCCACCGGCTACCGCCCGCTCGACTGGCGGGCCGGCGTGCGCGGATTTCTGGCCGCGTCCCAGGCTGCGAGCAGGTAGCGAGGACCACCTGTCAGGGAGCGCCAGGGGGCCGCCGATGAGCACGGCAGCCGATCCTTAGGTCGACGTCCCCACCGGCCGGTCGACCGCGCGCGCGGCTGGGTCATCGGGCGCGGCTGAGCTGAGCGGCGCGGCTGGATCAGCAGGCGCAACTCGGCGAGCGGCAGCTGGGGTGCGGACGAACAACGCAGCCACGATCAGCAGCCCGCCGATCAACGAGATGCCCAGGAATCCGGCGGACGCACCCCACCTGTCCACCACCTCTCCGAGCGCGGCCGCCCCGGCGGCGACGCCACCGGCCATGCCGGTCGACGTCCACCCCAACGCCTCGGTCAACCGGGCGGCAGGCACCGCCTCCTGGGTGACGGCAACCGAGGCGATCAGTGTCGGCGCGATCGCCAACCCGCTGATCAGCAGCAGCGCGGCCACCAGCCACGGCGAGTCCACAACCAGCAGCGGCAGCATGGAGAGCGCCAGTACGACAGCGCCTACCCGGAACCGACGCGCGGCCGACACCCGCCAGCTGACGGTGCCGGTGACCAGGCCGGAGATCAGCGAGCCAAGCGCCCAGGCCATCACGATTAAACCGGCGAACGGCAGCACGCCGGCCTTGGTGGCGAACGCCACCACCACCACCTCCATCGCGCCGAAGAGCGCACCGAGGCTGGCGCAGGCCAGCACAATCGGAACCAGCAACGTTTTGGGCAGCCCGGCGCCAGCGCTTCGATGATGCCCGCCGATACTGATCGGCGGCTGGGTGTTGCGCTGAAGGGCGAGCCAGCACGCGCCGACCAGCCCCAACAGGATGCAGACGGTCAGCCCAAGCGCCGGATGAAAGCTGGTTGCCAGCAGCGTGACCAGCACCGGGCCGACGATGAACACCACCTCATCGACCACGGCCTCCAACGCGAAGGCGGTGTCGAGCAGCGGGTCGTCGGACAGCAGATGGGTCCATCGCGCTCGCACACAGGAACCAGCAGAGGAGAACCCCAGTCCAACCCCTACCGCCGCCAGCAAGGTGACGGCCAGCGGCAGACCCGCGAGCACAGACGTGATCAGCACCGCCAGGCTGAGGTTGCAGATCAGCGCCGCCGCGACCAGCACCTTGGCTTGGCCGATGCGGTCAATCAGCCGCCCCCACCAGGGTGCGGTGACGGCCCCGGCCACCGTCGCGGCGCCGGCCACCAGGCCCGCCCGGCCGAAGGAGCCGGTGGAGATCGAGATCAGCAGCACGATTCCCAGCCCGGTCATCGACAGCGGCATCCGGGCGACGAAGCCGGCGAAACTGAACCGGCGAGCCCGGGGGTCGGCAAGCACTCGGCCGTACGTCCCAAACCCGCCCGCCACCTGGTGCCTCCCCTTTGCGAAGATCACTCGGGTGAGCGACCCTGTCGAGCCTCCTGCGTCAGCCCCATCACGGTCCAGCCGTTCCAGGTCCACCGCAGCCTCCGATACCGGGCTGGATCCCTACGACGCGGTGGTGCTGGTGTCGTTCGGTGGACCGGAGAAACCCGACGACGTGATGCCGTTCCTGGAGAACGTCACCCGCGGTCGAGGCATTCCGCGTGAGCGGCTGGAGAAGGTGGCGGAGCACTACCTCCTGTTCGGCGGCCGGAGCCCGATCAACGACCAGTGTCGCATGCTGCTGGCCGCGCTGGCCGGGGAACTGGCTGACCGCTCCATCGCTGTCCCGCTCTACTGGGGCAACCGCAACTGGGATCCCTATCTCTTCGATGCTTTCGCTCAGATGCACGCCGATGGGCACCGCCGGGTGCTGGCCCTGATGACCAGCGCCTACCCTTCGTACTCCTCCTGTCGGCAGTATCGGGAGAATCTGTACGACGCAGCCGAGGGGACGTCGATCCGGGTTGACCGGCTGCGCCACTACGCACATCACCCGTCGTTCGTCGCCGCCTCGGTGAAGGCCACGTCCGCCGCCTTGGAGGAACTCGGCGAGGCAGCCGACGGTGCCCGGCTGGTCTTTGTCACGCACTCGATCCCGATTCCAATGGCGCAGACCGCTGGTCCACCCCCTAAGAGCGCCGACGGCGGCTACGTCGACTGGCACGAGGCGGTGCAGCAGGCGGTCACGGCCGAGGTCAACCGGCTGCGGGGGGCCAGCTATGAGTCGGACCTGGTCTACTGCTCGCGGTCCGGACCGCCGGCCCAGCCGTGGCTGGAGCCGGACGTCAACGACCACCTGCGTGACCTCGCTGAGCAGGGAGTTCGGTCCGTGGTCACGGTGCCGATCGGCTTCATCTCCGATCACCTGGAGGTGATCTTCGACCTGGACACCGAGGCCCGTCAGACGGCCGCCGACCTCGGAATTCAGTTCGCCCGGGCCGCCACGGCCGGGACCGACCCGGCCTTCGTGTCGGGGCTGGTGGACCTGCTGCTGGAACGCGCGCGGGCTGCTCGCGGCTCTCTGATCGAGCCGCCGGTCATGCCCGGCGGCACCGTCGGCAGGTACGAGTGCCTGCCCAACTGCTGCCCCAATCTCCGGCAGCTGGACCGGCCCGCGCTGTGCCAGAGCAGGTCAGCCCTCTGAGGTGACGACGCCCGTTCGGGCCTGCAGTTGCCGATGCGCCCGGACGCCCTGGCAGGAATTTCTGCCGCCAGCAAACGTTATAGCGTCGCACGACTGGTCTGCATGAGGTTCGTGTGATATGCATGCGCTCGACCATGAGGTCGAGGAGAACTGGGCTGGCGCCCGGGAAGGGAACGATGGCGACAGATTACGACGCCCCGCGCAAGACCGACGAGGAGCTGAACGAGGACAGCATCGAGGAGCTGAAGACTCGTCGCAACGACAAGAACTCGGGCAAGGTCGATGAGGACGAGGCCGAGGCGGCTGAAGCCTTCGAGCTTCCGGGGGCCGATCTCTCGCACGAGGAGCTGACCGTACGGGTGCTGCCCCGGCAGTCCGACGAGTTCACCTGCGCCGGCTGCTTCCTGGTTCGACATCGGAGCCAGATCGCTGAGGAGCGTCCCAACGGCGACGCCTACTGCTACGACTGCGCCGGCTGACCCGGCGTCCCGCACAACGCCGGGCGAGGGCGACTTCGCTGCCGGCGGCCCTGCCACCCAGACACCGAGCGGCCCCGCCGCGGGACCGCGGTCGCTGAATAAGGCCGCCGCGGGACCGCGGTCCCTCCTGAATGTGAAGGTCGACTAGGTGCTTTTCCGCGAACGGTTATGGGTTCCCCTCGCCTGGTGGCTGCTGTCCGCCCTGTTCGCCTTCTCCATGCTCCTTGCCGTTGGCTTCTACCTCGGCTGGGTGTGGGGCTGTCTCGTCGCGCTGTTCTTCTTTGCGCTGGTCGGGGCTGTCTTCGTGGCAGCCTCGGTCGAGATCACCCTCACCGCCAGCCGGCTTCGGGTGGGGCGGGCGATGATCGACGTGGCATACATCGGTGCCTGCACGGATCTGGATGCCCCGGCCACCCGCCGCCGGAGCGGACCGGAAGCCGACGCCCGGGCCTACCTGGTTCTGCGCCCATACGTGTCCACGGCCGTGGAGATCACTGTCGCGGATTCCGCCGACCCGACCCCGTACTGGCTGGTCGCCAGCCGTCGACCGGCAGCCTTGGCCGGGGCGGTCACGGCGGCTCTCGGACAACGCCCGTCGCCTGCGGGACACTAGGCTGGCCCGATGACGTTTGTCGACATCCTGCTGCACCGGCTCGACCCCGGACTGGAGATCCCGTCGTACGCTCATCCCGACGACGCCGGTGTGGACCTGCGCTCACGGGAGGATTTCGTGCTCGAGCCGGGCGAGCGGCGGCTGGTGCCGACGGGCATTGCGATCGCCCTGCCCTCCGGTTTCGCCGGCTTCGTGCATCCCCGCTCCGGCCTAGCCGCGCGCCACGGCATCAGCATCGTCAACAGCCCTGGCACGATCGATGCCGGCTACCGCGGTGAGATTCAGGTCTGCCTTCTCAACACCGACCGCAGCGAGCCGGTACGGATCTCACGCGGAGACCGGATTGCGCAACTCGTGGTTTCCCCGGTCGCCCAGGCGGTGTTCCGACCAGTCTCAGAGCTGCCGGGGTCGGGGCGCGGTCGGGCCGGGCACGGTTCGACCGGCGGGATAATGAGCACCTCGCTACACCTACAGGAGCAGCAAGCATGATCTTCAGGCGCGGCAAGAGGGCCGACCCCGAGCAGGTCCACGACGAGGCCGAGGAGCCGGCCACAGCCGACGGGGCGGGGGCGGATGACCCGGCGGCCGGTGCGGCCCCGGACACCTCGCCGGCAGCGGAGGCGGGTGCGCTGGATCTGGCGGCCCTCGATGCTCAAGACTGGCGCGCCGACGGGCCGTGGGACGTCTCCGAGGTGGATCCGGACGAGGAGGTCGACCCGAGCCGTCCGCGGATCGACCTCGGCAGCATGGTGCTGACGGGATTTCCGGGTGCCGAGCTGCGGTTGCAGATGTCGGAGGAGACCCAGCAGATCGTCTCGGCGATGTTGATCAACAACGACTCGGCGATCGAGCTCGGCGCCTACGCCGCGCCTCGCAGCGGAGGGCTGTGGAGTGAGCTACGTGAGGAAATGATCGAGAACGCCACCGAAGCGGGCGGCTCGGCGGCTGTCGTCGAAGGTCCGTTCGGCGTCGAGCTACGTCGGCTGCTGCCGGTGTCGACGCCGGACGGTGAGCAGGGCTACCAACCCTCGCGGATGTGGGTCGTCGAAGGCCCGCGCTGGCTGCTGCGGGGCATCGTCTACGGGCAGGCCGCTCTGGAGGATGGTCTGGAGTCACCTGTTGCAGAGATGCTCGAGGCCTTCCGCTCGGTGGTGGTACGTCGCGGTGAGGAGGCGATGGCTCCAGGCGACCTGCTACCGCTTGTCCTCCCCCAGAACTTGACTCCCGAGGACGAAGCCGCTCAGTCTTGACCGGAGTGGGATGCTGGGACGAGGAAGTGGTGACGGAATGGGCAAACAGGCGAACATGCTGCAACGGGCATTTCGGCGACTCTCCTCCTCCAGCGAGGAGCTCGAGTCGGAGGAGTTGCAACGCTCCGTGCGGGCTTCAGGATGCGTGCCGATCAACAGCTGTGAGGACCGGGAGATGGTGCACTTGAAGGGCACCGTCAGCAACGTCACGATCACGCCACGGGCCGGGCACCCGACCTTGGAGGTCGAGCTTCGTGACGGCTCCGGCGCGGTGACGCTGGTCTGGCTGGGTCGCCGGGAGATCTCCGGCATCGACCCGGGCCGGGCGATCAAGATCGCCGGCCGGATCAGCTGCCACGAGGGTCGTCGGGTGATCTACAACCCGCGGTACGAGCTGCTGCAGTCGCCCGCCGCTTCATGAGCCAGGAGCCACCTGCAACCGAGGCTGCTGAGCGTCGGGATGGGGCGGCCGGCGCCGACCCGGTGTCTCCGGAGCCGCAGTTCCGCTACGTCGAGGAGTTTGTCCGCCACCAGCTGTCCGCATCGCTGGGCGGTGTCCGCGGGATGGTGGAGTCGGTACTGCCGTTCGTCGCGTTCACGGTGGCGTGGCTACTGGGCCGCCAGCTGTACCCGGCACTGGGTGCTGCCGTCGGGATCGCTGCCGTGCTCGGGATCATCCGGCTGGCCCAGCGGCAGTCGCTCAAGTTCGTGCTGCAGGCGGTGTTTCCCACTGCCATCGCGGCATTGATCGCGGCCCGCACCGGCCGTGCCGAGGACATCTTCCTACCGGGCATCCTCTACAACGGCGCGCTCGCGCTGATCTCGATCTTCACCATCGCGATCCGCCGTCCGCTGGTGGGTTATCTGATCGGAGCGGCCATCGGTGACCCGATCGGGTGGACCGGCGACCGCGGCCTGGTACGGATGACGAGCAAGCTGACGGCCGTGCTGGCGGTGCCGTACGTGCTGCGGTTCGTCATCCAGCTGCCCTTGTTCCTGTCCGGCAGCGTGCTGGCTCTCGGCGTTTCCAAGGTCGTGCTCGGGTGGCCGCTGCTGCTGGCCGCACTCTTCGCGATCGGCCTGATGCTGTCCAAGGGCAGAACGCCGATGGAGGAGTCGGCGTACCACCAACCAGCCGCAGCCACGGACCCCGGCTGACCAACCGCCAACCCGCGGAGGGTCAGAACTGCTGGAACCGAGGGGTGGGCGTGGTCGCCACCTGGATGGTGGAGTTCCGCGGCGCCAGCATGTCGGCCAGCTCCCGCTCGTAGTCCTGGGCGGTGATGAACAACAGCTCGTCGCGGGCCTCGAGTGAGCCGTCCCGGTCGGGTGCCTGAGCGTGCCCGTCGCGGATGATGGCGACCAGCACGACGTCGCCGGGAAACCTCAGCTCTCCGATCCGGACACCGACGCAGGGGCTGTCCTCGGGCAGCGTCATCTCCACCAGGTTGGCCTCGCCCTCGTGGAAGGTGAGCAGCCGGACGAGGTCGCCGACGGTCACCGCCTCCTCCACGAGCGCGCACATCAGCCGCGGCGTCGACACCGCCACATCCACGCCCCACACTTCGTTGAACAACCATTCGTTCTTCGGGTGGTTGACCCGGGCCACTGTGCGCGGCACCCCGAACTCGGTCTTGGTGAGCAGCGAGATCACCAGGTTGGCCTTGTCGTCGCCGGTGGCGGCGATCGCCACGTCGCAGCTGTCGATGCCTGCCTCCTCGAGTGAGGAGAGCTCGCAGGCGTCGGCCAGCAGCCACTCGGCCTCCGGCAGCGTGCTGGATTTGATGGCCCGCGGGTCCCGGTCGATCAAGAGGATCTGGTGGCCATTGTCCAGCAGCTCGGCCGCGATCGAGCGGCCCACATTGCCGGCTCCAGCGATTGCAACACGCATCGTCATTCTCCCTTGGGTGGGGCGCCGAGGATGGCTTCCACCTCGGCCAGCCGGGCGTCCTCGACAGCAGCGAAGACCAGGTCACCGTCCTGGAAGATCGTGTTCGGTTTCGGCACCATGCCGCTGCCGAGTCGGAACACGAAGGGGATACGCGCGTCGGTGGCCCGCTCCATCTGGGCGACGCTTCGGCCGACCCAGCTGCGGTCGACATGGACCTCCATCAGCCGGACGCTGCCTGAGGGATCACGCCAGTGTGGCTCGGACCCTCCGGGCAGCAGCCGGCGCATCACCTGGTCTGCGGTCCAGCGCACAGTTGCCACCGTCGGGATGCCGAGTCGCTCGTACACCTCGGCGCGGCCGGGGTCGTAGATCCGGGCGACCACGTTGTAGACGTTGAAGGTCTCCCGGACCACGCGGGCGGACAAGATATTGGAGTTGTCGCCACTGGAGACAGCGGCGAACGCGCCGGCCTCCTCGATGCCGGACTCCAGCAGCACCTCGCGGTCGAACCCGACGCCTTTGACGGTGCGTCCGCCGAAGTCGGGCCCAAGGCGGCGGAAGGCGTCGACGTCGACGTCGATGACGGCCACCGTGTGGCCGCGCTTCTCCAAGCCCCGGGCCAGGCTGGAGCCGACTCGACCACAGCCCATGATCACGATGTGCACGCCACAGACGCTACACCGGGACCAGCGGGGCGCCTTATCGGCATGGGGCCGCAGAGGGCGGGAGATAGGCTGTCCGTCCGTGAGCTTGTCAGACGTCAGCAAGCGGCTGTTGATCGGCCGGAAGCTGAGGAGTGCGCAGCTGGGGGAGACGCTTCTGCCGAAGCGGATCGCGCTGCCGGTCTTCGCCTCTGACGCGCTCTCCTCGGTCGCGTACGCCCCGGACGAGATTCTGCTGACGCTGTCCCTGGCGGGTCTCGCCGGGTACGCCTTCTCCTGGAAGATCGCCATCGCGGTGGCCGTTGTGATGCTGGTGGTGGTCGCGTCGTACCGGCAGAACGTGCGGGCCTACCCGTCCGGCGGCGGGGACTACGAGGTCGCCACGGTGAACCTGGGCCCGAACGCAGGCCTGATGGTGGGTAGCGCCCTGCTGGTGGACTACGTGCTCACCGTGGCCGTGTCGATCTCGTCGGGTGTGCAGCACGCCAAGTCGGTGTTTCCCGCTCTCGACGGTCACGAGGGCTGGTTCGCGGCCATCGGCGTGGTCCTCTTGATGTCGCTCAACCTGCGGGGGGTGCGCGAGTCCGGGACGTTCTTCGCCATCCCGACCTACTGCTTCATGATCGCGATCTTCGTCATGGTGGCCTACGGCCTGTTCCAGATCCTCGTCATGGGCGTGGAGATCCGCGCGGACAGCTCCAAGTACGGCATCGAGGCCGACCCAACCTATGCGGCCTTCAGCGGATTCTTGATGGTCGCGTTGCTGGCACGGGCGTTCTCGTCCGGGTGCGCCGCACTGACCGGAGTGGAGGCCATCTCCAACGGTGTCCCTGCGTTCCGGGAGCCCAAGAGCCGCAACGCGGCCACCACGCTGCTGATGCTCGGCACCATCTCGGTGACGATGCTGATCGGGGTGGTCACGCTGGCCAACCTGACCGACCTGAAGCTGATCGACACCGGCCGGTCCCACTACACTCAAAACGGCGAGCGGGTCGCCATCGTCGAGGAGACAGCGATCGGCCAGCTCGCGGAGGCCGTCTTCGCCGACTTTCGGCCGGCCGTCTACTTCGTGGTGGCGGCCACCACGGTCATCTTGTTCCTGGCGGCCAACACGGCGTTCAACGGGTTCCCGGTGCTCGGGTCGATCCTGGCGCGCGACGGGTACCTGCCACGGCAGCTGCACACCCGCGGTGACCGGCTGGCCTACAGCAACGGCATCGTGGTGCTGGCCTTCTTCGCCATCGTGCTGATCCTGGTGTTCGAGGCTGACGTCACCGCGCTCATCCAGCTGTACGTGGTCGGCGTGTTCGTCTCCTTCACCGTCAGTCAGCTGGGCATGCTGCGGCACTGGACCCGGCTGCTGGCAGTTGAGGAGAAGCCTGAGGTCCGGGCCCGGATGAACCGCTCGCGGATCATCAATGGTGTCGGTCTCACTCTGACCGGCACGGTGCTGGTGATCGTGTTGCTGTCGAAGTTTGTCCAGGGTGCCTACATCGCGATCATCGCCATGGCGCTGATCTTCTTCCTGATGAAGCTGATCCGGCGGCACTACGATGCTGTCTCGCAAGAGACGGCGCTGGTGGCGGACGAGGACCGGATGCTGCCCAGCCGGGTGCGGGCAGTGGTGCTGGTGAGCAAGCTGCACAAGCCGACTGCACGAGCGCTTGCTTTCGCCAAGGCCGCGCGGCCCAGCACCCTGGAGGCCCTCACCGTGGACGTGGATCACGACGAGACCGCCCGGTTGAAGCGGGTCTGGGAGGAGATGGGCATCGATATCCCGCTCCGGGTGGTCGCATCGCCGTACCGCGAGGTCACCAACCCGATCCTGGACTACGTCAAGAACATCCGCAGCGAGAGTCCCCGAGACGTTGTGACCGTCTACATTCCCGAGTATGTCGTCGGCCACTGGTGGGAGCAGATCCTGCACAACCAGAGCGCGCTTCGGCTGAAGGGTCGGCTGCTGTTCACCCCCGGTGTGATGGTGACCTCCGTCCCGTACCTGCTGTCCTCCTCCGACCGCGCCGAGCGCCGGATGTCGCGTGACGACCTGCCCGACGTCCGCCGCTCGCTCCACCGGTGAACCGCAGCCGAAGCGACGTCATGGCCACGCCCACCGATCCGCACCTTCGCGCCGCCGAGCCGATCGGACCAGTCGAGGTGGGACCGGTCGCCCACGGCGGTCATTGCGTCGCTCGGCATGAGGGCCGGGTCATCTTCGTCCGGCACACGATCCCCGGTGAGACGGTGATGGTCCGACTGACCGACACCACCCACGAGCGGTTCTGGCGCGGGGATGCGGTGGAGATCTTGCAGCCGTCGCCTGATCGGGTGACTCCGGTTTGCCCGGTCGCGGGACCGGGACAATGTGGCGGCTGTGACTTCCAGCATGTGTCACTCCAGGCCCAACGCGACCTGAAGACGGCAGTCGTGGCCGAGCAGCTGCATCGACTGGCGGGGATCAACTGGCCCGGAGCGGTTGAGGACGTCAGCACGGAGGAGACCAGAGACGGGTTGAGGTGGCGGACCAGGATGCGCTACCACGTGAGCTCCACTGGCAAGGTGGGGCTGCATGCGCACCGGTCGCAGCAGGTGATCCCGCTGCCGGCGGAGGGGTGCGCGATCGCCGGCCCGGACACAGTCGACGTCACAACCCGGTCGTTCCCGCCCGGCGCGGAGCTGATCACCGCCTCGGGCAGTCTGGCAGTGGATGGCCGGCTGGTGGTGGGTGCGCCGATGGTTCACGAGCGCGCCGCCGGGCGGGACTGGGCCGTGCATGTCGACGGCTTCTGGCAGACCCATCCGGCCGCAGCCGGAACCCTGGTCGATGCCGTGCTGAGCGGGCTGGAGCCCCGGGAGGGGGACTCCGCATTCGACCTGTACTGCGGCGTCGGCCTGTTCACCGGTGCGCTGGCGGATCGAGGCTGCGAGGTGTGGGCGGTGGAGCACAGCAAGGCAGCAGTCCGGGCGGCCCATCTCAACCTCACCGACGTGGCGAAGCAGGTGCATCTGCGGGCTGGCCGGGTAGAACGCCAGCTGGCGCGGATGCCGGCTCGGACCGACCTGGTCGTGCTGGACCCGCCGCGAAGCGGCGCGGGCCGGGCGGTGCTCTCCGAGATCGCCGCCCGCAGACCACGAGCGATCACCTATGTCGCCTGCGATCCTGCTGCGCTAGCCCGGGACCTGGGGACAGCGGCCGGCCTGGGCTATGTGGCGACGTCGATCCGTGCGTTCGACCTGTTCCCGATGACGCACCACATCGAGTGTGTGGCGACCTTGCGACCAGCGTCGAAATCGTGATGTTATCTTGATGTCAAGAGAGTTTTGATCCCGACGACCCCCGGAGTTGAAATCCATGAGTGTCACCAAAGCCAGTGTCAACAGTTTTGATGCCAAAGCCACCTTGGCCGTCAATGACGAGTCGTACGAGATCTTCCGTCTGGATGCGGTGGAGGGGTCCGACGCCCTCCCGTACAGCCTGAAGGTCCTGCTGGAGAACCTGCTACGGACCGAGGACGGCGCCAACATCACCGCTGACGACATTCGCGGCCTGGCTGCCTGGGACCCCGGGGCCGAGCCCAGCGAGGAGATCCAGTTCACTCCTGCGCGGGTGATCATGCAGGACTTCACCGGCGTACCGGCGATCGTCGACCTCGCCACCATGCGGGAGGCGATGGCCGATCTTGGTGGCGACGCCACCAAGATCAACCCACTGGCACCGGCTGAGCTGGTGATCGACCACTCGGTCATCGCCGACGTGTTCGGCACTGCCGACTCCTTCGCCCGCAACGTCGAGATCGAGTACGGCCGCAACAAGGAGCGGTACCAGTTCCTTCGGTGGGGCCAGACTGCGTTCGACGACTTCAAAGTGGTCCCGCCCGGCACCGGCATCGTCCACCAGGTCAACATCGAGCACCTGGCGCGGGTGATCTTCCCACGTGAGGTGGCGGACGGGGTGATCCAGGCCTACCCGGACACGTGTGTGGGCACCGACTCCCACACCACCATGGTCAACGGTCTCGGTGTCGTCGGCTGGGGTGTCGGTGGGATCGAGGCTGAGGCGGCCATGCTGGGTCAGCCCGTCTCGATGCTGATCCCGCGGGTCGTCGGGTTCAAGCTCTCTGGTCAGCTTCCCGAAGGTGCCACCGCAACCGACCTGGTGCTGGTGATCACTGAGATGCTCCGCAAGCACGGCGTCGTCGGGAAGTTCGTGGAGTTCTACGGGCCCGGCGTCTCGGCCGTACCGCTGGCGAACCGGGCCACCATCGGCAACATGAGCCCCGAGTACGGCTCCACTATCGCCGTCTTCCCGATCGACTCGAAAACCACCGACTATCTCAAGCTCACCGGTCGGAGCGAGCAGCAGATCGCCCTGGTGGAGGCGTACGCCAAGGAGCAGGGCCTGTGGCACGACGACAGCCGCGAGGCCAAGTACTCCGAGTACCTGGAGCTCGACCTGGGCAACGTGGTGCCGAGCATCGCCGGGCCGAAGCGTCCGCAGGACCGGGTCTCCCTCAGCCACGCCAAGCAGGGCTTCCGGGAGGCGCTCTCGGACTACGTCGAGGAGGACGAGCAGGGCTACGACGAGAGCGTCGCCGAGACGTTCCCCGCCTCCGACCCGCCCTCGCACACCGGTGACAGCCACGCCACCGCACCGCACGAGTATGGCGAGCATGTGGACGGGGACGTGGACCGACCAAGCTCGCCGACGCCCGTGCGGCTGGCGGACGGCACCGAGTTCGAGATCGACCACGGTGCGGTGGCGATCGCCGCCATCACCTCCTGCACCAACACCTCCAACCCGTCGGTGATGATTGGCGCCGCGCTGGTTGCAAAGAAGGCGGTCGAGCGCGGGCTGACCCGCAAGCCGTGGGTGAAGACGACCCTGGCGCCGGGGTCGAAGGTCGTGAGCGACTACTACGACAGGTCCGGGCTGACTCCGTACCTGGACAAGATCGGCTTCAACCTGGTCGGCTACGGCTGCACCACCTGCATCGGCAACTCCGGCCCGCTGATCCCCGAGGTCAGCGAGGCCGTCAACGCCAGCGATCTGGCGGTGGTGTCGGTGCTGTCGGGGAACCGCAACTTCGAGGGCCGGATCAACCCCGATATCAAGATGAACTACCTGGCCAGCCCACCTCTGGTGGTCGCGTACGCACTTGCGGGGACGATGGACATCGACCTGCAGAACGACTCCCTGGGCAAGGACGAGTCGGGCAACGACGTGTACCTGAAAGACATCTGGCCCACCGAGGCGGAGATCGACGAGATCATCGCCACCTCCATCGGCGCCGAGATGTTCAACGACAGCTACGCCGACGTGTTCGCCGGCGACCAGCAGTGGCAGTCGCTGCCGACACCACAGGGACAGGTGTTCGAGTGGGATCCGGACTCCACCTACGTCCGCAAGCCCCCGTACTTCGACGACATGCCGGCCGACCCGCAGCCGGTGGTGGACTTCACCGGAGCCCGGGTGCTGCTCAAGCTGGGCGACTCGATCACTACGGACCACATCTCTCCGGCCGGCTCGATCAAGGCGGACAGCCCCGCCGGCGCGTACCTGACCGAACACGGCATTGGTCGGGGGGACTTCAACTCGTACGGGTCCCGGCGCGGCAACCATGAGGTGATGATCCGCGGCACCTTCGCGAACATCCGCCTCCGCAACCAGTTGGCCCCAGGGACCGAGGGCGGCTTCACCCGCGACTTCACCCAGGACGACGGCCCTGTCACCAGCATCTACGAGGCGTCCGAGCACTACCTGCAGGCCGGTACTCCGCTGGTCATCCTCGCCGGGAAGGAGTACGGCTCGGGCAGTTCGCGCGACTGGGCGGCGAAGGGCACGGCGCTGCTGGGGGTGAAGGCGGTGATAGCCGAGTCGTACGAACGGATCCACCGCTCCAACCTGATCGGGATGGGCGTACTGCCGCTGCAGTTCCCGGAAGGACGAAACGTCGAGTCACTCGGCCTGAGCGGCGAGGAGGTCTTCGAGATCACGGGCGTGACCGCGCTGAACGACGGCCAGACCCCGAAGACCGTGACTGTCTCCGCCACCGGCGACGGCGAGCCGGTGACCTTCGAGGCGACGGTCCGGATCGACACTCCCGGTGAGGCCGACTACTACCGCAACGGTGGGATCATGCAGTACGTGCTGAGGTCGTTGCTGAAGCAGAGCTGACCCACGGGTATCACCATCCGGGTGGAGTGGTGACGTCCTCGACTGAGCCGACGAAGTTGCGCAGCTGCCGTGCTGCCGGGCGCGGTGTCGGCCAGTCGTGGGTCTGCCAGCCGCTCGGCGGGGACTCCACCTGGTAGGTCCACGTACCGCTGGGATCGTCGGCGAGCGGGCCCGAACGTGCCGCGGCATCCGGGGCCGGGCTGACCGGAAGGCCCGGCAGGGTGCCCACCGTCGGCAGCACGACGTCAACCGTGCGGGTGCCGCTGGGCAGCTGCGGGAAGTTGGTGGTGAGGGTGGCGCTGCCGCCTTTCTGCCGCAGCGACGCCGCCCAGAGACCGAGGTCGGTGCAGAGGCACTCGAAGAAGTCCTGCTGCGAGACCTTGGTGGTCATCCACCGGGCCTTCAGCGGTCGGGTGCTGCCCGTCGGCCGCAGCTGGGGCCCGTTCGCGGAGCCGGGGCTGACCGCGATCACGCCGTCGGGCAGCTCCGCCGAGATCGGCGGTCCGTCCGGGACGAGGCCGAAGCTCGACTTGTCGGTCAGTGATCTGAGGGTCCACTGGACAGAGGTCAGTCCGATCTCGACGTTGATGCGGTCTATCTGGATGCTCTGGACGAGGTCATTCCGGTTCGGTGGTCGGAACGTCTGCCAGCCGGTCAGCGGGGGAGCGGGCTCTGCTGCTCGGGCGAGATCGACCGGCCGCCTTGCGGTGGGGATGCGGTTGATCGGCGACACCGGCACGTGCGAGAACGGCGGCACCGTGACCAGGTCGACATCGATGAACTGCTGGGATGACGGCAGCTCGGGGTAGGTCGTCTGCAGCAGTCGCGTTTCACCGATGCGGAGTGCCAGCTCGGCCACCCACACCGGGGTGCACAGGCATCGGTTGAACTCCTGCCGGCTGCGGTGGCTCAGGGGTCGATAGACCTTGCCGGCTTTCGCATCGAGCAGGAACACGTTGACGTCGCCCGCCAGTTCCCGGGTCAGTCCGAGGTCGACCCAGGTCGGCAGCTGCTCGCCGGTCCTCAGACCCGGCGCCCGCAACGGCGTCACTGACCAGTCCAGCACCGTCGCCCCCGCGATCCGGCGTACCGCGTGTACCGCAAGCCTGGTGCTGACCCAGAGACCCTCCCCGCTGGTCCAGACCGTCTCCGCGAGGACGGGGAGCTTCGGGTTCGTCCGCTCGGGCGGCTCCGGCTCGGCCGGCAGCCGCGGAGAGGGGGCCGGTGGCCGGAAGAGGCCGGGCTCCTCGCGGGCGTACGAGCAGCCGGTTGTGCTGCCGAGGACTCCGAGCGCAACTGCGGCCGCAACAACTCCGGCGACGCGGCCTGGAGTCGGCCGGCGCAGTCGTGTTCTGGCCCGAACGGTCCAGCCTCGAAAGGCCCACCCCCGCACCCCACGATCCTAATCTCCGAAAAATACTGTCAATCTGGGAACCCTGCGCGGGACCGAAGCGCGTCCGACAGCCGCTGGGCGTACTCGGCCATCTCCCCGTCGGCGTAGGCGGTTCGCGGCCAGAAGAAACCGCGCAGCCCGTCCCCTTTGGAGCGCGGGACCACGTGCAGGTGAAGATGCGGGACCGACTGGCTGACCACGTTGTTGATAGCGACGAACGTGCCCTGCGCGCCGACGATGTGGCCAAGCGCCGCGGCGACGCGCTGGGCGAGGCTGAGCAGGGGCTGCATCAGCTCAGGAGGCAGATCGAGCAGCGTGTCGACGTGACGAACGGGCGCAATCAGCACGTGCCCTTTGAACACCGGCCGGTGATCCAGGAACGCAACCATGTCGTCGTCCCGGGCGACCACCGCAGCGTCCAGCTCGCCGCGGACGATCTTGCACACGATGTCGGCAGTCATCTTGGCAGGATGCTAGTCCGGGCCCGGGCCGCCGTGTTCTTCGGGCGGCGAGCGTCGGCGGCGCTCCGCCGGCTCTTGGGGCCGTATGCGCCAAGTAGAGTCGTGCCAGCACAGTCAGCCTGGATCAAGACCACAGCGGAGCCACCTACTCGTGACCAACCACGCCTATCTCGACGGACCGGCGTCAGCTGGGCCCGTCGACCTCGGCAGCGACCGGGTCGGTCTTCGCGGGTGGTGGCGGCGGCTGACCGACACCACCATGCTGCGGCGCTGGTCGGTGGCGGCCCTGGTCGCCAACATTGCGATCGTGCTGACCGGTGCTCTGGTCCGCCTGACGGCGTCGGGGCTGGGGTGTCCCACCTGGCCTCGTTGCGTCCCCGACTCCTACGTCGCCCAGCCCGAGTACGGCGTTCACGGGGTGATCGAGTTCGGCAACCGGCTGCTGACCTTCGTGTTGGCGGCGGTCATGGTGCTCACCTTCTGGTGCGCCCGCCGGGTGGGCGATCGCGGCGTGCGGGTTCGAGTCCGTACGTGGGCCCTGGTCCTGCTGCTCGGCATCCCGTTGCAGGCGGTGATCGGCGGCGTCACCGTGCTCACCCAGCTCAACCCGTTCGTGGTCGCGCTGCACCTGCTGGCATCGATGGGCTTGATCGCGATCGCTGTCGTACTGGTTCATCGCGCCTGGGGCATCGAGCGGCAGGCTTCAACAGCCGCCCAGCGCCTGCTCGTTCGGACCACCTTCGTGTTGCTGGCGATCGTCATCTGGCTCGGCACCGTGGTGACCGGAAGCGGCCCGCATGCCGGTGATCACGGGGCCGCCCGGACCGGCTACGACCCGGCGCTGGTGAGCCACATCCATGCGGGCGCTGTGTACGCGGCGATGGCGGCCACGATCGCCGGGGTCGTGTTGTATCGGTCGCGTCGAGCCGGCCTGCTGCTTGCGCTGGAGCTCACTCAGGGGGCCGTCGGCATCGTCCAGTATCACCTGGGCCTGCCCATCTGGCTGGTCATGCTGCACCTGCTGGGAGCATCGCTGGTGATCGCGGTCGCCACCTCGTACCTGTTGTCGGAGGGGCGAGCCGGCGCGGCTCAGCCGACAGTCGGCAACCGGTGAACCACCGCCTGACCGCGCGTCGGCCCACGAGCGCTCGCCGCCGCGCGCAGGCGGCCGCTGCGTCCGGGGGGATTGCAGCACGTAGATAGGGTGGCGTGCAGAATTCACCGATCGAACCGGCCCAGCACTCGAGGGAGAGCACGTCATCGACCGTTATCAGTACCTCGCGCTGATGGGCCTGTGCTTGCTGGTCACGCTTCCGCTTGAGTTCGTGTTCCGCGCGCGGGTGTATCGCCGGTTCCGTCTGATGTTGCTGGCCCTGGTGCCGGTCGTTCTCGTCTTCTCGGTGTGGGACATCGTCGGCATCCTGCGAGGGCACTGGACCTACAGCGAGCGCTACACGACCGGGATTCTGCTGGGTCTCGGCATGCCGCTGGAGGAGCTGGTCTTCTTCCTTGTCATACCGGTCTGCGGGCTGCTCACCTATGAGGCGGTCGGCACCGCGCTCGGGTGGCTGCGGCGCGGTCCGCGGCCGGTCGCCGGACCGGGTGTCCGGAGGCGGTGATGCCGGAGTACACGGTTCTGACCGTGATTGCCGTCGCGGCGGTCGTCGCGCTTGAGCTGCTGTGGTTTCGTACCGGGATCTTCCAGACCGCGCAGTACTGGGTATCGATGGCGATCGTCTTCGCGTTTCAGGTGATCGTGGACGGATGGCTGACCAAGCTGTCCGATCCGATCGTGATCTACGACGACAGCCAGATGCTCGGCATCCGTATCCCCTGGGACGTCCCCGTGGAGGATTACGGGTTCGGATTCGCCATGGTGACACTGGCGATTCTGGTCTGGCGTCGGCTGCTCGACCGGTCAGATACAGACGACACGCCGGCCGAGCAAGTTCGCCCGGGCAAGATGGCGTCGGGCCGATCCCGACAACCGAAGGAGCTGTGATGCGCGACCACGTGCTGGCGACGGAGGAGGTGCCGGAGGCGTTCGACCGGGCCGCACCCAGGTACGACCTGATGGTGGCCCTGAATCCCGGGTATCACCGGCACCTGCGGTCGGCTGCGGCCGCGTTGGCCGAGCGACTGGCCCGCGGGCGGAGCTCGACCCGGGTTGTCGACCTGGGCTGCGGCTCCGGCGCCTCGACCAGGGCGCTGGTTCAGGCGCTGCAAGGTCAGCCGGCCGTGCAGCTGGTCGGGGTGGATGCCTCCGAAGGCATGTTGCGGCAAGCTCGCGCCAAGACCTGGCCGGCCGAGGTGACCTTCTTCCAGGGGCTAGCCGAAGACCTGGCCGGCTCCCGCGGAGACTGGAGGCTGGAGGACCCCGTCGACGCGGTCTTGGCGGCATACCTTTTCCGCAACGTAAGCGAGCGCGACAAGGTCCTGGCGTCGGTGCACGACCTGCTGAAGCCGGACGGGGTGCTGGTGGCGCAGGAGTACTCGGTCGCCGGCTCCCCACGCGCGGACCTGCTGTGGTCCGTCGTCTGCTGGGTGGTGGTGATCCCGCTCAGCTGGGTGGCCTCGAAAGACACCCAGCTCTACCGCTACCTGTGGCGCAGTGTCCGTGCCTTCGACTCGGTGTCGACCTTCACCGACCGGCTCCAAGCGGCGGGGTTCGTCGACGTGGAGGTGCGCACCGTGCCGGGATGGCAGCGCGGCATCCTGCACACCTTCCGGGCTCGCAGGCCGAGCCAGCCGCCAGCCGCCCCATGAGATCGAACGCGCCCCCGAGCGGGCGACCATGAGGGGCAGTTCGTCGCAAGTCGGGTGGGTGCCCGGCCGGGATCGACGCGCTGTCCGGCACCCCGGCCCGCCGGGGAAGCTGCGGTCAGCCGGACGGGCGCCTCGAGTCGTGGTTGTGGGCGGCGGCATCGCCGGCATCGCCGCCGCGGTCGGCCTGGTCGAGCGGGGCGTTGAGGTGGTGCTGGTGGAGCAACACGCGCAGTTGGGCGGTCGGGTCCGGTCCTGGCCAGTCGGCCACGGTGCGGAGCAGGTCACCATGAGTCGGGGCTTCCATGCGTTCTTTCGTCAGTACTACAACCTCCGCAGTCTCCTGCGACGGGTCGACCCCGCGCTGGAGCGGCTGGTCGGGCTGGCGGACTACCCGCTGGTGCTTGCCGAGGGCCACACTGACTCGTTCGCGCGGATCCCACGGACGCCACCGCTGAACCTGGCCGCCTTCGTCGCCCGTAGCCCCAGCTTCACTGCCCACGACCTTGCCGAGGTCGACATCGGCGCGGCTCTGGAACTCCTGGACGTCAGCTTTCCGGAGACCTTCTCCGACTATGACGGGCAGAGTGCTGCCGAGTTCTTGGACCGCTTGCGCTTCCCGGACAAGGCGCGACACCTCGCGCTGGAGGTGTTTGCCCGCAGCTTCTTCGCCCACCCGAGCGAGTTCTCCGCCGGTGAGCTGGTGGCCATGTTCCACAGCTACTTCGTCGGCTCTTCCGAAGGCCTGCTGTTCGACGTACCTCACGACGACTACGACACCACCTTCTGGGCGCCGCTGGCCGACTACCTCGCTGGGCGCGGAGCCGAGGTGCTGACGGAGGCGACCGTGGACGGCATCGACCTGTCCATGCCCGAGCGGGTAACCGTTGTACTGCGGCCAGGGGTGCTGGACTCGGGCCAGGCGATTACTGCCAACGCAGTGGTCATCGCCACCGACCCGGCCGCCACTCGGAGGATCGTGGCCGGGGCCGACGGCTTGGGAGACGAGTCCTGGCGAGCGCGGATCGAACGAACGCGGAACGCGGCGCCGTTCGCCGTCTGGCGGGTGTGGCTTGACCGGTTGGTCGATGCCGAGCGGGCGCCGTTCCTGGGGACCAGCGGGTACGGACCGCTGGACAACGTCACGGTGCTGGAGCGTTTCGAGTCGGGTGCTCGGTCCTGGTCCCACCGGCACCGCGGATCGGTGGTGGAGATGCATGCCTACGCGCTGCCAGCGATCGACGCCCGGGGGGTGAGCGAGCACTCGGTACGGGCAGAGCTGTGGGCGCAGCTGAACCGCGTGTATCCCGAGACCCGCCGGGCCGGCATCCTGGCGTCGGAGTGGCTCGTGGAGGACGACTGCCCGATGATCGACCCATCGCCCTGGCGGCTGCGGCCGGAGGTCACCACGCCGGACAGACGGATCATGCTGGCCGGGGACCAGATCCGCTGCGACTTCCCCGTTGCGCTGATGGAGCGTGCCGCCACCACGGGATGGCTGGCGGCCAACGGGCTCCTCCGCGGTTGGGGACTCGCTGGACATGACCTGTGGACAGTGCCGATGCAGGGACGCCATCGAGCCGCGGGTACCGCTCGGAGACTGCTCGCCAAGGCCTCTACCTCGCGTTAGCCGGGAAACTCGCCCCTGGCACGGAGTTCGTAGCGACGCTCCGCGTAGAGCAGGTCGTCCACCCACAGCCGACGGGCGGTCCGGCGGATGCCCGGCCGCAGCAGGGGAGCCGTCCACCGGGCGAGCTGGAAGCCGGGCCGGTCCGAGTGCGCGATGGTGGCTTCGGTGACCATGGTGAGCGGCCGCCCTTGTTCGTCGACCCCGAGCGGCGTCGCATGCGTCTCGACCACGCTGCCCTCGCCCTCACCGCGGACGATGCGCATCACGATCGTGCGGGCATCCGGGCAGCTGAACTCAGCGCGTACCGGAACACCCCAGGTACGACTCAACCTGAAGGTGACGTCGACGGTGAGAGTCGTGTCGTCGCTGGCGCTGTCATCCACCACCAGGTGGCTGAAGGAGTACGGATGGAACCAGGCACCGTGCCACGGATCGAGCCGGTTGGCGATCACGTCCTGCGGCTCGCAAACCCCACGCTCGGTCATCACCGCCGACACCGACTCGACAAGCGGCGTTCGAGGCGTCAGCGACGGCCGGTCGGTAGCCGGCTCGTCGGGGACGGGCAGTCCGACCCAGATCAGCACACCGTCGTCGAAGGCCCGGTACGGGCTCCAGGTACGGTCACCCTGCTCGGTCAGCGCGAGCCCGTGCCAGCGGCAGTAGAGGGTGCCATCGGAGACGGCACACTTGTCCAGCAGGGCACCCAGATGCGGGCAGGCTCCCGGGCCGGCGACGAGCACGCCATCCCGGTTGCGCCAGAAGACCACCTCGCGGCCAGCGATGGTTCGGGTGATCGACGCACGTCGGCCGACGTCCCCGCTCGCGCCGGCCACGAACCAGCCACCCGAGTTCTGGGCCTGGGCGGTCTGCAGAGCTCGGGCGATCCGAGCGGGTCGGGCCTGCTGCCAGGTGGGCGCCATCCGGTCCTCGGTGGGTTGCGGGAGGCGGCTGATCGGAATCCGGGGGCGTGCGGCGACGGCCGGCGAAGCGTCAGCGCGGGTCCGAAGTGACATGTCGTGCGTTCCCTTCCCAAGATCGTGCGAGGCAAGCCGGGCGGTCGGCCGCGGCTGCCGGTCCAACGACCATGATCCGCCCTGCGGTAGCCGCCTTGCGCCACGTCGGCACCCGGATCCGTTCGCGGAACACGTCGTAGTCGGCGGCTTCGATCCGATCGAGGATCTGCGCGTAAAGCACCCGAGCAGCACCGACACACCGCGCTGACCGCGGCGGCAGCATCGGGATGCCGGTGTCGGCTGTGGCGTACAGCCCGCGGTTGCGTTCAATCTGGAACGCCATCAGGGCCTTCCACTCCGGCGTGACTTTCCTTTCTGCCAGGTCGACGCCGAACCCGCGGACGTCTTCCGCAGGGAGGTAGACGCGGCCACGGTCGAGATCCTCGTCGACGTCGCGCAGGAAGTTGGTCAGCTGGAAGGCCAGCCCGAGCGAGCGGGCCGGTTCGCGGGCGGCGCTGTCGAGCGGTTGCAGCACGGGCAGCATCATCTCTCCGATCACCGCCGCGGAGCCTTCCATGTAGCCGCAGAGATCGTCCCAGGTCTCGTACGAGGTGGTGGTGAGGTCCATCGCCATCGCGGCGAAGAACCGGTCGAAGCACTCGGGGTCGATCTCGGCCAGCCGTACGGTGTCGATGACCGCGGCCATCACGGGGTCATCGGCGCCGCCGGCGGCCAGCGCGGCCCGGAACGACTCGGCGAACGCGGCCAGCCTGTCGCGGATCTCCGCCGCCGAGGACTGGGCAAGGGTTGCGGGGTCGTCGACGATGTCGTCGGCCAGCCGGCACAGGGCGTAGACCGCGTAGACGTGCCGGCGACGTGCGCGCGGCAGCAACAGCGCACCCCAGTAGTAGGTGGTGCCGAACGCCCGGGTCAGGTCGGCGCAGCGGCGATACCCGGCCCGCAGCACAGGGTCGCGCACGTCCCCGCCCCGAATGCCCCCGATCCGGTCGACCCCGATCTTGCTGACCACGCTCACCGCCCGTGGGGCAGGTACTGCCCGACCCTGTCCGCCGCCAGCTTGCCGGAGATGAGCACCATCGGGACGCCAACCCCGGGCACGGTTCCCGATCCAGCGAAGACGAGCCCGGGTACCGACTTTTCGACGTTCGAAGGACGGAAGGGCCCGGTCTGCGTGAACGTGTGCGCCAACGCGAACGGGGTGCCCGCCTTCATGCCCTGGCGCTCCCAGTCCACTGGCGTCACGATCGCCTCGGTGACCACGTCGTCGGGATACCCCTGCTCGCCGAGGAAGCGGTGCAGCCGATCGCGCATGGGTGCAGTCTCGGTGTCCCAGTTGACCCGGCCGGACAGGTTGGGAACGGGCTCAAGGACGAAGAGCGTCGAGCAGCCGTCGGGTGCGGCCTCAGTGTCATGCAGGGAGGGGATGGTGACCAACCGGGACGGATCGGGCATCAACCGGCCCTGGTCCAGCAGCGCCTCGAAGGCCGATTCCCACTGCTCCCCGAAGTGGATGTTGTGATGCGCCGCCTCCGGTGCAGGCGTGCCGCGCACACCGACGTGCCAGACGACGCAGGAGGGAGAGTAGTTCCCCGCCGTCGTGGCGCGCGGTGGGCTGATATCGGGCAGCAGGCGTTCGTAGGCAACCGGCAGGTCCAGGGTGCACACCACAGCGTCAGCGTGCAGCTGCTCGCCGTCGGCGAGCCGGACGCCGGCCACTCCGCCGGTGTCGGTTCGGCGAAGGATCGCCGCCACCTCGGCGCCGTAGCGAAGCTCCGCGCCCGCCTTCTCGCAGGCCTGTGCCATCGCGGCGGGCATGGCGTGCATGCCACCGGCAGGGAACCAGACGCCCTCGATGCTGTCCATGTAGGTGATCACGGCGTACAGAGCCAGCGCGGAGTCCGGCGCCAGACCGGCGTACATGGCCTGGAAGCTGAAGAGCCGGTGCAGCCGAGGGTCTCGGAAACGCCGTCGGACAGCCTTGCCGAGCCGCCCGAAGGCACCCAGTCGCAGCAGCTCGGCGGCGGCCCGAGGGGCTGACAGCAGACCGATGGGGGAGTCGAAGTTGCGGTCGATGAAGTGGGGCATCTCGACCACGTAGAGCCGACGCAGCCAGTCCACGAAGCCGTCGAAGGCGGCCGCATCCACGCTGCCGCAGGTGTTGGCGATCTCCTCCCGCATGGCCTCGTGCCCGTAACGGACGTGGATCGTGCTGCCGTCGGCGAAGGTGGCGCGATAGGCGGGGTCGAGCCGCTGCATCGGAAGTGTCGACTCCAGGTCCGCGCCGACTGCGCGTAGCGCGTCGGCCACCAGGTCACGCATGGTCAGCACCGTTGGCCCGGTGTCGAAGCTGAACCCGTCTTGAACCAGCCGGCCGGAACGACCGCCGGGGATGTCAGCGCGCTCGACAACGGTGACGTCATAGCCACGACCGGTCAGGTGGCAGGCGGCGGCCAGTCCGGCCAGCCCGGCACCGACCACGATTACCCGGGTCATCGGTCCCGCCACGCGATCTGGTGAGCCATCTGGGTCAGCTCGGTGATCCCGGCGGGGTCCAGCACTGAGTGCTCGAGGGCGTCAAGCGCGGCGGCGACATGGCCGGAGATCAGGTTCTCCACTGCCGCGGCCACTCCGGCGCTCTCCAGCTGATCCAGTAGCAGCGCAACATCGGACTGAGTCAGGCTCGCCGAACCCACGCGGCGCAGCGCATCCCGAGCCGCTGGTGCGCGCAGCATCGAAGCGGCGAGGGACAAGATGACGGTCGGCTTGCCGGAAACGAGGTCGTCGCCGGCCGGCTTGCCGGTTCGTGCGGGGTCGCCCCAGACGCCGAGCAGGTCGTCGCGGAGGGCGAACGCCTCGCCGAGGGCGCGGCCGTAGCGGGTCAGGCAGTCGATCACCGGCTCCGCCGCGTTCGCGGCCGCCGCACCCAGCTGCAGGGGGCGTTCGACCGTGTACGCGCCGGACTTCATCCGGGCGACCTGCCGGGCATGGTTGAGGTCTCGCCGGCCGCCCGCGCTGCCGGTCAGGTCGCGACGCTGCCCGCACACCAGTTCGACGACCAGCAGCCGCCAGAGCTTGCGCATCGGGCCGGGAAGATCGGCGACCAGATGGTCGGCTTCGGCATGGGCGAGGTCCCCCAGCAGGATGGCAATGTTCTCCCCAAACCGGGATGCCGATCCGCGGCCTCCGCCGAGGCCATGCAGCCGGGCCGTGAGGGCGTGCACTGTGGGCTCTCCACGGCGCGACGTGGACTCATCCATCACGTCATCGTGGATCAGCGCAAACAGGTGCAGCAGCTCCAGCGCGGCGCCTGCCCGGACGACCTCGGCCTGGCCGGTCCCCACGACATGACCACCGGCGCTCAGCCAGCCGAGATAGGCCATCACCGGACGGATGCGCTTGCCTTTGGTGGACAGGATCCGGTTCATCAGCTGCGGAAGATCCAGCCCGCCGAGGATGTCGACGGTGCCCCGATCCTCCAGCTCGGAGGTCCAGAGATCACCGAGCTCGGCGACCGACGTGGCAAGCAGGTCATCGACCTGAGCCAGGTAGTCGGGCTTGGCCAGCTGCCCCGGCGAGTCGGCGCGGTCCCCCTGGTCGGGCAGCGCCACCACCCAGCCGTGCTGGTTCGGATGCCAGCGGTGCCCTGAGGTAGCCAGCGATGGGCGGTCGGACGGGCTGGCGGTACTCACCGGGTCACCCCACCTCCGATTCCGTTGTGCTGCTTCGTCACGAGGCGAACGGCCCGGTCAGCTGCGCTACCTGCCCGACAGCCCACGGACTGAAGACGAACGGGGTTGCCCCCATGGCGGCCTCCAGCTCGCGCCAACCAACCCATTCCCAGTCCATGACCTCGAACTCATTCGGCACGACAAGGGCATCTGGATGCAGTGAACCGACGAAAACCGGGCAGATTTCGTTCTCCCGTACACCGCTGGCGTCCAGGGCCGTGTAGGCGAAATCCGGCAGGACACAGCGAAGGCTCCTCACCTTGAGCCCCAGCTCGGTCTCCAGCCGCCGATGCACGGCTGCGGCGAGCTCCTCACCTGGTCGCGGATGCCCGCAGCAGGTGTTGGTCCACACCCCGGGCCAGGTGGCTTTGGAGAGCGCGCGCCGGGTCAGCAGCACCTGGCCCTGAGCGTTGAACAGGTATAGCGAGAAGGCCAGATGCAGCGGGGTCTGGGCGGTGTGAATCGTCGACTTCGGCGCCTGGCCGATCGGTTCCCGCTGCGGGTTCAGCAGCACTACCGGGTCGTCGACCACGTTCACCGCCATCAGGCGGTGATCTGCAAGGTCCGCATCATGGCCAAACCATACCCAACGCCCTGCACGGCAGACGGCTTACGGCAGCCGGCGGAGGCCTGCATCGGCTCCCAGATCATCGAAGTGTCAGTGGCTCCGGTATAATCGAACACATGTGCGAAATAGGTGTTCGGTGACTGTCTACGTTCCGCCCGGATGGCCGGAATCGGTCCGTCCGCCGGGATCAGAGGACTGGGAGCAGACCGCGTCTGAGTTCCTGCTCGACTGCTGCCCAGCGGACTTTCGTCGATATTCCGTCCTGCGTCGCCATCCTGTGGTGCTGGCACGGTTTGCGGCGCAGTTCGTCGAGGGACAGCTGGGCAGCGCCCGAGCTGGCCTGGCCGGTGCCCGGGTGAGTCTGAGTGAATACGTCGGCCCCGCGGTGCTGGAGTCGGCCAGCGAAGCCTGGCTTGAGCAGGCCGCGCAACTGGCACGAACGCGCCGCGCGGTTGGGCTGGTGGAGCAGGCGCTGCGTGGCACCCACTTCGTCCCGAGGCTGTGATCACCTTGTCCCGTCGCCGCCCAGGCCACTCGTTGGGGAGCAGCGCTGGGCGCGCCGGACAGCGTGCTGAGTGCTGTCGGCACGAGGCTCCGTACGGTGGGAGTTGTGGGGACCTTGCTGACCAGCGCTGTCGAGCTGATGGCGTTCCTCCTCGACATCTCGCTGCGGGCGGTGTCGGACTGGGCTGTCCGGCTGATGGAGGAACTCGGGGGTGTGGGCGCTGGCATCGCCATTGCACTGGAGAACGTCTTTCCGCCGGTGCCGAGCGAGGTGATTCTGCCGCTGGCAGGATTCGCGGCCAGCCGGGGAAGCATCACCTTGGTGGAGGCGCTGGGGTGGACCACCGCGGGCTCTGTCGTGGGAGCCCTGGCGCTCTACGGCGTCGGCGCGGCCCTGGGCCAGCGCCGCATGCGGAAGGTGGTCGGGAAGATCCCGCTGGTGAAGGTCGAGGACATCGACCACACCCAGGCCTGGTTCAAACGGCATGGCGGAAAGGCGGTGTTCTTCGGCCGGATGGTGCCGCTGTTTCGCAGCTTCATCTCCATCCCGGCCGGGATCGAGCGAATGTCGCTGGTCAGGTTCGCGTTGCTGACGCTGGCCGGCAGTGCGCTGTGGAACACGATCTTCGTGCTGGCGGGGTTCTTCCTCGGCGAGAACTGGCAGCTGGTGCAACGCTACGGGGCGATCTTCCAGTGGATCGTGGTCGGTGTCGCGGTCCTTGCGGTAGGCACGTTTGTGGTGCGCCGGGTGCGGGAGCGGCGCGGGTAGCGGAGGGCAGGCCGGTCTGCAGCTGCCGAGAGTGCGCCGGAGTAGCACGTAAACTCGCATCCATGCCTCCAGCGCAGCGCCGCCTGCTCGAGTCCATCCGCAGCCCTGTGGACCTGCGATCGCTCTCGCTGATGGAGCTCGTTCAGCTGAGCGCGGAGATCCGGGCATTCCTGATCGAGCACGTCAGCCAGACCGGCGGGCACCTCGGTCCGAACCTCGGTGTGGTCGAGCTGACTGTTGCGCTGCACCGGGTGTTCGACTCACCGGCTGACCCCATCATCTTCGACACCGGTCACCAAAGCTACGTGCACAAGATTCTGACCGGACGTCAGCAGGGCTTCGAGCGGCTGCGCCAGCGCGACGGCCTGTCGGGGTACCCCAGCCGAGCCGAGTCCGAGCATGACTGGGTGGAGAACTCGCATGCCTCCACTGCGCTGTCGTACGCCGACGGCATGGCGCAAGCGCTGCGTCAGCACGGCCGACGAGGAACAGTGGTGGCTGTCGTGGGCGACGGTTCACTGACCGGCGGGATGGCGTGGGAGGCATTGAACAACATCGCCGCGGAGGAGGACCTTCCGTTGGTGATCGTGGTGAACGACAACGGCCGTTCCTACACCCCGACTGTGGGTGGGCTCGCTCGACACCTGTCCGGGCTGCGGACCAATCCGCGGTACGAGCAGGTCCTCGATCTGGTCAAGCGCAACGTCAGTCGGGCCCCGCTGGTCGGCAGCGCCGCATACGACATCCTGCATGGCATCAAGATCGGCTTGAAGGACGTGCTCGCCCCGCAGGGGATGTTCTCCGACCTGGGGCTGAAGTACCTGGGTCCCATCGACGGCCACGACATTGCCGCGGTCGAGCAGGCGCTCTACCAGGCCAGGCAGTTCCGCCGCCCAGTGCTGGTGCACTGTCTGACCCGCAAGGGCAACGGGTTCAAGGCTGCCGAAGACCATGAGGAGGACCGCTTCCATGCGGTCGGGAAGATTGACGCCCTGACTGGTCAGGCGCTCGGCGGCGCCAAGGGTCTGACCTGGACCGACGTGTTCGCCGAGGAGCTGGTCCGGCTGGGTAGCACCGACGATCGGATCGTCGCGATCACGGCCGCGATGATGTATCCGACCGGGCTCGCGCGGTTCGCCTCGGTGTTTCCCGATCGCTTCTTCGATGTCGGCATCGCCGAACAGCATGCGGTCACGTCGGCGGCCGGAATGGCGATGGGCGGCCTGCACCCGGTGGTCGCCGTGTACGCCACGTTCCTGAACCGGGCTTTCGACCAGGTGCTGATGGACGTGGCGCTGCATCGCTGCGGCGTCACGTTCGTACTCGACCGGGCCGGGGTCACCGGCAACGACGGCGCCAGCCACAACGGCATGTGGGACCTGTCGATCCTTCAGCTGGTGCCCGGCCTCCACCTCAGCGCACCCCGCGACGCCACCCGGCTGCGTGAAGCGCTCGCGACGGCTGTCACGATCGACAGCGCC
Source organism: Propionibacteriaceae bacterium (assembly GCA_035717205.1). GTDB lineage: Bacteria > Actinomycetota > Actinomycetes > Propionibacteriales > Propionibacteriaceae > Microlunatus. The sequence continues at coordinate 26,039 of DASTIW010000008.1, read as the reverse complement.
CCGAGTGTGATCCGCTACTCCAAGGAGGCGGTGCCCGACGATATTCCCGCGGTGGACTGCGTCGACGGGGTGGACGTGCTGCTGCAGACAGCGAACCCGCGGGTTCTCGTCGTGGGACACGGCCAGATGGCCGGTACGGCCCTGGGAGTCGGGCATCGGCTATCCGCCCAGGGCATCGGAGTCACTGTGGTGGACCCGGTATGGGCGTTGCCGGTCAACCCGGCGCTGCTCGGGGCCGCCGCCCAGCATGAGCTGGTGATCAGCATCGAGGACAGCGGCATCGTCGGCGGCTGCGGTGCCCGGCTCGCCCAGGAGATGAGGTTCGCCGACGTACCCACGCCGGTACGGGAGTTCGGCATCGAGCAGCGTTTCCTGTCGCACGGCAGCCGTGCAGAGCTTCTCGAAGAGCTCGGGCTCACGCCCCAGGCCATCGCCCGCTTTGCGGTGGAAGCCATCGTGCGGGGCGAGACGACACTCACCGCCAGCGCCCTGGAGCAAGGCTGATGCGGGTGGGGTCCGGCTAGATTGTTTGCCGGGCCTCAGCCGAGGCGCAGCCGACTCGGAGGTGAGCCGTTCCATGGGCGTTTTCCGTATCAAGAGCATCGAGCAGTCCATCGCGGACACCGACGAGCCCGAGTACCAGCTGAAGCGGAATCTGACCGCACTCGATCTGACCGTGTTCGGTGTCGGGGTGATCATCGGGGCCGGCATCTTCACCCTTACCGGCCGAGCGGCGGCCACCATTGCGGGGCCGGCGATCGTGCTGAGCTTTGTGGTGTCGGCGATCTGCTGCGGGTTGGCGGCCGTCTGCTATGCCGAGTTCGCCTCCACCGTCCCGGTGTCGGGGTCGGCGTACACCTTCTCGTACGCGACCCTCGGTGAACTGATCGCCTGGATCATCGGCTGGGACCTGCTGCTGGAGCTGATGCTCGGTGCAAGCGTGGTGGCCCAGGGCTGGAGCACCTACGCGGTCGTGCTGCTGGAGAACCTCGGCATCGGCTGGCCGGCTTCGATCGGACCGGGCGGAGCCGTTGACCTGCTGGCGATGCTGCTGGTGGCCGTGCTGGCGACCCTGATCACCATCGGCATCAAGGAGTCCATGCGGGTCAACCTGGTGCTGGTTGCGGTCAAGCTGTTCATCGTCTTGTTCGTCATCGTCGCGGGTATCGGGTTCATCGATCGCGCGAACTACTCCCCGTTCATCCCGCCGGCGGCCGGCGGCGGCAGTGCGGTCGAGCACTGGTACCAGCAGCCGCTGATCCAGGCCGCCTTCGGCCTGGAGCCGACGGCCTTCGGCGTGGCCGGCATCTTCACCGGCGCGGCGCTGGTGTTCTTCGCCTACATCGGGTTCGACGTGGTGGCCACCACCGCGGAGGAGGCGCGCAACCCCCAGCGGGACCTGCCGATCGGCATCATCGCGTCGTTGGTGATCTGCACGGCCCTCTACGGCGCTGTCTCGCTGGTGGTCACCGGAATGGTCAAGTACGACCAGATCGATCCGAAGGCGGCACTCGCGTCCGCGTTCACCGCTCAAGGCCGACCCGGATTTGCGACGCTCATCTCGGCCGGCGCAGTCGCGGGACTCACCACCGTCGTGTTGACGCTGTTGATCGGCGCCTCCCGCGTGGTGTTCGCGATGTCGCGGGACCATCTGCTGCCACCGGTCCTGAGTCGGGTACACCCGAGATTCCAGACACCGTGGGTGATCACCATCGTGATCGGCGTGGTCACCATGCTGGTCGCCGGGCTGACCCCGATCGGCAAGCTGGAGGAGATGGTGAACATCGGCACCCTGACTGCCTTCATCCTGGTGTCGATCGCAGTCGTGGTGCTGCGCCGTAAGCGCCCCGACCTGCCGCGAGCCTTTCGGGTGCCCTTCTCGCCGGTGCTCCCGCTCGCCTCAGCCGCCATCTGCCTGTACCTGACGTTGAATCTGTCGATCGAGACGTGGCTGCGGTTCGTCATCTGGATGGCGGCCGGCTTCGCGATCTACGGGTTGTACGGCTTCCGCAGATCCAGACTGGCGACCGGCGAGACGCTGGCCCAGATGCGGTCAGTTCACCCCTGACCGAACCGCTCGCAGATACTGGTGGCGAGCGCGGTCGCGCTGAGGGGGCTAGGGAGTGCTCGCGACGCTGGCTACGCCGGGCGGCAGGAAGCGTCGGCCGACCACCCGCTCGGAGATTCCCTCGCGATCCAGGTAGGGCGTGATGCCACCAAGGTGGAAGGGCCACCCGCCACCAAGGATCATGCAGAGGTCGATGTCCATCGGCGTGCTCACGACCTCCTCGGACAGCATCAGCGAGATCTCCTCAGCAACTGCCGCCAGCGCCCGGGCACGTACCTCCTCAGCGGTGCTCGGCCGGTCCCCGGTGCGGAGCAGCTGCCGGGTCCTAGCCGAGACGTAGGGAGTGCCGTCCGCGGCCTGGTCGTAGATTCCCGGGCGGTGCGCCGCCACCATCGCGCGCAGGTTGTCCGAGACCGGGAACCGGCTCCCGAAGGCTTCGTGCAGTGTGTCGGCGACGTGCAGCGCGACGGCCGGCCCCACCAGCGAAATCAGCGTGAAGGGCGACATCGGCAAGCCCAACGGCTGCAACGCGACGTCTGCCACCTCAACCGGCGTACCCTCGTCAACCGCGTGAAGGACCTCGCCGAGCAGACGCGTCTGCACCCGGTTGACGACGAAGGCGGGGGCATCGCGTACCAGGACCGGCTTCTTCCGCAGCTTCGCGGCCAGGGCGAGCGCCGAGGCAAGGGCGGGGTCGTCGGTCGCCTTGCCGCGAATGACCTCCACCAGTTGCAGCACCGACACCGGGTTGAAGAAGTGGAACCCGATCATCCGCTCCGGGCGCCGGAGCACGTCGGCGATGGCACTCACCGACAGCGATGAGGTGTTGGTGGCGAGCAGACAGGTCTCACTGACGTGGTTCTCAACAGCGGTGAACACCTTCTGCTTGACCTGCAGATCCTCGAAGACGGCTTCCAGCACGAAGTCGCAGCCGGCGAAGTCCGCGGTGTCGGTGGTGCCCGTGACCAGCCCCTTCCACCGGTTGGCCTGGTCGGGTGAGATACGCGAGCGCTCCAGCAGGGAGTCGATCTTGGTACGTACCGAGTCCACCCCCCGCCGGACCCGCTCGGCGTCCAGATCCGACATCACCACGGGCACCTCGATATGCCGAGCGAACAGCAGCGCGAGCTGGCTGGCCATCAGCCCCGCACCGACGATCCCGACCCGGGTGACCGGGCGCGCCAGGGCGCGGTCGGGCGCTCCGGCTGGTCGCTTTGCCCTGCGCTGCACCAGATCGAAGGCATACAGGCCGGCGCGCAGTTCCGGGCTCATCAGCAGATCGGCCAGTGCCTCATCCTCGGCGGCGAACGCCTGGACGCGGTCCGCGGTCCGGGCCGCGCCGATCAGGTTCAGCGCCCGGTACGGTCCCGGTGCGGCGCCAGCAACCTTCTGGTCGGCAAACGCCCTGCCTCGGGCGACGGCGGCGTCCCAAGCCGGTCCACGGTCCACGGGCCTGCGGTCAACTGTCGCGCTGCCAGCCACAATCTGGCCGGCCCAGTCGAGCGAGCGTTCGAGGAAGTCGGCGCTGTCGAGCACCAGGTCGGCAATGCCGAGGGTGACAGCGTCTCGTGGGCTCAGCATCCGGTTCTGGCTCAGGGCGTTCTCGATGATGACCTGGACGGCGCCGTCGGCGCCGACCAGGTTCGGCAGCAGGTATGCGCCGCCCCATCCGGGCACCATCCCGAGAAAGCACTCCGGCAGCCCCAGCCCCGCCGCGGCGGTGGACACGCTGCGGTAGTCACAGTGCAGCGCCACCTCGAGGCCACCGCCAAGAGCCAGCCCGTTGAGAAAGGCGAACGAGGGAAACGGTGCCGAGTGCAGCTTGTCCAGCACGGCGTGGCCGATCCTGGCGATCGCCAGCGCCTGCTGCCGGTCGGTGATCCGCGGGACCAGCGTCAGGTCGGCACCGGCCGCCAGGATGAAGGGCTTGCCAGTGATCGCCAACGCGGCTACGTCGTCGCGGGCCATGGCCGCGTCCAGGGCGGCGTTCAGGCTGGCGAGCGCTCGCGGTCCCAAAATGGTCGGCTTGGTGTGGTCACGACCGTTGTCCAGCGTGATCAGCACGGCCGTGGCGTCGGCGTACGGCAGCCGAACATCGCGACTGAGGGCTGAGGTGACGACGTCTGAGTCGTCCAGCGCCGTCGCTTGTGCGAGCAGGCCGTCGAGCTGAGCTTTGGTCAGGGTGTTCACGCGTCTGCTCCTGCCGTCGTCGCAGCTGCGGCTGAGGAGTCCGGTTGATGGTGCGGGTTCTCCCAGATGACCGAACCGCCCATGCCCAGCCCGACGCACATGGTGGTCAGGCCGAACCGTACCTCCGGGCGAGCTCGAAAGGTTTGCGCCAGCTGGATCATCAGCCGCACTCCGGAGCTCGCCAACGGGTGGCCGAAGGCGATCGCCCCGCCGTACGGGTTGACCCGATCGTCGTTCTGGTCGATGCCGAAGTGGTCCAGGAACGCCAGCACCTGCACGGCGAACGCCTCGTTGATCTCAACGGCTCCCAAATCGGTGATGCTCAAGCCGGCGTTCCGCAGTGCGTTCTCGGTAGCGGGAATCGGGCCGATGCCCATGACCTCGGGCTCGACGCCGGCGAAGGCGAACGAGACCAGCCGCATCGAGGCGGGCAGCTCCAGTTCGGCAGCAGTGGACTCCGCCGCCAACAGTGCGGCCGTCGCGCCGTCGTTGAGACCGGCGGCGTTGCCGGGGGTCACCCGGCCATGGGGTCGAAACGGTGTCCGCAGCGCCGCCAAGCCTTCCTTGGTGGTGTCCGGACGCGGTGGTTCGTCGGCGGTCGCAAGCCCCCAGCCGAGCTCGGTGCTCCGGGTGGCGACGGTGACGAGCGCCTCCTGGATGACGCCGGCAGCATAGGCGGCCGCCACCCGCTGCTGGCTGAGCGCGGCGAAGGAGTCGGCACGGTCGCGGGTGATGCCGGGGAAACGGTCATGCAGGTTCTCAGCCGTCGAGCCCATCACCAGCGCGGACGGGTCGACCAGTTTCTCGGCGACGATCCGAGGATTGGGATCAATGCCTTCACCCATCGGGTGCCGGCCCATGTGCTCCACTCCGCCGGCGATCGCAACGTCGTACGCGCCGAACGCGATCCCGGACGCGACGTTGGTGACCGCCGTCATGGCTCCAGCACACATCCGGTCGATGGCGTAGCCGGGTACCGAGCGGGGGAGACCCGCCAGCAGGGCCGCGGTTCGGCCGATGGTCAGCCCCTGGTCCCCGATCTGGGTGGTGGCGGCTATGGCCACCTCGTCGACCCGGTCAGCAGGCAGCCCGGGGTTCCGTCGCATCAGCGCGCGGATGCAGTTGGTCACGAGGTCGTCGGCGCGGGTCTCCGCATACATCGACCCGGCTCGACCGAAGGGGGTGCGGACACCGTCGACGAAGACGACATCGCGGGAGGTTCGGGGCATGCGCTCATATTACCGATCGGTAATATCGGCCGGTGAAGCGTTGCCAAGCCGGGGCGGTGGCCTCGGGACTAGCTGAGTTGAGCGGTGATCAGCCCGACGGTGAGCTGCCGCTGCCATGGCCGTGCGCCGAGCTCGGCGAGGGCAGCGTCGACATTCGCTTCGGTGGCCGGGGACGGCGGCCGCCAGGCCAGTCGACGCACGTACTCGGGGGTGAGCAGGTTCTCGATCGGAAGATTGAGCTCGCCAGCGCGGTCGGACAGCGCCGAACGAATGGCGGTCAGCCGCCGGGCGGCCTCCGGGTCCTTGGCGGCCCACAGCCTGGGTTGCGGCGGGCCGTCGCTCGGAATGTGCATCGGCGGCAGCTCGGTGTCGGGCAGCGCCTTCGCGGCGTCGATCGCCGCCATCCACTGCAGCTCGAACCGCCGGGCCTGACGGCGGGCGAAGAGCGGAATGCTGCGCAGCGATGCACGGTCCGGCGATGCGGAGGAGGCCAGCTCGGTGATGGCGGCATCACCGAGGATCTTGCCCGGCGCGCGATCCAGTCCCGCCGCGATTTGGTCCCTGATCTGCCACAGGGCTGCGACGTAGGCGAGGCCGCGCCGGCTCCGAATCTTGTGCATGCCGGAGGTGCGTCGCCAGGGGTCTTGGCGCGGCTCGGCGGGGATGCCGACCCCTTGAACCAGCGCGGCGAACTCCTGGTGGGCCCACGCCAGCTTGCCGGCCTGCTCCAGCTCAGCAGCCAGCGTGTTGCGCAACTCGATCAACAGCTCCACGTCGAGAGCGGCGTAGGTCAACCACGCCGGTGGCAGCGGGCGGCTGGACCAGTCGGCGGCCGAGTGCTCCTTCAGCAGCCGCACGCTGAAGTGCTCCTCGATGAGGGTTCCGAGCGCGACCCGGGGATAGCCGAGCAGCCGGCCGGCGAGTTCGGTGTCGAACAGCCTGGTCGGCACCAGGCCGATCTCGTACAGGCAGCTCAGATCCTGGCTCGCGGCGTGGATGATCCACTCGACATCCGCGATGGCCTGGCCGAGACGACCCAGGTTGGCAGGTTGTCCGAAGGCGATCGGGTCGATCAGGTGTGTTCCCGAACCGGCCCGGCGGAGTTGCACCAGGTAGGCGCGCTGGCTGTAGCGGAACCCATGGGCCCGCTCCGCATCCACCGCGATCGGGCCGGCGCCGGCGAGCAGGCTCTCGATCGTCGCGGTCAGCCCGGCCTCGGTGGTGACGACCTCGGGGACACCGCCAGAAGGCTCGGTAAGCAGTTCCACCGGCTCCTCGGCCAGCGCGGGGTCCCCCGGGGTCTCAGCCTCGGTCGGATCGGGGTCCGGCGGTGGAGGTTTTGCGCTCAACGTCTCCGCGTGCTTCGCTTCGATGGTTGCCGGCGCGAGGGCATCGGGAGCACTCCCGCGGGCAGCGGCGGAAGTCCCGCCGTCGTACACAGTAGTTCACCCCACGCGCTGAGATGGGCGGTCAGCCCAACTCCGTCGTCCAGCTGCGGGGTCCAGGATGCTCTGACCTCGACCTCCGCGCGCGGCGGATCATCGGCCATGCCACCAAACGACTCGCTGGACACCGAGGTCACGGTGCCGCTAGGAGCGAGGTAGGCAGCGGCATGCGCCTGGAGTGCGTCCATCAGCCAGGACCACCCGACCGTCGCGAGCAGCGGGTCGGTCACCATCTCCGGGTCCACGTCGGCACGGGCGTAGGTGACGCAGCGGAAGGTTCCCTGCCAGGCGGCGTTGCCGGCCGGATCGTGCAGCAGTACCAGCCGTCCGCTGCCGACATCCTCTCCGCCAATCACCACATCGGCAGTGATCGCGGCCGAGAACGGCGCGATCCGCTGCGGCGCGGGGATCTCCTCGACCATCAGCTCTGGACGCCACGACGACCCCAGCAGGTCTCGGGAGGCGCGACGGAACGCGTCCGGCGTGACTGACGGATCCGTCTTAGCTCCCACCGTGGCAGCGTAGTAGCGCTTTCCAGGTGCAGCCGCTCGACGCGCCGCGGTTGGCCAAGCGTGAAAAGATTCACGAGTGCCTGTTGCCGACTCGATCTTCCTCGCCGCCTGCCGGCGGGCTCACCGCGACGACAGGCTGCCGGTGTGGTTCATGCGCCAGGCCGGCCGCTCTCTGCCGGAGTACCGCAAGGTGCGACGGGGGATCGCCATGTTGGACAGCTGTACGCAGCCCGATCTGGTCACCGAGATAACCCTGCAGCCCGTCCGTCGGTACGGGGTCGATGCGGCGATCCTCTATTCCGACATCATGGTCCCGCTGAAAGCTGTCGGGGTGGAGTTGGACATCGTCGCCGGTACCGGACCAGTGATCACGCACCCGGTTCGGAACCGGGCAGGCCTGGCCCAGCTTCGGCAGCTGGAACCGACCGACGTCGGCTACATCACCGAAGCGGTGCAGCAGCTGGTCGCCGAGCTCGGGGAGACGCCCTTGATTGGGTTCGCCGGCGCCCCATTCACGCTGGCGAGCTATCTCGTCGAGGGTGGCCCGAGCAAGGACTACGCCAAGACGAAGTCGCTGATGGTGTCGGATCCACTGCTGTGGCACGGGCTGTGCTCCCGGCTGGCCGAGATCTCGGCTGCGTTCCTGACCGTTCAGGTGCAGGCGGGTGCCAGCGCCGTCCAGCTGTTCGACTCCTGGGCGGGAAGCCTCGGCGTGGAGGACTACGGCCGATACGTGCAGCCGTACTCGGCGCTGGTGCTGGAACGCCTCGGTGCGCTCGGCGTGCCTCGGATCCACTTCGGCGTCGGCACAGCTGAGCTCCTGCCCGACATGGCAGCGGCTGGCGCCGACGTCGTCGGCGTGGACTGGCGACTGTCCCTGGCCGAGGCGAGCCGACGGATCGGACCGGCGTACGCGGTGCAGGGAAACCTGGACCCGGCGTTGCTGTCCGCGCCGTGGCCGGTGCTGCTGGAGCGGGTGCGGTCAGTGATCCGCTCCGGTGCGCTGACGCCTGGGCATGTCTTCAATCTCGGCCATGGTGTGCCGCCGGAGACCGACCCCGAGGTGCTTGCCCGGATCGTGGAGACCGTCCATGCCGAAGGCGCCGGCTTGCGGGCCCAGGCACGGGCCGCGGCTGGGAGCAGCTGACCGTGCGGGTCGCAGTCATCGGCGGTGGGATTGCCGGGCTCGGCGCTGCCCGCGAGCTCGCCGTCGGCGGCGCGGACGTTGTCGTGCTGGAGGCAGCCCCGCGGTGTGGCGGAAAGCTCGACTCGCTCACCGTGGACGGTGTTCGACTGGACTCCGGCGCCGAGTCGGTGCTGGCTCGCCGGCCGGAAGGACTGCAGCTGATCGCCGATCTCGGCCTGACGGACCGGTTGGTCCATCCCACGCCCGCCAAAGCGCAGGTCTACGTCGAAGGCCACGTCCACGAACTGCCGCCGCAGGCCATGGGCGTGCCCACCGATCTGGACCAGCTCGCCGAGATTCTGACGCCGCAGGGATTGCAGCGTGCTCGTCGTGAACCGGACCTGCCGGCTCCGCCGCTTCCCGGCGATGTGGCGATCGGCGCCTACGTCGACCAACGGTTCGGACCCGAGGTGACGGACCGACTGCTTGAGCCGCTGCTCGGCGGGGTCTATGCCGGCGATGCGCGCCAGCTGTCCTTTGAGGCCGTCGCCGGGCGGCTCTTCGATCTGGCCCGCGGGGGAGGGTCGCTGCTGGCTCACGCGCGCGCGCTGAGCGCGTCCGCGACAGGCGGGCCCGTGTTCGCCGGCCTGGTGGGCGGTGTTGCGGGCCTGGTCGATGCCCTGCTGGCCGACGTGCAGCGGCGAGGAGCGGAGATTCGTACGGGAGTGACGGTGCGGACGCTTCAGCGACGAGGGACCGGCTTCCAGCTGTCCACCGGGCCGGTGCCGTACCCGGTGGTCCACAACGTCGACGGGGTAGTGGTGGCCACGCCAGCATCGACCGCCGGCCGGCTGCTGGCGCCGTTCGATGCCGAGGTCGCGGCTGAGCTGGCGGCGGTCCCGTACGCCTCCATGGCGCTGACCACCCTGGTAGTCCGTCGGGTCGCGCTGGTCGGCTCCGGGCTGTTGGTCCCACCCGGCCAGCTGCCGACCATCAAGGCACTGACGCACTCGAGCGAGAAATGGGACTGGGTGGCACGGCAGGCCCGGGCCGCTTGGGGCCAGGATGCGGCGGTGGTTCGAGCCAGCGTCGGACGGGTCGGTGAGGCGAACCTGCTGCAGGTGGACGACGACACTCTGCTGGCGCGTACGTTCGCCGAGGTGCACAGGTTGTTGCCCGGCTGGGAGCAGGCCGAGCTCATCACCGGGCAGGTGAGGCGCTGGGGCGGGGGGCTACCGCAGTACCTCGTTGGTCACCGGCAGCTCGTCGATCGCGTACGCCGAGCGGTCGCCGCCGTCCGGGGCCTTGAAATCTGCGGCGCGGTGCTCGACGGCGTGGGCATCGCGGCCACCGTCGGCACAGCCAACCGGGCGGCGACCGATCTGCTCGACCGAGGCCGACGTACGCTCGCTCAGGTCGCCCCGACGGGCGGCAAGCCAGAAGAAAGGAGAGCCGAATGAAGGCGCGCGATATCAACGACACCATTCGCTACACCATGTGGACTGTGTACCGCCGGGTGAACCAGCTCGACCAGTCGCCGACCAAGACGGCGACCTCGGCGCTCGCCGAGGTGAACGCGGCCACGAAGGGCGCCGACGTGGTGGTGCGCGGCTGGTACGACGTGGCCGGTTTGCGGGCGGACGCCGACCTGATGGTGTGGTGGCACGCTCCCACCTCCGAAGCCTTGCAGGATGCGTACCATGCGCTTCGACGCTCCGCGCTGGGTCCGCACCTGGAGCCGGTCTGGTCCCAGCTCGCGCTGCATCGTCCGGCAGAGTTCAACAAGGGCCACGTGCCCGCCTTCATGCAGGACGAGCAGCCCAAGGGCCACCTCTGTGTCTATCCGTTCGTCCGCTCGTACGAGTGGTATCTGCTGCCGGAGGAGGAGCGCAGGGCCATGCTGACCGAGCACGGGATGATGGCCAGGCCATACCCGGACGTGCGGGCCAACACGGTGTCGTCCTTCGCGCTGGGCGACTACGAGTGGATGCTGGCCTTCGAAGCGGACGAGCTGCATCGGATCGTCGACCTCATGCGAGACCTCAGGAAGGCGGCCGCGCGCCGGCACACCCGCGAGGAGGTGCCGTTCTACACCGGCCGTCGCCGGGAGCTGGCGGAGATCTTGGCTACCTGGTGACCTCAGGTTCTCCAGCGAGGTGGACGCTTCGGGAGAGTCTCAGCCTTCGTCTGGCTCCAGGCTGAGGCTCACCGAGTTGATGCAGTACCGCAGGTCGGTCGGGGTGTCGTAGCCCTCGCCCTCGAAGACGTGCCCGAGATGGGAGTCGCAGGTCGCGCACCGAACCTCCACCCGCTTCATGAACATCGAACGATCCTCGATGTAGACCACGCGGTCCTCCGCCAGCGGCGCGAAGAACGAGGGCCAGCCGCAGTGCGACTCGAACTTGGCGGCGCTGCGGAAGAGCTCGGCGTTGCATGCCCGACAGCGGTAGACCCCGGCGGTTACCGTGTCGGTGTACTCACCGGTGAACGGCCGCTCGGTGCCCGCCTCGCGAAGCACCTTGTACTCCATCGGGGTGAGCTGGGCGCGCCACTCCTGCTCAGACTTGACCACCTTGCCGACGTGAGCAGCGGGTCCGGTGCTGCGTGCCTCACTCATCTGCTTCTCCTCTCCGACTGCCGACGCGAAATGTGCTATCCCGGCGTCGGCAAATCCACAGCCTATTCGCCGCCGCAAGTGGGCGGGTCGCCCGGCGCCGGGCTCCCCTATGCTGACGCCATGCCCGCCCCTGCAGTCGAGCTCGACGTCCGTGGTCGGACAGTTCGCATCACCAGTCCGGACAAGGTCTACTTCCCCGACGTCGGCCTGACCAAGATCAACATCGTCGAGTACGTGATTGCCGTCGGCGACGGGATCCTGGCAGCACTGGAGAACCGACCGGTGACGATGGAGAGGTGGCCCGGTGGGTTCTCGGCCGATGCCAAGCTGGTCAGCCGAGACGACCCACACGGTGATGCCTTCTACCAGAAGCGGGCACCGAAGAACACGCCTGACTGGGTCGGGACCGTCACCGTGACGTTCCCCTCCGGACGCACGGCTGTGCAGGCCTGTCCGACGGAGCTGGCGGCGGTGGCATGGATGGCGAATCTGGGCACGCTTCGGTTTCACCCGTGGCCGGTGACCAGACTTGATCCCGACAAAGTTGATCAGCTCCGGATCGATCTGGATCCCCAGCCGGGCACCGAGTTCGCCGACGCGGTGGCCGCGGCCTATGAGCTCCGGTCGGTGTTGGCGGACGCGGGGCTGGCGGGATATCCCAAGACCAGCGGGGGTCGCGGCCTGCACGTGTTCGTGCCGGTCGAGCCGCGGTACGGCTTCATCGAGGCACGGCACGCGGTGATCGCTCTTGGTAGGGAGCTCGCGAGGCGAATGCCGGACCGGGTGACGATGAGCTGGTGGAAGGAGGAGCGTGGACAGCGGGTTTTCATTGACTTCAACCAGATGGCGAGAGATCGCACCATGGCGTCGGCGTACTCGATCAGGCCGACCCCGCGGGCTCGAGTGTCGGCGCCGCTGACCTGGGACGAGCTCGGCGACGCCCATCCGAACGACTTCACCGTGCCCCGTATGGTCAAGCGGTTCGCCGCCGTCGGTGACGCCTGGTCCACGTTCTACACCGAGAGGCCCGGTGCGTTGGAACCCGCCTTGGACATGTACGAGAGAGACGCCCGGGACCTCGGCCAGGGCGAGTTGCCGTACCCGCCGGAGTATCCCAAGATGCCAGGCGAGCCGGCTCGGGTCCAACCCAGCAGAAAACGCAGTGTGACAAGGGAAGAGGAGACCTGACAGCCGCCTCACGGACCGGACGGGGCCGGCCGAGTCAGGCCAACAAGCTGTCGACGGGAGCAGGTGTAGGAATCGCGGAAGTGGGTAAAGAGGTTGCTGTCGCCGGATCCCCTGGCATCCTGCGGCTCGTCAGGAGCGGGGTGGGGATGACCCCATGGGAGTCCTTGCCCAATGCCAGTGAGGCGGCCGGCGTGTCTAGCCCCCCAGATGCGTCGGCCGTCTCGGCGTCAACTCGATGGTTGGTGCGAGAGCACCTGCGCGCCTACAGACGGGCTAACGGGTCGATCAGGGGTCTGGCGCCACACTCTCCGGTCGGCTTGGTTACTTTTGGACCAAATGGCTTCAGACCTGAGATATTCACTTGTTGTCCAGTTGCGGCCATGTCCAAATCAGGACAGCGAAACCCTTCCCATCCGGATCGGACTGCTGTAGCGTTCCTCTCAGCGGGCGTGGACCACCCCCCCAGGTTTCTAGCCCGCTACACGCGTTAGGCAGCCGGCTGATCCACATCCCCCCATGGATCGCCGGCTGCCTGAGCGTCTACCCTCGGGAACTGCCCTCTGCGCCGCGTTCGTTTGCGCTAGTAAGGGACCGGAGGGTCTGCGCCCCCCACATTCCCTCCGGTTTCCTAGGGTGGCCGCCAGAGGAACCGGGGCCCGGTCATTTCCGGCCTGCTCGTTGCGGCGACTTCCGGAGAACCCGCCCCCGTTGAGTTCTGCGCGCCAAGCGCGGAAGCTGTCATAGTGGGAGACCCTCAGGCGTCGTTGCGCGAAGGCCCCAAGCAACGAGTCGGCCAGGGATCCCCCGATCATCCGACCTGCTCGGTGTGCTCACCGTATTTTCTATCAGGAAACCGCCCTCTCGTCCTAACCGCTCGTCATGTTGGGTGCCATGCCTGAATGAGACAACGAAATCGAGTTTGGCGAATTGTGAGGGCGATATTGTTTTTCAGCGGATGGGTATAAATCGGCGAGTATTCTTGCCGACTCCTCATTAACCGTCCGGCCTATTCGCCCGCGGTGAATTCACTCCGGCTTTGGTGAAGCGCAGCGGGCAACCTACTCCAAGCAGGATCAGGAGTGAGCCCGGGCGCCATCGCTACCACATAACGGTTTCGCGCCACTAGGCTCGCAGCTGCTGTTTCGTCATTACCCTGGGCACAGGCAACGCTGTAGTTGTCGGCACTGGGGGGTGCGAGATGTCACGACGGATCATTCGGCTTGCCGCTGCGTTGGTCGGCGCTACGGTTATCTCCGCGGTAACGGCAATCGGTCCGCAGGGTTCGAGTGCCGGGCCGGCTGCTGCCGAGGCGGCCATCGTAGCCTGTCCGACTCCCAAGTCCTTCGTTGTGAGCACAGTCCCAGCCACGGTGTCCAAGAGCGTGGCGCTGACCTTCGACGACGGTCCGTCACCGAGATGGACGCCCCAGATCCTGGACATCCTCAAGGCCAACAACGTCAAGGCGACATTCTTCATGCTGGGCCAAAACGCTCGCACGTACCCATCCCTGGTACGGCGGGTGGTGGCCGAAGGTCACACAGTGGGTAACCACAGCTACAGCCACCCCGACATGGCCACGCTGTCTAGGACCAGTCAGGCATCCCAGCTGGATTCCGCCAGGCGTTACATATCTGCAGCCGTCACTGGTGGCTATGCTCCCTGTTTCTTCCGGCCGCCTTTCGGCTCATACAACGCCACCACAGTCCGCCTGGCCCGGGAACGCGGGATGAGCACCGTGACCTGGTCACGTGATACCCGTGACTGGACGACTCCACTTTTCATCAGCGCCTCGTTCCAGCGATCCATCGTCTTGCGGGCCACCAGTCCGCTCTCAGCTCATCCCGACATCTTGATGCACGACGGTAGCCCGGGAAACTACCGACAGAACACCGTGAACAGCCTGCAGCGCATCATCACCTTTTACAAGACACGCGGTTACCGATTCACCAACCCGATTGGCCGCTGACGACGGCGCAGCTGGGCGCAAGGCTTCCTCTTCAGCGCCTCCGAACGTAGGAGGTGAACAACGCGTGGTCGTCGGCATACAGCGCGAAGTCCAGCTCGAAGGTCGGCGCTGTGGCCAGCAGGTCTCCGGTGGTGGTGCGGCTGCCGTTTCCGCCGATCATCACCGGAGACAGGGTCAAAGATACGCTGTCCACCAGGTCTGCAGCCAGCAGGTCGCGATGGAGCCGCGGGCCACCTTCGCAGAGCAGCCGGCCGAAACCCCGGGCCACTAGCTCCTCGACCGCAGCGGGAAGGTCCACCTCGTCGGCCCCGCTGCGCAGCACCTCGATCCCGGCGTGCAGGAAGGGCCCGATCTGTTCGTCACTTGGCTGCTCGGTCGTCACGATCATGACAGGGCCGTGGGTGTCCGCAGCGGCACCGGCGAGCACGGTCGGGTCCAGGTCCAGCGAGCGAGTCACCACCGCCAACAGCGGGTACGGGGCCAGGCCCGCCTCGGCCCGGATGCTTCGCTGCCAGGGCGCCAGGTCCACCGCACGGTATCCCTCGACCCGGGCGGTGCCGGCCCCGACCAGCACCGCGTCACAGTGCGCTCGGTGCAGGGCGAACACCTTGTGGTCGCTGGCAGTGTTGACTCCACCTGAACGGCCGTTCGCACCCTGGATCGACCCGTCCAGTGACGTGACGAAGTTGGTCCGAAGCCACCTCCCCGAAGGGCCTAGTGGATGCTGGTAGATGCCGGACAGGCCGGTATCGCTGAGGTCGTCGCCCGCCGTGGGCTGATCGCGTCGGAAGATCAGTCTCATGCGTCATCCTTGCATCCGCGCGCCCCTGGGGTGTCCCGTGCTGCAGGGCGGCGACAGCGGTGCGGCACAATCGGGCCATGGCGCAGACCAGCTCGCAGAACTCCGGGTCAGGCACGTCCACCAAGGGCGAGACGCCGCCCAGTGCACCGCTGGCCCAGTTGCTGCGGCTGCCGACCGGCCCGGTTGATCTGGCCGGCTATGACCCGCGGGCCACAACTGGGTTCGTAGGCCGCAAGTCCGATGCGGGCAAGATCACCAGTGCCCTCGGCCCTGAGCTCAGCGACCTGCAGGAGCGGCTGTTCGCTGCCGGCAGGGCGTCACTGCCGGAGGCACGGAGAGTGCTGCTCGTCCTCCAGGGCATGGACACCTCAGGCAAGGGCGGTGTGATCCGGCACGCCATCGGCATGGTGGACCCGCAGGGCGTCAAGATCAAGGCTTTCAAGGCCCCCACTGCAGCCGAGCGTGCTCAGCACTTCCTCTGGCGCGTCAAGGAAGAACTGCCGGCTGCGGGCATGATCGGCATCTTCGACCGGTCGCATTACGAGGACGTCCTGATCGTGCGCGTCCACAACCTCGTCGAGGAGTCGATCTTCGACCAGCGCTACGACGAGATCAACGAGTGGGAGTCCAGCCTGGCTGACTCCGGCGTCACCGTCGTCAAGTGCTTCCTGCACATCTCCAGTGAGAAGCAGAAGGAGCGGCTCGGGGAGCGGCTGGCGGATCCGACCAAGTACTGGAAGTACAGTCCAGGGGATCTGGCAGAGCGAGCCAAGTGGCCCACGTACGTCAAGGCGTACGAGACGGCCCTGGAGCGCTGCAACACCCCGTACGCCCCGTGGTACCTCGTGCCGTCGGACCGCAAGTGGTATCGCAACTGGGCCGTCGCGCAACTGCTCGCCGAGCATCTCCGAGCACTGGACCTCCAGTGGCCGTCAGCGGACTTCGATGTCGAGGAGGAGAAGCGGCGGCTGGCTGCCAGCTAGCCGCCGGACGGCTCCTCCAGGTCAGGCGCCGACGACGCTCAGGTGCCGCACCGGAGCTGGCTCGTCGGCCGTGATCGACGGCTCCAGGTCGACCAGCTCCATCGCGGCAACGACGTACCGAGTGAGTGCGACCTCGGCGATCTCCGGCTCGGCGCCCATCGGCGCTGACACCGCCACCGCGCCGGCCTCCAGCGCGAGTTCCGCGGACGCGGAGTACCGGGCGCCGGGTGCCAGGAACCATGCACCGACCGCGATGTGCCGACGCCCTTGCCCTCGCAGCGTGCGGACGGCCTCGCCTGCGGACGGACCCGACGAGGTTCCGAACGCGGTGACGCACGGCAGCTTGTGATGGTTGGCCCACTGCCGCGACCGGCGCGCGACGATCGCGTTGCTCCGGACGTCTGAACTACCGGCAGCCGCGAATACCAGACCGTCCAGCTCGCTGACGCGTCGGGCCCGAAGCACGTCCCGCAGGCGGCGATCGATCACGCACAGCAGCTGTGCCTCAGGTCCGATCGGACGAGACGCGATCACCTGCAGTTGAGGGTGCGCGGCCTGAATCTGGGCGATGACCGCGGGCACCTCATCGTGCGCTTGGAACGCCTCCGACAGCAGCAGCGGCACAAAGACGATCTCGGTGACGCCTCGCTTGACGAGCTTGTTGACCACCTGCAGACCGGACGGCGAGCTGTGGTCGAGGAAAGCAACATGCACGTCGAGCTCGGGACGGATCTCGAGGACGCCGGTACGAATCTCGTGACTGATCTGCGCGACGCGCGCATCCGCGCTGCCGTGGCCCAGAAGCACCAGTGAAGGAGCGGTCACCGGTTTCCCCTTCCCGTTCGGCCGGGGACTGCGGCGCTGGTGAACGGGGTACTGCCCGCCATCCCCGCGCCCAGAGTCCAACCGTCGGACTCGTCGACAATGATGAAGGCGCCCGTGCGCCGGTTCTCGCGGTAGCTGTCGATCGGCAGAGGGCTTGCCAGCGCGAGCCGAACCCGCCCGATGTCGTTCAGATCCAGCAGCTCGGTAGACGTCCAGCTCGGCACGCCGCCGGGCGGGATGTCGAGGTCCAGCGCGCCGTCGATCGACTTGACGATCGCCTTGGTGACAGCCGTGCCGTGCTGCACCAGCACCCGGCTGCCGACCGTGAGCTGGCGCTCGGCAAGCCAGCACACCGTCGCAGTCAGCTCACGCAGCGGAGCCGGCGGGGCGTCGGTGGCTGCGAGCAGGTCGCCACGCGAGACGTCCAGGTCACGGTCGAGCCGGAGGACAACAGACTGGCCGGCGACGGCGAAGTCCAGCGGTCCGTTCGGGGTGTCGATGCCTTCGATCGTCGCGTGCGTGCTGCGGGGGAGCACCACGATCTCGTCGCCGACCCGGATCCGGCCGGACTCGATCTTGCCGGCGTAGCCACGATAGTCGCCGGTGACCGCCGGAGCCTTGGCTGCCCAGGGCGCCAGCAACGCGTTCTGCGGCCGGACCACCTGCTGCACGGGGAAGCGGAAGTCAGCGCCTACCGCGCTGGGGGTGTCGTCCACCTCTTCCAGAAAGCCCAGCACCGTCGGGCCCTCGTACCACTCGGTCCGGGGTGACCGGGTCACGACGTTGTCGCCCTCGGTTGCCGAAACCGGAATGCAGTGGCTGTCACTGATGCCGAGGCTCCGAGCCAGCATGGCGAAGTCGGTGGCGATCTTGGTGAAGACGTCCTCGGAGTAGTCCACCAGGTCGAACTTGTTCACCACCAACACCACGTGCGGAACCCGCAGCAGGGCCGCGACCGCCAGGTGCCGGCGTGTCTGCTCAACCACGCCGTTGCGTGCGTCCACCAGCAGCACGATCACATCTGCGGTGGACGAGCCGGTGACGGTGTTGCGGGTGTACTGCACGTGACCGGGGCAGTCAGCGAGAATGAACTTGCGCTTCGGGGTGGCGAAATAGCGGTAGGCCACGTCGATGGTGATGCCCTGCTCGCGCTCGGCCCGCAGCCCGTCGGTCAGCAGGGCGAGGTCGGCCCGCTCCAGCCCGCGCCGCTTGCTCACCTTCTCGACATGATCAAGGGTGTCGCTGAGCACCGAGTTGGTGTCGTAGAGCAGCCGGCCGACCAGCGTCGACTTGCCGTCGTCCACCGAACCGGCAGTGGCCAGCCGGAGCAGGGTACGGCCGCCCGGCGCGACCGGTTTGGTCAAAGGCGCGGTCATCAGAAGTACCCCTCCCGCTTGCGATCTTCCATGGCCGCCTCGCTGAGTCGGTCGTCGGCGCGGGTGGCGCCACGTTCGGTGATCGTGCTCAGGCCCACCTCGGTGATCACGTCGGCGACGGTGGTCGCGTCGGAGAGCACCGCGGCGGTGCAGGACATGTCACCGACGGTCCGGTAGCGGACCGACTTCAGTTCGGCCGTCTCGCCGTCCCGGACCGGGGTGACCCGGGTGACGGCGACCCACATGCCGTCCCGGTTGATCACCTCGCGCTCGTGCGCGTAGTAGATCGACGGCAGGTTGATCTTCTCCGCGGCGATGTAGTCCCAGACGTCCAGCTCGGTCCAGTTGGACAGCGGGAAGACTCGGACGTGCTCGCCCGGCCGGTGCCGGCCGTTGAAGAGGTTCCACAGCTCCGGGCGCTGCCGGCGCGGGTCCCACTGGCCGAACTCGTCGCGCAGGCTGAACACCCGCTCCTTGGCCCGGGCCCGCTCCTCGTCGCGGCGGCCGCCGCCGAAGACCGCGTCGAAGCGGTGCTCGGTGATCGCGTCGAGCAGGGTGACCGTCTGCAGGGGGTTGCGGGTGCCGTCGGGCCGCTCGCGAACGCGACCCTTGTCGATCGACTCCTGGACGCTGGCGACGAGCAGCCGGACGGCGTACTTCTCGACGATCCGGTCCCGGTATTCCAGCACCTCGGGGAAGTTGTGGCCGGTGTCCACGTGCATCACCGGAAACGGCACCGGCGCCGGCCAGAAGGCCTTGGCCGCCAGGTGCAGCATGGCCACGGAGTCCTTGCCCCCGGAGAACAGCAGCACCGGCCGCTCGAACTCGGCGGCGACCTCGCGCATGACGAAGATGCCCTCGGACTCCAGCACGTCCAACTGGTCGAGGGTGGGGGCGCTCACAGCAGGCCTCGCTCGGTCAGGGCGGTCTCCAGTTCGGTCACGCTGTCCTCGACGGCCCGGTCCGCGGTGCGCAGGCGGACGTCGGGAAATTCCGGTGGCTCGTATTCGTCGTCCACGCCGGTGAACCCGGGCAGCGTCCCGGCGCGAGCCCGGGCATACATCCCCTTCACGTCCCGCGCCGCGGTCACCTCGAGCGGTGCCTCGACGAACACCTCGAGATACGTCGTCTCGCGCTCCTCGTGCAGCCGCCGCACGGCCTCGCGGGCATCGGCGTGCGGGGCGATGACGGGCACGAGGACGAGGACGCCGTGACGGGCCAGCAGCTGGGCGACCCATCCGATCCGGGCGACGTTCACGGCACGGTCGGCGCGGGAGAAGCCCAGCCCCTGCGACAGGTGCGGGCGCACCTCGTCGCCGTCGAGGACCTCGACCCGGCGGCCGCGTCCGCGCAGGCGCGCGGCCAGCGCGTGCGCGATCGTGCTCTTGCCCGCGCACGGGAGCCCGGTCAGCCAGACCGTGGCGCCCGGGGCCGGCGACAGCGTGCCACCGGTGTCCGCGCTTGTGTCGACGCCGGTGTCCGCGCCGGCGTCCGCGCCGGTGTCCGCGCTGCTGTCCAGCCCGGTGTCCACGGAGGTCGCGGTCACAGGTGGATTCCGCACTCGGTCTTGCCCAGGCCGGCCCAGCGGCCCTCGCGACCCGACTCCGAGCGTCGGGTGCACGGCGCGCACCCGATCGAGGAGTAGCCGTCCATCAGCAGCGGGTTCTGCAGCACGCCGTTGGCGGCGATGTAGGTGTCCACGTCGTCCTGCGTCCACCGGGCGATCGGATTGATCTTGACCTTGCCGCGCCCCTCGTCGTATCCGACGACGGGCGTGGCGGCCCGGGTCGGCGACTCGTCGCGGCGCAACCCCGTGATCCACGCGTCGTAGTCGGCTAGGGCCCGCTTCAGGGGTTCCACCTTGCGCATCGCGCAGCAGAGGTCGGGGTCGCGCTCGTGCAGGCGCGGCCCGAACTGCTGATCCTGTGCGGCAACGGTCAGCAGTGGCAGCAGGGTCCGGACCCGCACCTGGGGATAGATGACCTCTACCGCGTCGCGCGTGCCGATCGTCTCGACGAAGTGATAGCCCGTGTCGAGGAAGAGCACGTCGACGCGGACGCCCTCCTCCTTGCCGACGCGGGACACCAGGTCGACGATGACCGCGTCGGCCATCGAGGACGTGACCGCGAGCCGAGGGCCGAACGTGCGCACCGCCCAACGGATCACATCCTCGGCGGACGCCTGCTCCAGCGACCGGCCGGCCTGGTCGGCCAGCCCCCGCAGACTGTGGTCGGCAGTTCCTGCCGACGCGGGCGATTCCGGCGCCACTGTCATGAACGGACTCCCTCGACGTCGCTTCCCTGGGGCGGCGCGGCTTCGGTCGTCCCGGGCAGGACACCGGTCCTGCTCAGTTCGAGGCCGAGCATGCGCAGGGCGAACACCCGCCGGCAGGAGCCGCACAACCAGGCACCGTGTGGTGCCGACTCGTGCTCGTGCGGGCGGAGGTCTTCCTCTGCGCAATAGGGGCAGTAGAAGGGGACCGCGCGCGTCTCGGTCATACGAGGTCCTCCTCCCGTGCCCTGGCCACCCAGGTGGCGAAGCGTTCTCCGTCCGTTCGTTGTTCCACGAAACGGTCGACGAGCCGGACGACGAGGTCGGCGAGTTCGTCGCCGGTGACCTTCAGGCCGCGGACCTTGCGCCCGAAGCCGGCGTCCGGGCCGAGGCCGCCGCCGAGGTGGACCTGGAAGCCCTCCACCTGCCGGCCGGCGCTGTCGGTGACGATCTGACCCTTCAGGCCGATGTCGGCGACCTGGATGCGGGCGCACGAGTTGGGGCAGCCGTTGAGGTTGATGCTGATCGGCGTGTCGAGCGCCGGGAGCCGCCGCTCCAGCTCGTCGACGAGGGCGTGGGCGCGGGCTTTCGTCTCGACGATCGCGAGCTTGCAGAACTCGATGCCCGTGCAGGCCATGGTCCCGCGGCGCAGCGCGCTGGGCTTCACCCGCAGGCCGAGTTCCTCGAGACCCTCGATCAGCGACGCAACCCGGTCCTCGTCGACGTCGAGGACGAGCAGCTTCTGCAGGGCCGTCGTGCGCACCCGGTCCGAACCGTGCCCTTCGGCGAGGTCGGCGACGCGCGCCAGCAGGGTGCCGCTGACCCGGCCCGCCGTGGGGGCGGCGCCGACGAAGTAACGCCCGTCCTTCTGCCGGTGCACGCCGATGTGGTCGATCGGCAGGCTGACCGCAGGTGGCGGACCGTCGGCGAGCGCCCGGCCGAGGTACTCCTTCTCCAGCACCTCCCGGAACCGCTCCGGACCCCAGTCTGCGACGAGGAACTTCAGCCGGGCCCGGTGCCGCAGCCGGCGGTAGCCGTAGTCGCGGAACACGCCGACGACGCCGGCCCACACGTCCGGCACCTCCTCGAGGGGCACCCAGACGCCGAGCCGCTGGCCGAGCATGGGATTGGTCGAAAGCCCCCCGCCCACCCAGAGGTCGAAACCCGGTCCCAGCGAGGGATGGGCAACGCCGAGGAAGGAGACGTCGTTGATCTCGTGGGCCACGTCCTGGAGGCCGGAGATGGCGGTCTTGAACTTGCGGGGCAGGTTGGAGAACTCCGGTGAGCCGATGTAGCGGCGGCGAATCTCCTCGATCGCCCAGGTGCCGTCGATCACCTCGTCGGCCGAGACGCCCGCTACCGGGGAGCCCAGGATGACCCGGGGAGTGTCGCCGCAGGCCTCCGCGGTGGTCAGGCCGACGCCTTCCAGCCGTGCCCAGATCGCGGGCATGTCCTCGATGCGGACCCAGTGCAGCTGGATGTTCTGCCGGTCGGTGATGTCGGCGGTGTCCCGTGCGTAGGTCCGGGAGACATCGGCGACCGCTCGCAGCTGCGCCACGGAGAGTCGGCCACCGTCGAGGCGGACCCGGAGCATGAAGTACTCGTCGTCGAGCTCGTGCGGCTCGAGCAGCGCCGTCCGCCCGCCGTCGATGCCGGGCTTGCGCTGGGTGTAGAGCCCCCACCAGCGCATCCGACCTCGCAGGTCGGCCCCGTCGATGGAGTCGAAGCCGCGGACCGCGTAGATGTTCTCGATCCGCGCCCTGACGTTGAGCCCGTCGTCGTCCTTCTTGACCTGCTCGTTCGGGTTCAGCGGCTCCCGGTGGCCGAGCGCCCACTGCCCGTTGCCGGCGTGCGAGCCGCGGCGTGGGCGGGATGTCGTGGTGGGCGCCATGGGGCGCGGGCCTCCTGAGGTCGAGCAACGGCCGCGGAACGGCTGGTGGACGGTCGGCTGTCGGCGCTGACAGCAAGGATCAAGGGGGAGCATCTAACCGGGCGGTTCGGGTGCAGTCGGCTGTCAGATCGGCTCTCGATCGGCTGTCGAAATCGGCTGTCGAAATCGGCTGTCGAAATCGGCTCAGTCGAAATCGGCTCAGAGTACGAGGTGTCGTTGCCGTCCGGCTGGGTGCGCGACGCGCCGGCCCGGCTTGCACGTGACAAAGGCTTCGTGGCCGGACACGGACGCGGCGGGCGTCCCTACGAAGGCCGACAGGCCGCGCTCGACACGTGACAGTGGTCGACGTGGAGGCGCATGACGAGGATCGGCATGCTGCTGGCCATGCTCCAACGATGACTGCGCGGCCTCGTTCTGTCCACTCGGTCCGCATCGCGAGACCCTGCGCCCGCGAGCCGGGCAGCCGGGGGCCGTTCTGTCCTATCCTTCTAGTTCACAACTGCACACCGCTCATCCCGAGGGGCAGAGGGACACGGCCCGATGAAGCCCCGGCAACCCTGGGAACTCGCTCGTGCCGATCGCGAGGCCGGTTCCTTAGAAGGTGCCACTTCCGTCCTGTGGAGAGACCGCAGGGAAGATGAGGAGAGGCCTCGCTCATGACGCTCACCGTTGCCCCCACCACGATCGATCTCGGCTCCGCGTCCTCGCTGGTCTGTCGCTGGTGCGGCGCCTCCGGCCCGCTCGGCGCGCGGTTCGCGTGCGACGACTGCTTCGGCCCCCTCGAGGTTGCCTACGACTTCGGGCGGATCACCCGGAAGGACATCGAGGAAGGTCCTCGGTCCATCTGGCGCTACCGGGACCTGCTGCCCGTCCCGCGGACCGTCGACGAGACGCCGAACACGCAGCCGGGCTTCACCCGGCTGCTGCGCGCCGACAACCTCGCCCGGGAGCTCGGCCTGCGCCGACTGTGGGTGAAGGACGACTCGGGCAACCCGACGCACTCGTTCAAGGACCGCGTCGTCGCCGTCGCGCTCGCCGCCGCGCGCGAGCTCGGATTCACAGTCCTCGCCTGCCCGTCCACCGGAAATCTCGCGAACGCCGTCGCTGCTGCGGCCGCCCGGGCCGGCATCCGCTCGGTCGTCCTGGTCCCGTCCGACCTGGAACGACCGAAGATCGTCACGACCGCGGTCTACGGCGGCACCTTCGTCGCCGTCGAGGGCACCTACGACGACGTCAACCGGCTGGCGACCCAGCTCGCGGAGGAGCACGAGGACTGGGCGTTCGTCAACGTCAACGTCCGGCCCTATTACGCCGAGGGGTCGAAGACGCTCGGCTTCGAGGTCGCCGAGCAGCTCGGGTGGCGGCTGCCCCAGCAGATCGTCATTCCGGTGGCCAGCGGCGCCCAGCTGACCAAGGTGGACAAGGGATTCCGCGAGTTCGGTGAACTCGGGCTGGTGGAGCCGACGCCGTACCGCGTGTTCGGCGCGCAGGCGCAGGGGTGCTCGCCGGTCGCTCAGGCCTTCGCCGCCGGCACCAACACGATCACACCGGTCCGCCCGTCCACGATCGCGAAGTCGCTGTCGATCGGGGACCCCGCCGACGGGCCGTACGTCGTCAACGTCTGCCGGCGCACCGGCGGCACGGTCGAGTCGGTGACCGACGACGAGATCGTCGAGGGCATCCGGCTGCTGGCCCGGACCGAGGGAATCTTCACCGAGACCGCGGGCGGGGTCACCGTCGCGACGCTGAAGAAGCTGGCCGGCAGCGGCCGGCTGGACCCGGACGCCGAGACGGTCATCCTCAACACCGGGGACGGCCTGAAGACCCTCGACGCGGTCGCGCCGTTCGTCGGCCCCTCCGCCACGATCCGCCCGACCGTGCGCGCCTTCCACCAGGCCGTGGACGCCTGATCGGGCACGCCTCGCCTGGCCGCGCAACTGCTTCGGCGCCGGAGCCGGGTCCGGGTCCGGGTCCGGGTCCATTCGGGCCGAGCCCCGGCCTCAGTCGGGCTGCTGCCGGCGCAGGCGCTTGACCTCGCCGCGTCGGCGCTTCGCGGCCAGCCGGCGCTCGACCTGCGCCCGAGTTGGCCGGGTGGGCCTTCGGGCGGGCGGCGGCGGCGCCATCGCCCGGCGCAGAACCTCCACCAACCGCTTCTGGGCAGCGAGCCGGTTTCGCAGTTGCGAACGCTGTTCCTCCGCACTGACGGTCAGCACGCCGTCGGCGAGGCGCCGCCCGAGCCTGGCGAGGGCGCGCTGACGTAGCGGCTCGGGGAGCGCCGGCGAGCGCAGGACGTCGAAGGACACCTCGACACGTGAGTCGGAGGTGTTGACCGATTGCCCACCGGGTCCGCCCGAGCGTGAGAAGCGCCACGCCAGTTGGGAGCGGGGGATCCGGACCGGCCCCGACACGTACAGCATGTCGCCGTCGGTCGGCAGCGGCCGTGACCTGCTGCTTTCGGTCTCCATGCCCACCTCGATCTGGCTTGCGGCACCGCTTGGGCGGCAAAGTTGTCGGCGCGCCGGCGGCTTCCCGGCCCGCTCTTTGGGAAGTCTCGACCTATGACGTACTTGGCAGGCGTTGTCGGCGGGGCCTACGCTGGCGTAACTTACGTGTGCGTAGCCTACGCATCCGTAGCCTGCTGCCCAGTTGGAAGGCAACGCCCGTGACGGACCTGCAGATCGCGCTCCTGCACGAACTCGAACCGGTGGTCGCCGGCGAACTCGACCGGCACCTCTCGACGGCCAAGGAGTGGTTCCCACACGCCTACGTCCCGTGGAGCGAGGGAAGCGACTTCGACGGTCCGCTCGGCGGAACCGCCTGGGACCCCTCGCAGTCCAAGCTGGACGAGGTGGCCCGTACTGCGTTCCTCGTCAACCTGCTGACCGAGGACAACCTGCCCAGTTACCACCGCGAGATCGCCGAGTCGATGGGCCGTGACGGCGCCTGGGGCACGTGGGTCGGCCGCTGGACCGCCGAGGAGGGCCGGCACGCGACGGCGATCCGCGACTACCTGCTCGTCACCCGGGCGGTGGACCCGGTCGCGCTCGAGCGGGAGCGCATGGACCACATGACCACGGGCTTCGAGAGCGTCTACGGCCTGGACGTGCTGCACACCGTGGCCTACGTGTCGTTCCAGGAGTTGGCGACGAGGATCTCGCACCGAAACACGGGCCGCTTCACGGAGGACGAGATCGCCAACGGCCTGCTGGCGCGCATCGCGCAGGACGAGAACCTGCACATGATCTTCTACCGGAACGTCTTCGGTGCCGCGATCGAGCGCACCCCGTCGGAGGCCATGCAGGCCATCTACGACGTCGTCACCACGTTCCAGATGCCCGGCTCGACGATCTCCGGCTTCGGCCGACGATCGATGCAGATCGCCCTGGCCGGCATCTACGACCTGCGCGTGCACCACGACGAGGTCCTGTCGCCCGTGCTGCGGGCGTGGAAGGTGTGGGACCTCGAAGGTCTCAGCGCCGAGGGGGAGCAGGCCCGGGGAAAGCTGGCGGCCTTTATGAAGCAACTCGACGCGACGGCGACGCGGTTCGAG
>DASTIW010000007.1:0-119265 GCA_035717205.1 Propionibacteriaceae bacterium | reverse complement strand
ACATCGACTCACCCTAGGATCTCAGAGGGACCAGGCCTAACGCATCGTGCCGAGATCGAGGTCACGAACGCCGGTCCTTGAGAACTTCCCGGACCGGCCGCGCGTAGACGTGGGTGACCTACCTTGGAGCCGCGAGGTGCTCACTGTCGTGCGGGACGCACGGCAGTGGCCGACCGGCCATCGGTCATTGGTGCTGGCGTGCGCAGATGACGGCTTCTGATGGCGGAGCGCGCCCCATCAGCGGTGCGAGCTGCGGTCCGTGGAACCTGCTTGCCCCGCTGGTGGCTGATCTGCCGCCGACATCAGGGGCTGACTAGATTGAGCGACCGCTGGCCTCACAAGACCCGCTGACTGGAGTCGGCCGCGCACCACATCCTCGGCTCGGGCGACCACCCGCTCCAGACCTGCCCGGTGTGCGCCGCGCCAGTACACCTGTTCACAGTCGGTGCAGCGGGCGAAGTGCTGGTAGCTCCGACGAGTTCCTGGCTCCAGCTTCGAGGCGACCTGCTGCGGGGACACTGGTTCGAGCAGCCCGCTACAGCTGGTGCATCGGGTCCAGGGCGCGAGTGATGGAGCGAAACGGTCGAGGACGTCGTCTAGTTGGGCCGCTGTCCCGGTTCCCCGTACCAGAGCGCCGGCGCGAACTGCGCGGCGGCACAGCAGGCCCC
Source organism: Propionibacteriaceae bacterium (assembly GCA_035717205.1). Lineage (GTDB taxonomy): Bacteria > Actinomycetota > Actinomycetes > Propionibacteriales > Propionibacteriaceae > Microlunatus. The sequence continues at coordinate 118,597 of DASTIW010000007.1, read as the reverse complement.
GGTCTTGCGTGAGCAGCAGCCGGTCCTCCGTGGCCGCCAGTCTCACGAGTGCCGCATCTTCCGCGTCAGGATCGTAAGCCACGTCGAGTCCCAGGAATCGGAGCCGGCGGGCGAGCCCACCGAGGTGAACGTCCAGCAAGAAGCGGGGTGGCGAGGCCGGTGCGTCCTGTGGCCGGACCACCGCCTTTAGGACCAGGTTGCCGTCCACGGCCAGGGTCGAGGCCGGCACTGGCGTGCCGTCGAGTTGCAGCCCTTCGATTTCGGTCAGCGGGATGCCAACCGCCTGCACGACATGGCCTACGGTGTCGGTGACCGCCGCGACGACCGGCACCGTCCCAGTCCGTCCGGCGGGCGGCACCAGGAACCGTAGCTCGGTAGGCACCCGAAGGGTCAGCATTGGCACCTTACGAGGATGACACCGCTGACCGAGCAGTCGGCACTGCTCGACCATGCGAAGCCCGGGCCGCGTCGTAAACGTGCCCCTAGCAGCCCGATTGGCAGACCGGCTACGAGGATTTCAACGGTGTTCGGGAGGCGGGCGGGCAGTCGCTGGCCCTTGGCGCCAGGGTGTGCCCTGGCCGAAGGTGAGGGAGGACCAACCCATCCGACACTTTGCGCAATCGAGGCTGTGACGCCCGGTTCGGACCTCCTGCGGCACGGCCGGATGGTTCACCCCTGCGACGCTGAGACAGCCAGAGTTGGCCGGTGCAGCAGGTGATCGGACTCAAACCGGGTGGGACGTCACCTCGAACCGACCGGGTTGCGCCGCAAGGGCCACGAGATCGAGACCACGGCCTACAGATGGACCGTCGACGGGATCGACCTCGCCGAGCACACACCACACCCATCGACACACTCACTCCGCAGAGGGAGGAAGGCGGCGTCCGCCTGGACCGGCCAAAGCCGACCATGGGGCTGCTCGCGTCCAGTCGCCAGCAGTCGCTTAGCGAGGTCGATGGCGAGCACGCGGATGCTGGGGTCGCGATCCGAGACCCATCGCCGAGCCCATCTCGCGGGCGGGTACGCATGCCCTCAATCCAGGGACGAGTCACCTTCTGTGTGGGATCCCTCCTCGACGAGCTGAGCATCTCCGGCGACGTCGCTCTCGGGGTCGGCAAGGACTTGTTCCTGGCCCCGGCGGCGCTGGCGCCGCACCGGGCGGAGCTCGAACGGATCGCCGCCGACCTGGTGAAGTGTCTGCCGCGGGGTGTCTCGATGGAGGCGGTTGAAGTGATCGGCGCCGCTTTTCGCGGTCCGAGCGCCGAGCGCCTGGCTGGGCCGGTCCTCGGACCCGGAGGGCGGCGGCTGGCCTGGATCGAGGGCAACCACGCCGCCACCCGTTCCGACGAGGCGGCGCGCGCCACCCGGGTAGCCGAGGAGTTCGACGACATCATCAGTGCTGCGGATCGACGACCCGTTCCTCACCACCGCCGGGTGACCACCGCTCCGGTGGACCTCGATGGCGTCCGGCTGCCGGCGGGTGCGCGGTCAAGCTGCACTGGACCTGAGCGAACCGCGACGAGGGCCTTTTCGGCGACCCTGACGCCTACGATCCGGACGGCCACGCAGGCGACAACCCGGCTGTGCATGCCGGCGAGGGCCCCGCTTCGCTGCGGACCTGGTCGTCACGGGGCCCGGTGCACCCGATCGGCCGCCGGCGATATGACAGCGGTAGTTTCGGGTTGTGTCCATCCTCACCGAGACGTTTCCACTCTCCTCTGGCCACCGAATCCCCAAGATCGGGTTTGGCACCTGGCAGATCCCGGAAGGATCCGAGGCCTACGACTCGGTGACCGAGGCCCTGAAGGTCGGCTACCGCCACATTGACTCGGCTCTGGCCTACGGCAACGAGCAGAGCGTGGGCCGGGCCATTCGTGACTCCGGTGTGCCTCGCGAGGAGGTCTACATCACGACCAAGCTGCCGGCCGAGATCAAGGACGCCAAGGGTGCGCGAGAGGCGTTCGAGACGTCGGCGAGCAATCTCGGCATGGGCCCCATCGACCTCTGGCTGATCCATGCTCCGTGGCCTTGGCAAGACATGGGTTCAGACCACAGAGCGGGCAACATCGAGGTCTGGAAGGTTTTCGAGGAGCTGTATGCGGCCGCGCGGGTGCGCTCCATCGGCGTGTCGAACTTCGACGTCGAGGATCTCGAGTCGCTGGCCTCAGGGACCGAGGTGACTCCGCACGCCAATCAGATCCGTTGGTTCATCGGTAACACTCAGCCTGAAACGACAGCGTACTGCCACGAACACGACATCCTTGTCGAGGGTTACTCCCCGCTTGCCACCGGCAAACTGCTTGACGACAACCGACTGTCCGGCATTGCCGAGAAGTACGGCAAGAGCGTTGCTCAGTTGTCGCTCCGCTACCTGCTGGAGAAGGACGTGCTGCCATTGCCGAAATCGGTGACTCCGGAGCGGATCGAGGCTAACGCGCAACTCGACTTCGATTTGGAGGCTGACGATGTGGCAGCCCTCGACCAACTCTCGAACTCAGTCGACTGACCAGCAGTTACAGGTCAAAGCAGAAGTCGCTAGATCCAGTGGGTTCGTTGCTGCGGATGGTGCTCCAATGGCCCACCGTCAATCGGTGCAGCCAGGTGACGAGTTGGCCCGCAACTTGAGCGACCGCCGCTGAAGCCTGCCGGACACAGCCATCGGTTCGCGCGGGTATGGTCGTGATGAACTTGACCCTTCGCCAGACCGCCCCTTCGAGGGCCTCGGTTAGGTGGTGCAACATTGGTGGACCTGGTACGCGTCGATCTTCGACGCGAGTTTAGGAGCTTGGAGTCGAGGGCCAACCCCGTCCCCGCCTACGCGAGGCTGCGGAAGCTTGGACCGGTCCTGCGGTCCAAGGACCTCTTGGGTGAGGGCTTCGTCCTTCCACGCCACCGGGAGGTCGCCCGCGTAATCGGGGACCCTCGCTTCGCCAGTGACCGCAAGAACGGCCGCGGTGGCATGTCCACGGATCAGTGGTGGATGCCGTCCCTGCTTAAGCTGCTCGTCTCCAGCATGGTGCTCAAGGACCCACCGGAACACCGCCGCCTGCGCAGCCTCGTCCAGAAGGCCTTCACCCCGGTCATGGTCGAGACCCTCAGTGACCGGGTGGCGGAGATCGCCGAGGAGCTGCTGGACGCCGCCGCCCGCAAGTCGGTTGTGGACCTCATGGCCGACTTCGCGCTACCTCTGCCGCTGACCGTCATCGCGGAGATGCTCGGGGTGCCCCCGGCCGACCGCATCCGCTTCCGCAAACTGATCGTCAGGCTGCAAGGCACCTCCCAGGCGAACGCCCTCTCATTCGTCCGCAACTACCCCGACATGGTCCGGTTGAAGGGCTTCTTGCAGGGCCTGGTCAGGCTGCGCCGCGAGCAGCCGGGCAACGATCTGGTGACGGCGCTGGTGCAGGCCGAGGAGGAAGGCGACCGGCTGAGCGAGGACGAGCTTATCTCCATGGTCTTCCTTTTGCTCTTCGCCGGCCACGAGACGACGGTGAACCTCATCGGCAACGGCGTGTTGGAACTGGTCCGGCATCCCGACCAGCTTCAGAAGCTGCGTGAGCAGCCCGACCTGATCGACAGCGCCATCGACGAGATGTTGCGCTTCACCAACCCGGTGGGCTTGGTCGCGCCGCGCTACGCCAGGGAGGACGTGGAAGTCGCGGGTGTCCCGATGCCCAAGGGGACCATGGTCACCCTGCTGATCGGCTCGGCGAACCTCGACGAGACTGTATTTCCGGACGCGGACAGGCTCGACATCACCCGCAGCCCCAATCGCCACCTGTCCTTCGGACACGGGGCGCATTACTGCCTGGGTGCCCCGCTGGCCCGGCTGGAAACGCGTGTCGCCATCCCCGCGCTGCTGCGGCGCTTCGAACGCCTCAAGCTGACGGTGCCGGCGGAAAAGCTCCGCTGGCGCCCCCACATCGGCTTGCGCGGTGTGCAGGCGCTGCCTCTCTTGGTGACGCCTACGGGTGCGGCGGTTGGACGGTCCGCCCACTGATAGCGCGTGAGCCCGCTCGACAAGCAAGCCACAGCCCCTTTCAACGCGTGCAATCAGACCTCCTGAAGTGACCGACCCGAAGGTGTCAGGTGTGCCCGCACCGCACCCCCCGATCCATGAGCAAGGAACCGATCAGGCCAAGCTCGCGCGCCGTGGGCAGGAGGAAACTCGCAGCGTCGTCGGACATTCGCTACGAGGCTGCTACTACTGATTAGCGATAGTATCGCGTGCCGGTACTATCGGTGGTGTGATCCAGTCGTGGGCCGACGAGCAGACCAGGAAGGTCTGGGATCGCCAGCACGTCCCACAGTTCGGGACCGACCTCCAGCGCGCGGCCCAGCGCAAATTACGCATCCTCAACGCAGCCGACACCATCAACGACTTACGCATACCACCGCGAAACCGACTCGAGAAGCTGGCCGGAGACCGGCACGGTCAACACTCCATCCCCATCAGCGACCAATACCGCATCTGCTTCATCTGGGCCCCCAGCGGCCCGGGCGAGGTTGAGATCACCGACTACCACTGAAAGGAAGAAGATGATGACTACCAAGGCGCACGAGCCGATCACTCCCGGCGAGATCCTCCTGACCGATTTCCTGGAGCCGCTCGGCATTACCCCGTACCGCCTAGCGCAGGCAACCGGCCTCACCCAAACCCGCGTGAGCGAGGTGATCCACGGCAAGCGCAGGATTACCACCGACACCGCCCTGCGCCTGTCGAAGGCACTCGGGCTATCCGAGAGGTTCTGGCTGAACGTCCAGAACGACTACGACATCGAGACCGAGCACGACCGACATCAGGCCGACCTCGACAACGTTGAACTTATCGTGGCCGTCTGAGCCTGCCGTCGCGGCTGTCGAGAAGCTTCCCGATGGCGACGTCGATGGCCTCGATGGCTCGGCCCTGGGCGCTAACCAGGTCACGCAGGTTGCCCACCTCGCGTCGCTCGTCGGTCATCTCATCTGGCCGCCGATATTAGAGGGCGAGCCGAAGAAGTCCGGCACGGGGCCGAGCGGGTCATCCTCGAATTCGGTCATCACAGAAGCGCGGCACGAGTGTCAACAGCACGAGTGAGCGGGTCTCGCAGAACGGCCGCTGCCGTGGGCGCCCGCAGTTCGTTGGCGTCGGCCTGGAGAGTCGCCCAGTCAGGTCGCTTCCAGGCTGGGTTCAGGTCGACGATCAGGGGGCCATCGAACTCATGATCAAAAGGGCTCGGCCGCGGAGGATCTGGCGTACGGCAGCCGGTTCGAGGTTGTCCACGCACTCGCTGCCAATATGCAATGAGCCGGTGTCGCCGCAGCCGCCAACTGGGGCGCACCTTCACCGGGGAGTGGACAGATGGACGCGATCTCGTCCAGGACGGCAGTGAAAGGCGGTGTCAATCGTTCGTGGCCCCTGCTTCTGCTGCCCGCAATAGCCAGCCGACGGGCGCTGTCGAGGATTTCCTGGACGAAGGCTGCGATGAGCGGTGCCTGGGAGGCTGCGTCATCTTCGGAGCTGCTCCGGGCCACCGCAGGGCCCTGACCGGTGTCGCCAACTGGCCCGACCGGGTGCTGTGGAATCCCATCCATGGCTGCACCACGGTCAAGGCCGCGAAACGCCGCGCCCAGGACCAACGACATCGCCGGCAACCACGCCTTCTTCGAGCGGCGCGCTGTCGACGTCATGACGGCGTACCTCCTTGCCGCCGGGCTTACACACGCGACCCTGACGGAGTTCGTCGGCTGGTGCCAGAACGACCTGGACACCGAGGCGGCGGCCATCCTGCGCGGATATCCGGAGTTCACCGCGGTGCGCCGCACGCTGCAGCAGGCCCAGGCGGTGGTGGAGGAGACCCGCTCCGGCATCTGGGGAGACATTGCGCGATGCGATCACCTCCCTCACTGACCCGGACGTGGCGGAGAACGCGCTGTCCAAGGCCGAAGAGCCCGGGCTTGATCCGGATGCCTTCATCGAGAGCGGTGGCACGATCTACGTCGTCCAGGACCTGAACCGCAGATCCGGAGCGTTGGCGGGCGCCGTACGCCGGGGCCGGTCCGGGCGATCCGGTTCTCGTCATGCCTCTCCTCAGAAACATTGAACTGAAGCGATGGTAACTGTAGTTATAACACAGCAACAGGTGCTCAACCACAGGGAGATCCTGCAGTTATCGGATCGAGCTGGGAGCTGTGCCCAGAAGTGGCCGCTGTGGGATGCTTGACCTCAGCGGTCTGCAGGGCCGGCGGTAGCAACGAGGAGGGCAGCTGACGGTGAGCGGCGATGGCATCCCCGGCTTGGCCGAGAAGCTGAACCATCTCTTCGCCACCGTGGCGGCCCCGACCAGGAGCGGCCTGTACTCCAACGACTCCGCGGCGCACGCTCTGGAGGAGCGGGGCGTCACTGTCTCCGGGGTCCACATCTCCCATCTCAGGTCGGGACGCCGGGACAACCCGTCGGCCCGTCTTCTCGCCGCGTTGGCCGACCTGTTCGGCGTGCCGATCGGCTACTTCTTCGACCCCACCATGGAGGACCGGATCAACGGCGAGCTGGAGGCGCTGGCGGCGGTCAAGGATGATCGTGCCAAGGCTCTGATGCTGCGGGCTCGCGGGATCAGCCCTCAGAGCATGGATCATCTGGAGGGCATCCTGGAACGGATCCGCCAGATCGAGGGCCTCGCCGACAAGGAACGCTCCGACTGACGACCCGGCGAACTCCATCACTGCGGCCTCAGGCGACGCCCCGGCCGTCAACCAGCCGGTCCAGGTGCATGAACTCGCGATCACGCAGGGTCACGAACGCTTGCTCCAGCGCCTGCCAGAGATCCTTACGTTCGTCCGGGCTTACCCCGCCGCGCCACTCCGCCTCATCATCGGCGGCCAGGGCGGCGCTCAAGCACTCCGCGCGTACCGGGCAGCCGGCGCAGGTGTCCCGGGTCGCCGGTCGACCACGCCGACAGGCTGCGAAGTCGAGCCACTCGATCTGCTGCCAGACCACGGTGACCTGAAGCTGGCGCAGTTCCATCGAGCGGTCGGCGTACGGAACACACGAGGGGACGGTGTGGCATGTTTGGGGAGTTTCATGGGTGATCGCTCAGTCCGAGATCCTGTGAGGTCGGCGGCGGTCAGATGCGTTCGTCGAGGGCGTCCTGGAGTGGTAGATGTGGCTGGCGGACCGGCCGGCGCTCCTCCCGGTCGGACGACCCGGTTCGGGCTGGTCCGCAATGCCTCTGGTCGCTGACGCCAGCGCGCCATTCTCGGCTTCTTCCCGGACTGCGAGCTCCAGGGCGATCGGCGGAGTTCCCGGCGGAGGGGCGGGAGTGTTCCCTCAGTGAGCCGGGTGAGCCTCGCCGGAACGCAGCCGGGCCAGCCGGCGGGTATCGAGGAGGGAGTCGAGCCCTTCGGCGGCGAGGGCGGCGGTGAAGCCCAGCTCGATGTGGGTTGGGGTCTCCTCGGCCGACATCAGCGATGCCAGCCACTTGCGGGAGACGAAAGTCGAGCACGGCGACGGAGACGCGTCCGGCCCGAGTAAGCGGGTGAAGTCATAGCACCAGATGACGTTCGGCTTCAATGCCACCCAGTCCGGCCACGGCGCCTTCACCTGCGGCTCTCGCGGTGAACGGCCTGGTAGCAGCAGGTTCTCGGCCTTCAGCACCCGCCACACGGTCGATTCCGACACGTGCACCAGATCGAGACGGGAGCCGCGGTGGGCGAACTTGCGGTGGCTCTTGTCGACCTCGCCCCAGTGCTCGTGCAGCCAGACGATGGCGTCGCGCTCGACCGGCAGCAGCCCGTGCACGGGCAGACCACCCGGGCCGTCATCGTCGAGCCGGCCGGCGTCGCGACGGCGCGACCAGCGCCGCAGCCGCTCCTGATCCAGCCCAGCACCCCGGCCGCCCGCCGCCGAGTCCATCCCTGCTCCACGGCATTGTCGACGAGCTTGAGCAGGCCAGGCTTGACGGTAGCGTCCACCCGTGCGGGGACCGGGCCGGCGCTCAGTCCCAAGACGCTTCCCTCGTCCAGATGCAACGCGACCGCCTGCTCGGTGACCGTCGCCCGCAACCGCTCGATCTCGGCCTTCGCGTCCGCCAACGCGGCCTGTTCCGCGGTTACCCCAGGCCGTCCCGGCACCGCCGCGGCGAGGGCACCCAACGCTCCCTGCTTCGCGGTCCGGCAGGCACTCACCACCGTGGACCGGTCGACGCCGTACTTGTCGGCAGCCTCCCGCTGGGTGGTCTGCCCGGTCAGCACCGCCACGAACATCTAGTACTTCTGCGCCGCCGACAACGGCTTCCGCGGCTTCCGCTTGCTGACTCTGCGCACGGTCTGATCCGACCCGATACCCGCCCTCCATTCCGGTCCGGCACACCGGACCCTATTTCTGCGGCAGAAAGACCTCGCTAACTCAGACGCAAACCGGTCCGCCATGTTCGGCAAGGTGTTTTCGAGGATGCTGATCATGGCGACCAGGTGGCGTCGATAGCTGGCACCAGCTTGTGGTCGGGGGATGTGGTGCCGGTTGTTGGGTGCTCATCACTTCATCGTCGGAGCGGGATCCGCAGGTCGGGGCGGGCGCTGTTGGACCGAGTCCCGTCGCCGCAGGGGCATTGGGACCAGGGTTCGTGGTGGCAGGGCCTCTCCGGACAGCAGCATGTGCATGGCGGTCCGGCCCATCTGCTCGTAGGGGATTTGGGCCGTGGTCAGTTGCGGACGCAGGTAACCGGCGAGTTCGTCGTCGTCGAAGGACACGATCGACAGGTCCTCGGGGATCCGCAGCCGGCGCTCGTGGGCGGCCTGGTATGCCCCGAAGGCCAGGTTGTCGTTCAGGCAGAGCAAAGCGGTCAGATTCCGGTTCTGCTCGAGAAGTTCGTGAGCTCCGGCGTACCCGACCGGGGGATCCCAGCGGCGGGCGACGTAGCGGGCGTCGACCCGAATCCCCGCCTCGTCGAAACTGGCTTGGATGCCGGCGAACCGGTGCCCGATGGTCACCGAGATCGTGGGATCGATGACGGCGTCAGGGAACCAGCCGAGCATCCCGATCCGTCGATGCCCGGCCTCGATCAGCTCGCTGGCCATCCCGCGTCCAGCTGCGTACTCGTCGGGCAGCACCGACGGGTGGTCGGCGGTGTCCAGCATGTTGATCAAGACCACGCGGATGTCGGCGTCCACCTCCGGTACCTCGACCTGCCGCGCGGCCATCGACCCGAAGATGATGCCATCCGCCTGCCGGTCGAGCATAGCCTCCAGGGCCTTGGCCGCGCGGTCCAACTGCCCACCGGACTCGGCGATCAGCACCGTGTGGTCCTCGTGGTCGGCCACGTCAAGCAGCCCGCGGATCATCGCTGAGGCGTACCGGGTGACCGTGACGTCGTCGGAGATGAAACCGACGGTGCGCAGCTTGCCCATCCGCAAGCTGCGAGCCGCGGGGTTGGGACGGTAGTTCAGGTCGGCCGCCGCCCGCCGGGCCCGCTCCACAGCGTCGGGTGACAATCGGGTGCCGGTCCGACCATTCAGCACCAGGCTGACGGCGGTCTTGGACAGACCGGCCCGTTCGGCGACGTCGGCCAATGTCGGGCGCTTCTTCACGACCACCTCCGCCGGCCTCGTTGGCCGATTCGACGCTCCTGCAAGAAACGATTTAGCACAGGGTTGTGCTGGCTGCTGAACCATGCTAGCGTGCAGCGTGCTGAAACAATTTAGCACTCCCCGGATCCACCGAGCACGGCCTCACTGCAGCGGCCACTTCCCGGCGCTGACGCGATGCCTCACCGGCCATTCCGAGGACCCCTTTCTCGTTCATCCGGTCCGCAGGACCGCGCTCTGGGAGGTTTCGTGAAGACCAGCGTTTACAAGCGGATCGCCACCGCACTCGTTGTCGCCGCGCTGTCGGTGACGGCGGCGTCCTGCGCCAAGGGCGGCAGCGCCGGCGGCTCGGGCAACAACAACAGCTCCGGCGGGGATGGCACCTTGACCATGTGGACCCACAATGCTGGCAACAAGGCCGAGCTGGCATCGATCCAGAAGATCGTCGACGACTACAACGGCAGCCAGACCAAGTACAAGGTCGAGGTGCAGGCATTCCCGCAGGACTCCTACAACCAGTCGGTCGTGGCGGCCGCGGCGGCCAAGAAGCTGCCCTGCATCCTCGACATCGACGGCCCCAACGTGCCGAACTGGGCCTGGGCCGGCTACCTTGCCCCGCTGGAGGGGATGGACGACACGCTGTCGAAGTTCCTGCCCTCCACGGTCGGCAAGTACAACGACAAGATCTACTCCTACGGCTACTATGACGTGGCTCTGACCATGGTCAGCCGGAAGTCGGTGCTCAAGAAGTACGGTATCCGGCAGCCGACCATCGACCAGCCGTGGACGGCCGACGAGTTCACCTCGGCGTTGGACAAGATCAAGTCCTCGGGCGACTTCGACTACCCGCTGGACATCGCCACCAGCTTCACCGGCGAGTGGTGGCCCTACGCGTACTCGCCGTTCCTGCAGAGCTTCGGCGGTGACCTGATCAGCCGGCAGGACTACAAGAGCGCCGACGGGGTGCTGAACGGCGACGCCGCCGTCAAGTGGGCTACCTGGTTCCGGGGCCTGGTCACCAACAAGTACATCCCGCTCAAGTCCGGCGCCGACCCCGCGGCCGACTTCGCCAACGGCAAGTCCGCCATCCTCTACAACGGCACCTGGACCGCGGTGAACCTGCGCAAGAAGTTCAACGACGACGTCGTGTTCCTGCCGCCACCGGACTTCGGCCAGGGTCCGAAGATCGGTGGCGCATCCTGGCAGTGGGGCATCTCGACCAACTGCAGCGACTCGGCCGGGGCCACGGACTACATGAAGTTCGCCGCCCAGGACAAGTACGTGGCCGAGGTCGCCACCGCGACCACCAACATCCCGACCACCGCCGAGGCGGCCAAGTCGGTGAAGGGCTATGAGGACGGCGGCGAGAGCCAGATCTTCCGCCAGTACTCCGAGAAGTTCGCCGTGCTTCGCCCGGTGACCCCGGGTTATCCGTTCATCGCGACCACCTTCACCAAGGCGGCCCAGGACATCATCAACGGCGCCGATCCCAAGAAGACGCTGGACCAGGCCGTCAAGGACATCGACGACAACCAGTCCTCGAACAACTACTTCCAGTGAGCCGCTGACCGCTGGGGAGGGTCACCTGCCTTCCCCAGCGGTCCGCCCTCGCCGTCTCAGAGAGGAGAACTGTCGTGACCACGTCCACCTTCAAGCCTGCGGTGCCGGCCCAGCCGGTCGCGCCGGCCCGGGCCCGGCGCACCGGAGCCCATCCGGCCACCGTGGCGATCCTGATGTTGATCCCCGCCGGACTGCTGATGATCACCTTCCTGATCATCCCGATCCTGCTGACGTTCGGCCTGGCCTTCACCAACGCCCGGTTGATCTCCCCGGAGCCCGCGAAGTTCGTCGGTATCGCCAACTTCGTGCGGCTGTTCGGCAGCGACACCTTCTGGGCCTCCTTGCGCAACACGGTGATCTTCGCCGTGGTTATCGTGCCGGTTCAGTCGGCGATTGCACTGGGTCTGGCCATCCTGATCAACCAGAAGGTCCGGGGCATCAACTTCTTCCGCACCATCTACTTCCTGCCGGTGGTCACCTCGATCGTCGTGGTATCCATCCTCTGGCAGTTCATGTACCAACCCAACGGATTGATCAACGCGTCCTTGGCGCACCTCGGCATTGCCGGACCCGACTGGCTGGGCAACCCCGACACCGCACTGTTCGCGATCATCGTGCTGTCGATCTGGCAGGCCGTCGGCTTCCACATGGTCATCTGGCTGTCCGGTCTGCAGACCATCCCGGGCGAACTCTACGAAGCCGCCTCGATCGACGGCGCCAGCACCTGGCAGCAGTTCGTCAACGTGACCTGGCCGGGGCTCCGCCAGACGCGGACCTTCATCTTGATCACTATCACGATCGCGGCGTTCGCGCTGTTCTCCCAGGTCAACATCATGACCCAGGGCGGCCCGCTCGACTCGACGACCACCTTGGTGTTCCAGGCCGTCCGTACCGGCTTCCAGCAGCAGCAGACCGGGTACGCGTCTGCGATCTCGCTGTGCTTCTTCGTGCTGGTGCTGATCGTCTCGCTGATCCAGCGGTACCTGACTCGTGACAAGGACCTCCCCCGATGACCGAATTGATGCCCAAGGCCGCCGGCGAGGAATCCCGCCCGGCCGCCGACGACCACCTGGCCCATGTGGCCGACGCCGGCCAACCGGCGGTGCACGAGGCCGGCGAACGGAAGCACACCGGACGCAACATCGTGATGTCGGTCCTGCGGATCGTGCTCGCCCTCGTGTTCGGGCTCCCGCTGCTGTTCATGATCGTGTCCAGCTTCAAACCTGACCTGCAGATCTTTTCCGACCTCACGTCGATCAAGGCGTTTTTGCCGATCGGGGACCTGTCGCTGGACAACTATCGCGGCATCTCGGAGCGGGTGCCCTTCGTGCAGTTCCTGATCAACTCGATCATCATCACCGTGACCACGGTCGTCCTCGGGCTCCTGGTGAACTCGATGGCGGCGTTCGCGCTGTCCCGGATCAGGTTCCGCGGCCAGAAGGTGATTCTGGGCATTATCCTCGCAACCTTGATCGTGCCCTTCGAGACCATGGCCCTGCCGCTGCTGTGGTGGGTGAACAAGCTGCCGTACTTCGACTTCGTCAACGGCTTCACCGAAGGCTGGCTCGACTCCTACCAGGTGCAGATCATCCCGTTCGTGGCGAACGCCTTCTCGATCTTCCTCTTCTACCAGTACTTCGACTCCATCCCGAAGGAACTGGATGAGGCGGCGACGGTGGACGGCGCCGGCTGGTTCCGTATCTACCGCAGCATTGTCATGCCGCTAGCCGGCCCCGCGGTGGCCACCGTGGCGATCCTGACCTTCCTGCCGGCCTGGAATCAGTACCTGTGGCCGCTGATGGTGGTGCAGAGCGAGGAGTTGCGTCCGGCCATGGTCGGCATCGACTACTTCAAGCAGCTGAACGTGTCCTGGGGCCAGCTGATGGCGTACGCGACCATCATCACGGTGCCAGTGCTGGTGATGTTCATCTCCTTCCAGCGCTCGTTCATCAACTCCATCGCCTCCTCCGGCGTCAAGGGCTGAGGGTACCGCCGATCATGACTGCCACCCTGGTATCCGACCCGACCTTTCCGACCCTGCACCGGCCGCCGGCCCGCGGCTGGATCAACGACCCCAACGGGCTGAGCCGGATCGACGGCCGCTACCACGTGTTCTTCCAGTTCAACCCGGACGCCCCGGTGCACGAGGACATCCACTGGGGACACGTGAGCTCCGCCGACCTGCTGTCGTGGACCGAGCACCCGATCGCCTTCGGCCCCCGCCCTGATGGGCCGGATCGCGACGGGTGCTGGTCCGGCTGCGTGGTCGACGACGGCGGCGTGCCCACCGCCGTCTACACCGCGGTCCGAGGCGGGCCGGGCGACGGTGCGGTGGTGATCGCAACGAGTGACCGGAGCATGCTGGAGTGGCGTCAGGGCGCCGCGCCGGTGGTCCAGGCACCGCACTCGGCCACCGCCACCGAGGCCCGCGACCCGTTCGTGTTCACCCACCAGGGGCGTCGCTACGCCATCCAAGGCGCGGGCCACCCGGTGCCGGGCAGCATCCCGAGCATCCTGCTCTGGCGCTGCGACGACCTGCAGAGCTGGATCGAGCTCCCTGACCTGCTCACCGGTGACGACCCGGTCGCGGCGGCGGTGGCCGCCGCCGACATCTGGGAGTGCCCGGGGCTCGTCCAGCTTGGGTCGGACTGGGTGCTGGTCGTCTCCCTGTGGCGCAGCGTGAACGGCACCTTTGCGCTCAGCGGCGTGAGCTATCTGGTTGGTGAGCTGGTCGACGCGGCCGACGGCGGTCTGCGCTTCCACCCGAGAACGGGCGGATCGCTCGACGAGGGTCCGGCGTTCTACGCCCCGCAACTGCTGGCCCTGCCCGATCGGGTGCTCACCTGGGGCTGGTCCTGGGAACTGGACCGGACGCCCGAGCAGGTGGACGCGGCCGGCTGGGCCGGCACGCTCACCTCCCCCCGAGAGCTGGAGCTGGTCGACGGTCAACTGATCAATCGACCCGCCACCGAGCTGACTGGACTGCGGCAGGCTCCGCTGTCCCGGGTCGACGAGATCGCCGAGCCGGCCTTCGAGCTCGTGGCCGACGAGCCGATCAGCCTGACCCTGCGAACCGCCGAGCGCGAAGTCATCGTCATCAACGCCGACTTCTTCGCCGGCGGACCAAGCCGGATCCTGGTCGACGGCAGCCTCGTCGAAGCCTTCAGCGCCACCAGCAGCTATACGACCCGCGCCTACCACACCGGCGACTCACGCTGGTCGGCCAGTGGGGGGACCGGCTACTCGCTAGGTACCTGACGCAAGTTCGGCGAGCCTCGATCGTGACCAGCTGTTACTGGGGGCGCTACTTCTCAATATGCTCGTCACTAGCGGAAATGCGATCAACCCGCAAGAGCGACGGGAATCGGCTGTCCTCTGGGCGCGTGGCGCAGAATCCCGCCTGGTCTTGGGCCCCCGGATGCGCCCCTCCCGATGTCGGTCAGTCCGCGACCTCCCGTGAAGATCCGCTGACAAGGCGCTTTGCTGTGGTGTCTCTTGAAGTTGGTGGGCCGCTACGCCTTTCAGTAACGGTAGCGCAAGAGCAGTGATCTGCGCTCGACGCTCTGTGCGCGTCGCGTACGGGAGTGGCGGCGGGGGAACGCTACCCGGCTCAAGCAGATGCGCCGGGCGGGCGAATCGTCGCCGGCGACGGAGTCCGCTGGGCGCGGTGCCGGTGATGCTGCGCTCGATGGTGGTCATGGCCTGTCCCATGATCCGTGAGATACCACCGATGCCGGCGATCCACTGGGACAACGACATCGCATGCAGGAGCCAGCGGCGCGAACCCTGCTCATGTCCTCTGGTTTCCTCGCTCGAGCACGTGGCCGAACTTCGCCGTTAACTGGGTTTGGCAACGACGGCGACCAGCACGACCACGTCGATGAGGTTGAGGGTGATGTGGGCGACGATGCCGGGAAGGATGCTTCGGGTACGCAGCGCGATGTACGTGAGGGGCAAGACACCGAGGATGCGGCTGGGTGCCAGCCAGGGAGTCCACAGGTGGTAGGCGGCGAACAGGATGGTGTGGATCACGGGACCGGCGCGACCGAGTGACGGGGGCATCCGGGGGAGCAGGAAACCGCGGAAGTACGCCTCTTCCAGCACCGGTGCGACCAATGCACTGCCAGCGAGGATGAGGACAGCTGTCCACAGCAGCGCGCCGTCCCCGTAGCCGCCGCCGGTGCCCAGGTTCGGTTTCCACGTGTCCGGCCAGGTACTGAAGAGGGTGTGCTCAACCCAGCTATTGACGGGTTCGGCGACGACGAATGCGGCGGCGGCGAGGCCGACGATCACCGTCGCCCACCCGATGATCGCGCGCATCCGAGGAATCTGGCGCAGGGCTATGGCTGATGTCCCGTGCCGGGTGCGCTGCTGGGCCAGGGTGAGGATGCCGAGCAGGAGCGGTCCGGTAACCAGGAGCGCTGAGGCGCCTAGGGCGGCCGCCGATGGCAACCCCGAGGCGCGGCCCACATGCACGAGGGCCAGGTAGCTGGCGGCGATCAGCAGTCCGGGCGCGAGATGCAGGAGCAAAGAGATCGGCAGGGTGTTGGGGGCAGGTGATGGCTGGTTCATGTCTGGCGGGTCCGTTCCGGCAGGGTGCGCATGATCAGTTCGGCGAGGTCGGGCGGGTTGGCGCGGGATTGATTGGTTAGGACGACGATGACGGCGTCGCGGGATGGGACGTACCACAGAACCGACCTGAAGCCGGGAAGGTAGCCGCCGTGGCCCCAGATGGTGGTCTGGTAGTCAGGTCGGACGATCTCCAGCCCCAGCCCGTAGTTGCTGTTGCGCGGGTGGAACTGTCCCTCGGCCACCATCGCTTGAAAGCTCCGCCGGTGGAGGAGTCGGCCGTGGAACAGGGCGTCGCCGAAGGTGAGCAGGTCCTTGGCGTTGGACACCATGGCTCCGGCGGGGCCTTCGGAGGTTTCCAGCGCCGGCCAGGTTCCGTCGGTCTCGACGCCTTCATCGTCCCCGTCGTTGTCGATGTCGAAGTAGCCGGGGAGCGGGCGGAGCCGAACCGGTTCGAGGCCGGGAATGAAGGTGGAGTCGAGGTGGAGGGGGTCGAGGATCCCGTCGCGGACTTGCCGTGCCCAGTTGGTTCCGGTGACTGCAGAGATGACCTCTCCGAGCAGGACGTAGTCGGTGTTGGAGTATTGGTAGCCGGTGCCCGCTGGGAAAACCGGCCTGTTGTTCTCGATCAGGGCGATTACCTCTGTGCTCGACCAGCGGCGGTCGCGGTGAGTGAGGAGCTCTTTGCCCAGGTCGGTGGCTTGGGAGTAGTCGGGGATGCCGCTGGTGTGGTTGAGCAGCTGGCGGACGGTGACGTGGCCGTACGGGAGCGCGGGACGATAGGCGGACAGCGGCTTGTCGAGATCAAGCCTGCCTTTCTCCACCAGCTGGAGGGTGACTACGGCGACGAAGATCTTCGTGATGCTGGCGACTCGGAAAGTGGCTGACGGGTCAAGCGCCTCTTGGCCGTTCCGTTCAGAGGTGCCACTGGCCCCGACCCAGGGGGCCGCGTCGGAGGCTTGCACTCCGACAACCACTGCGGGCGCCTCGGCCCGGGACCGCCACCGATCCATCATGGTCTGCCACGCTTGGGGTGTGGCGCTCTCGGCAGGATCGGGTGAGGGCGCACAACCCGGTGCGCTCAGGAGCAGCGCCGCCGCCAACACGCCGACGGCGACCCTGCCCCGGATGACGCCTCTGGTGTGTCGATTTCTCAACATGGTCGTTGCGCCTCTCAGGTGATGTCGGTTCGGTTCAGCTGGAACGCCGCGCTGGCGAGGAGAACCAGCGCGTAGGTCAGCAGCGCGGCTCCTCCCAGCCAGACCGGGAGGAGGTAGGGCATGTTGCCGGCGTGTTGCAGAGCATTGCTGACGCCCTCGATCGACCAGGTCCTCGCTGGTCGTGGCAAGGCGGACATAGCCAGGCTCTCTGCTCCCAGCAGCCAGACGATCGGCAAGATGACGGCGAGCGGTTGGTTCCCGTTGAGCAGCGCTCCGGCGGCGGATCCGAGCAGGGCATACAGCGGATAGGTGAGGGCTAGTCCGAGCACGCGGACTGCGATGTCGGAGTTGACCAGCTCCGGCCGGAGCGCGCCGCTCACAGTGCCGATGCCGAGCATGATGAGCAAAGCCGCGATGCCGAGCGTCAACCCGACCAAGCTGGACGCCGCCGACTTCGCTACAACGAGCTGGATGCGGTTCGGCGTCGAAAGCAGGGTCGTCGCGACGGTCTGGTGCCGGAACTCCGACGTGACCACGAGGACACCCACCAGGAGCGCGACGAGGGCTCCCCGGCCCACGGCGTCGATCACTCCGAGCGCGGCGCCCACAGTGCCGATGGACGGCGTGCCGTCTCGACCGGATCGGGTCACTGGCTGCAGGGCGAGCAGTGTTGTTAAGACCAGGGCTGCTGCTGCCAGTACCCACGGTGCCCGGGTGGTGGCGAGCTTGAGGAGCTCGGTGCGGACCAGAACGTGCAGTCCTGGCACTATCCGGGGCGTCTCAGCAGACATCGGACCGGACCAAACGGCGGGTGCCCGCTGCGGTCAGGGCAGCTGCGTAGCCGACCAGGACGAGCGCCGCGGCCCAGACCGGCAGTGCGCCGGCGAACTGGTCGCCGGACATCGCGCGGGTGGCACCGCCTGGTGTCCACGGCAGCAACACGCGTAGGCCGTAGGACGAGAGCAGTGTCTCCACCACGAGCAACCACAGCAACGGTAGGAGGAGCGCGGCTGCCTGGTGGCGTACCAGCAGCCCGACCGCCAAGCCGAGCCAGGCCCAGCAGGCGGCAGCCAGCAGCCCGCCGGCCACGAGACGAAGCAGGGGCGCCTCGGCGGTGAGGGTGACGTCGCCGGAGGCAACGCCGGCGACGGCGACGATCAGGAACAGCAGCGCCGCCAAGGCGGCTCCGGCGACTGATGCAGCGACGACCTTTGCGAGGACCAGCCGTCTGCGGTGGGGAGTGATCAGCAGGGTCGAGGTCCAGGTGGCGCTGCGGAACTCCCGAGTGGCCGTGACCACCCCGAGCAGGGTGATGACGAAGACGCCGAGACCGCTCGAACCGAGGACGTCCAGCGTGAGCTGCCGACTGCCGGGCGCTGGCGCCCCGACCTGGCCCACGCCCGCGAGCAGAAGCTCGACGCGAACCAGCACCAGCAGCACCGCGGCTCCGACGAGACCCCAGGTTGCCCGGGTCCAATACAGCTTGAGCAGCTCCGTGCGCACCAGGGCGGTCATCTCGCGCTCCGTTCCGTGTCGGTCAGCTCGAGGAACGCGTCCTCAAGGTTGTGGCGTTCGACCTGCATCTCGTAGACGACGAGTCCGGTCGCTGCAACCGCCTCCCCGACCTGCTGGCTGGAGACGCCGCGGGCCACCACCTCGTCCGGCCCGGCCAGCTCTGCGACGATGCCCCGCGAGGTCAGCATCGAGTGCAGCTCCTTGGCCTGCGGTGTCCGAACCCGCACGGCGAAGCCGGTGTGCCCGGTCAGCTCCTGCACGCTGCCCTGGGTGACCAGCCGGCCGTTCTTGACGATCACTACCGAGTCCGCCGACAGCGCCAGCTCGGCGAGCAGGTGGCTGGACACCAGGACCGTGCCGCCGTTGTCGACCCGGCTGCGGAGGAACCGGCGCAGCCAGTGCACCCCGGCCGGGTCCAGCCCGTTGGTCGGCTCGTCCAATACCAGGATGGGAGGATCGCCGAGCAAGGCGCCGGCCAACATCAACCGCTGCCGCATCCCCAGCGAGAATCCGCCGACCCGTCGACGGGCGGCGTCGGCCAGATCCACCTCGGCCAGCACCTCATCGACCCGGGCACTCGAGATCCCGTTGGGATGAGCCACTATCCGTAGATGGTTACGTGCTGTGCGGCCCGGATGGAAGCCCGTCGCTTCGAGCGCGGCACCGACGATGAACGCCGGCCCCTCGAGCTCGTCGTAGGGTGTGCCGTCGACCAGCGCGACGCCAGCCGTCGGGCGCACCAGTCCCAACAGCATCCGCAGCGTGGTGGTCTTACCGGCACCGTTGGGTCCCAGAAATCCGGTGATGGTGCCCGGCTGGACATCAAAACTGAGGTCGTCGACGGCCGTGAGCCGGCCGAAGCGTTTCGTGAGGCCTCGGACCGAGAGTGCAGCGGTCATAGCCCTTGCCTTTCTGCAGGTGGGATGTCACATCCCACGCTAGAAAAAGCGGGCCTCAACCGCGTCAGCCTCGAACCGACACCTTTCCTACTCCACGCGGATGACGCGCGTATCGCAGCAGGATGACTTCAGCCACCGCCGGGTTGCACTAGACCACTCTCATAGGCCAGCACCACCAGCTGAGCCCGGTCGTGTGCGTGCAGTTTCGCCATTGCTCGGGACACGTGGGTTTTGGTGGTCGCTTCGCTGACCACGAGCGACGCCGAGATGTCGGCGTTGGACAGCCCTCGACCGACGAGCGCGACGACCTCCCGCTCGCGGTCGGTCAACCCGGCCATGAGCCGGGATGCGTCGGGTTGTGGCTGAGAGCGGGACCGGACGAACGTTTCGATCAGCCGACGGGTGGCGGCCGGCGCCAACAGCGCCTCCCCAGCGGCGACCACCCGGACGGCGTCGAAGACCCGTTCCGGCGGTGCATCCTTCAGCAGGAAGCCGCTGGCTCCCGCGGCCAGGGCTGCGTAGACGTACTCGTCGGCGTCAAAGGTGGTCAGGATGAGGACGCTGACCTCCGCCGCGTCGGCGTCCTGCTTGATCACGCGGGTGGCCTCGATGCCGTCCATCACCGGCATCCGGATGTCCATCAGCACGACCTGCGGCCGCTGGGTCCGTGCCACCTCCAGGGCCAGGCGGCCATTTGTCGCCTCACCGACCACGGTGATGTCGTCGGCATGCTCGAACAGCGCCCGCAGCCCGGCCAAGACCAGCGGCTGGTCGTCGGCGATCACCACCCGGATCATCGGCCAGCAGCGACGTAGGGGAGCCGCGCCTCGACGCTCCAGCCGCCACCTTCTCGTGGACCGGTCGAGAGCGTCCCGCCATACAGCTCGAGCCGTTCGCGCATCCCGATCGTCCCGTGGCCGCCGCCGCTGAGAGCCGGCTGCTGCCAGCCGGCGGCCGGGCCGTCGTCCTCGACCCGGATAGCTACCGACTCCTCGCTCGCCCGCACCTCCAGTCGGGCCCGCGTGGAGCCCGCGTGCCGCACGACATTTGTCAAAGCCTCCTGCACGATCCGAAAGGCCGCGAGTGAAACACCGGCCGGAACACTGTCAAGGTCACCTTCGGTACGGACGTCGACAGTCACCCCAGCGTCTACAACTCTGGACACCAAGGTGTGCAACTGAGACACCCCTGGGGCTGGGCCGCGTTCGGCCGAGCCGGCGCGGTCATCGCGAAGGACCGTGACCAGCCGCCGCATCTCGGCCAGCGCCTCCCGACTGGAGCGTTCGATCACATCCAAGGCGGCGACTTCGCTTTCCGGTTTCGTCCCGATCGCCAGCCGCGCCACGCCGGCATGCATGGCGATGACACTCATGCTGTGCGCCACCACATCATGCAACTCGCGGGCGATCCGCAGCCGCTCAGCCGCGACGGCATGCTGCGCGAGCTCGGTTCGCGCCTCCTCCAGCTCGGCCGCCCGCGCAGCGAGCTCCCGCGCCAGGGTCTGCCACCGACGAGCAAGAACACCGAGGAACCACGACCCGGCTACCAAACCAACGAACAGGGCAACTGAGTCCCACCCCGGATACGACGAGCCGGTGATGAGGAGCAGCACCAAAGACAGCTCGACCCCTAGCAGCAGCGCCGCCGCACGCCGCCGCGGGAATTCACTGCCGAGCGTGTAAGCCACCAGCAACACTGCGGGCCCCAACATGTACACCGGCAGGCCCAGCACGAGACCGAACACTGCTGCCGTGGCGAGCAGCGCCACCAACGCCGAAACCGGGGCGATCCGCCGGAACGCGACAGCTGACCCGTGCAGGACCGCGACGGCATGCGCAGCCGGGACATACCAGATGGGCCCAACCGCCCTAGTGATCTCAGAGGTCAACGTCCAAGCGGCGTACATCGCGACCCCGGCAAGGAGGACATCCACGAGCACCAGCCGCATGGGGAGAGGTCGCAGCCGCGGCCTCCATCCAGCTCCGGACACCTGCCCAGCGTAGACCCCAGGGCTTGGGGCGCGGGTCAGCTCGCCGCCGACCGCTTCGCAGGCTTCGCCGTCAGCGCTGGCGGAACCCGGCAGCGGCGGCCGCCGTCAGGGCTAGCCTCGAAGGTGAGCATCTGATTTCCGAGATGGAGCGAGGCTCCCATGAGCTTTGTGAACTCGGATGGTCCCGGCAACCCTCCCGGTGATCTTGGCCGGGGCGACAGGCGCGCGGAAGGATGATAATCGGCGCCGGTAAGCAGAATTTCGGTTGGCCGACGGTTTGCGAGACGCACGAACACAAGCGTCGGGTGTGGAACTCCTATAACGAGATGACGCGCTTACCCAGCGGCGGACTGGGGGCGGGGAGCTGCGCGGGGGCTATCCAGGGACCATGCTGCACCACCGGTACAGGCAGGGATGAGTGGAGGCCAATCCGAATCAGGGTGGTCTGGAGCGGATTCGGCGTCGGCCAGCGCTGTATCTCGTCGCCCACTCCAGGCCTGCGCGTAGATGCGCCTCGGGACGGCCTCGGATTCTTGAACTAGGAGTCTCACCTTTCTAGGTGAGGTCCTTTCTAGGTGAGGTCGGCCGGCGTTCCGCGGACCAGTACCTCTCGCGGTCGGCTCAAGAGCGAGATGTCTTGGGACAGGTTGCCATCGGTGACGAGTATGTCGGCGGCGTATCCCTCCGCGAGCCGGCCGGTTTCTCCTGCGAGGCCGCAGGCCGCCGCGGCCAGCGATGTCGCGGCGGCGAGGGCCTCGTCAACGGGATAGCCGCTCTCCACCAGCTCGCCGACTGCACGCCAGGCGTTGCCGTGCCGCTTCGGCGGGCCCATGCCAGAGTCGACGCCGGCGATCACGGCGACGCCGTGCTGGCGGAGCCGCGTGAGCACGGCGAACCGCGAGGCGTAGAACTGGTCGAAGCTGGTGACGCCCAGCCGCGCCATGAGTGCTGCGAGCGGTGGCGGCGGTGCGGGCATCGACGCGTGTAGGGCGCGGTCGTTGCCCATGGTGAGGCCGACGTACACGTTCCGGCGGGCCGCCTCGTCCAGTAGCTGATCATCAATCCGTGGACCCTCGGGCGTGAGGCCGCTGAAGTGCTCGATCCCGTCGACGCCGGCCGCGAGAGCGTTTTGCATGCTGAGTAGTGAGTGGGCGTGCGCGATGACGGGGAGGCCGGCGGCGTGTGCCTCGTCGACGACCTCAGCGAGCTGTGCGACGGTGAACTGGGCGCCCAGCTGGTCGGTGCCCGGCGTCGCGAACCCACCGGAGGCCATCACCTTGATCAGGTTGACCCCGCGGTCGGCGTGCGCCGCGACCGCCGCGCGTATATCGCCGTCCACCACTCCGCCGAGGAAATGGCAATGCCCGTCCGGGGTGGTGAGCGGCGGTCCCGCCGCGACGACGCGCGGCAGGCCGGGGCGATCCCTATGTGCGAGGGTGCAGAAGCCGCGGTCGCCGAGATCCCGGACCGTCGTCACCCCGGCCACCACGTGAGCACGAAGGGAGCTGGTGATCACGATGTCGAGCGCCTCATCGGGCATCGCTCCAGCCCGCTCCAACCCTCCGTAGGTAGCGTCCGCGACGAGATGGGTATGGCAGTCAATCAGCCCAGGCAGCACAGTGCCGGAGAACTCCATCACCTCCACGCCGTCCAGGGCATCGACCCTGCCCGTCTGCACGCCGACGATCCGGTCTGCGTCGAGCAGCACAGTCGCACCTCCGGGAAGGAACCGGCTGCCGTCGAAGGCATGCGCCGCGCGGATTACTCGCATGCGCCCGATCTCGCTTCCCACCGGGTGTGTCCGCCGACGCGGATATCCACACCGTCGCGCTGCGATCCAGTCGGCGTCGGCGCGGTGAATTGGGTGTCAGTGCTCATCCAAGGCCCCCTTGGGGTGCAGAAGCGTCAGGTCGCTAGGCGCTGCGACCGCAGTTCATCCGCTCCTGCCCCGGTCAGGCGGGGAAGTGCGGCCAGGCGACCGGTGAGGAGGAGCAAAATCGCGCTGATGGGCCCACGAACCTCAAGGCCGTCTCCCTCGCACCAGGTCGCATCGGTGGCGATGAGCCGAAACCGGTGGGCACCTAGGTCGCTGAACACCCGCCCGGTTCTCGTGCCGAGCTGGGACCGGACTCGGGATGCGGCGGTGGCGGCGGCGGCCGTCGGCATCTCCAGATCGCGTTCCAAGGGAATGGCAATGTCTTGGCTGTGGACGAGGATGTCGATCAGGGTCTCCATGTTCGTCACGCCGACGTTGGACCGACGGGATCCGACCGTCGCGCGGAGCTCGCCGATGAGCTGCTCCACCGGCTGTTCAGCTTTGTGTCGTGCCGACAGCCGGATCATCCGGTTGATGCCGCCGAGGCTGCCGGGATGTCTGATCACCGCCGCCAGTGCATCTGCGATGCGTAGCTCTTGTAAGGTCAGGTGGGCGGCCACGTCCCGCACCGTCCATCCGGGACACAGCGACGGGCGGCGCCATTCCTCCTCGGAGAGCTGTTCCAGCAGGTCTGCCGTGCGCCGCCTCTGGTCGTCGATCGCCGACCACACCTCAGTGTCGTTCATCGGGTTGCCTTCGCCGGTGTTCCTGGCCGGGATCCGGCCCGAAACAAGTACAATGTTAGGACCAAAGTACTTCGATATTAAGACTAATGCAAGGGGCTGGGCCATGGCAGAGGAACTGCACGTTGCCGTATTGATGTTCATCGCCTCTCGCTCGGCGGAGAACCGGATCATCGCGGCCGCTCGTCTGGCCGGCTACTCCGACTTCACCCTCGCGCAAGCACGGATCGCCGCACGCATCGGACCGCACGGCACCCGGCTGAGCGACCTGGCCGAGCAGGCGCAGGTGTCCAAACAGACCGCCACCGCTTTGGTGGACCGCCTGGAGGCCGCCGGATACGTGGAACGAGTGGTCGACCCCTCTGACGCACGCGCCCGCCTGGTGCGGATCGCGGCACGGGGCCAAGAACTGATCCCAATCGCGCGGCAGGAGGAAGCCCGGATCGACTCGGAGTGGACAGCCCATCTCGGCCGACGCCGGATGCGGCAACTGCGCGAGGCGCTCGAGCTCCTCCGCGAGATCACCGACCCCTACGAGGCACGTTGAACCGCCAGGCACGCAGTTGTGATTGCTGATGCCGCCGGGCACGGGGAAGGCACAAGAACGGCAGCACCACTGAGCAGGGCGCCACCCAGGATGTCGCTGCACGAGCACCGCCGACCAGGCGGTTCGGGTTGAGACCCGTGTCCAGAGTGCTGCGGCACTACGCGGGCCAGCGGCGCTTGCCCCGGACCGTCACTCCTTTCGGCCCGCCGCAGATGCTGCTAGCCAGCGTCGTGGACAGCGAGCGCGTCGCGTCGACCGGTTCGTCGGCGACCCAAAAGGGTGCCATAGGAGGTCAGGGTCTGACCGTGCCGCGGTACTGGACCGTGAGCCGGAGCGCCGAACCGCTTCGACTCCAGTGCTGAACGTCCTTGCCGGAGGGGACCACCAGGAGCATGATGACGAGAATCAGCCCATCGGGGCCGCTCGAGCGAAAGGAGTCCAGATGTTCTTTCAGGTCATCCAGGGAAAGGTCGCAGATCCGGAACGGTTCTCGGCCAGCCTTGACCGTTGGGTGAGAGAGCTTGGTCCGAGTGCCGACGGCTGGCTTGGAACGACCTCTGGCACGTTCGGCGACGACTCGTTCATCGCACTCGTGCGATTCGAGTCCGCGGAGGCCGCCAAACGGAACAGCGACCGGCCGGAGCAGGGTAAGTGGTGGTCGGAGTTCGCATCCTCCGTTGACGGCGAGCCGAGTTTCGACGACTTCGACGACGTCGTCCTCATGGGGCCTGGTGGCTCCGACGACGCCGGATTCGTCCAAATCATGCGCGGTCGGGTGGCCGACGTGGCACGCGAACGGGAGATGGCACAACAGTTCTCGCAGATGCCCAGTGACTTCCGCCCCGACATTCTCGGTGGCGTGGAGGGCCTGAAGGACGATGGGACCTTCGTCATGGCGATGTATTTCACCTCGGAGGCGGAGGCGCGCGAGGGAGAGAAGAAACCGATGCCCGCCGACATGCAGGCCATGATGGATGAGGGCATGGCAAACACAACTGAGATGACGTTCATCGACCTGTCCAAGCCAGTGTTCCACGCCCCCAACTGACCAAGCTGCAGGCCGCTGAGCAGAACCTCGGGGTGCGGCGTCTCGGCGGTGCCCGCCGCTAACTTCACGACGTGCGGCAGGTGAGTGCCTCATACGAGCTCTCGGCTGACCTCGACTATGACGAGCAAGTGCTCGCGCACGGCGCTGGAGGCAGACAGCCCTCCCGCGCTGGGGCTGCCCCAAGAGCGCCGGTGACATTCGCTGGGCGGCCGCACGAGGGTTGTCGCCAGGTGACGCGGTGAGGCCCGTGGCATGGGGACGCGCTGCCGGGGCGGCCACCGCTGCCGCCGAATTGAGTGGTGGCGACGGCTGATCGCCGACGGCTCAGCCCACGGCCGCCATCGCTGAATGCCTACCCGAACCCGGGTCGAGGGGCGAAGTCGCGGTACGCGCCGCAGCGATCACACTGCTTGTACTGCTGGCCAAGGTCATTCGTTAACAGGCGCCAGTCGTGAAGCTGGAGGAGACACCGTAAGGGCTTCTTCATGGACGGATGCTATTGCTGGCTGCCTGGTGCGGGGAAGGTCCAACGGCGACGCGCACGGGGGAAACTGTGAGAGCGGACTCGCCGGCGATGACGGCCGCGCCCAGGCGAGCAGTCCACATCTTGACGCTGCAGCTTCCGGATGCGGGTGCGCGAGGGAGGGCGGACGCTTTCAGGTCGGCGTGTCTTTGGTCGAGGATGGCGTGTCCGCGATTCGCGTTGTCCGCCGCTCTCCTGGCCAGACCGCTGCTGGCGAAACAAGCGTCATCCGGGGCGTAGAATCCCTGCAGGGTGACGGCACAATGGCGCGCCCACTAGGAGGCACGCATGCTCGTCCGGGCCGTTGTCGTTCGACTTCTCGCGCTGCTCGGCGCCGGCGCCGTGATAGCGGCCGGTGCCTCGACGGCTCCGACGCAGGTTAGTGCCGCAACGCCGGTAGCCCCGCTCGCAGCGCCGGCCGACGCTGCATCGGCTGCCGCGGCGGTCAAGGGCCGGTACATTGTCGTCTTCCGCGACAGTGTGCCGTCCGACTCGGTGAGCAGCTTGGCTGCGGCACACGGTCGGGTGTACGGCATCAGCGCCGACCACCTTTACTCCGCGGCACTGAAGGGCTACTCCGCCGCGTTGCCCTCGTCCGCTCTCAGGGGGATCCGCGCTGACGCACGGGTGGCCTACGTCGCCGAGGACCGCGTCGTGAACGCCGTCGGCACAACATCGGTGGCGGCCGGTGACACCGTTCCTCCCGGCGTGGTACGCGTTGGTGCAGCCACCGCGACGACGGTTCACCAGGCAAGCACCGTCAACGTCGCGGTAATCGATACAGGCATCGACCTGACCCATCCAGATCTCAACGCGGTGAGCGGCAAGAACTGCGTGCGGACCAACCGCCCGGCCAACGACGACAACGGTCACGGCAGCCACGTCTCCGGCAGCATCGCCGCAAGGAACAACGGATCAGGGGTCGTTGGCGTGGCGCCAGGCACCAAGTTGTACGCGGTCAAGGTGCTGAACTCGCAGGGCAGCGGCACCACCTCCCAGGTCATCTGCGGCATTGACTGGGTAACGGCGAACGCCAACGCACTCAGAATCAAGGTGGCGAGCATGAGCCTCGGGGGTGGCGGCGCCAACGACAACAACTGCGGCAACACCAACCGCGACCCTCAGCACCAGGCCATCTGCCGATCCACGGCAGTGGGGGTGACCTACGTGGTGGCCGCAGGCAACGACGGCGGAGATCTCGCCGCGCACGTTCCTGCCTCCTATCCCGAGGCCCTCACCGTCTCGGCGATGACGGACACCGACGGCAAAGGCGGCGCAGTGGGCGGCGCTCCGGCCTGCCGCACCGGCGAGGCGGACGACCGATTCGCGAGCTTTTCCAACTACGCCACCACCACCACCGATGCCAACCACACGGTCGCCGCACCTGGGGTCTGTATCCGGTCGACCTGGAAGTCCGGCGGCTACAACACGATTTCGGGCACCAGCATGGCGACACCGCACGTCTCCGGGTCGGTGGCCCTCTGCCTGGGCAGCGGTGGTGCGGCCGGGCCGTGCACCGGTCTGACGCCGGCGCAAATCGTGCAAAAGGTGCGGTTCGACGCCCAGGCGCACGCCACGTCGACGAACGGCTTCGCCGGCGACCCTCTCCATCCGGTAGTGGGTAAGTACTTCGGCTACCTCACGTCGGACGACACGTACTGACGAATGACCCGCCACCGCTTCCCCTGGTGGCTCATGGTTCGAGTCAAAGAGCTTGTCGCGATCGAGTCGATTTTCGTCGAGCCGGCTGGCCGAGCCGTCGATTCACGCCCCCGTCCATCACCCCGGCCGACACGATCGCTACGGATGCGAGTCGCACTGATCACGAGGCGAGCCACGTGCCTGACTCGAAATGACAGATCGCCGTGTAGGCCGCCCGCGATGTTTGTCGTCAGAGAAGCTTTGTAAAGAATCGGCGCGAGATGCCGGATGCGTCTGGTCGGGCGCCGGCGGTTGTTGCGTCACGACAGATCAAACGGCTGTGCAGCCGCAGCCGGAGCGGACAACTCCATGAATTGGGGAAACCGCCGTTACGGATCTTGGTCGGGCGCGACAGGGGCGCACGGACCACGACTGCCAACTCATCGCACCGCCTCACTGGCGTTTCATGGCTGGCCCCCACCGCAGGTCCGAACTGCCTGCTTGGGGCGAGGACGTTCTGCGCCAGCTGACCAAGCCGTACGACCGGGACATCCGACCCCTGGTACAAGGGAGCGCTGGTAGTCCGCGTCAGGCGTCCGGGTGTCAGGCGTCCGGGTGTCAGGCGTCCGGGGTGTCAGGGGGCGATCACCTGCGGGACCGTGCCGAAGGTGAAGCCCCGGGCCTTGAGCGTACGGGTAATGCAGGGGAGCGCGTTGGCATCCTGTGACTGCGCGCCCACGTGGAAGAGCAGGATGAAGCCGTTCCCGCCGTTGCTCGCAGCACCCATCGAATTGACCACCCGGCTGCAGATCTGTGCTGCCGTCAGCCCCTTCCAGCCCAGGGAGTCGACGCTCCACATGACGTTCCTGGTGAACCTGTTCGCGCCGATATCCCGAAGCACTCCGCTGTTGTAGTCACCGTAGGGGGGGCGGAAGTAGGGCCGGGTGCTCTTTCCAGTCAGCGCGATGATCTTGTTGTTCGTCCTGACGAGTTCCTCTGAACGCCGTGCCGGCGTCATCGCGGCCTTACCTGTCGAGAACCCGGTGAAGGAGTCGTGAGTCCAGGTGTGGTTGAAGATGTGGTGCCCCTCGGTAGCCATCCGCTGGACGTAGGTCGGGTTCGCCTGGGCCCACTTCCCCGTCATGCCGAAGCTGGCTTTGATGTTGTTCGCCTTGAGGAAGTTCAGGATCGTCCCGGCGTAACCGAGATCTGCCCCGGCGTCGAAGGTGTAGGACACCATCCGGCGGCTGGTGTTGCCCCGGCTGATGCTCGTCGCAGGCGTGCCCTGGAGCACTGTGTACCGGGAGTGCACCCAGCCCACCGTGCCGCCGTAGCTGGTCTTGAACCAGTCCCCGGAAGTGGCGGTCATCGAGAGCAGCGTGCCGTGCGGCACCTGCCTGAGGGCACCACAGGTGGAGGCCGCGCACGACCTGAGCGTCAAGGTGCTGGTGGGCGTGTTGGTCTTGCCGGTCAACTGCGAGACCCCGACCGCAGTGGAGATCGAAGAGTTGACCACGCCTAGCGGAACGAGAAGCAGGCTCGCCAAGGAGCCGATGAGCGCAGCCCGACGGCTGCGTGCCGCACACATTGTTTCACCCCGAGTTGACTGCGACCTCTACGTCGCGGCTTATCACGGTGGCAACTCCGGAGGCAAGGGAGCGACTTGAAACGTTAGACAACCGTGTCCTGCCACGGATTGGGACTTCGATGGCACACAAAGTTCTCATACTCGACGAGCCGCCGATTCATAATCAGGGCAGGGCCATCTTGATACCGGAGGGGGGTAGGGGTAACATGTCCTGCGGAACGAGATCGGATATGGCCGAGGACCCCGTGCAGGGGTCGGGCCGAAGGAGAGAACAGCGATGGATGAGCACAGCGGCCAGCACGGCTACATCTCCAACAAGGACGACTACCTCAAGCGGCTCCGCCGCATCGAGGGTCAGGCCCGCGGGTTGCAACGGATGGTGGAGGACGAGAAGTACTGCATCGACATCCTCACCCAGGTCTCGGCCATGACTAGCGCGCTGCAGGCGGTCTCCCTCGGTCTGCTGAACGACCACCTGCACCACTGTGTGCTCGATGCCGCGGCCGCCGGTGGCTCGGGGGCCCAGGTGAAGCTGAAGGAAGCCTCCGACGCCATCGCCCGTCTTGTCCGGTCCTGACCGCACCCGTCGGTGAGGATTTCGCCTCACCTCCAAATCCCACAGGAAGGCACACCGCCATGAGCTCCACCGCCACCTACACCGTCTCGGGCATGACCTGCAGCCACTGCGTCAGCTCCGTCACCGAAGAGGTCACCGGCATCCCCGGTGTCACTGACGTCCAGGTCGACCTCGCCACCGGGGCCGTCACCGTCACCAGCGAGAACCCGGTCGACGAGACCGCCGTCAGGGCCGCTGTCGACGAGGCCGGCTACGAGCTGGTCAGCCACTGAGCTGAGCCGGCGTGACCGCCCGCCCAGCCACGGACGGTCACCCCACCTCCGAGGTAGGAGCACACCTATGAACACCCCAACCCGAGTCGCTGCATTTGTCGGCGGCCTGGTGGCTGTCTTCGCCGCCGCGATCGGCGTCGGCACCCTGACCGGACCAGTCGGGACAGCTGGTACGACCACCACCGCCGTACCGGCGGGACACGGCGCCGGCCACACCGACAGCGGCACCAGCGACCGGGCCGCCGGGCAGGACCTGCCCGGCGGGCTGATGGTGTCCCAGGACGGTTACACCCTTGACATGGCCCAGCGTCAGCTAGCCGCCACCGAGAAGGCGCCGTTGCAGTTTCGGATTCTTGGCCCGGCCGGCGAACCGGTGACTCGCTACACCACCGCTCACGGGAAGGACCTGCATGTCATCGCAGTCCGTCGCGACCTCACCGGCTTCCAGCACGTCCACCCCGACCTTAACGCCAGCGGGACGTGGAGCGTGCCGCTCAATCTGTCCGGGGCAGGCGTCTACCGGGTGTTCGCTGACTTCACCCCCGCCGACCGGGACAACAACCTCACCCTCGGTGCTGACCTGTCGGTGGCCGGGGACTACCAGCCGCGGCCCGTGCCGGCCACCACCGGCACCGCGCAGGTCGACGGCTACACGGTCACACTCGACGGCACCCTCGAGCCCGGCCGGGAGGCGAAACTGACGCTGTTGGTCAGCAGGCACGGCCGGCCGGTCATCGACCTCCAGCCCTACCTTGAGGCGTACGGCCATTTGGTCGCCCTGCGCGACCGCGACCTCGCATATCTCCACGTCCACCCCGCCGGCACGCCGGGCGACGGCCAGACCAGACCCGGGCCGGGCATCACCTTCTACGCCACGGTACCCAGCGCCGGGGACTACCGGCTCTTCCTGGACTTTCGCCACGGCGACAAGATTCGTACCGCCACCTTCACCGTGACCGCCGGCACATCCGGCAACCCGCAGGACCCAACCACAGCGCCGTCTGCGGCACAGCCGTCGGCACCTGCCTCTGAGAACGAGGACTACCACGGCGGCCACGGTGGCTGACCCGGGCCAGGACTCGGCACATCCCGCGTCTGGCAGCGCAGAGCATCAAGATGAGGAGGGGCGATGAGCAGCAGTACGACGATCAAGCAGCCGGTCGTGGACGGCACTGGGCTGATCGAGCTCGAGATCGGTGGCATGACCTGTGCCTCCTGTGCCGCCCGGATCGAGAAGCGGCTGAACAAGCTCGACGGGGTCACCGCCACCGTCAACTACTCCACCGAGAAGGCCCGCGTCACCTATCCCGACACGGTGACCACGGACGACCTGGTCGCCGCGGTGCAGAAGGCCGGCTACACCGCCGCCCTGCCCGCCCCACCCGTCGATGACGACACCGATCAGCAGCCCGCGAAGGACGACCCGACACGGGTGCTGCGGCAACGGCTACTCGTCTCCACCGTCCTCACCGTACCGGTGGTCGCGATGGCGATGGTCCCGGCGCTGCAGTTCACCCACTGGCAGTGGCTGTCGCTGACCCTGGCGGCACCCGTCGTCGTCTGGGGGGCTTGGCCGTTCCACCGGGCGGCCTGGACGAACTTGCGACACGGGGCCACCACCATGGACACCCTGATCTCCCTGGGCACCCTGGCGGCGTTCGGCTGGTCACTGTATGCACTGTTCCTCGGCACCGCCGGTACCGCTGGGATGACGCATCCGTTTGAGCTGACCATCAGTCGCAGCGACGGCGCCGGCAACATCTACCTCGAGGCCGCCACCGGTGTCACCACGTTCCTGCTCGCCGGCCGCTACTTCGAGGCCCGGTCCAAGCGGCAGGCCGGCGCCGCCCTACGGGCGCTGCTCGAGCTCGGCGCCAAGGAGGTCTCAGTGCTGCGCGGCGGCCGCGAGCAGCGGATTCCCACCGCCCAGCTGGTCGTCGGAGACCGGTTCCTGGTCCGACCGGGAGAGAAGATCGCCACCGACGGCATCGTCGAGGACGGCGCCTCCGCCGTCGACGCATCGATGCTCACCGGGGAGTCCGTCCCCGTCGAGGTCGCTCCCGGCGACACCGTCGCCGGTGGCACCGTCAACTCCGGCGGACGGATCGTCGTCACCGCCACCCGGGTCGGTGCCGACACCCAGCTGGCGCAGATGGCCCGGCTCGTCGAGGACGCCCAAAACGGCAAGGCTCAGGTGCAGCGGCTCGCCGACCGCATCTCCGGGATCTTTGTGCCCATCGTCATCAGCCTCGCCGTCGCCACCCTCGGCTTCTGGATCGGCACCGGCGCCGGCCTCGCCGCCGCATTCACCGCCGCCGTCGCCGTGCTGATCATCGCCTGCCCCTGCGCCCTCGGCCTGGCCACACCCACCGCGCTGATGGTCGGCACCGGGCGCGGTGCACAGCTCGGCATCCTCATCAAGGGCCCCGAGGTGCTTGAGTCGACCCGCCGCGTCGACACAATCCTGCTCGACAAGACCGGCACCGTCACCACCGGTCAGATGACGCTCCACGACGTCATCGCCGCCGCCGGGGAGGATGCCAACGAGGTCACCCGGCTCGCCGGCGCCGTCGAGGACGGCTCGGAACACCCGATCGCCCGCGCCATTGCCACCGGGGCCACTGAGCGGACAGGCGCGCTGCCCGCCGTGACCGGGTTCGCCAACGTGGCCGGACAGGGGGTGCAGGGTCTCGTAGAGGGCCACAGCGTTGCGGTCGGGCGCCGAAGTTTTGTCACAGACGAGGGAACGCCATGGCCCGAGGACCTCGATCAGGCTGTTGCTGCTGCGGCCGCGGAGGGCCGGACCGCCGTCGCCGTCGGCTGGGACGGCCGAGCCCGCGGCGTCCTTGTCGTCGCCGACGCGGTCAAGCCCGACTCCGCCGAAGCCGTCCAGCAACTACGACGACTCGGCCTGACCCCGATCCTGCTCACCGGCGACAACACGATAGTCGCCCGAAGCGTTGCCAACCAGGTCGGCATCGAGCAGGTCATCGCCGAGGTCCTGCCGCAGGACAAGGCCGACGTAGTAGCCCGTCTGCAGCACGACGGCAAGCTTGTGGCCATGGTCGGCGACGGCGTCAACGACGCCGCAGCCCTCGCCCAGGCAGACCTCGGCCTGGCCATGGGAACCGGCACCGACGTGGCCATCGAGGCCAGCGACCTCACACTTGTGCGCGGCGACCTGCGCGCCGCCACGGACGCCATCCGGCTCGCCCGGCGCACTCTCAGCACCATCAAGGGCAACCTGTTCTGGGCTTTTGCCTACAACGTCGCCGCTCTGCCGTTGGCAGCCGCTGGCCTCCTCAACCCGATGCTCGCGGGAGCGGCGATGGCCTTCTCCTCAGTCTTCGTCGTCTCCAACAGCCTGAGGCTCCGCCGCTTCCGCCCTCTCCTGACCCAAGACGCCTAGCCCAGCAACCTGGTTGCGCGGTCGCCCAGTGCAGCAGCAGCGCCACCAGGCACAGCACTACAGCCGTCACCGGCGGCCACCCACAAACGTGGCCAGGCTCGGGTCAGCGCGATCATCCCTCAAGGACTCAATCCATCAAGCTCTCCAGCAGTGCTGAGAACGGAATCTCCATCGTGACTGTCACTCCGGCGACGCCCAACCACGTCCCCGCCCCCGAGGACGACGCTCAAGAGCATCAGTATCGATCCGGTCCTGGGTCGAGGGGGCACACCGGCTGGATCGTCGCTGGTTCGTTGGCCACCGGACCCGTCGCTGCTGCGCTCCTTGTTGCTGCCCCGTTCATCCCGCCCACAGAGGCCGGGGTCACTGGCGCAGTCCTGTGCGGACTGGCGGTGGGCTGGACGATGCTGGCCCTGCTTCCGGTGCGATTCACCGATCAGCCACAGCCATGGGCCGCGGCACCTGCCCTGTTCATGGGACTGAGCGGTCTCCTCCTGGTGGCGTTCGGCTCCTCGGTGCGGGAGGTCCTCACCTGGGTGTGGCCTCCTGCCCTGCTGGCGCTGGTGATCTGGATGTTCGTCCGCGCCCGTCGACAGCTGCGCAGCCCGACCAGACGCTGGCTGCTCTACCCGGTGCTCGCGGTGCTAACTCTCGCCTCGGTCGGCGGCGGCTACCAGACCGTGCGCGAAGCGGCGGATGCCAGAGCCTACCCCCCGCCTGGTCTGTTGATCGACGTTGGCGGACACCGCCTGCACCTGAATTGCAACGGCTCCGGCGGCCCTACAGTCGTGCTCGATCCGGGTGCGGGCATGAAGTCCTCAGACCTCGGGTGGGTCACCCCGGCCGTCGCTCGCGACACCCGAGTCTGCGTCTACGACCGTGCGGGTCGCGGGTGGAGCGAGCCGGCTGACACGCCCCAGGACGCCACTCAGATTGCGACCGACCTGCACACTCTCCTGCACCGCGGACAGGTTCCCGGACCGTACGTGCTGGCGGGCCACTCCTTCGGTGGCCTCTACGCCCTGACCTTTGCCGCCCGTTACCCTGACGAGGTCGCTGGAATGGTGCTGGTGGACTCCACCGCACCGGCACCTGCATCGGAACCGGCGTCGCCGCCGAGGGCGACAGCGCCTGGTGATGGGGGTTCCTCCGAACTCAGCGGCCGTGTCACGGCACTGATCTCGACCTCGGCCCGCCTCGGCCTGGGCCGCCTGATCGGCCAGCCGACCGTGGGCGCGCTGCGCAGCACGATCGACGAGTACGCCCAGGGGGACTCATCCGCGAAGCAAGCGGCCTCCCTGCGTGACTTCGCCGACAAGCCGTTGATCGTCCTGACGGCCGGCGTCGGGAGTGAGGCCGGCTGGACGGCGAAGCAGGACGCTCTGGCCAGGTTGTCGACCAACAGCGTCCACCGCGTCATTACCGGCGCCGACCATGCCGGGCTGATCGTGGACGAGAAGGGCGCAGCCGCCACCACTCGAGCGATCCTGGACGTCGTCTCCTCGGTCCGGACCTTGCGGCCGCTGGCAGGCTGATCCTCGGACGCTCGACGGGACACCGATGAGCCGACCCGCGTCCAGAGCGGCATTGGGGCACTCGGTTAGGGCCGTGTCAAGCGACGCAGTCAGCTTGTGCATGGACTCGGGATCGTCCTCCAGCCGGTGTCGTTGGAAGGTCGAAGGTCCTGTGCCGGAGCGGTCCAAGTTACGACGAGCCGAGTCCGTCAGCAGCTACTTCGACGACGATCGAGCCCGACGCGCGTCCGTGGGCGAGGTCGTTCATTGCCCGGTCGAGGTCGACGAAATCCACATTGGTGGTATGGACGCGGATCGGCAGTCGGGCCGCAAGCCTGAACAGCTCCTCACCGTCACGTCGGGTGTTCGCGGTGACGCTCCTCAGGCACCGCTCGTAGAAAAGGTGGCGCTGGTAGTCCAGTGGCGGAATCTGGCTGACGTAGATGCCCGCCAACGACACGGTCCCGCCTGGGGCCGTGGACTCGAGCGCCAGCGGAACCAACTCACCCGCGGGCGCGAAGACGATCGCCGCGTCCAACTTCTCAGGTGGCTGGTCCTGAGCATTTCCCACAAAGGAGGCACCTAGTTCCCGCGCCAGTTGGCGGTTCTGCTCACCCCGTGTCATCACGAACACCTCGGCGCCCTGAGCAGCCGCAATCTGGGAGGTGATGTGGGCGCTCGAGCCGAAACCGTAGATGCCAAGTCGACCGCCCGGGGGAAGGCGGGCGCTGCGCAGTGACCGGTAGCCGATGATTCCGGCGCAGAGCAGGGGAGCCAGGCTGGTCGATGAATGGTTGTCTGGGAGGCGGTACGCCCACGCCTCCGGCGCCACGGCGAACTCCGCAAACCCTCCATCGTCGTCCCAACCGGTGTACCGCGACTGGGGACACAGGTTCTCGGCTCCGGATCGGCACCACTGGCAGGAGCCGCAGGTACGTCGGAGCCAGGCGATGCCGACCCGGTCCCCTCGGCGGAACCGCGACGCCGCGTGCCCGGCGCCGATCACCTCGCCGACGATCTGGTGACCAGGGATGGTCTCTGGCCGGCGGGGTGCAAGGTCACCCTCGCTGAGATGCAGATCTGTTCGACACAGCCCGCAGACCAGGACGCGGACCAGGATCTCGTCTGGTTGAGGCGTCGGCAAAGTCCGATCGACCAGGCGGAGCGGTTGGCTCGACACCGGACCAGGATTGATGACTGCCCACGCGCGCATCAGTGGCCCTCCTACATCACGATCGGGACGATCCGATCCTGAAGCCACCATTCAACCTTCTCCGCGATGCAACTTCCCATGGGTCACCCGTACTTCTTTGCATTGCGCGGCGCCACTGGCGAGGAACGCGAGCAGCGCGGCCATTTTCTCGGGCTTCCCAGCCGAGGATGCGGCACGTGCGTAGATGCGAAGCGAATCAAGCTTGCCGCCTCCTCAGCTCACCCTACGGCTACCGCTGCTGCTCACCGGAAAGCGTGCAGCAGACCGGCAGCAAGGTTGGCCGCCGCTTGTGCGAGGTACTCCGATCGGGGACTGCACGGCGACCCGGGCCGCAGATTGCAACGTTGTAAAACCTTCGGTATGCTCGCCCGTCTACTGGTGCCGCGCAACTCGGTGCCTGAGCGTCCCCCCGAAGAAGACGCCCACACGAGAAGAGGTTTGTCATGGCGCGTTCCCTCCTCCGCCTAGCGTGGTGCTCCGTGCTCACGGCAGCGGTGCTGGTCGGCTCGGCGACGGTCGTCGCCCCGGCTGCCGCCGCACCCACGCCTGACCCACTACCACTCGTCGCGGGGGCCGACCGCCCCGCGGACCCGATCGCGCACGACCCAACATTGGTCAAAGAGGGTGACTGGTTTTATGTCGCCATCACCGGCGACGCTGCCACAGGCAGCGACTACATCCCGATGAAGCGCTCAAAGGACCTCCGCACCTGGGAGGATTTGCCGCCGGTCTTCACCCACCTGCCCGCCGGTGTCCTCGCCGCCATCGGCGCCACGTCAGCCGACGCGCCGCGGGACGCATGGGCGCCGGACCTCAGCTGGACCGGCAGCGAGTGGCGGCTGTACTACTCGGCCTCCCGCTTCGGCACCACGAACTCTGTGACGGCGCTCGCGACCACGAAGTCGCTGGACCCGGCCAGCCCCGATTACGGCTGGGTCGACCAGGGCCCTGTGCTGGAGAGCGAGCCGGGCAGCAACGCCTACAACGCTATCGACGCCAACTACGTCGCTGACGCCGAAGGCGGCGGGTGGCTGGCCTTCGGCTCCTTCTTCGGCGGCCTGAAGATCGTCGCGCTTGATGCGGCGACCGGCAAGGTCGCCGCCGGCGCCGAGGTGCTTCCGCTCGTGGACCGAAAGATGCAGTTCAACCCGGTAGAGGGGCCCTCGATCATCCGCAACGGGGACTACTACTACCTGTTCGCGGCCTTCGACTACTGCTGCCGCGGCGTGGACAGTGACTACCGGGTGGTGGTCGGCCGGTCGAAGACCATCACCGGCCCGTACCTGGACAAGGCTGGCGTCTCGCTGCTCGAGGGCGGCGGCAGCGAGGTGCTGCGCGGCTACAACGAGTTCCAAGGCACCGGCCACCCGGACGTCTACTCCGCCGGTGGCGTCGACTACTTCGTCAATCACTACTACGACACGACCTCAGGCGGTACGCCGCGGCTCAACGTGCGCACCCTGTCCTGGTCCGGTGGCTGGCCGACGGTCAGCGATCCGTTCAACCCCAGTCGCTCGGCTGGACACGGCTCCGCCTACGTCCAGCCGGTCCCCCGAGACAGTGCCGCGGTCGTGTCCAACGCAAGCTGCGGCTACGCCGGGGCCAATGTGACGCTGGCCGCCGCCTCGTCGACCGACATCTGCCAGCAGTGGCAGATCGACGCCCGAGACGCCAAGCAGGTCACCGACGGCACTGAGACGGGCTCGCGATTCCAGAATCGGAAGAGCAACATGTCCGCCGATTTCCCGGGCTGCGTGGAGGCCCGAGTCCGCGGCAACATCGGTCAGTTCGATTGGTTGGGCAACTTCTTCTACAACGTCTGCCAGCGCTGGGTATTCTCGCCAGCTCCTGACGGCTTCACGACAATCAGCTCCATTGCGGGGCGCAATCTGGTCTGGACTGCAGAAGGCCTGACCCCGGGAGCCAACCTCGGGGCGTCCACGCCGACGGGTGCGGCGAACCAGCAGTTCCGGTTCCAGCCGGCCGGTGAGGTTCTGCTGGGCAGTGTGACCGATAAGACCCAAACCTTAGGTGTGGCCGGCTGTAAGGCGAACAAAGGCAACGGCAACCAGGTGCGGATGGAGACCCGCGTCGCCGATTCTTGCCAGACCTGGATGATGACCTCCACCGGCGGCGCCGGCTACACGGTCACCAACGCCGCCACACGCGCCGTCCTCACTGAAACATCATGCACCACCGAAAGCGCCCGTGCCCGGCTTCGGCTGGTTCCGGCAGGCACAGCGGACCGGGCGTGCAGCACCTGGACGCTGGTCCCGGGCAACGACGGCACGTGGTCGCTGGCCACCGCCGGCAGTTCCCAGACGGTCCGGCTGCTCATCCCCTGACGACCACATAGCACCACACCCGCCGATGTCCGATGTCCTCATCCGCGTCGGTCGTCGTGAGCCATGGCGTCGCGTGATCCGGTGAGAGCGGGGCGGTCCAGCTGCATAAACGCGATCAGCTCACGGCCGCGGGGGGCCGACGCAGATGCAGGATCTGCTCACTGCCGTTAGAGATGAGCTTGTCGGCATCAACCAATCGGTAGGACGCGTCGTAAGCCACGATAGCGAGTTCGAAACCGTCGTCGCGGATCTTGCCGAGGAACTCGTGCGGGTCGTAGTGCGTGGTCCGCTTGGGGTTGAACTCCAAGAAGATCTGCAGTTGCGGGTTGTTCTCGATGGTCTTCGCCATGCCCCGCCAGATCTCCCGCTCGCCGCCCTCAGCGTCGATCTTGATGAAGTCGACCTTTTCCGGCAGGACGTCGTCGAGGCGTACCGTCGGCACGTCAATCATGGTGCCTGCGTACGGTGCCTCCTTGACCACTCGCGCGTTCATCGGGCGCGCATCGGGGATGAAGAATCGCACCCGCTCCCCGGTAGTGGAGTATGCGGCCTCGCCGCGGACCTCGTCGATCTGCCGGATCCCGCTGATCCACAGCGACTTCCGCATGAGTGTGGCCAGGTGCGGATTCGGCTCGAATGCGACAACCTTGCCCGTGCGGCCCACACAGCGCCCCATAAGGATGGTGTAGTAGCCGTAGTTAGCGCCGACGTCGACCGCGACCATGCCAGGCTTGAGCGTCCGCAACATCGCCAGGGTGATCCAGGACTCCCAGTAACCGTCCGTTATCAGGTGCGGGGCAAGCACGTGGTCGCGGGTGTCCACGAACATCTTCATGTTGCCCAGCACCCGACACACCGCGAGATGGTCCCCGAGGTAGCTGCAGAAACGCGACCGCTTTGCGTGCAGTTCCAGACCCAGCTTGTCCATGTCGGCGGTCACGAAGGTATCGAATTCCGCTCGCTCGGCGTGCAAGGCATCGACGTCGTCGGCGACCGCGAGCGTCGCTCGGCGTACGTCGTCGACCACGCCGGCGAGCACCTGGCGGGAGTGTCGGTCGTAGGGACGCAAGGCGCGGGAGATCAGGTACTTGACGTTCGAGCGCACGCCGCCGGTACGCGGCGGCGTCCAGCGCGACTTCACCCGCTTAGTTGCCGAGCGGAGTCGCGCCTCGGCTTGTGTGCGCGACTGACCTGTCTTAGGACCGATGTTCGCCGGCATCCTGGCTCCCCTGTGTTGGTCGGGCCTCGCCGGCCCTCTTCTGCGCGAAGCAGAACGGTGCCAGCTCGACGTCGGTGCTCTTTCAGATAAGGCACGAACGATACCTAATTCGAATCACAGCCGCTATATCAAACCTGGGAGTACGGTGCCTCCGCGGTCCCACCATGCACGGCCTCGCCAACGGCCTGTCGGCACGGAGCGCTACGTCCTCCCCGGCGGGAAGCAGATGGACCGCGTGAACTTCATCGGAGAGCAGGCGACAGGGCTAGCGACGCGTCAGCTCGTCGCCGGCCGTGCGAGAAAGCCGAAGTGCCTGCACCAGCGGTTGCATCAGGATCACCGCCAGCAGCACGAACGTGAGGCCATACGCCGTGAGCGGTCCGCTGTCCGGCGTGCGCAGCGCCTCACCCGACAGCCGCAGTAGTAACGCGCCCACTGCCACGCCGAGTCCCGCGGCGACCTGGCTCAACGTCGAGGACAAGGTATTGGCGTCCGCGAGGCCGGCGGCGTCGATGTCGGCGAACTGCAGGGAGTTGTATGCACTGAAGCCGATCGATCGAAACGCACCACTCGCAACCAAGATCATCGCCGTTAGCCAGGTCGGCGTGGTGCCGTCCAGGAAGGCGATGACCACCAGCGCCAGGGCGCCACCGAGGATGCTGCCGATCAGGACGGTGCGGAACCCCAGTCGGCGCAGCAGCGGGGTGGTGGCCGGCTTGACCCCTATGTTGCCCGCAAACAGCAGCAGCACGAAGAAACCAGCACGCACCGCAGACCAGCCGAATTCGAGCTGCAACATCAGCGGCAGCAGGAACGGTACGGCGCTGATGATCATCCGGTACACCGACCCACCGATGTTGGTGACTCGAAACGACGGCACGCGCAGTGCCTCGAAGCGCAGCAGCGGATGCGGCGTACGCCGAAACCACAGCCAGGTGGCGAGAGACAGCAGCACCACCGCGGGGGTGCCTATCAGCAGCCAGACGTTGACACCGTGTGACGCGCTTGGCCGGGCGACCTCGATGGCGATCAGGAGGCTGGCGAGGGTTCCCGCGCAGAGCAGGAATCCCACCAAGTCCAGCGGCGGCACCGCAGCCCGGCTGGCTGGAACGATCCGAGCCGCGACTATGAAGGCCAGCACCCCCAACGGGATGTTGATCAAGAAAATCCAGTGCCACGTCGCGATCGTGACGATCCAGCCGCCCAGGACGGGCGCAATCACCGGCGCAAGCAGCGCCGGCCAGGTGAGATAGGCGATCGCATCGATCATGTCGGATTTCGCGGTCACCCGCAGCACCGCCAGCCGCCCCACGGGCACCATCAAAGCGCCGCCGATGCCCTGCAGGATGCGCGCTCCAACCAGCATCCGAAGATCGACACTGAGCGCGCAAAGCGCCGAGGCCACCGTGAAAAGAGCGATCGCCACCAGTAGGATGCGCCGGGCACCGAACCGGTCGGTCAGCCAGCCGCTGATCGGGAGTCCCACCGCCACCGCAATCAGATAGCCCGTCATGGCCGCGTTGACATCCACCGGAGCAACTCTTAGATCGTTGGCAATCGCCGGGGCCGCCGTCGCGATGATGGTGCCGTCGAGATTCTCCATGAAGAACGTCCCGGCGACCAGGAGAGCAAGCGGCCGGTTCACGCCGTCACCATACCGTCGAGGCGGCCACCCATAGCTGTACACCAGCCCGGTTAGTTTTGGCTTGCTCCAAGGTCTCATCCCACATGACCAACACCGTGACTCGTATCATGAACATCTCCGTCCAGGTGGCCGACCAGGATCGTGCGCTGGCGTTCTATGTCGAAACTCTCGGCTGCCGGGTGCGTGCCGACGTAGAGCTGTGGCCGGGGGCCCGCTGGCTGGAGGTCGTGCCCCCCGGCTCCGATGTCGGCATCGCGCTGCTGACTGCTGAAAGCGGGCTCCCCATCGGCGTACGGTTCGGCACCGAGAACGCCGACGCTGCCCACGCCGAACTTCGCGGATCTGCAGCCGCCGTGCACGAAGACGTACTGCGCCTCGACTTCGCGCCGCCCATGTTCACCTTCGACGACCCGGACGGCAACCTCCTGATCCTCATCGAGGACGAGGTCTCGCCGTAGGAAGGCTGGTCAGGCATCGGCCATGATCAACACCGATGTTCTGCGATGGAGCAGTTCACAGCGGAGTGGACCGCCATGACGCTCTGGTCGCCGCCGGTGAGCCGGTCTCACCAATGGCGATTCAAGGTCACAGAGACAGTGGCTTTACCTCTGGCGGTGCTCCCGCTTCGGTGCGAAGATATCGCCAGTAGGCGCTGCAAACCGATCGTTAGCGCTCGTTCGCATCCCCTTAAGCGTATCGACTCACTGAAGTGGGCGGTGCCACGAAAAGGAGCATTATGCAGGTGAGAGGCCGAACCCAGACGTCGACGCACAGCCATTTTGGCGACGACGGTATCGTTGCTGCGACGATTGAGATAAGCGGGACGCTATGAGAGTCACGCGTCGAAATGTCTGGGACCTTGGCGGCGAGTGGGCCGATCCGATTCTGTGGTACGCACGCGGTGTCGCCGCGCTGAAGGCTCGGCCGCTGGCCGAGCCGACCAGTTGGCGTTTCTATGGTGCGATCCACGGCTTCGACGTCCAGCGGTGGCAGGAGCTGGGATACCTCAGCACGACCGACCAGCCCCCGAGCGCCGCCCTCCTCAGGCAGTTCTGGCGACAGTGCCAGCATGGCAGCTGGTATTTCTTGCCGTGGCACCGAGGGTACCTGCTCGCCTTCGAAGCGAACATTCGCGCGGAGGTGGTCCGGCTCAATGGGCCCGCCGACTGGGCGTTGCCCTACTGGAATTACTTCAAACCGAATCAGTCTGCGCTGCCGGTGGAGTTCGCCTCACCCGATTGGCCCGATGGGACGGGGGACAATCCCCTTTTCGTTTCTCAACGATACGGTCCACGTAACGACGGCAATGTGTTCGTGCCGATCAACCTCGTCAACCTCCTGGCGATGAGCGACCCTGATTTCACCGGGGTCTCGAGTGGAGGGAGCCCCGGGTTTGGCGGAGTTGACACCGGCTTCTCCCACGGCGGGCGAGTCCACGGTGGCATCGAGTCCCAGCCGCACGACTGGGTTCACGGACTCGTAGGCGGCGCGGATCCCAACAACCCCAACTCCGGGGGAGTGATGTCCGACCCCGACACCGCCGGGCTGGATCCTATCTTCTGGCTGCACCATGCCAACATCGACCGACTGTGGGAGAGCTGGAACCGCGCCACATCCGACCACGTCAACCCGACCGAACCGAACTGGGTCAACGGCCCCGCCAGCATCGGCGAACGGGCCTTCTCGATGCCGATGCCTGACGGCAGCACGTGGACCTATGCTCCAACCGACGTCAGCGATCTCTCGTCGCTTGGCTACGAGTATGACGATCTCTCGCTGCCAGTGACCCCGGTACCACCTGCCGACAGGCTGGAGCGCCTTGGACTCGCTCCGGCGGAAGGAGCTGAAACCATGCCTGGCGAAACCAATGTGGAACTCGTCGGCGCCAACAACGAATCCGTGCCCGTACGCGGCAGCGAAGTGAAGAGCCACGTCCAGCTTGACTCCGAGATGCGCCACAAGGTCACAGAGAGCCTCTCGCGCAACCTCGGACTGACGGAGGGTGCTGCGGTGCCACCGGACCGTGTCTTCCTCAATCTGGAGAACCTGCGGGGCCAGGCCGATGCGGCAGCATTCCAGGTGTACGTCGGTGTGTCCGACGACGAGAACCCGGATGACCATCCGGAGCGGCTTGCCGGCAGCATCGCCCCGTTCGGTCTGCGAAAGGCCAGCCAGTCCGACGAAGAGCACGCCGGTCAGGGCCTGACGTTCGTCCTCGAGATCACCGACATCGTCGACCAGCTCCACCTGGAGGACTCCTTCGACGTCGACGACCTCCCGGTCCGGCTCGTGCCGGTGACCCCGATCGCCGACGAGGCGGAGGTCACCATCGGCCGCATCAGCATCTTCCGCCAAGGCCGCTGATCGGAAAGCCACGATGACATCTGAGGCGCGCCAGC
Source organism: Propionibacteriaceae bacterium (assembly GCA_035717205.1). GTDB lineage: Bacteria > Actinomycetota > Actinomycetes > Propionibacteriales > Propionibacteriaceae > Microlunatus. The sequence goes on along the minus strand of DASTIW010000007.1, from coordinate 74,844 downwards.
GTCGGCAGACCCGAACGCCCGTACTTGTTCTGACAGCGGCCGCTTGGGCCGCGACCCTGGCGCTCCATCCACTGCTTGCAGAATCGAGACACCACCCCAACGACCCGGCGACCGGCTTCCTTGGACACCCCACTCATCCAACCGAGCACGCGGGGATGTCGCCCTCGTGGTCAGTGACAGGCGTCACGGGCTGGGCGTTGATGATGACCGCCATGATGGCGCCCCTGCTGATCCCGGCTCTGCGGCACGTGTGGGCCCGGAGCCTGCCTCGGCGGCGGTGGCGGGCGGCGATGCTTCTGACGGCGGCCTACGCGGCGGCCTGGTCGGCGGGCGGGCTGGTGCTGCTTGCGCTTTCGGCCCTTCTGCAAGCCGTCGTGGCCGATGGCGGTGTGGTCATCGCGGTCGGAGGAGTCGCGGCGCTGATCTGGCAGCTGTCGCCGCTGAAGCAGCGATGCCTGAACCGACATCACGCGCATCCTCCGATCGCCGCATTCGGTCGCGGCGCTGATCTTGACGCGCTGCGGTTCGGCGGCCGGCATGCGGCGTGGTGCTTCGGGTCGTGCTGGGCGCTGATGCTGCTGCCCGTGCTCGTCGGGTCATGGCAGGTGGCGGTGATGGCGATCGTCTCGCTGTGGGTGTGGGGAGAGCGATTCGACACTCCGGTTGCGCCCACCTGGCGGGTACGGGTGCCGGTGAGGGCCGCGCGCATCGTCGTGGCCAGAGTGCGGTGCCGCCTGCGGCCTGGGCCTACTCTCCGCCGGTACGGCGGAGCACCTCGCTGAGTCGCTCGGCGGCTGCGATCACCGCTGGCGCATGCAGCCGACCCGGCTGGCGGGACAGTCGCTCGATCGGGCCGGAGACGCTGACGGCGGCAATCACCTTGCCAGATGGAGAACGCACCGGCGCGGATACCGACGCCACACCGGGTTCCCGCTCACCCACCGAATGGGCCCAACCACGGCGGCGTACGGCAGCCAGCGCGACCGCGGAGTACCGAGAGCCACGCAAACCGCGCTGCATCCGGTCGGGCTCTTCCCAGGCGAGCAGGATCTGGGCCGCCGACCCGGCGCTCATGGTCAGCTGCGTTCCCACCGGGACGCTGTCCCGAAGGCCGGACATCCGCTCCGCCGTGGCAACGCAGATCCGGTAGTCCCCCTGCCGGCGGAACATCTGAGCCGACTCTCCGGTGATGTCCCGCAGCCGTGCCAGCACCGGGCCGGCGGTCGCCAGCAGCCGGTCCTCCCCGGCGGCTGAGGCCAGCTCGCCGAGCCGCGGACCCAGGATGAAACGACCCTGCAGATCGCGGCTGACCAGGCGGTGATGCTCCAGGGCGACCGCCAGGCGGTGTGCAGTCGGACGAGCCAGACCGGTCGCCGCAACGAGACCAGCGAGGGTCGTCGGCCCCGTCTCCAAGGCGCTCAACACGAGGGCGGCTTTGTCGAGAACGCCAACACCGCTAGAGTTGTCCATGCCTTGATACTGCCGTCTCGGATGCTGGAATGCAAGTCGAGACGGTGGCATTGTCAGGGCAGCGGCCGCACATCATCCGAACCCCCGCGCGGGGGTCCACGCTAGGGAAAGAAGTTGGGTCATGGGTAAGACGCTGAGTGAGAAGGTCTGGCAGGATCACGTCGTCCGATCGGTGGCTGGCGAGCCCGACCTGCTCTACATCGACCTGCACCTCGTCCATGAGGTGACCAGCCCGCAGGCGTTCGACGGCCTGCGCCAGGCAGGCCGACCGGTGCGGCGTCCCGACCTGACACTCGCCACCGAGGACCACAACACCCCGACGCTGAACATCGACCGGCCGATTGCTGATCCGGTGTCGCGGACCCAGGTGGACACGCTGCGCACCAACGCACGCGAGTTCGGGGTGCGGATCCACAGCCTCGGCGATGTTGATCAAGGCGTCGTGCACATCATCGGCCCGCAGCTCGGGCTGACCCAGCCGGGCATGACTGTCGTCTGCGGTGACTCGCACACCTCCACCCATGGCGCGTTCGGCGCTCTGGCATTCGGCATCGGCACATCGGAGGTTGAGCACGTGCTCGCCACCCAGACCCTGCCGCAAGCCCGACCCAAGACGATGGCGGTAAACATCGAGGGCGACCTGCCGGTCGGTGTCACAGCCAAGGACCTCGTGCTGGCGCTGATCACCAAGGTGGGCACCGGCGGTGGACAGGGGTACGTGGTCGAGTACCGCGGCTCGACGGTCGAAAGCCTCTCCATGGAGGGCCGGATGACGATCTGCAACATGAGCATCGAGTGGGGTGCGAAAGCGGGGCTGATGGCTCCGGACCAGACCACGTTCGACTACCTGAAGGGTCGCCCGCATGCACCCGAAGGCGCCGACTGGGACGCGGCCGTCGAGTACTGGAAGACCCTTCGAAGCGATCCCGATGCCGTCTTCGATGCCGAAGTTGATCTTGATGCCAGCCAGCTGACGCCGTTCGTCACCTGGGGGACCAACCCCGGACAGGGCGTCTCGCTCGGCGGCCGGGTGCCGGACCCCGAGGAGTTCATCGCCGAGGCCGATCGCACCGCAGCCCAGAAGGCGCTGGAGTACATGGATCTGCGTCCGGGCCAGGAGATGCGCGACATCCCAGTCGACACCGTCTTCCTCGGCTCCTGCACCAATGGTCGCATCGAGGATCTGCGCATTGCCGCGGATGTGATCAAGGGCCGACACGTTGCCGACCACGTCCGGATGCTGGTGGTACCGGGATCCGCACGGGTTCGGCTACAGGCCGAGTCCGAAGGCCTGGACATCATCTTCAAGGAGGCCGGGGCCGAGTGGCGCGCCGCTGGTTGCTCCATGTGCCTGGGCATGAACCCCGACCAGCTGGCTCCGGGCGAGCGTGCCGCCTCAACGTCGAACCGCAACTTCGAAGGGCGTCAGGGCAAAGGTGGCCGAACCCACCTGGTCTCACCCCCGGTAGCCGCCGCGACCGCCGTCGTCGGCAAGCTCAGCGCACCAGCCGACCTGTAAGGAGCTCACCACCATGGACAAGTTCACCACTCACACCGGCACCGCACTTCCGTTGCGGCGCAGCAATGTCGACACCGACCAGATCATCCCGGCGGTCTATCTGAAGCGGGTCACCAAGACCGGCTTCGAGGACGGGCTGTTCGCGGCCTGGCGCAACGACCCCAACTTCGTGCTCAACCGTCCGGAGTTCGCCGGTGCGACGATCTTGATCCCCGGACCGGACTTCGGCACCGGATCCTCCCGCGAACATGCTGTGTGGGCCCTGCAGAACTACGGGTTCAAGGTCGTGATCGGCTCGCGCTTCGGCGACATCTTCCGCGGCAACTCGGGCAAAGCCGGTCTGTTGATCGCCGTGGTCGACCAGAAGATCGTCGAGGAGCTGTGGGAGTTCGTCGAGGCCAACCCGGCCAGCCCGTTGACCGTTGATCTTGGCGAGCGTCGCATCAGCGCGGACGGTTTTGAGACCGACTTCGAGATCGATGACTACACCCGGTGGCGGTTGATGGAAGGTCTGGACGACATCGGACTGACCTTGCGACATGTCGATCTGATCGACGAGTTCGAGACCACGCGACCATCGTTCAAGCCCAAAACCCTGCCCGCGAAGGTCCAAGCATCCCGCTAGCGCGCGAGTTTGCCCCCAAAACACACCGACACGGATAATTTTGCCGTCTGGGTCATTGTCTGTCTGCCCTGCTTTCCCTAGCGTTATGTGTGCAGACGTAGGGTGCGGCTGCCCCAATGCCCTCAAGGCTAGGAAAGCGTTCGGAAGGAAAGCTGTGAACAAGGCGCAATTGATTGAGGCGTTGTCTGCACACTACGAGGGCAGTAAGGCCGAGGCAGCCAAGGCGCTCAATGCGGTAGTGGAGACCATCACCCACAAGACCGCGTCGGGTGAGAAGGTCTCGATTACGGGCTTCGGTGTGTTCGAGAAGGTGCACCGTTCGGCCCGCATGGTGCGCAACCCTCGTACCGGGGAGCGCAAGCGCGCGAAAGCCACAGCGGTGCCACGATTCCGTGCGGGCACTGACCTCAAGGCCTTCGTCTCCGGCGCCAAGAAGGTGCCGAAGCCGACCAAGAAGGCGGCCGCCGCCGCGGCCGCGGGTAGGGCAACAGCCACCCGCGCAACCACGACAAAGCCGGTGACCCGCTCCGTGGCAAGCAAGACAACTGCAACAAAGGCAACCCCAGCGAAGACAACGGCCCGCAAGACCGCCGGGACGACTGTCGCGGCCACCAAGAAAGCAACGGCAGCCAAGGCGACGGCCACCAAGACGTCGACTCGGACATCCGGCGCCAAGGGATCGGCCACCAAGGTGGCCTCAACTCCGAAGACCTCCGCCACCAAGACGCCCGCCGCTAAAGCGACAGCATCGAGGACGACAGCATCGAAAGCGACAGCGTCGAAGTCAGGCGCAACGAAGGCGCCAGCACGCAAGGTAACTGCCAAGCGCTAACGCTGTTCGAGACCCCCCGGCCGATAGGGCTATGGGCAAAGGGTCCGGTCGGCCCGTCCTGGCCGACCGGACCCTTGTGTTGTGCCGTACCGGCACTACAACCACGCCGAGAGGGCTCTGTCGGCGGCGACAACCGCGTGCAGGCGCTGACCGGTGCTCACCTTGCGGAACAGCGGGTCGAGGGCGGTGTGGGGAAGCAGGATCTTGTAGCCCTCGCTGGTGACCGCGACATGATCATGGCCAGTGAGCTGGCCAACCGTGATCGTGCTGTATCGCCCCAGTGACTGCGAGTCCAGGTCGAACAGTGCCGCGGTCAGTGGGCCCAACCCCAGGCGCAAGGCGTCGCCAAGATCAACCTCGGAGTCCACATCGCGGCGCGCGTCAGCCACCGAGTGCCCGATCAGCTCATCAGTCAGCGCGACCGCGCCCGTGGCGCGGTGGGCGGCGGCGGACCTGCCCTGGAAGTGCGGGCCGAGGTCGTCCCTGGTGCTTAACAGCATCGTGGTACCTATGCCGGACGCGTCGGCCAGGAAGGAACGCTGAAAGCGGGACCCGGCGGCCAGCACGCTTTGAGTCGACTCGGGCCGGAGCGCGGGAAGGTCCCCGACGCAGGCGAAGACCGAGCTCCAGCCGGACTTGCGTAACAGCGATGCGCCATGGCTCAGCGCGGCGTTCAGGCCGCTCCGCCCCGGCTCGGGCACCACCTCGTGGCAAAGTCCATGCGCGCGCAATGCCGTAGCCAGTCCAGGCTGGTCACTCACCACCACGACATGGCCGGCAACCTGACCGACCACACGCAAGGTGTCGACCGCCATCGTCCAGGCCAGCCTTCGACGTAACGGATCCGGCAGGGTTGCCAGCCGCGACTTCGCATGCACTGTGGGCTTAAGGGCAATCACCGCCCCGAATGGCGGCGCCGGCGCCGCCTGTGAAGCGGCGGCCCGGTATCGGTTGCTGACCTCGGCGGGTGCCGGCGAGGTCGGGGTGTCCATGACTCATGATGCTGTCATGAGGGCCTAGGCTGAGGCCAACTCGTCCAGCCGGCGACCTTCTCGGAGGTGACGGCCGACCCACAGACAGGTAACGATGTCCAGATCGCCCGCCCTGCGCCCTATCCGCGAGGTGAATACCGAGCCGGCCGAGCCAGCACTGATCCGGCTGGTGTCGTTTCTCAACGCGGTCCTCACACCCCTCACCAAGCGGGACTGGCGTGACATGGACAAGATTCCGAAGACCGGCGGTGTGATCTTCGTGGTGAACCACATCTCGAACATCGACCCGTTGTCGTTCGGCCAGTTCGTGGCCTACGCCGGTCGGTGGCCTCGCTATCTCGGCAAGGCATCCCTGTTCAGAATTCCGGTGGTCGGCAAGATCATCACCGCCTGTGGCCAGATCCCCGTGGAACGGAACTCGCGCGACGCCAGGAAGGCGCTCACTCAGGCCATCGACGCCGTAAATGCGGGGAAGTCCATCACCGTCTATCCCGAGGGCACCATCACTGTCGATCCGCAGCTGTGGCCGATGGCGGGCAAGACGGGCGCAGCGCGGATCGCGCTGGCGACCGGCTGTCCGGTCATCCCCGTCGGACAGTGGGGAGCCCAAGACATCATGCCGGGTAAGAAGCCAAGCCTCCCGAGGTTCTTCCCGCGGAAGACTCTCGCCCTAAAGGCCGGCGACCCGGTCGCCCTTGACGACCTGCGCGGTCAGCCCCCGACACCGGCGGTGCTGCGCCAGGCGACCGACCGGATCATGGATGCGATAACGGCCTTGGTGGCCGACCTGCGACAGCAGGCGGCGCCCCCGAGCCGGGTCGATCCGAGCCGGCGGCCGGATGGGGAACCAGGGGGGGAAACGCCGGTATGACCAAGGTGGCGGTGATGGGCTCAGGCTCGTGGGGGACAGCTTTTGCGATGACGCTGTGCGACGCCGGCAACGAGGTCACCATCTGGGCCCGGCGGGCCGAACTGGCGGACAAGATCAACACCGAGCATCGCAATGTCGACTACTTCCCGACGATCGAGCTGTCCCCGTCACTGGTGGCGGTGACGGATCCGGCCGAGGCGATGGCGGGTGCTGAGTTCGTGGTACTGGCCGTCCCGTCGCAGACACTGCGCGCCAACCTCGGCGCTTGGACGCTCCCAACCGATGCTGTCATTGTCAGCCTCGCCAAGGGCGTCGAGCTCGGCACCGCGCTGCGGATGAGTGAGGTGATCGCGCAGACCGCCGGGGTCTTGGCCGAACGGATCGCCGTCGTGTCGGGACCCAACCTGGCCCGGGAGATCGCCGAGAGGCGCCCGTCAGCCAGCGTGGTGGCCAGCGTCTCCGAGCGCACCGCTGACGCGCTGCAGGCGATCTGCCACACCCCGAACTTCCGGCCGTACACCAACACTGACGTGGTCGGTTGCGAGCTCGGAGGTGCCACCAAGAATGTGATCGCCCTCGCCGTCGGGATGGCGATCGGCATCCACCTCGGAGACAACGCCACCGCGTCGGTGATCACCCGTGGGCTTGCCGAGACCACCCGACTCGGTGTTGCTCTCGGCGCCGACCCGTACACCTTCTCCGGTCTGGCCGGACTCGGCGACCTGGTTGCGACCTGCTCGTCCCCACTGTCACGGAACCGGACCTTCGGTGAGGAGCTCGGCAAGGGTCGCACCGTCGCCGAGATCACCGCATCTACCCGGCAGGTGGCCGAAGGCGTGAAGTCCTGCGCGTCAATCCAGGAGCTCGCCGATCGACATGGCGTCGAGATGCCGATCGTGGAGGCGGTCGCTGCGGTGATCGCCGGGCAGATGTCACCCAGGCAGATGCTGACGGCGCTGATGTCGCGATCAGCCAAGCCCGAGCGCTACTAGCGGCGCAGCCCACCAAGTCCCACCGCCCCGGGGCCACGGAACTCCAACCCCGGGCGGACGCTCCGGCTAAGCGGCCGGGAACGGTGCCAGCTGGTCCAGGCCCGCTTCGAGGTCATCCCAGAGGTCTTCGACGTGCTCGATCCCGACCGACAACCGGATCAGTCCTTCCGGCACGCTTGGCAGCTCACCGGGCCAGCGACGGCGGCGCTCGAACAGCGACTCCACTCCGCCGAGGCTGGTGGCAAACACCCAGAGCGTCGCCGACGAGATCAGGGCCTCCGCGGAGGGGGCGTCGGCTAACTCGATAGACAGCAGTGACCCGTAACCGGCCATCACTCTTGACGCCGTGTGGTGGCCCGGGTCGGAGGGCAGACCGGGGTAGCGGACGCGTCCAACCGCGGGGTGGGCGCTGAGTCGCTCAGCCAGTACTTGCGCGTTCTGCTGCGCCTGGGCGAGCCGGACGGGCAGGGTACGGATACCGCGAAGCACCAGGTACGACTCCATCGTGCCGGGGATGGCGCCCTGCACCTTCCGGGTTGCCTCCAGCGCAGTGATCCGCGCCGTGTCGCCAGCCCCGACGACCACCATCCCGAGCACGGCGTCGGAATGACCCGACAAGAACTTGGTAGCCGAGTGCAGGACCAGGTGTGCCCCACTGCGCAGCGGCTGTTGCAGCAGCGGAGTGGCGAAGGTGTTATCGACCACGAACATCGTGCCGCCCTTCAACCCGGCGCCGATTGCGGGCAGGTCGGCCACCTCGATGGTCGGGTTGGTCGGCGACTCCAACCACAGCATGTCGGCACCGTCGGCGGCTGCCAGCACCGCCTCGGTGTCCGCCACGTCGACGGTTTGCACCGCAAGCCCGTACTTGCCGGCGCGCTGGGCAACTGCGGCCGCCACGCCCAGATAGCAGTTGGCCGGGATCACGATCGAGCCACCGACCGGGATCAGCTCGAGGATCGCGTGGGCGGCTGCCATCCCGGAGGAGTATGCCAACGCGCGGCCGCCCTCGAGGAGACCCACCGCCTCCTCCAGAGCGGACCACGTCGGATTGCCGTAGCGGCCGTACCCGAGATCCCCGCTGCCCGGCTGGTGCGTGCCGACATAGGTTGCCGCGAACGTGGGCGGAACGCTGAGCGGCGCATCCACGACCCGCGCCGGCCGGCCGGCCGCGACTGCCAGCGTCTCGGCTCGCAGGCCGCGCGCAGCAGCGACCGGTTCGTCGGTGGAGGAGTCGGGTCCTGGCGTGGCAGCGGTCATGCGACCAGTCTCGCGCGCCTGGCGGAGGACGGACCGCGCACCCAGGTAGGGTCGTGGCTCGACCAGGCCAGGCAGGAGTACCAGGTGAACCGGAGTGCACGCCGATGACCGATGTGACCACCAGCGACGATCGACGGCTGCCGCGGGTCGCGGTGATCTTCGGTGGGGTCAGCAGCGAGCACGGGGTGTCGTGTCTGACGGCTGCAGGCGTGTTCGCGGCGATCGACCAGACGCGGTACGACCTCGTCGGCATCGGAGTTACCCCGACCGGCCGCTGGGTGATCGCCGAACCCGATGCTGTTCGCCGCCTAGCCGTGGTCGACTCCCGGCTGCCGGAGCTGAGCGAGAACGCGGTTGATGCGATGGTGCTGCGGGCGTCCAGCGGCGGGGAGCTGGCAGTCCGCAACCAGTCAGCGCTCGCCGAGATCGGCCCCATCGACGTCGCCTTCTCGTTGCTGCACGGCCCGTTCGGTGAGGACGGCACCATCCAGGGGCTGTTCGAGATGATGGGTGTCCGCTACGTCGGCGCCGGGGTGCTGGCCAGCGCCGTCGGAATGGACAAGCACTTCATGAAGCTGGTCCTCTCGGCCTCGGGTCTGCCGGTCGGTCCGTTCGTCGCCATTCCGGCTCCGGAGTGGCAGCGGGATCCGGCTGCCTGCTTGGAAAGCGTGCGTGCGCTGACCTATCCGCTCTACGTGAAGCCGGCTCGTGGCGGGTCCAGCCTGGGCATCACCAAGGTCGACGACGAGTCGGGGTTGACCGAGGCGATCCGGTTCGCCCAGCAGTACGACCCGAAAGTGATCATCGAGCAGGGGTTCGTCGACGCCCGCGAGCTGGAGTGCGGTGTGCTGGCCGACCTGGACGGGGGTCGACCGACAGCCAGCGAGGTCGCCGAGATTCGGGTGCAAAGCGAGTCGGGGTTCTACGACTTCGACGCGAAGTATCTTCCGGAGGAGCAGGTCCGGCTCGATGTGCCGGCCGAGGTGGCCGATGACATCGCCGACACGGTCCGTGACCTGGCCGTTCGGACCTTCGAGGCGATCGGCTGCGAGGGGCTGGCGCGCGTGGACGTCTTCGTCACCCGGGAGCAGCAGGTCGTGGTGAACGAGATCAACACCATGCCCGGATTCACCCCGCACTCGATGTTTCCGAGGATGTGGGCTGCCAGTGGGCTGACGTACCCACAGCTCGTCGAGCGGCTGCTGCGGCTCGGCCTGCAACGCCCTGTCGGGCTGCGTTAGGGAGGCCCGGGCGGTCACAGGCAGGCTTGCCGCTCGGGCACGGTACTTCCTACCGCGTCGGCCAGGTCCACCAGCGCGCTGGCTTCCGGCGCGTAGGCATGTGGCACCCCGACCTCCACGTATGCGACGCGGCCGATCGTGGTGAACAGGTAGCCCGCTGCGACTTCCTCGGTGAACCACCCGATGCCGTTGACCTCGATGCACTGGCTACCGGCGTTGAGGCTCGGCGGCCGGTCCACTCCGCAGCGCAGCGTGATCGTCGGGTCACCCCAAGCGGCGCTGCGCGCTCCCGGCCGTACCGTGCGACGCTCCTCGTCCAGCACGAGCGACGGAAGGGCGGCCATCAGGTCCGCGCAGACCGCGGCGACGTTCGCCGCGGGACTCGGCTCGGTCATCACCACCGTCCGCGCGCACCCTGCCAGGCTCACCGTCGCCAGGGCGAAGGCAGCGACTGTCCGGTGGCGCCCGGTGGTGCCCGGCGTTCCGCTCAGATGTGCACGACCGGGCAGGTCACGGTACGGGTGATGCCGGGTACTGTCTGGACCCGCGCCACCACCAGCTGACCGAGCTCGTCGACGCTGGCAGCCTCGGCCCGCACAATCACGTCGTACGGGCCAGTGACATCCTCGGCCAGAGTGACACCCTGGATGCCGCTGATCGCGGTCGCGACCTCGGCAGCCTTGCCGACGTTGGTCTGCACCAAGATGTATGCCTGTACGACCATCAGGTCATTCCTCCATGTATCTGACGTGGCTGAGACGACGCGCGCGTCGTAGGAAAGGATTCTCGCGGGAACACGCGTGCGCTCACCGCTGACCGTCACGCTACAGGGTTCGATCCACAGGTGTGCAGACGGGACGAGGAAGGTGCACGTGAGGGAAACTGCTACCGGCAAGACGCTTGCCGACGTGGGCGAGTTCGCTTTGATCACAGCCATCACCGCTGACCTGCCAGGCAATGCGGCCGTGCAACTCGGTCCGGGTGACGACGGCGCCGTGCTGCGGGTCGACGGACCGCTGATCAGCTCCGTCGACGCGTTGGTCGAAGGCGTCCACTTCCGCCGGGACTGGTCGGAGGCTCAAGACGTCGGACGCAAGGCCGTCGCGGTGAACGTCGCCGACATCGAAGCCATGGGCGGACGGGCGGTCGGCATCCTGGTCGCGTTCTCGGCCCCGGGTGAGACACCGGCCTCCTGGGCGCTCGAGTTTGCCGCCGGCTTACGCGCAGAGTGCGCGAACGCCGGCGTCGCGCTGCTGGGCGGCGACGTCACCCGCGCTCGTGACATCACCATCTCGGTCACCGTGCTGGGCGTCACCGACGGCCTGCCGCTGGTTCGGCGCGACGGCGCCCGAGCGGGGGACGTGCTCGCGATCGTCGGACGGATCGGCTGGGCGGCTGCCGGGATGGTGGTGCTCGGGCGCGGCTTCCGATCGCCGCGCGTGGTTGTCGAGGCGCAGCGGGCACCGCAGGTCCCGTACGGTCAGGGCGCGATCGCCGCCGCCGCCGGCGCCACCTCCATGATCGACATCTCGGACGGTCTGCTCGGCGACCTGAGCCATGTGGCGCAAGCCTCCGGAGTCACCATCGACGTGCACACCGCGGCCTTCGAGGTGCCCGAGCCGTTGCAGGCGGTGGCCGCCGCAACCGGCTCGGACCCGTACACACTGATTCTGACCGGCGGTGAGGACCATGCGCTTGCCGCCACGTTCGGGTCGATCGACCAGGTGCCCGCCGGCTGGCGGGTCATCGGCACCGTCACCGAGCCAGCCGAGGACGGCCCCGTACTGGTCGACGGGTCTGCGTGGCAGGGGACACCCGGGTTCGACCACTTCCGCGGCGGACGGCGATGACGTCCGACAGGCCTGCCGGTCGCTCGCTGCCCACTGCCCGGGTGCTCACCATCGCCGGCTCCGACTCCGGCGGGGGTGCGGGAATCCAGGCTGACCTGAAGACCATGCTTGCGCACGGTGTCCATGGGATGAGCGTTCTTACCGGCATCACCGCGCAGAACTCGCTCGGCGTCCAGGGGATCTGGACCCTTCCCGTCGATGCCGTCCGGGCTCAGTTCACCAGCGTCGTCAGCGACATCGGAGTGGATGCTGTCAAAACCGGCATGCTGGGAACCGCTGAGGTGGTTGAGTGCGTAGCCGAGCTGCTGTCCGGCCTCGACCCGAAGATACCGGTCGTCGTCGACCCGGTCTGCGCGAGCAAGCACGGCGACCCGCTGATCGACGACGACGCGATTGGGGCGGTGCGTTCCCGGTTGCTCCCGCAGGCCACCGTGGTGACACCCAACCTTGCCGAAGCGGCGCTGCTGACGGGGCTGCCGGTCACCACCGCTCCGGCGGAGCTTGCGGCCGCGTTGCTGGCGTTCGGTTGCAGGTGGGCGCTGGTCAAGGGCGGGCACTCAGCCGGTCCGCCGGTTGACCACCTCACCGACGGCACCAGCAACTTCGACTTCCGCGCCGACCGGGCCGACAACCGACACAGCCACGGCACCGGATGCACGCTCGCCTCCGCACTCGCCTGCCAGCTTGCCCTCGGACAGCCGGTTGTGGCCGCGATGGGCAAGGCAAAGGACTACATCACCGGGGCGATCCGGGCTGGCTTCGGGCTGGGGGAAGGGATCGGCCCCACAGACCACTTGTGGCGCCTTCGTCCCGCGCTGGAGGAGCTGGACACTCCGGGGAGGCGCTAGAACAGGCAGTCGGGACCGGCGTGTGACCAATGTGACCAGAGTGTTGTTCGCGTAACCTGCCAGCATGGCGACCCGCGCGTCTTCCCCACCGCGGACCCGAGGTACCAACGGCTCCTCTCGAGCCAGCTCCAATCCGCGGTCGACCGGAAGCAAGAAACTCACCGCGCAGCCCCGCGCTGCGCAGTCCTCTTCGGACCCGGCCCGGTCGGGCCAAGCTCGATCGGGCCAGCCCCGCGCTGGCCAGCCCCGATCCAGCCACTCCGATTCCGGAAAGACCCGGCCCGGACAGCCACGGTCCGCCCAGCCACGGTCGGCCCAGCCACGGTCGGGACAGGTCAGGCCGAGCGGCAGGGCAGCACAGCGACCCCGCGGCAGCCGACATCGCAAACCTGCCTCACCGTCCCTCACTGCCGGGCTCGGCCGGAGCCTGCGGACGGTGTGGCTCTGGCTGGCCCACGCGCTCGGCACCGGCGCCCGCAAGATCGGCGGGACCGCCCACGGACTCGACCCGGCACTGCGGCGAGATGGCGCCGGCCTGTTCCTCGTTGGCGCAGCCATCGTCCTTGCCGCGGAGTTCTGGTGGGGTCTGCCCGACCCTGTCGGACACCTGCTGCATGTGGGGGTTACCAGCGTCATCGGCACACTCGGGTACGCGGCGCCGCTCTTCCTCGCGCTGATGGCCTGGCGAACGCTTCGCCATCCCGATCGCAACGGCCCGGCCGGCCGGCAGGCTATTGGCTGGACCGCTTCCGCGCTCGGCCTGCTCGGTCTGGTCAACATCGCCCACGGCCTGCCGAGAACCAGTGATCCCGCCGCCCTCCGCGAAGGCGGCGGTGTGCTCGGCTATATCTCCTCAAGCCTGCTTGCTGACCTGCTGTCGGTATACGTGGCCGTGCCGCTGCTGGTCCTGCTGCTGGCTTTCGGGGTGCTGGTCGTCGTCGGCATCCCTCTTCACCAGATCCCCGACCGGACCCGCCAGGTGACCGCCCGCTTCGGCCGGCGGCCGCTGGTCATCGAGGGAGAGGTCGTCGACGACCTGACCTTCGGCGTGGACGAGGCGTATGACAGTCCACTCATCGAGGACAAGCCCAGGAGGGGTCGGCGCAAGCTCACCCAATCAGCCGAACCCGCCGACTCAGCCGGCGCGACCTCGGACGAGCCCGGAGCTGAGGCTGGACAGGCGGACCCTGATGCCGACGGCACCACCGAGAGCGGAGAGTCGCGGCGACCGGTCGTGACGGCTGGCTTGCCGCCGGGAGTGACCGTGCACGGCGAGGACGAGCCGCTAGAGCCACCGCCGCATTCCCCGATCCCCCAGCGCAGTGAGCAGCTCCAGCTGTCCGGTGACGTGCAGTACCTGCTGCCGGACGCGCAGACGCTCAAGCAGGGGAGCGTGCACAAGGCCCGGACCGAGGCGTCGGACAGCGTCGTGCACCGGCTCACTGAGGTGCTGCGGCAGTTCGAGATCGACGCACACGTCGTCGGCTATACCCGCGGACCGACGGTCACCCGGTACGAGGTCGAGCTCGGTCCGGCGGTGAAGGTGGAGAAGGTCACCGCGCTGAGCAAGAACATCTCCTACGCGGTCGCGAGCAACGAGGTTCGCATTCTGTCGCCGATTCCCGGGAAGTCCGCGATCGGCATCGAGATCCCGAATGTGGACAAGGAGGTGGTTTCCCTCGGCGACGTCCTGCGCTCCACCAAGGCTCGGCACGACCACCATCCGATGACCGTGGGACTCGGCAAGGACGTGGAGGGTGGATTCGTGGTCGCGAACCTGGCCAAGATGCCGCACCTGCTGGTCGCTGGAGCAACCGGCTCGGGCAAGTCCAGCTTCGTCAACTCGATGATCACGTCTGTGATGATGCGAGCCACCCCCGACGAGGTGCGGATGCTGCTGGTGGACCCCAAGCGGGTGGAGCTGACCGCGTATGAAGGCATCCCGCATCTGGTGACGCCGATCATCACCGCCCCGAAGAAGGCGGCCGAGGCGCTCGCCTGGGTGGTCCGGGAGATGGACCTGCGCTACGACGACCTGGCCGCGTTCGGTTTCCGGCACGTCGATGACTTCAACAAGGCGGTACGCGCCGGCTCGGTGAAGCCACTCGACGGTTCGGAGCGGGTGCTGGCCCCGTACGCGTACCTGCTGGTGATCGTGGACGAGCTCGCCGACTTGATGATGGTGGCGCCACGCGACGTGGAGGACTCGATCGTCCGGATCACCCAGCTCGCTCGGGCCGCCGGTATCCACCTCGTGCTGGCCACTCAGCGGCCCAGCACGGACGTGGTCACCGGGCTGATCAAGGCTAACGTCCCCAGCCGGTTGGCGTTCGCCACCTCGTCGATGACCGACTCCCGGGTCATCTTGGACCAGCCCGGCGCGGAGAAGCTCGTGGGTCAAGGTGACGGGCTGTTCCTGCCGATGGGGGCGAGCAAGCCGGTCCGGATTCAGGGTGCCTGGGTGACCGAGGCTGAGGTGCGCGACATCGTCGCTCATGTGACCGCCCAGCTGAAGCCGGTCTATCGGGACGACCTGACAGCGTCCGCCGAGACCTCCGGCAAGGTGGCCGAGGGCATCGGCGACGACCTGGATCTGGCGCTGCAGGCCGTTGAGCTGGTCGTCACCCTCCAGCTCGGCTCCACGTCGATGCTGCAGCGCAAGCTGCGGGTCGGGTTCGCCAAGGCGGGACGGTTGATGGACATCCTGGAGACGCGCGGGATCGTCGGTCCGTCGGAGGGATCGAAGCCTCGAGAGGTGCTGGTGAAGGGGGACGAGCTGGAAGAGGTGCTGGCGAACCTGCGCACCGGCTGACCGCAGGTCCGGACCGCTCGCCGCGCCGACGAGGTCGTGTGGTGGAAAGTTCGGTCATACTGGGGAGGCCATGACTGCAGCTACCGCGACCTCCGTTCATCTGGTGACCCTGGGGTGCGCCCGCAACGAGGTCGACTCCGAGGAGCTCGCCGGCCGGCTGGAAAGTGGTGGCTTTCGGCTCGTTGACGACCCGGAGCAGGCGGACGCGGTGATGGTGAACACCTGCGGTTTCGTCGAGGCGGCCAAGAAGGACTCGGTCGACACCCTGCTTGCCGCCGCGGATCTCAAGGAGCAGGGTCGGGCGCGTGCTGTGGTCGCCGTCGGCTGCCTGGCCGAGCGGTACGGCAACGAGCTCGCTGAGTCGCTGCCCGAGGCTGACGCTGTGCTGAGCTTTGACGACTACACCGGCATCGCCGGCCGGCTACAGGCCATCCTGGCCGGGGACCGACATCACCCGCACGTGCCCCGAGACCGCCGCAGGCTGCTGCCGCTGTCTCCGATCGACCGGGCGGCCGCTGTGAGTCGGACCGCGCTACCAGGACATGCCTCGCCCGACCTGCCGTTCGGGGTCGCGCCCGCCAGCGGCCCGCGGGTCTTTCGCCGGCGGCTTGACGGCGGGCCCAGCGCGCCGCTGAAGCTGGCGTCCGGCTGCGACCGTCGATGCGCCTTCTGCGCCATTCCCACCTTCCGAGGCGCGTACGTGTCGAGGCCTCCGGCCGAACTGGTGACGGAAGCAGCGTGGCTGGCCGGACAGGGTGTTCGGGAGGCGTTCTTGATGAGCGAGAACTCCTCCTCCTACGGCAAGGACCTGGGTGACATCCGGCTGCTGGAGAAGCTGCTGGGCCAGCTGTCCGAGGTTGACGGACTGGAGTGGATCCGGGTTTCGTACCTGCAGCCGGCGGAGATGCGGCCCGGCCTGGTCGAGGCGATGACCGGCACGCCTAAGGTGCTGCCGTACTTCGACCTCAGCTTCCAGCACGCGTCACCTGCCGTGCTGCGACGGATGCGACGCTTCGGCGATCCCGAGTCCTTCCTGAAGCTGATCGCCTCGATTCGGACCCTGGCCCCGCGGGCCGGCATTCGCAGCAACGTGATCTGCGGGTTCCCCGGCGAGACTGAGGAAGACCTGCAGATGATGGCTGACTTCCTGGTGGAGGCGCAGCTTGATGCCGTCGGCGTCTTCGGATACTCCGACGAGGACGGGACCGAGGCGGCGACCCTGGCCGGGAAGCTGCCCGACGACGAGATCGAGGCGCGCCGGACGTCCGTTGCCGACCTGGCCGACGAGCTCGCCAGCCAGCGCGCGGAGGACCGGGTCGGCGAATCGGTGGTCGTGCTGGTCGAGAGCTGTGACGACGGCACCCTCGGCGGGCGCGCCGTGCACCAAGGACCGGAGGTGGACGGCAGCACGCGGCTGGTCGGATGCTCCGCGGCGGCTGTCGGGTCGTTCGTCCAGGCGCGGGTGGTCGCCGCCGAGGGTGTCGATCTGGTCGCGCAGCCGGTGGACGGCCCACCGTCAGGAGGACCATGGTGACCGGCGACCCTCACCGCCCGCACACGGCCGCTCAGCCGGCACCCGAGTCCACGCCGTGGAATGTGCCGAATGCGTTGACGGCGTTCCGCATCGTGCTCGTCCCGGTCTTCGCCTGGATGCTGCTGGCCCACTCCGACGAGCCAGGATGGCGGGTGATGACGGCGCTCGTGTTCACCGTCGCGATCCTCACCGACACCCTGGACGGGCACCTCGCCCGCAAGCACGACATCATCACCAAGTTCGGCAAGCTGGCCGACCCGATCGCCGACAAGGCGCTGACCGGTATGGCCTTCATCGGCCTGTCCATCGTCGGCGAGCTCTGGTGGTGGGTCACCATCGCGATCCTGGTGCGTGAGTGGGGCATCACGGTGATGCGGTTCATCATGCTCCGATATGGCGTGATGGCGGCCGGTCGCGGCGGAAAGCTGAAAACGGTGCTCCAGGCTGTCGCGGTGATCCTGTTCCTGCTGCCGCTGCCGACCTGGGGCGTGCCTATCGCGTGGGTTGTGATGGGACTGGCCTTCGTGGTCACCATCGTGACCGGCCTGGACTACGTCAGGGAGGCTGTGCAACTGCGGCGCGATGTCACCGCCAGCCATCGACACCGATGACCGACCCGGTCGCCGAGCAGGTGATCGCGGCGCTCCGCAACCGCGGAGAGACGGTGGCTACGGCGGAGTCGCTTACCGGCGGACTGATTGGGAAGCTGCTCACCGATGTCGCCGGGGCCTCCCAGAGCTACCTCGGCGGGGTGATCAGTTACGCGACACGCCTCAAGGCGGAGCTCGTCGGAGTGGATCCGGCTGTTCTGGCCGAGCAAGGTCCGGTCGCCGATGTTACTGCTCGGCAGATGGCCGCTGGGGTGGCCCGACGCTGCGACGCGACTTGGGGACTCGCCGTCACCGGGGTCGCCGGACCGGATCCTCAAGACGGGCACCCCGTCGGACAGGTCTTCGTGGCTGCAGCCAGTGCGGGGCAGCCGCCCGGCATCTGGGTGGAGGAACTCGCCCTTCACGGCGACCGGGCGAAGATTCGCCTCGACGCCGCACAGCATGCCCTGGGACTGCTGATGAGGCAGCTGTCGACGTAGCGGTGGAGACGGCCTCTGCTTGTCCGGGCGAAACCATCGTCTGGTCACGCGGTGGACTGTCGGTACGGGTGGGTACAGTTTTCACATGCGACAGGAGGAAGCGTTGAGACCGGTGCTCGTCCGCGAGCTGATCGGCGAGTCCCTGCGCGAGGAGCGAATGGCCCAAGGTAAGACGCTCCGTGAGATCTCCAAGACCGCCCGAGTCAGCCTGGGCTACCTGTCGGAGGTGGAGCGTGGGCAGAAGGAAGCGTCCAGCGAGCTGCTGGCCGCTATCTGTGGCGCACTCGCCCTGCCGCTGTCGGTGGTGCTGAACCTGGTGAGCGAGAAGATGGCGGCGTACGAGAAGGTCACTGCGCTGCCGACCATCCGACCGGTGGCACAGGCTGCCGCCTGACCTGTCGACGCCTGACCGGTCGGAGCTCGTGCCCGATCTGAGTGGCTGCGCGTGCGGTTAGCGCGTTGACGATCTGAGTCGCAGGCCTTGTGGCGTCATCTGAAATCCCGCTGCCTGCAACGACTCGCTGACGGCTGTCGAGCTGAAGACGTGGTCCCCGTCGGCGCGCTCCACGGTCAGCTTGCCGAGCTGCCCCCGGTGCACCGCCTGGGCGAGCGAACCGGCGGCCGGACTCAACATCTCGGGGTCCTCGGTGAAGCTGAGCAGGGTGCGCCCGCCGCGCTCGACGTAGAAGACCAGATGCCCGTTCACGAGCACGACCAGCGCCCCGGCCTTACGGCCCGGCCGGTGCCCTTCCCGCTCCGGCCAGGGCAGGGCAGCGCCGTAGGGGTTGGCCGGATCCGACGCGGCCAGTACCAGCGCGAAGCGTTGGTCGGGTTCTGGTGAATGCGCGCGTAGCCGGTCAACTGCACCGGTCAGCGCGAACTGTGCCGCGCCGAGCCCCTCGACGAAGTAGCCACGGCGACATTGACCGGACTCCTCCAAAGCGCTGAGTGCTCGGTACGCGGCGCCGAACCCGCCGTCGGAATCCTCGGTCAGCACACTGCCGCGGGTCAGTACGCCATAGCGGTCCAGCTGGTTGAAGATGTCGGTGGCCAGCCGGCCGCGAGCCGCCCTGACGTCGTCCTCGATCGGGAGCCGCTCGACCAGGGACCACCGGCCGACGGTGGTGGGTGATCCGGTCCGGCTGGCGTTCCGTGGTCGCAGCGGACGCTGGCCGAGTCGTGAGCGGTGCAGCCGGGTACTCGGCTGGCGCGGCTTCTTCAGAGTGCCGCTGGCAGCGAGCGCCCGAACGGGAGCGAAGGTGTCACCCGTGACCAGGCCCGCCCAGACGAGCTCCCACAGGCCCGCGATGTGACCGGAACGGGCACCCACCTGATCGCCGTCTGCGGCAAGGCTGCGCACCAGCGCGTCGAAGAAGAATGCGCCACCGGAAGAGAAGGCTTCGAGCAGGGAGAGGGCCTGTGCGGTCTCCGGCTGGCTGCGTGCGGGGCATGGCTCCATCTCGGCCGGATAGAACCGAACCCATCCGTCGGACTCCCCGACCGGTCCGTCTCCGACCCAGTAGACCTCGCCGGTGGTCGTCAACTCGTCGAGCATGGCCGGGTTGTAGTCGGCGACCCGGGCCGGGAACACCATCGACTCCACCGAGCTCGCCGGCATCGGATAGCCCGCCAGCTGCTCGATCGCTGTCAGCAACGCGTCCGACCCGCGCCCACCGGTGCCGACGCTCTGCCACTCGGCCAGGAAGCGGGCGAAGGCTACCTGCTCCACCGGCTCAACGCCCTTACGCAGCAGTGCCAGCGTCCTGCGTTTCACCAGGGCCAGCACCTGCGCGTGGCAGTACTGCCGGCGATCGGTGTGGGCGTCCTCGCCCAGGTCGGCGAATGTCCCGGAGACCAGCGTGCCCGGACTGGTCAGAGCCGCGCACGCCGACTCGACGACCGCCAGGCCAAGACCGTAGCGGCGGGCCACTGTGGAGGCGAGGAACGGTCCGTGGGTCCGCCCCCAGCGCAGCACCAAGTCCGAGATCGGATGATCCGCAGTCTCATCGAACGACGCTGCCACACCTGCGGGCACGGGGATACCCAGTCCGTCGCGGAGCCTTGGGACGTCCTCAGTGACGGCGAACATTTCAGTACCGGCGATCCGAACAGCCACGACCCGGCGGGCGAGGAGCAGGGCGTCGATGCCAGCCGGTGCATCCAACGTGTCGGCGCTGCGGTGACCGAGTTCGTCCGCTGTGAACGGACCCGCTGTGCGCAGCAGGTCGAAGAGCTGCTCGAGCGTGCCAGCCCGGCGTTCCTCGCTCAGCCCCTGGAGGTCGGCTTCGGTGGCTCGAATGATGTCGTCGTCCAGCAGCTGCCTCATGCCGTCCTTGCCGAGCAGCTCGGCCAGCAGGGCGGCGTCGAGAGACAGCGCCGCAGCCCGCTTCTCGGCCAGCGGCACGTCTCCCTCGTACACGAACGCGCCGACATAGCCGAACAGCAGCGACTTGGCGAAGGGCGACGGCTCGGACGTCTCCACCTCCACAACCTTGACGACCCGCGCTGCGATCTGCCGTTGCAGGTGCAGCAGACCCTCCACGTCGAACACATCGGTCAGGCACTCCCGCATGGTCTCCAGCACGATCGGAAACTCCGAGTACCGAGCGGCAACGCCGAGCAACTGGGCCGACCGCATCCGCTGCTGCCACAGCGGCGATCGTGCCCGAGGGTCCCGACGGGGCAGCAGCAAGGCCCTGGCTGCGCACTCCCGGAAGCGCGACGCGAACAGTGCTGAGGAGCTAACCTCCTGGGTGACGATCTCCTCCAGCAGGTCGGGGTCGCAGATGATCAGGTCGGCATCCGGCGGAGTGCTCTCCGTGTCGGGGACGCGGAGCACCATGCCGTCGTTGGTGGCGGTCGCCTGAACCTCGATGCCGTAGCGCTCCCGGGCGGTGTGTTCGACGGCCAGAGCCCACGGGGTCATGATCCCCGAGCCGAGCGGGGAGTGGACACATACCCGCCAGTCACCCAGCTCATCGCGGAACCGCTCGAAGACGACGGTCCGATCGGTGGGCAGCGCCCCGGTCGACTGGTGCTGCTCCGCCAGATAGCTGACGAGGTTGTCGGCAGCCCAGTCGTCCAGACCCGTACTGGTCAGCCGCTCCAGCGCTGCCTGGGGTTGAAGGCCGGCTATCTCTCGGACGAAGCGCCCGAAAGCGTTGCCGAGCTCCACCGGCCTGCTGGGGGAGTCACCTTTCCAGAATGGCAGCCGCCCAGGAGCCCCTGGGGCGGGAGAAACGAGCACCTGATCGTGGGTGATCTGCTCGACCCGCCAGCTGGTGGTCCCGAGCGTGAAGACATCCCCGACGCGGGTTTCATAGACCATCTCCTCGTCCAGCTCACCGACGCGTCGACCGGGGGAGTGTTTGCCGGTGGCGTTGCCCTCACCGATCAGGAAGACGCCGAAAAGCCCCCGATCGGGGATCGTGCCACCGGACGTAACAGCGAGCCGCTGTGCTCCCGGCCGTGCTGATAGCACACCGGTGTCGCGCTGCCAGACAATGCGCGGTCGGAGCTCGGCGAAGTCCTCCGAGGGGTATCGGCCGCTCAGCATGTCCAGCACCGCCTCGTAGGCGCTGTAGGGAAGGTCGGCGTAGCTGCTGGCGCGTCGGACCAGCGCGAACACGTCGTCAACCTTCCAGTCGTCGACCGAGACGATGGCGACGATCTGCTGGGCGAGGACGTCCAGCGGGTTCCGCAGCTCGGCGATCTCCTCGATTGCACCGGCGCGCATCCGCTCGACGACGACCGCCGACTCGATCAGGTCGCCCCGGTGGTTGGGGAAGAACACCCCACGCGAGGTAGCCCCAACCTGGTGCCCGGCGCGACCGACCCGCTGCAGCCCACTGGCAACCGATGGCGGGGACTCGACCTGGACGACGACGTCGACGGCGCCCATGTCGATGCCAAGCTCCAACGAGGAGGTCGCGACCACGCAGGGAAGCAGACCTGACTTGAGGTCGGCCTCGATCTGGGACCGCTGTTCCTTGCTCACCGAACCGTGGTGGGCGCGAGCGATGATCGGCGAGCTGGACCCGTCGTAGCCTCTGGAGGCACCCGACTGTGCCATCACCTGAGCCGGGGGTGGAAGCGGAACAGTACTGCCCGCCTCTCCGGCTCGCTCTGCGGTGAGCTCGTTGAGATGCGCGGTGAGCCGCTCGGCCAGCCGGCGGGAGTTTGCGAACACGATCGTCGACCGGTGCCTGGTGATCAGATCGAGGATCTCGTTCTCCACATGCGGCCAGATGGACGGCCGAGGCCTCGGTGCCTCGTCCTCCAGCGTTTGCTCGACGGGTGCGGATCCGCCGAGGTTCGCCATGTCCTCCACCGGGACGACGATGGTCAGGTCCCAGCTCTTCACCGATGGCGGAGCGACAACGCTGACCGGATGCGGGCCGCCCAGAAACCGGGCGACCCGTTCGGGCGGTCGTACGGTGGCCGACAGCCCGATCCGCTGTGCGGGGCGGCCACCGTCGGACTCGCTCACCAAGGCGTCCAGCCGCTCCAGCGAGATGGCAAGGTGCGCCCCTCGCTTGGTTCCGGCGAGCGCATGGACCTCGTCAACGATGACTGTCTCGACCGAGCGGAGCACCTCTCGAGCGGCCGAGGTCAGCATCAAGAACAGCGACTCGGGCGTGGTGATCAAGATGTCTGGCGGCTTGGATGAGATCCGACGCCGATCCGCAGCCGGTGTATCGCCGGAACGCACCCCAACGCTGACCTGCGGCGCCTGTTCGCCCCGTCGCAAAGCGGTCTGCTGGATGCCGGCCAGCGGGGCACGCAGGTTGCGCTCCACATCGACCGCGAGCGCCTTCAGTGGTGACACATACAGCACCCGGCAGCGTTCCTTGGCCGGCGGCGTGGGCCCGCGGGTGAGCCGATCCAGCGCCCACAAGAAAGCGGCCAGCGTCTTGCCCGAACCTGTCGGTGCGATGACCAGCGCGTTTCGTCCCGCCACGATCGAGTTCCAGGCGCCGACCTGGGCCGGTGTGGGGTCGGCGAAGACCTCCCGGAACCACGTGGCGGTGGCGGGGGCGAACGAATCGAGGGGGTCCGCGGCCATACGACTATCTTGCCTGTCGGTGCCGACAGTTTTCGGCGCGTACGGCGTCCGCCTCGGCTGGACGTGCCCGAACGCCGCCCGGCTGCCTTCGGCGAGCTTGCCCGGCAGGCTACCGTGACAACGTGCCCGCAGCGCCTCCACCACCTGTGCCGTTACGCCGGTGGCTTCCCGGGATGCTGGGGCTGGCGGTCATCTGGGGCTCGAGCTTCCTTCTCATCAAGATCGGTGTATCGGGTCTGCATCCGCTCTGGGTCGCCTTCGGTCGGGTGGCCAGCGGCGCCGGTGCGCTGCTGCTGGTCACGGGCCTCCTGCGGGAGCGGCTTCCGGCAGAGCCCCGCGTCTGGGGGCACAACGCCATCGTCTCGCTGGTCGGCGTCGCGGCGCCCTTCGCCTTATTCGCCTACGGCGAGCAGCGGGTCTCTTCCATACTTGCCGGCCTGTGGAATTCGATGACTCCGCTGGTTGTGCTGCCTTTGGCCGTATTCGCCTTCCGCACTGAACGGATGACCCGCAACCGGGTGTTGGGGCTGGCCCTCGGCCTGGTCGGGGCGTTGGTCATCCTGGGTGTCTGGCAGGGGGTTGGGGGATCCTCGCTGACCGGCCAGCTGATGTGTCTCGGAGCGGCCTCCGGGTACGGCGTGGCGATTCCGTACACGAAGCGCTTCATTGCGCCGCTGCCGTACTCCGGACTTGTCATGTCCGTCTGTCAGCTTATCGTCGCGGCCGCGGTGCTGGCGCTGATAGCGCCAGTGGCAGGGGGCGGTGTGCCTTCGGTACAAACCCTGCATTGGACGGTGATCACGGCGGTGGTGCTGCTGGGGGCGATCGGTACCGGTCTGGCGTTCGTCTTGCATATGCGGAACATCCGTCTGGTAGGGGCCAGCACCGCGTCGATGGTCACCTACATCATTCCCATCTTCGCCACCCTGGTTGGCGTGACCGTGCTCCGCGAGCACCTCAACTGGTTCCAGCCGGTCGGTGCGCTGATCGTGCTGGTCGGTGTCGCGGTGTCCCAGGGTGCCGTGCCCGGCGGGCGGGTTCGGCACGGTGAGGCAGCCGCGCTGTCCGTCGCGGCGTCGCCTGGTGACGCATCGGAGACGATGTCATCGAGCCAGTCGGAGCATTGATATCGGCCGCCTACCATCAAGCCTGCCGACCGGCGCTTGGGAACCTCTCTACTGTTGTCGGCGTGACTCTTGAGAGGACCGGGCCGACTGGCAGCTCGCGGATCGGTGCTGGCCGGTAGTGGGGCTGTGGCGATGAGGGAGACGGAGCTGTGGTTTCGGCTGCAGCAGCAGCTCGGTGAGATCTATTGCAAGGTGTGGGCAGCCGAGTACAGCTTGGCCGATCTGCGTGGCCGGACGGTGACCGAGGCGCTGGCTGACGGGGTGCCGTGCAAGGAGATCTGGCGGGCGGTCTGGGCTGCCTTGGAGCTTCCGGCCCGGGAGCGTTGACAGGCTTACTGCCTCGGCGTGTCGGTGTCACTTCGAACAGGTGTTCGGTAAAGTTGTCCACTGAACCCAACGCGAACGTCCCGCTGTGCACAGCCAACGGATGCTCCCGTTTTCTGTCAGTGGCTCTTCTTAGAGTCGGTGACACAAAGTCAAAGGGCCCGGGAGGGCAAAGGAAGGATCACACGATGGCCGTCGCAGACCGGAGCAAGGCGCTGGACACCGCACTCGCGCAAATTGAGAAACAGCATGGCAAAGGCTCGGTGATGCGCCTCGGCGACGAGACTCGGGCCCCGATCGAGGTCATCCCCACTGGATCCATTGCACTGGACATCGCCTTGGGCATCGGGGGACTGCCCCGCGGCAGGGTGGTCGAGATCTACGGCCCGGAGTCGAGCGGCAAGACCACGGTCGCACTGCATGCCATCGCCAATGCCCAGGCGGCGGGTGGCATCTGTGCCTTCATCGACGCCGAGCACGCCCTCGATCCCGACTATGCCGAGCGCTTGGGAGTCGACACCGACGCCTTGCTGGTGAGCCAGCCGGACAATGGCGAACAGGCGCTGGAAATCGCGGACATGTTGATCCGGTCCGGAGCGCTGGACCTCATCGTCATCGACTCCGTCGCGGCGCTCACCCCCCGGGCGGAGATCGAGGGGGAGATGGGTGACAGCCATGTCGGCCTGCAGGCGCGGCTGATGAGTCAGGCGTTGCGCAAGATGACGGGTGCGTTGAGCGGCGCCAACACCACCTGCATCTTCATCAACCAGTTGCGGGAGAAGATCGGCGTCATGTTTGGTTCTCCCGAAACCACCACCGGCGGCAAGGCGCTCAAGTTCTACGCCTCGGTCCGGCTGGACGTGCGTCGGATCGAGACGCTGAAGGACGGTCAGGAGATGGTGGGCAACAGGACGAGGGTCAAGGTGGTGAAGAACAAGGTAGCGCCTCCGTTCAAGCAGGCTGAGTTCGACATTCTTTACGGCCATGGCATCAGCCGTGAGGGCAGCCTGATCGACATGGGAGTGGAGGCGGGGATCATCCGCAAGGCCGGCGCCTGGTTCACCTATGACACCGATCAGCTGGGTCAGGGCAAGGAGAACGCCCGGACCTACCTTCTCAACAACCCCGACCTGACCAACGAGTTGGAGAAAAAGATCAAGGAGAAGATGGGTATCGGCCCCCAGATCGACACCCCTGCCGGAGTCGACCCGGTTACGGGCGAGGTTGCCTTCTAGCGACTCGTCGAGGAAGTGTCGCCCATGACGGACCGAAACCGGATCGCCAAGAATGATCCGATCGAGCAGGCCAAGGCGTGGCTCGCCGACCAGGGCGTCGATCCGTCGACGCTCCCACTGACCCCACCGCCCTCGCTCCGGCCAACACCTACGGTTTGCCCGGAGCACAGCCCGGAAGAACCACCACCTTCATCCCCGGGCGCCGGGTCATCGCCGGACGGCTCGGCCGGGGACGACGACCGGGAGCTCGAGCCTGAGCCGGATGCCGCCACAGTCGCCCACACCATTGTGCTGAACAAGTTGACCACTCAGGCGAGGACCCGGCTCGAGCTCAGCAAGGCACTGCGGAAGAAGAACGTCCCCGAGTCGGTGGCGGCCAGCGTGCTGGACCGGATGGAGGACGTCGGTTTGGTCGATGACGCCAAGTTCGCCCGCACGTGGGTGGAGTCACGTCGGTCCCGCAGGTACCTGTCCAAGGCTGCGCTGCGGCGGGAGCTGGCAGTCAAGGGTGTCGCCAAGGATCAAATCGACAGCGCACTGGACGGGATCGACGGCGAGGATGAGTTCGCCGCGGCGTACGGGCTGGCCCAAAAGAAGCTCCGCTCCATGGCTGCACTGGACGCCGAAGTCCAGTATCGACGGCTTGCTGGTGCGCTGGCTCGACGTGGTTTCGGGCCGGCGCTCACCCTCCGGGTGCTGTCAGATCTGCTGGACGGCCGTACCGACGACTGAGCGCCGGCGCCGGCTGCTTAGCACGCAAATGCTTGACCCCGGACATCGCCGGACATACGCTGCAGAAACGAGGGTTTCCAGCATGCTCGATCGATATGACTTGAAGCCACGGGTGTTTCAGCCCGCGGATTGAGAAAATACGTACCTGTTCGGTGATGGAGAAAGAGGCGTACTTGTCGTAGCTGTGCGCGGCCTGCTCACGGGTCGTGCGCTGAACCGATGCATCCCCGATCCGGCCTGCTCACCCTCTTAACCACACGCGTGAGCGTGTAGACGGGAGAGCGACATGTTCGACAGCTACTTCGAGGTGCTGCTTCTTGCAGGTCTGCTGCTTCTCATCGCCGCCCTCGTCTGGGTCGGAGTTGTCACCTCCCGACGAAACCGGTCAATGCAGGAGCCAAGAGCTCGGCGGCTGGTCCAAGTCGAGCAGCCTGTCGAGCCCGAGTTCCAACCGCTGATCGAGCCTGCCGATGCTTCGCCGGTTGCCGACGCGGTAGAGACACAGGCCATCGCCGACCTCAAGGCGGAGGCCGATGCGTATCACACCGACATGCACGCCAAGGCTGATCGACTCATCGAGGCGGCCAGGGTAAGGCGCTCCGAGGCAGAAGACGAAGTACAAGCGCGTCGCTCGGAGATGCGCGAGCAGCGCCTCGACCTTGAGCGTCGTGAGCAGCGATTGGCCGACCGCGAGGAGCGGCTCGACGCCGACGCGCGCGCGCTGGAGGATCGAGCCCGTCAGCTTGACGAGCTCAAGGCAGACCTGAAACGCCAGCGCCGCGCGCTGGCCGAGAACCAGGCCGAACATCAGCAAGGCTTGGAGCGCGTTGCCGGACTCACCGCAGAGCAGGCCAAGAGCGAGCTGGTCGCGATGGTCGAACATGAAGCCAAGCGGCAGGCCGTCCTGGTGGCTCGTGATATCGAACGCCAGGCGATCCGCGAGGCCGACGTCAAGGCGCAGTCAATCGTCGTCGGTGCCATCCAACGGATCGCCTCCGAGCAGACGTCTGAGTCTGTCGTCTCCGCGGTGCACCTGCCCGGAGACGACATGAAAGGCCGGATCATTGGGCGGGAGGGCCGCAACATCCGCTCCTTTGAGCAGGTCACCGGCGTCAATCTGATGATCGACGACACCCCCGAGTCGGTGCTGCTGTCGTGCTTCGACCCGGTCCGCCGGGAGACCGCTCGGATGACACTGACCGAGCTGGTCCGAGATGGCCGGATCCATCCCGCGCGGATCGAGGAGGTGCACGAACGCAGCAAGAACCAGATCGAGGAGCAATGTTTGCGGGCGGCCGAGGACGCTCTCGCGGAGGTGGGAATCTCCGATCTGCATCCAGCGCTGGTGCCGATTCTCGGTACGCTGCGCTACCGCACCTCGTACGGCCAAAACGTGCTCAAGCACCTGATCGAGTGCTCACACATTGCCGGGCTGATGGCCGCCGAACTGCATCTGGACATCGCCCAATGCAAGCGCGCCGCCTTCCTCCATGACATCGGGAAGGCGCTCACGCACGAAGTGGAGGGATCACACGCCATCATCGGCGCCGATCTGGCCCGCAAGTACGGCGAGAACGCCGACATCGTGCATGCCATCGAAGCCCATCACGGCGAGGTCGAGGTTCGTACCGTCGAGGCGGTGCTGACCCAGGCAGCCGACGCCATCAGCGGCGGCCGGCCAGGTGCCCGGAGGGAAAGCCTGGAGGCGTACGTGCACCGGCTGGAGCGCTTGGAGGAGATCGCCGGGGCCCGGGAAGGCGTGGACAAGGTCTTCGCCATGCAGGCTGGGCGGGAGATTCGAGTCATGGTCGCCCCCGACGTGATCGACGACATCGAGGCGCAGGTCCTCGCCCGAGACATTGCCAAGCAGATCGAGGAGGAGCTGACCTATCCGGGTCAGATTCGGGTCACGGTGGTCCGCGAGTCCCGGGCGACCGAGACAGCACGCTGAACCCCGACAGAGCGCGACGGCCTAAGCCCGGTTGACGCCAGCGGTCTCAGGCGCGGCCGCCGGGGCCATCGCCGGGTTCAGCATCAGATCCGCGGGCGGAATCTTGCCGCCACGACCACTGACCTGCAGTCGACGTTCCAGGACGCGTGCGAGTCGCGTCAAGGCGTAGTTGATGGCCACGAACATGGCTGCCAGCACGATGAAGGTGGGAATGAGGTTGCCCTTGTTGCTGGAGAAGTTCTGGCCTGCTCGGATCAGCTCGGGATAGCTGATGATGTAGCCGAGCGCGGTGTCCTTCAAGATCACGACCAGCTGGCTGACCAGAGAGGGCAGCATGGCTGTGATCGCCTGTGGCAGCAGGATCGTCACCAGCGTCTGGGTGGGGGTCATGCCGATCGCCCAACCTGCCTCCCGCTGACCCTTGGGAAGTGAGTTCACCCCGGATCGGATCAGTTCCGCGATGACGCTGGCGTTGTAGAAGGTCAGGCCTGCGACCACCCCGAACAGCGACAGGGCCGGCCCGCTGATGCCAAGCGCGTACAGCCCGAAGAAGTAGAAGAACAGCATCATCATCAGCACCGGCACGGCCCGGAAGAACTCGACGAAGATGCCGCAGACGACCCGCAGGGGAGTCAACTGCGACAGCCGCCCCATGCCGAGGAGGATGCCCAACACTGACGAGATCACCACCGCCAGCCCGGCAGCCTTGATGGTCGCCCAGATGCCCGGGAGGAAATATGCGCTCCACGCCTCGGCGCTGAGGAACGGCTGCCACTTGGCGCCGGTCAACTGGTTGTTCGCCGGATTGGCGAGCCCTCGAATGATCAGCGCAATGAATCCGAGGATGACAGCGCCGCCGAGCACCGCCAGCAACAGGTGACGTCTGCGGGCCTTGGGCCCGGGGGCGTCGAACAGAACCGACTGGGCCGTCATCGCTGTACCGTCAGCTTCCTGGAGAGGGAGGTGAAGAGGATTCCCACGGGCAACGTCAAGATGACGAAGCCGGCGGCCATGATGAGGAAGATGGCGTAGAGCAGCGAGATATTGAACTCCAGCATCCCGCGCATCACGTACGCAGCCTCCGCGACCCCGATGGTGGCCACCACGGTGGTGTTCTTTGTCAGCGCGATCAGCGTGTTGCCGAGCGGGGCAATCGCCCCACGGAACGCCTGCGGCAAGATGATGGTGCTCAGCGTAGGCATGAATGACAGCCCGATGGCTCTGGCCGCCTCGGCCTGACCCTGCGGCACCGTGTTGATGCCGCTTCGCAGCGCTTCTGCGACGAAGGAGGCGTGGTACACCGACAGGGCGACCACACCCCAACGGAAGTTGTTGTCGATGATCGTCGGCGACAGCGTGAAGCCGAGAGTGTTGGAGATGCCGAAGGCGCAGAAGAAGACGATCAGCGTCAGCGGGGTATTTCTGATCAGCGTCACATACGCGAGCCCGGCCCACTGCAGCACCGCCACCGGAGACACCCGGCAGACGGCGATGACCGTGCCGATGATCAGCGATCCCAGGGCGGACAGTACCGCCAGCTTGATGGTCATCCAGAACGCGGCGAAGACGTCATACTCGCTGAGCAGCGTGCGCAGTGCGTCCACACGGACTCCCTCCGGCTAGGTGCCGAGGCGGCGCACCAAATGTGCGCCGCCCGCGGCCGATCAGGAACAGGCGTCAGGCTTCGGCGGGTTCTTGGAGGCATCCGGCTTGAACCCGGAGGCACCCACGGTGCTGTCCAGAGCCTTCTGCCAGGATCCGTCCGAGATCATCTTCTCGATCGAGGCGTTGATTTTGTTGCACAGGTCGGCATCGTCCTTCTTGATGCCCACTCCGTAACGCTCCTCGGAGAACGGTTTGCCGACGACCTTCAACTTCCCCTGGTACTGCGGTTGGGCCGCGAAGCCGGCCAGGATCACGTTGTCGGTGGTGACCGCGTCGATGGCGCCCGAGTTCAGCGCCTCCACGCACTTGGAGTACGTATCGTACTCCTGCAGCTGGACGCCGGAGGAGTAGTTGTCCTTAATCTTCTTCGCCGAGGTCGACCCGGTCACCGAGCACAGCTTCTTGCCGTTCAGCGCCTCCGGACCGGTGATGCCGGTCGAGTCCGACTTCACCAGCAGGTCCTGACCTGCGATGAAGTACGGGCCGCCGAACGACACTTTCTGCTTACGGTCGTCGGTGATGGAGTAGGTCGCGAAGATCATCTTCACCTGACCGCTTTGCAGCAGGGTCTCTCGCTGCGACGAGGGGGACTCCACGAACTCGACGTCGGTGTAGCCGAGGTCCTTCGCCACGTAGCGAGCCACCTCGACATCGAAGCCGGTGAAGTTGGAGCCTTCCTGCAGGCCGAGACCGGGCTGGTCGAACTTGATGCCGACGGTGACCGAGCCGCCTTCGCCCGGTTCGCCGCCGGAGTCGCCGCCGCCACCACAGGCGGCGGTTGACAGCGCCAGGCCAGCACACGCGGCGATGGCAAGGAGCTTCTTGCTGATCTTCATGTATTTCCCTCCGGTTGGACGACTGCGATGCTTGCAGGTGCGCTGAGGTTTGCGTCCGAACGCTTCGAACGATCGACGAACCTCTCGACGCGCCGCGGCGGCTGGCGACAGCGCACGCTAGTGGGTCAGAATCTTGCTGAGGAAGTCCTTGGCGCGAGCGGTTCTCGGTGCGGTGAAGAACGTCTCGGGGTCTGCCTCCTCCATGATCTGGCCGTCCGCCATGAAGACCACCCGGTTGGCTGCCTTCCGGGCGAAGCCCATCTCGTGGGTGACGACGACCATCGTCATGCCCTGTCGGGCCAGATCCACCATCACGTCCAGCACCTCGTTGACCATCTCCGGGTCCAGCGCTGACGTCGGCTCGTCGAACAGGATCACCTTGGGGTCCATAGCCAGCGCGCGAGCGATCGCGACCCGCTGCTGCTGACCACCGGACAGCTGAGCCGGGTACTTCTCGGCCTGCTCTGAGATGCCGACCCGAGCGAGCAGCTCCAGGCCACGCTTGCGAGCCTCCGCGGCGGACTTCTTGCGGACCTTCACCGGCCCCAGGGTGACGTTCTCCAGGATCGTCTTGTGGGCGAACAGGTTGAACGACTGGAACACCATGCCGACGTCGGCCCGCAGCCGCGCGAGCCCCTTGCCCTCGTCAGGGAGCTCCTGGCCATCGATCATGATCGATCCGGACTGGATCGTCTCCAGTCGGTTGATCGCCCGGCACAAGGTCGACTTCCCCGATCCCGACGGGCCGATCACGACCACGACCTCGCCCTTGCCGATGGAGAGGTTGATGTTCTGCAGCACATGCAGCGAACCGAAGTACTTGTCCACATTGGTCAAGACGACAAGCGGCTCACCAACGTGCTTCGGTGCCACCGAGGGTCCCGCGTTCGTATCTGCCAGCGACCCCGGGGATGACCCTACGGAGGCATCGTGCAGCGCGTCAGGGGAGTCCATGGGCCGACCCTAGACGAATTCGCGCGGAGGACGTGGGACTTTCGTATTGAGATTCGGTTACGTCTTGGCAGTTTCTGACGGCAAATATGACCGCAACACCCACGCCGCAGTGGGGACGTTTCTCGAATGTGACTCAGTGACCGGTGATGCCCCACCGGCCAGCGAAGGACTCACCCGGCTGGAGCACGATCCGCCCGCCTTCCGTCGGCCCGGCGTTGAAGGCGTCCGGTCCGCACGTCATCGGCTCCACGGCGATCGACAGGTCCCGCCGGTCCTCGCCAGTGAACACCTGCAGCCAGCCGAACACCGGCTCGGCCCAGAGCTCGGCCCGCCGTTCGCCCAGCGACATCGACACCCGCCACAGCCCGTCCTCATCGGTAGCCAGGTCGGTGAAGGCGGTATCCAGGTTGGTGTCCGCGAGCGGATCGCCCGCCCGGAGGTCGAAGTAGGTGCCCGCCACCTCGCGGATCTCGATCGGCAGCAGCCGGTCGTCCACATGAAGATAGCGCGCGGCCGGTGAGCGGACCGACACCTCGTCCACGATCGTCTCCCCGACGGTCAGGTACGGATGGGCCGCGTACCCGAACGGCACCGGGGTGTTGCCGATGTTGGCGACGTCCACCTCGACCAGCAGACCGGCATCGCTGACGGAGTGTCCGATGGTCGCCTCCACGATTCCTGGCCAGCCGGGCTGGGGATAGACCCGCACTCGCTGTCGGAGCGCCTCGTCGGTCTGTTCGATCCGGTCCCAGACGACATGCCGTACGAGCCCATGGATCGCGTTGTGCCGCTTCGGTTCGGTCAACGCCAGCTGCTGCGGCTTGCCGTCGAACTCGTACCGGCCATCTCGGATCCGGTTGGGCCACGGCAGCAGCTGCTGGCCACGCCCGCCGCGGATGACCTCGTCGGCGCCGAAGCCACGGACCACGTCTCGACCAGCCACCGTGTAGCTGCGCAAGGTGGCGCCGACCTCGGTGATCACGGCACGGTGGTCACCTGAGCTGATCTCGTACTGCTGTCCGGTCGGGAAAGTCGTCACGAGTCCGCACTCTACTGGGCGGCCCGTTCGTCCGACCGGCGGAACTGTCGGGTCGAGGCGTGTTCGGCGGTCCGCGCCCGGCTTTCGAAGCAGAGCCGTCGCCCCAGACGTACTACGCTAGGCCGATCATGTCGAGTTCCACCGCCAGCCCGCGCACGTACCAGATTCGCACGCACGGCTGTCAGATGAACGTGCACGACTCCGAGCGGCTGGCGGGTCTGCTGGAGGATGCCGGCTACGCCCGAGCCGCCGACCAGGCGGCCGACGTGGTGGTGTTCAACACCTGCGCGGTGCGGGAGAACGCCGACAACAAGCTCTACGGCAGTCTCGGGCACCTGCTGTCGGATAAGAACCGCCGCCCCGGCATGCAGATCGCTGTCGGGGGCTGCTTGGCGCAGAAGGACCGCGGTGAGATCCTCAGCCGGGCGCCCTGGGTGGATGTGGTGTTCGGCACCCACAACATCGGATCATTGCCGGTGCTGCTCGAGCGCGCACGGGTGCAGGAAGAGGCCCAGGTCGAGATCGTCGAGGCGCTGGAACGCTTCCCCTCAACGCTGCCGACTCGCCGCGACTCCGCCTACTCGGCCTGGGTTTCGATCAGCGTCGGTTGCAACAACACGTGCACGTTCTGCATCGTCCCCGCGCTGCGCGGCAAGGAGACCGACCGGCGTCCCGGCGACATCCTCGCCGAGATCAAGGCTCTGGTAGCGGAAGGCGTCCAGGAGATCACGCTGCTGGGCCAAAACGTCAACGCCTACGGAGTGGAGTTCCACGACCGGCATGCATTCGCGAACTTGCTGCGCGCCTGTGGCGAGATCGACGGCCTGGAACGGGTTCGGTTCACCTCTCCTCATCCGAAGGACTTCACCGAAGACGTGATCGCCGCCATGACGGAGACGCCGAACGTGATGCCGCAGCTGCATATGCCGTTGCAGTCGGGCTCGGACGCGATCTTGCGGTCGATGCGTCGGTCGTACCGAAGCGACCGTTATCTGCGCATTCTCGACTCGGTGCGTGCCGCCATGCCGCACGCCGCGATCACCACCGACATCATCGTCGGATTCCCGGGGGAGACCGAGCAGGACTTCTCGGCCACGCTCGATGTGGTGGCCGCATCCCGGTTCGCCGCCGCGTTCACCTTCCAGTACTCGATCCGCCCCGGTACGCCGGCCGCCACGATGCCCGACCAGATCCCCAAGGCTGTGGTGCAGGAGCGGTACGAGCGCCTTGTGGCCGCGGTGAACGACATCGCCTGGCAGGAGAACATGAAGCAGGTGGGGAGCACCGTCGAGGTGATGTTCGCCGACGGCGAAGGCCGGAAGGACGCTGCCACCTCGCGGATGTCCGGGCGCGCTCGAGACAACCGGCTGGTGCATGTGCGGGTCTCCGACGATCCTGCCCTGCGCCCCCGGCCCGGTGACATCGGCGAGACGGTGGTGACCTACGCCGCCCCGCATCACCTGAACGCGGACGCCGGGCTGACGGCGCTGCGGCCCACCCGCGGCGGCGACGCCTGGGAGGCGCGCCGATCAGGTCCGCATGCCAAGTCGGCGGTCACCCTCGGGATGCCGTCGGTCGGAATCCCGGCGCCACTGCTGAATACAACGTCACGGCCGGATCCATCGGGGTGCCCCGTCGGCTGACGCCGTCCTCGGGTGGCTAGGCCGCGTTCGACAGCTTGGCTTTCTTCAGAGCCTTCCGGTTGCGCTCCTTGGCGAAGATCTTCCTGGCTTCGCAGGGGTCCAGCTTGCCATCGGCAAGCAGCCGGATGGGGCATCGCTTGCAGCGCGGCTTGGAGAGGCAGCACTTCTTCTTGGCTTTCCCGGACACCGCACCAGCCTACGGGTCGGACTTAGGGTAGGCAAACCTGAAGTGCCGATCCTACCAAGGGGCTGCGCGTGTGACTTGGAGGTAGCCACATGGAACGATTGGCCCCAACTGCCAACGGGCTCAGCCCTGACAGACCGAAAGCCGCAGGAGGCCAGACCATGCCAGCAGAACGATTCGTCCAACATCTGAACGAGCAGATCGGCAACGAGTTCGCCGCCCATCAGCAGTACATCGCCTGTGCCGTCTACTACGACGCTCTGACGATGCCGCAGATGGCCGGCTTCTTCTACGCCCAGGCGATGGAGGAGCGGGACCACGCCATGATGATGGTGCAGTACCTGGTCGACCAGGATGCGCCGGTGACCATCCCGGGAGTTCAGGCCCCGCAGAACGCGTTTGCCGATCTGGTGGCCCCCGTGATGCTGGCGCTGGAGCAGGAGAAGCGGGTCACCGCGCAGATCAACGAGCTCACCAAGATCGCCCGTGAGGAGAGCGACTTCGCCTCCGACCAGTTCATGCAGTGGTTCATCAAGGAGCAGGTCGAGGAGGTCGCGACCATGAGCGACCTGTTGAACGTGGTCAAGCGCTCCCGCGACAACATCGAGGCCATCGAGGACTATATCCAGCGCGAGCAGAGCTCCGGAGCCACCGACCCGATGGCACCGTCCATCGCCGGCCGCTAGCCCGTCGGCAACCGATCCCAGCGCATCGCCCGACCGCTCAGCCGCCGGCCGCTTCCGGCGAAGTAGGGCCTCAGTCCGGTGGCTCCTGCACGTCGCCAGACTCCTCCTCGACGCTGCCGCCGGCGTCGAGGGTCTCCTTGTCCTCCTCAGCCAGCCGCTCCGCCGTCTGATCATCCAGCGAGTCCAACTCCTGGTCGATGCGGTGAACGGCGCGCTCCGAACCCTGCTCGGGATCCTCCTTGGCTCGGTCGAATATGCCCATGACTGTCTCCTCCCGCTGCCTGAGACGGCCGATGCCCGACCGTCTCATGGCTCTTTTCTACTCGGTGCGTCGCCGGCGCCGCGGTCGGGGCAAGCGGGGTGCGATGCGCGAAACTGGCTCTCATGATAGTTGTCCTGGTCGGTCCGACCGCAGTCGGCAAGTCGGCGCTTGCGCTCGCGGTGGCTTCCCGGCTCGGCTCGACCGGGGTGCCGGCGGAGATCGTCAATGCCGACTCCATGCTGGTCTACCGGGGCATGGACATCGGTACAGCCAAACCGAGCCTCGCCGAACGCGCTGGCGTACCGCATCACCTGCTCGACATCCTCGACATCACCGACACCGCGACCGTCGCTGAGTTTCAACGGCTGGCTCGAGCAGCCATAGCGGACTGCCGTCATCGCTCCGTGGTGCCGATACTGGTCGGGGGGTCAGCGCTCTATGTGCGCGCCATCGTCGATGACTTCGAGTTCCCCGGCACTGATCCGGCGCTGCGCGCCCAGCTGGAGGCCGAGCTGGCCGCCGTCGGCGCAGAACGCATGCACGCCCGGCTGGCCTCGGGGGACCCAGGTGCCGCAGCGCAGATCGAGCCGGCCAATGGGCGTCGGATTGTACGGGCCATGGAGGTGGGCCTGCTGACCGGGAAGCCGTACAACGCCCAGTTGCCGAGCAGGACGTACCGGCTGCCGGGCGTGACGCAGATCGGACTGGATCTCGACCGACCGTCGCTCGACATCAGGATCGCCCAGCGGGTCCAGCGAATGTGGGCGGAGGGCTTCGTCGACGAGGTACGCAGGCTCGCCGCCGCGGGCCTCCGGCAGGGTGTGACCGCCTCCCGAGCGCTGGGCTATCGGCAGGTCCTCCAGTTCCTCGACGGACAGATCAGCGAGGAGCAGGCCCAGGATCTGACGATCTCGGCAACCCGTCGGTTTGCCCGCAGACAGGACTCCTGGTTCCGCAAGGATGAGCGCATCCGCTGGCTGCCTGCGCTCAGCCCGACTCTGGTGGATCAGGCGTACGCACTCGTGGGGTCACACCCGGGCCACGAGTCGGTCGGTCCGGCGAAAGCGTGAAACACTGCGGGCATGCGTCGGTGGTCATTCGCGAAGGGTCACGGCACCCAGAACGACTTCGTGGTGCTGCTGGACCGGGAGTCGATGCTGCACGTCGACATCGCGGAGGCGCAGCAGATCTGCAATCGCCATGCCGGGATCGGCGCCGACGGCCTCCTGCGGGCTGTTCGCGCCCAGCACGTGCCTGAATGGTCCGGCGACCCTGATCTGTGGTTCATGGACTACCGCAACGCCGACGGCTCGATCGCAGAGATGTGCGGTAACGGCGTTCGGGTCTTC
The DNA here is from genome assembly GCA_035717205.1 of Propionibacteriaceae bacterium. GTDB lineage: Bacteria > Actinomycetota > Actinomycetes > Propionibacteriales > Propionibacteriaceae > Microlunatus. The sequence continues at coordinate 37,856 of DASTIW010000007.1, read as the reverse complement.
GCGAGGTTCCTTTTGGACGAGGGCCTGGCATCAGGACCGGTGGTTCCGATCGCGACCCGCGCCGGGCTCAAGGAGGCCACTGCCCTTCCGGACACCCGGATCCGGGTGGCTATGGGGCCCGCCAGGCTGACTGGAAACGACGTCGAGGTGACCACCGTCGACGGGACTCGTTTCGCGGCCCGCGGAGTAGACGTCGGCAACCCGCATGCCGTCAGCTTCCTCGACCAGCAGCCTGGCCTGGAGTTGTCGGACCTCTCGCTGCACGCCCCCCCGACCTGGGTGCCGGAGCAGGCCTTTCCCGACGGAACCAACCTGGAGTTCGTCGCCGAGATCGGACCGCAGCACATCGCGATGCGGGTGTACGAGCGTGGCGTCGGCGAGACGCAGTCCTGCGGAACGGGTACGGTGGCGGCCGCGGCCGCGGCTCGAGCGCGCATCGGCAGTCCGGCGGCTGACCACGCTGGCCCGCTGACCTATCGGGTGGACGTGCCTGGCGGCTCAGTCGAGGTCGAATTCGGCGACGATGGCCAGACCTATCTGACCGGGGCGGCCGTGATCGTCGCCCATGGCCAACTGTCGCTGCCGGAGGAGCTGCCATGACGGTGTTGGACTCGTTCTCGCTGCAGGGCAAGGTCTCTGTGGTCACTGGTGCAAACAGGGGCATCGGTCGCGCGCTGGTGACAGCGCTGGCCGAAGCGGGCAGCGATGTGGCGTTGCTGGTCCGCGACCCGTCCTCGGCAGACGAGGCGGTCGCCGGCCTCGCTGCTCACGGTGTGCGATCGCTGGTGGTTGCTGCCGACGTGACGCGGCTTCCCGAGGTGGAGCATGCCGTCGACGACGTGGTCACCGCACTCGGCCGTGTGGACGTGCTGGTGAACAACGCGGGTGCCTGCATTCACAAGCCGGCGTTGGACGTAACGCCCGCCGAATGGCGTGCCGTGATGGACGTAAACGTGGATGGGGTCTGGAACTGCGCGCAAGCCTTCGGTCGCCAGATGGTGACGCAGCGAGGCGGCGTGATAGTCAACATTGGGTCGATGTCCGGCAACATCGTGAACCGGCCCCAGTGGCAGCCGGCCTACAACGCCTCGAAGGCGGCCGTCCATCATCTCACCCGGTCGCTCGCTGCCGAGTGGGCGCCGTACAACGTGCGCGTCAACGCGCTGGCGCCCGGATACATCAAGACCGATATGACACCGGTGGACGAGCCGGCGTTTCAGCGGTACTGGATCGAGGACGCGCCGATGCGACGGTTCGGGCTACCGGACGAGCTGGGTCCCAGTGTGGTGTTCCTCGCCTCGGGTGCCTCCGCCTTCATGACTGGCGAGGTTCTGGTTGTCGACGGGGGCTACTCAGTCTTCTGACGATGCCCAAGTGAAGCCTCCCCAGCATGGTGACTGGATGCTTGCCCTGCTGATCTGTCGACTGATCTGTCGACCCGAAACCGCCCGATGCAAAGAAACCGACTCGCCAGGTTTGGCTCAGCGTGAGATTCTGGAGTCACGATGACTTTGCGCCAACGTGACCTGAACTCCGATCCCGCCGACCATGAGTTGGTGATCGAAGACCTACCGGCAAGAGGCAACCACCCTTCTGAGCGACGTAGCGGCGGCTCCCCGGACGCGACCGACGGCTATGACGGTGACCAGCAGGATCTTGCCGACCGGCTGTCACTGCGTCGGGTTGCGGGGATGTCCACTGAGCTAGAGGACATCAGCGAGGTCGAGTACCGCCAGCTGCTGCTGGAACGTGTCGTCCTGGTGAGCGTCTGGACGACGGGAAGCCAGATTGATGCCGACAACGCCATGGTGGAGCTCAAGCTCCTGGCCGAGACCGCCGGCTCGCAGGTTCTCGAAGGGTTGATGCAACGACGGAACCGGCCCGACCCGGCCACGTACATCGGCCGCGGCAAGGTGGACGAGGTGCGCGAGGTGGTCGTGGCCAGCGGCGCCGACACGGTGATCTGCGACGGCGAGCTGACACCGGCCCAGCTCCGCAACCTGGAGGACAGGGTCAAGGTCAAGGTCATCGACCGCACCGCCCTGATCCTCGACATCTTCGCCCAGCATGCCAAGAGCGCGGAGGGTAAAGCTCAGGTAGAGCTCGCCCAGCTTCAGTATCTGAAGCAACGCCTGCGCGGCTGGGGTGGCAACCTTTCCCGACAGGCCGGTGGCCGCACCAGCGGCGGTGCCGGGATAGGTGGTCGTGGCCCCGGTGAGACCAAGCTCGAGACTGACCGCCGTCGGATCAACAGCCGGATCGCCAAGCTTCGCTCCGCGCTCCGGGAGATGGACAGCACCCGTGAGACCAAGCGTGCGGAGCGCAGGCGGCACCAGATTCCGTCGATCGCGATCGTCGGCTACACCAACGCCGGAAAGTCCAGCCTGCTCAACCGACTGACCGGTGCGGGGGTGCTGGTGGAGGATGCGCTGTTCGCCACCCTCGACCCGACGACGCGGCGCTCGCAGACCGCCGACGGCCGGGTGTTCACGCTAACCGACACCGTCGGATTCGTACGCCATCTGCCGCACGACCTGGTGGAGGCATTCGCTTCGACCCTTGAGGAATCCGCGCAGTCGGACCTGCTGGTCCACGTCGTGGATGGCTCCGACCCCGACCCCGCAGGCCAGATCGCTGCAGTCCGCACGGTGCTGGCCGACATTGGCGCCGGGAAGCTGCCCGAGCTGATCGTCATCAACAAGTCCGACGCAGCGAGTCCCGAGGCCTTGACCCGCCTGCGTACGCAGTATCCGGAAGCCGCCATCGTGTCGGCCCGCACCGGCGCCGGAGTGGCTGATCTGCGAGCTCGGATCGAGGCACGCCTGCCGCAGCCCGAGACCGAGGTTCGCGTGCTGGTGCCGTACGAGCGGGGCGACCTGGTCAACCGGATCCACCAGGCCGGGGAGATCGTCACCTTGGAGCACACCGAGGACGGTACGCTCGTGGTGGCGCGCGTGCATGGGGACCTGGCCGGGGAACTGGCGCCGTTCGGGTTGTCCACAGCCAGGGATTGAGTGAGCTCCAGCATTGTCGGTTCCCGCAGTTAGGGTTTGGTGGTGGAGCAGCAGCAGGAGGTCGAGCCGCCGGCAAGCCCTCCGATGGCGTCGGTGCCAGCGCCGAAGCTTCATCGTCAGCGGCGCACGAAACCGCGCAGCGGCACTCCTGGCGCCGACCACCGCGACGCGTTAGCCGCAGCCGTCAAGGGCATCGGCGGCACCCCCCGGGCTGGTCAGGTCGAGATGGCGGACGCAGTGGCCGACAGCTTGGAGAGCGGACGGCACCTGTTGGTGCAGGCTGGCACCGGAACCGGAAAGTCGCTGGGCTACCTGGCTTCGGCACTGGTTCGACTGGTCCGCCATCCGTCCGAGCGGGTCGTGATCGCAACCGCAACGCTCGCCCTGCAGAGCCAGTTGGCGAACAACGACATCCCGGCTGCGATGGACGCGGTCGAGTCGGTAACCGGTAAGCGACCGACCTTTGCGGTGCTGAAGGGCCGCACGAACTATGTCTGTCTCCTCCGGGTTCGAGACGGTGCGCCGCAGGACCAGGCGGCGCTGATTCCGGTCAACGAGCTGGTGGAGCCCATCAAGTCGGTGCTGTCCGGCGACTCCGCGCTGGGGGGTGAGGTGCTGGCCCTGCGGGAGTGGGCCGAGCGGCAGGACAGCGTGCACGGCCTCGCCGACCGCGACGAGGCGCCCACCCACACCGAACGCGGCTGGCAGCAGGTGTCCATCCCTGTCCGGGAATGTCTTGGGGTCCAGCGGTGCCCGCAGGGCGACAGCTGTTTTGTTGAGCGCTCCCGCGAGCAGGCTCGGGCGGCGGATCTGGTGGTAACCAACCACGCGCTGCTGGCGATCAATGCTATGCACGGGGGGACCGCCCTCCCCGAGCACGACGCCGTCATCATCGACGAGGCACACGAGCTGGTGTCCCGCGTAACGGGGGCAGCATCGGCCGATCTCAGCCCCCAGATGGTTGAGCGGGTGGCCCGGCGCGCTCTCGCGTTCTTGGAGGACGAGCTGGGTCTGGAGCTCCTTGAGTCGGCTGACCTGCTGCGATCCGCGCTGGAGGACTCACCGCTTGAGCGGATCGAAGCCGATGATGCGCAGCTGATCGTTGCGTGTGCTTCGATCCGATCGGTGACACGTCGCGCCGTGAGCGCAATGACGTCGGCTGACGATAAGCAGGACAGCGAGAAGCGCCAGGCGTCGGCGGCCGTGAAGGAGATATTCGACATTGCTGAGCGGATGGCCGGGCTGAACGCATCCGACGTCATCTGGGTGTCGGATCGGGAGCGGTTCGGGCGCGAGGCCCACGTCGCACCGCTATCCGTGGCGGGTCTCATGCGCTCCAGCGTGTTCGGCCAGCGGACCACGATCCTGACCTCGGCGACGCTGAAGCTGGGCGGCGACTTCACCGGAGTGGCGACCTCGGTGGGTTTGCGCGCTGCCGAACGGTGTGACTGCTCGTCAGCCCTCGTCGAGTCGGGAGGCGTACCGGTGGAAGGTGAGTCGGCCGCCGGTGACGCGCCGGACGACGCTGATCCACAGCCGTGGCGCGGACTGGACGTCGGCTCACCCTTCGACTACGGCCGGCAGGGGATCCTCTACGTTGCTGCCCGGATGCCGCCTCCAGGACGGGACGGCCTGTCGGAGCCGGCGATGGCAGAGATCGCGGAGCTGGTGTGGGCGTCAGGGGGCAGAACGCTGGGACTGTTCTCCTCACGCCGAGCGGCCGAAGCGGCGGCGGTGCACGTCCGCAAGCAGCTTCCGAAAATGACCATCCTCTGCCAAGGGGACGCTCAACTGTCGGAGCTGACCCGCCGCTTCACTGCGGACGAATCGGCGAGCCTGTTCGGCACACTGTCGCTGTGGCAGGGCGTCGATGTGCCCGGTCGCACGTGCCAGCTCGTCATCATCGACCGGATACCATTCCCGCGACCCGACGAGCCGCTAATCGTGGCCCGGCAGCGCGCCGTGGCAGAGGCGGGCGGGAACGGGTTCATGACGGTGGCGGCCACCCACGCCGCGTTGTTGTTGGCACAGGGCTCCGGCCGCTTGATCCGCCGGACCAGTGACCGAGGAGTGGTTGCGGTCCTGGATCCTCGCCTGGTGACGGCGCGGTACGGCGGCTTCCTCAAGTCGTCGATGCCGCCCATGTGGCCGACCACCGACCGGGAGACCACAATCCAGGCCCTACGACGACTTTCGGAGACGATGACGGCCACGCCGTCGGGGGCCAGCTCGTCCTGACCGAACTCGTCGGTTCAAAGTGGTACGGGGGCGTGCTGGCGACTCGCGAGTTCGTCTGTCACGCTACGAGGGTGGACCACACATACGATTTCGACCTCGCGGTGATCGGATCAGGACCGGGCGGCCAGAAGGCCGCCATCATGGCGGCGAAGCTTGGCCACCGCGTCTGTGTCGTCGACAGGAAGAGCATGGTGGGCGGCGTCTGTGTGAACACCGGCACCATTCCCTCCAAGACTCTACGTGAGGCGGTCATCTACCTCACCGGCATGCAGATGCGTGAGATGTACGGCGCGAGCTATCGGGTGAAGGATGAGATCACCATCTCCGACCTGCTGGCCCGCCTGCAGCATGTGATCGGACGCGAGACCGAGGTGATCCGGGCCCAGCTGCTGCGCAACCATGTGGAGCTCATCCCGGGAATGGCACGGTTCATCGACCCGCACACGCTGTCGGTGGACGTCGAAGGTTCCCAGACACATCGCATGCTGACGGCGGAGAAAGTGGTGATCGCGACTGGCACCAACCCCGCCCGTCCGGCGCACATCAACTTCGACGGTCAGCGCGTTCTGGACTCCGATCAGATCCTAACGCTGGAACGGGTGCCGGATTCACTTGTCGTGGTGGGCGCCGGCGTCATCGGTGTGGAGTATGCGTCCATCTTCGCCGCGCTCGGTACTCGAGTGACGCTGGTCGAGAAGCGTCCGCAGATGCTCGACTTCTGTGACCCCGAGATTGTGGAGTCACTCAAGTTCCACCTGCGCGACCATGCCGTGTCTTTCCGGTTCGGTGAGGAAGTGGCCTCAGTCGAGAGTTCTGGACGCGGCACAGTCACCACCTTGCTGTCAGGCAAGAAGATCCCCGCCGAGGTGGTCATGTACTCGGCGGGCCGGCAAGGCAACACCGAGGCCCTGCAGCTCGATCTCGCCGGGCTCGAGGCGGATGGTCGTGGCCGCTTGAGGGTGGACGAGCAGTACGCCACCTCCGTTCCGCACATCTACGCGGTCGGGGACGTGATCGGTTTTCCAGCGCTGGCCGCCACGTCGATGGATCAGGGCAGGCTCGCCGCCTCGCATGCGTTTGATGAGCCTGCCCACGAGCTGCACGGACTTCAGCCGATCGGTATCTACACCATCCCCGAGATCTCGTACTGCGGAAAGTCGGAGGCCGAGCTGACCCACGAGTCAATCCCGTTCGAGGTCGGCATATCCCGGTATCGCGAACTCGCCCGCGGTCAGATCATCGGCGACTCGTACGGCATGCTCAAGCTCATCGTCCACACCGAAACCCGAGAGATTCTTGGAGTTCACGTCTTCGGAACCAACGCCACCGAGCTGGTCCACATCGGGCAGGCGATCATGGGCTGCGGCGGAACGGTCGACTACCTGGTCAACACCGTGCTGAACTATCCGACGCTGTCGGAGGCGTACAAGGTCGCGGCGCTTGACGTCGCCAACAAGCTCCGCGCGGTGGCTCGGTTCACCAACACCATGATCACGTCTGAGCCCAGCCTGCTTTGACGGCAGCGGCTACAGCCGGCGCATCACCGCAACCACCTTGCCAAGGATGGATGCGTGGTTGCCGTCAATCGGCTCGTACGCAGCATTGTGCGGCATCAGCCACACCTGGCCGTCTTTTCGCTTGAAGGTCTTCACCGTCGCCTCCGTGTCCAGCAACGCAGCAACGATGTCGCCGTTCTCTGCGGTGGCCTGCTGGCGCACGACAACCCAGTCACCATCGCAGATGGCTGCCTCGATCATCGAGTCGCCGCTGACCTGCAGCATGAACATCGAGCCCTGGCCCACGAGCTGGCGGGGCAGAGCGAAAACATCCTCGATCCTCTCTTCCGCCAAAATCGGGCCACCAGCCGCAATCCGCCCCAGCAGCGGCACATGCACGGGGGCTGGATAGGCGTCGCCGGCACCGGTGTCGTCGCTACTGCCGCTCCGCATACTTGCCACCGGGCTGCTGGCGGCCAACGACTGACCTTCGCCTGGGAGTAGCACCTCCAAGGCGCGCGGCCTGTTGGGGTCCCGACGCAGGAAACCCTTGTGCTCCAGCATCTTGAGCTGGTGAGCAACGCTGGAGGAGCTCGCGAGTCCCACCGACTCACCCATCTCGCGAATGCTCGGCGGGTACCCTCGCGAGTCGACGGCTTCCTTGATCACCTCCAGGATCCGTCGTTGCCGTGGAGTGAGGCCGTCCGCGTCGGCCGGGCCATCGGGGAGGGAACGAACCGGCGCCCCCTCTGCCAACTGTGCTGCCACGTCGGCAGCCTTGGGCCGTCCACGCCGATTCTTGGGCGCTCGGAGGGCTCGATCGTCGCTATCTGCCATGCACTCGACGATAGAGAAACCCTCCGACAAATTCAAACACGTGTTCGAGCGTGTCGCTTGGGGGGTGCCGCTGACCGCTCGAGTGCTTTTTGTCAGTGTGTCCTGGTTGGCTCATCTCACGCATCAAGGAGTCGAACACAGGTACGAATGTGCTTGGCCCAGAGGACGCGATGCGATACAAATCAAACATACGTTCTATCGAACGCCTCGTTCGATTGCCGTCCGAAGGAGTACGACCATGAGCGTCATCACAGCACCGCGGCCACATGTCGGCGCAGCACCCCGGCAGGATCCAGACGCCGGTACCGATCGTGCCCAGCCGACCGGCCGGGCGGTGCCCGCTACCCGACGGGCGCCGGCGCGACGTGGGCCGGCCCGTCCGGGTCGCGGCACGGGCCGGCAGGCGCGGCCAAACGCCCGACCGGCGACGGTGGTCCCCCCACCACAGGTGAGCGCCCGATCCGTGCGACGCAGCGGGGGACAGGTCCGATCCTGTGCGGTGCCGGTCACCAGCCGCTGGCGGCTGACCGATCGCGGTATCGCAACGATCTTGGTTCTCGGTCTGATGATCGTGAGCGCTGCAACCGTCGTGGTTGCGCTGACGGCGGTGCGAGTGACCGGCGAGGGCTACCAACCACCGGTCATCACACGACTCGCAACGGTCGACGGTGGTCCGTCCCATGAGTGGCCAGTTCCGTAGCTCATGGGCGGGAAGGCCGGGGGCTGTCAAGCACGACTGTCCGCATCAGCTTGTCGGAGAAGGTCTGGCACTTCTCATCCCACAGCGGCCACAGGTAGCCGACGAAAGCCAGACCGTCCAGGATGTGTACGAGATCTCGCAGAAACGCGTTCGCCGGACCGATCGGGCCCAAGGTGTCCTCGCTGAGCAACGACATCTTGAGCAGGCGCTTGCCGAGCGACTGCCCCGTCCGTCCAGCGGTCAGCCATCGGTTGTAGAGCTGCCAGGCCAGGGCCGCCAGGAACAGGACGCAGCCGATCAACATGACCTGGATCCCCGCACCGTCGATGCCGGGAGCAGCGCCACGGGATGCCTGGATCGCCGCGTCGGCAATCCACATGCCGTACCCGATGAACAGTACGGTCTGGGCGATGAGGTTGGGCAGCAAGTCGATCAGCCAGGCACCGACACGCCGTTCCCAAGTGGTGAGGTCTGATCCCGGCCGAGCTGAAGCGTAGCCGCCTGCGAGTTGCGTGGTCCGCCAGGACTCTGCCGGTGGTCGTGCCGGTTCTTCCCGGGTGGATTGTCGAGGGCCGTCGGACCGCGACTGGTCGAACGGAGCCGACGGCGCGCTGAAGCTGGGCTGTCCGTAAGCATGTTGCCCGGCGACTGGCATCTCGAACCCCGGCCCTGGTCCGGCCTCGACAGTGCCGGACTGAGCACCGGTTGGGGCGGCCTCGGGCGGGTGCGGCGGTCCTTCCGGTGTCTGCTCACTCATGGTCGTCTCTCGTCGTCGCCTGCCCTCGTAGTCTAGGACCGCTCGGGAATCCAGTGCGGGCACAGTTGTCGACAACAGTGGTGAATTGGGTGCGGGCACAATGGTGAGATGACGCCGACCAGTCAGGTGGGAAGCTTCAGTCCTTCTCGCAGCTTGGTGGTCCTGGGTGGTTTCCTCGCCTACGGGGTCAGCCTGAGTGCGCTGTACGCGGCGACGGGTCGAGGGCTGCCGTGCCCGTTCCGGGCGTTCACCGGGTGGGACTGCCCGTTGTGTGGCGGTACCCGTTTGGGCGCGGCACTGCTGCAGCGCGACCTTGCCGCCGCTTTCGCCGACAATCCTCTGCTCCTGGTAGCTCTGCTGGCCGCGGCGGCGCTCGGCGTCTTGTGGGCCGTGGAGGTTCTCGGGGGTCCCACGGTGCGTCCACCCGGCCGTGTGGCGGCCGCGCTGGGCCGGGTCGGCCCGCTTCGATGGCTATGCGCTGCCCTGGTAGCCGCGACGCTCTACACCGTCCTGCGCAACCTGCTCTGACCCGCCGGCGTGGGTCTGGCCAGTACCGGCCGAAGCCGCTTGAAGGCGCCTGTCGCGCAGCGACGAGAACGACCGCGCATTTTGTCAGTGGTCTTGCGGACAATGGACATTAGTCGTACGGTACCTATATCTAGTAGTTACACGCATGTGTTTCATCCACAAGTTGTGGTTGGTTACCCACACTCATCCACATCTCCGTCCCAGGCTTATCCCCAGGGCTATCCCCAGGAACTATCGGAAGAGGAGTCATCGTGCACTGCCCATACTGTCGTCACACCGACTCCAAGGTGCTGGACTCACGTGCAGCCGACGACGGCTGCAGCATCCGTCGTCGTCGGCAGTGCCCGGCATGCGAGCGTCGGTTCACGACCATCGAACAGATGCAGATCGTCGTCGTGAAACGCAGCGGGGTAGTGGAGCCGTTCAACCGAGACAAGGTGATCAGCGGCGTCCGCAAGGCATGCAAGGGCCGGCCAGTGGATGAGACGCAGCTGGCTCGACTGGGGCAGTTGGTCGAAGACTCTCTGCGGGCGTCCGGGCAGCCTGAGATCCCGGCGGATGAGGTCGGGGTCGCCATTCTTGGCCCGCTCCGCGACCTTGACCAGGTCGCGTACCTAAGGTTCGCCAGCGTCTACCGGCAGTATCAATCGGTCGACGACTTCGAGGCCGAGATCGCCTTACTGCGCATCGAACAGGAGCCGACGGGGATCGAGCCGTTGATCCCGGCGCATCGCACTCCCAGCAAGGTCAGCGACTTCACCCCGCACAAGCTCACGCCGGGACGTGCGAGTCCGTGAGGGCCGATCGCTGACGGAGTCGGCAGCATCCGAAGAACTACAGCAAGACCCAACACGGCCAGACGAGCTCACGGTGACAGTCGGCTCGGCAGGAAAAGCAAGCAGATCAGTCCCCCCGACAGCAGCAGTACCGCCCATCGGCGGCAGAGAGAGGCAGATCATGAGCGAAACCACCCGTTCCGCGAATGGGCGAGCAGACACCCGCAAGGGTCGAGGAGGCAGGGCAGCCGGTCTCACTATCGACCGGATCTTCACCACCCAGGGCGTCCACCCGTACGACCAGGTGACCTGGGAGCGCCGCGACGTTGTGCAGCAGAACTGGAAGACGGGGGAGGTCGTCTTCGAGCAGAAGAACGTGGAGTTCCCCGACTTCTGGAGCGTCAACGCGTCCACCATCGTGACCACAAAGTACTTCCGCGGAGCGGTCGACACCGAGGCTCGTGAGCAGGGCCTGAAGCAGCTCATTGATCGGGTGGTGAAGACCTACCGCAAGGCCGGCGAGGACTACGGCTACTTCGCCGGGGAAGGTGACGCTGAGGTCTTCGAGCATGAGCTCACATGGATGCTGTTGCATCAGTACTTCAGCTTCAACTCGCCGGTGTGGTTCAACGTGGGTACGAAGTCTCCCCAGCAGGTCAGCGCATGTTTCATCTTGTCCGTCGATGACTCGATGGACTCCATCTTGAACTGGTACAAGGAAGAGGGATTCATCTTCAAGGGCGGCTCGGGGGCCGGCTTGAACCTGTCACGGATCCGTTCCTCCAAAGAGCTGTTGAGTTCGGGCGGCACTGCCTCCGGCCCGGTCTCGTTCATGCGCGGCGCTGACGCGAGCGCTGGCACCATCAAGTCGGGCGGCGCAACCCGTCGGGCAGCCAAGATGGTTGTGCTCGATATCGATCACCCTGACATCGAGGAGTTCATCGACACCAAGGCCAAGGAGGAGGAGAAGATCCGCGCCCTCCGCGACGCCGGGTTCGACATGGACCTGGGCGGCAAGGACATCACCTCCGTCCAGTACCAGAACGCCAACAACTCCGTCCGGGTCACCGACGAGTTCATGCGAGCCGTCGAGGAGGGTCGGGAGTTCCCGCTGCGCGCCCGTACGGACCACCGCGTCGTCAGCATCGTGGACGCACGTGAGCTTTTCGGGAAGGTCGCCCAGGCGGCCTGGGCCTGCGCGGACCCGGGCATCCAATACGACGACACCATCAACGACTGGCACACCAACCCAGAGACCGGCCGGATCACCGCATCCAATCCTTGCTCGGAGTACATGAGCCTGGACAACTCCTCCTGCAACCTGGCGAGCCTGAACCTGCTGAAGTTTCTGCGTGAGGATGACGCCTTCGATGCCGAGCTGTTCGAGAAGGCGGTCGAACTGATCATCACCGCAATGGACATCTCGATCTGCTTCGCCGACTTCCCGACCGAGGCTATCGGCAGGACCACCCGCGACTACCGCCAACTCGGCATCGGATATGCGAACCTGGGCGCATTGTTGATGGCAACGGGACACGGCTACGACTCCGATGGTGGCCGCGCATTTGCCGCCGCGGTGACGTCGCTGATGACCGGCGCCTCGTACCGCCGCTCCGCCGAGCTCGCCGGCATCGTCGGACCTTATGAGGGATACGCCCGGAATGCCGATGCCCACAAGCGCGTCATGCGCAAGCACCAGGCGGCCAACGACTCGCTGCGCACGGTCGGGTCGCTTGATGCTGACGTGCACAAGCGCGCCACCAAGGCGTGGGACGGGGTCATCCGGCTCGGTGAGGCGAATGGCTTCCGCAACGCCCAGGCCTCCGTGCTGGCACCGACCGGCACCATCGGATTCATGATGGACTGCGACACCACGGGCATCGAACCGGACTTCTCGCTGGTCAAGTTCAAGAAGCTGGTCGGTGGCGGCTCGATGCAGATTGTCAACCAGACGATCCCACGAGCCTTGCGTCGCCTCGGTTACGCCACCGAGACCGCGGAGGCGGTCATCGAGTTCATCGCCGAGAACGGCCACGTGATCGACGCGCCGGGGCTCAGGCCTGAGCACTACGAGGTGTTCGACACCGCGATGGGACAGCGTGCCATCAAGCCGATGGGGCACGTGCGGATGATGGCCGCTGCCCAGCCGTTCCTGTCGGGGGCCATCTCCAAGACGGTCAACCTGCCCGAGACTGCGACCGTGGATGAGATCGCTGACGTCTACCTGCAGGGGTGGAAGCTCGGCCTGAAGGCGCTGGCGGTCTACCGCGACAACTGCAAGGTGGGTCAGCCGCTCAGCGATGGCAAGGCCACACCGGCCGCTGCGTCACCTGAGGCCGCCGTGGTGGAGAAGGTGGTCTACCGGCCGACCCGCAAGCGGCTGCCGAAGTCTCGCCCGAGTCGCACGACGTCGTTCTCAGTCGGTGGCGCAGAGGGCTACATGACGTCGGGTTCCTACCCTGACGACGGCCTCGGCGAGGTGTTCCTCAAGCTGGGCAAGCAGGGATCGACCCTGGCCGGCGTAATGGATGCCTTCTCGATCGCGGTGTCCATCGGCCTGCAGTACGGAGTGCCGCTGGAGACATTCGTGCAGAAGTTCACCAACTTGAAGTTCGAGCCGGCCGGTCTGACCGATGACCCGGACGTCCGGATGGCGCAGTCGATCATGGACTACATCTTCCGCCGGCTTGCTCTGGACTACCTGTCCTTCGATGAGCGTGCCGAGCTGGGCATCTACACCGCCACCGAGCGTGCGCGGCATGTCGAGACCGGCTCGTACCTCCCGGAGGAGATCGAGGAGCTGAGCGAGGCGCAGGCGTTGAAGAACGACGCCGGCGACGAGGTGGACACCGATCTGGCCGAGGTGGCCCACGCCGCCAGGCCGGCGCCGTCGACAGCCCGGACCACGGCCGAGCTGCTTGAACAGGTGACAGGTACGAGCGTCGACGCGCCGCTGTGCTTCACCTGCGGAACCAAGATGCGCCCCAGCGGCAGCTGCTACGTGTGCGAGGGATGCGGCAGCACGAGTGGGTGTAGCTGATTCAGCGCGGGTGAGGTGCTCCGGGACGGCCGGAGCACCTCACCCGCGCCTGACAGCGCATTGACTCCATCACATCGGTCGGTGTCGTGGGTCCTCGTCAGCGGGACCCACGACGCATCGGGTCCGATGACCGTGCATAGATCGTTGACGCCTGACAGTCATCCGAAACGGCTATGTCGCCGGCGTGGATTCCGTGGTCGCCTTCAACCGTGCCAGGCCCTTCTCGAAGTCGGGTCCGATCATCTTGTCCATCGACGTGAAGAGGCCCATCACCTTCGTCATCAGGGTCTTCTGGCCAGTCATCGTCCAGGTGACGTGCGCCCCCGCCACTGCCGGCCTGATGGTGAAGATGATCTCGTTGCGCGCCTTGAACGGCTTCTCGAACTGAAGGCCGATCCGGACCCGCGAGGGCTCGACGGACTCGAGGATCTCCATCGTCCCCTGGCCGGCCTTGCGGTTGCCGGACCAGTGATAGATCGATCCTGTGCCGGTCTGGGCGCCGGCGTACGTCCGCTTCATCGCCGGATCAACGTCCTCCCATGGTGACCAGCGGGGCCACTGATGGAAGTCCGAGACTTCGTCGTAGATGTGCACGGGCGAGGCATGGATGTCGATCGAACGCTCCACGGTGTAGCTGCTATCTGCCATCCTTCGAACCTAGTCATGTGTACGCCCTCCTGCAGGAAGTTTGGCCACCTCGGAGCCACCCGTTGATGCCCGGCGCTTGCGCCGATGCTCCCCCGCTGAGCTCCCGGACGGCACCAACAACGAAGCCGCCTTCCCGCCTCTGGCGGAGACCTGCGCACTAGCGTCGAGGCGCCAGCCCGAGTAGCGTGAACAGGCCGGGCAATTCAACCGAAACGCTCGGCACGAAAACATGATCATGTTCCGGCCGACGTGCTGTGGTCCGGTCGCCAAGATCGTCCGCCGGCAGGGGACCGGCGGTCGGGAGTGACCAGAAACAGCTTTGCCGACCGGTCGGATCACCACACATGGGGGAGGGCCGGACAGCCCGCAGGCCTTCCGCGCCACGACCAGCGCTGCTGGTCGTCCCGCCAGCGGGCAGGGGATTGAAAAGGGGGTCTCATGTTCGTGCAAGTCATCCAGGGGAAGGTGTCCGATCCGGCCAAGGTCAAGGCTGCATTCGACCGATGGATTGAAGAGCTGTCCCCGGGCGCGCAAGGTTGGCTCGGTAGCACGACCGGTGTCACCGACGATGGCCGCTGCATCACGTTGGCTCGGTTCGCATCCGAGGAGGAGGCTCGGCGCAACAGCGACCGTCCGGAGCAGGGGGAGTGGTGGAGCGAGACCTCTGCCCTCTTTGATGGCGACGTCACCTTCCGGGAGAGCACTGAGGTCGACGTCGACCTGGAGGGTGACCCGGATCAGGCAGGTTTCGTACAGGTCATGCAGGGTCGGGTCAGCGACCCGGACCGCGCCCGGGAGCTGATGAACCAGAACCCGGAGAAGTGGAGAGCACTTCGAACCGACATCCTCGGCACGGTCACCGCGGCTCACGACGGCGGCGAGTGGACGACCGCGGCCTACTTCACCTCCGAGGCAGCGGCTCGAGAAGGAGAGAGCAAGCAGCCGCCGCCCGAACTGCAGGCACTGATGGAGGAGATGAACTCCCTGAACGTCGGTGAGGTGGAGTACTTCGATATCAGGCAGCCCCTGCTGTACTCGCCACGCCAGACGTAGCCGGCGCTGCTGTCGCATCCCGGCAGCTTCGGCGGCCACCACAGCCCGCTGGCTGACCCCTGCAGGCGGTCGGCTGCGGTTTTCGACGGGTGCAGAGAGTGAAGCGAGTCACGCAGTTGTGGTGGATGGAAGTCCGCCACAACACCGTTGTAATCGGGGTATCGACCGATACACCGTCTAAAGGAGAACCGTGTTCGTTTACCCGTGGGCTGTTGAGCTCCAGACCAGAGCTCTGGTCAGTTCAGCCCTGCCGCATGCCCCTGTCCAGCCTGCCCGGGCCTCTCGGCTGAGCCGGCTACTGGGTCGCTGATACAGCTAGCCGCTGCACCCGGAGTGCCTCGCCGTCGCGGTGCTCCAACGTCAAGACCGTCGCACAACAAGGAACAGGGCCGAGAGCTCACGCTCCCGGCCCTGTTCCGCGTCTGCGCCGTATCAAGCAGCCGCCAACTCAGTGGCAGGTCAGCCGGGTGGAGTCCTGGTACGTCCCGACTGCGGAGACATAGGAGATGTCTGCTGAGTCGTAGCGCAGCACCAGTCGCGTGTAACCGTAGGTGGTGTTGTTCGCCGCTGCCGTGGTCGCGCGAGGCGTGATCGTTCGTTGGCTGGCGCCGCCCAGACCAGAGACGATCTCCACGATGCCGCGGGCGTTGTCCCGGACCCCGGAGGGGTTCATCGGGTAGAACCGCTCATAGTCATGGTCGTGGCCGTTCAAGATCAGCTCGGCATTGGCGTCGTACAAGGCTTTCACGAACGGTCCGACCTTGACGGCGTCGCCATGAGGACCGCCGCTCCAGCGTGGCGTGTGGAAGATGGCGGCCACGCACTTGTTGGGGTGTGCCCGGAGGTCGGCTTTCAGCCACGCCACTTGGGTTCCGGTGGCGCTGGTGTCGCGCTCTGAGTTGAGGGCCACGATATGCCACGTACCGATGTCAAAGGAGTAGTAGCCCTTGGTCCTGCTCCCCGCGCGGGTGCCGAAGTAGTCGTAGTAGCCGGTCGCTCCGGCCGTGTTGTACTCATGGTTGCCCGGGACCGGTCTCGTCTTGCTCATCAGCCGGCCCCAGGTCGGTCCGTACGAGGCCTTGAAATCGGCCAGCGCACCGTTGGGGTACTGCAGGTCACCGAGCGCGAGAACGGTGCCGACCGCCTGGTCAGTCAGTATCTTGTCGCTGACTGCCTTGTGCTGACACGCGACGCCGACGACGGAACCCGGGGCGCAGGCGACGTCTCCAGCCGCAGCCACTACTGGATCGTTCGGCTGGACGAAGGTCACCATGCAGTTGCCGAGGCCGTCGCCGTTGACTCCCGTGCTGACGGTGATTCGAGCCTTGCCCGGAGCATGCGGCGGGTTCAGCGGATTTCGATAGTCATACGCCGCACCAGACTTGTAGTCGAAGCCGACCTGGCGGGTAAGCGTCTGCAACACCTTGCCGGAGCCGTCGAGGGTGGTGACCCGCGAGTCGGTCGGCACGACGCCCGGCCTGGCGGTCGTCCACCCGGCGTAGTTCACCTGAACACGGATCACGCCATCGGCGGCCTTGTACGGGTTGCCCCAGACCACCTTGGACTTCCACGTGACGCCCCCGCCATCCACGCATGATCCGGTCCGGTTCACGTCCGCTGCCGCCGGCACCGGTTGGGTTGCGACCGCAACGATCAGGAGCGCGCCTGCCAGCCATGCGAGGAGTCGTCTCATGCTGCCCTTTCTTAGACCGTCGCGAAAGGCTAACGGAGTTCTGCATGCTCAGCAAAATTGCGCTAGTTGTTGTGAGCGGCATCACGTAACTCCCGTTGCAACCGACCGCCTTCCAACGGCGTAGGAGCAATGTCAACTTCCAGTCATGAAGGAGAAGCACATGCTCCGCAAGGTTCTCGCTGTCGCCGTCCTCGCCACAGCCGCCGCCCTGTCGTCCAGCCCAATCGCTACCGCCGCCGTCGGCGACGCGAGTGGCAGCACCACCCGCGAGCGCGGTTACGCCATCAGCTGCACGGGGGAGGCCTCGTCCATGTCGGCGTTCGTACTGCTCTACAAGAACTCCTCGGTCACGGTGCCGACCGAGGTCGTCATCGAGCAGCGGGATGCGGTGCTCGTCGCATCCGAGCGGTCGCCGTCCCCTCGCATTCGCGGCGGACGCGTGCGTGCGGTAGTTCCGCTCGTGGATCGCGACACTCGAGTTGAAGCCGGTACCGCGTGGGTGCGGGGAACCTACACGAGGGTCGGCCCGGTCACCCGGGTGCACGAGGTGTTCGACGACGCTGGCGAGCACATCGTGACCACGGGCACGAATCAGGACCTGCGTACCCGGCTACGCGTCACCGTGGGGTCCACCACCATCCCGCTGACCTGCGACGAGGCGTTCGCGTTCAACCTCAAGGTGAAGCGGACGCCGATCAGCTGAGCGCGTTCCAGACTGGTTGCATCTGGCCCGCGGCACGCGGTGCGAGAGACTTCTCGAGCCGGTGCCGTCGGGGCACCGGACGCAACCGATCGGATGAGCGTGCAGGGAGTGCTGTCGGGTTTCGTCACGATCGGCTCCATCATCGTGTTGGGCTTCGTGCTGGCGCACCTGAGGGTTCTGGACGGGTCCAGCCAGCGGCTGCTGTCGAGAATCGCCTTCTTCGTCGCCAGTCCAGCCCTGATGATCACCGTTCTCGGCGAGACTGACCTGGCTCAGCTGTTCTCCGCCAACCTGGTGGCGTCGATTGCCAGCGTTGCCGCCTCGGCCAGCATCTACGTCCTGCTGGCTCGGCTGGTCTGGCGCCGCACGGCTGCCGACACAGTGATCGGGACGTTCTCATCGGCGTACGTCAATGCCGGAAACCTGGGGCTCCCGATCGCGGCCTACGTGCTGGGGAGCGCCTCGCTGATCGCGCCCATGCTGCTGACCCAGCTGCTGCTCCTCCAACCGCTGGGACTTGCCGTGCTGGACTACGCGGTCACCAAAGACCAGGCCGAGCCGACGTCTGCACTGCGCCGCTGGCAACGGCGGCTCCTCCAGCCATTGCGTAACCCGCTGATGGTGGGCTCCCTGCTCGGGCTGATGCTGTCGATCTTCGATCTCACCCTTCCGCGGCTGATCGCCGACCCGTTGCACCTGGTCGGTGGCATGGCGGTCCCGGCGATGCTGATCGCGTACGGAGTGTCCCTCAAGCTCGGCCCGCGCCCGGGTGCCGGCGAGCCGGCGCGCCAGATCGCCACCATCGTCGCCTTGAAGCTGGTCCTGCAACCGCTGGTGGCGTTCGGCGTGGCCCGGTTCGTGCTGGGCCTCGACGATGCCGGCGTGCTCGCCGTGACCATCATCGCCGCGCTGCCGACAGCACAGAACGTCTTCACCCACGCGGTGCGCTACGACACCGGCGTGATCTTGGCTCGGGACTCCATCTTCATCTCGACCCTGCTCGCGGTTCCCGCCTTGACCCTGATCGCCGCCTTGCTGGCCTGAGCCCCGACAAAGTCGGACCGGACCGTCTCACCGCACCGGCCGATCCCGGCCGGAGACTACAGTCGTGGCATGGCCGGCAGCCTGTCGATGGTCTTCCCCGACCCCTGCCCGCTGCCCGGGCTGCCCGACCGGGTGTCGGTCTACGAGGTCGGCCCCCGAGACGGCTTGCAGGCCGAGAACGCCGTGGTCCCGACCGACATCAAGATCGAGTTCATCCACCGGTTGCAGGAGGCGGGCCTGCAGGCGATCGAGGCCACCAGCTTCGTCTCACCGCGCTGGGTACCACAGCTCGCCGACGCGACCGAGGTGATGGCGGGCATCTCTCGGCGGGACGGCGTTCGGTACCCCGTGCTGGTGCCGAACGAGCGTGGGTACCAGCGCGCCCGGGCAGCAGGAGTGCAGCAGATCGCGGTATTCGTCAGCGCTACCGAGCGGTTCGCTCAGGAGAATCTCGGCACCAGCCTGGACGGCGCTCTCGCCATGGCCGAGGCAGTCATCGACCGCGCCGTCGGCGACGGGCTTGCAGTCCGCGGGTACGTCTCGATGTGCTTCGGCGACCCCTGGGAGGGCCGGGTCGATCGCGGTCGGGTGGCCGACGTCGCCGCCCGGCTGGTCTCGCGCGGATGCCGCACGGTCAGCCTTGGCGACACCATCGGCGTCGCGACCGCCGGGCAGGTAACAGCGATGGTGACGGCGCTGGAGCGGGCTGCGGTCGAGCGTACGCAGGTCGCGCTGCACCTGCATGACACCTACGGTCAGGCGCTGACCAACGTGCTGGCGGGCCTGCGCGCCGGGATCACCGAGTTCGACGCGTCCGCAGGCGGCCTGGGTGGCTGCCCGTACGCCCGCTCCGCAACCGGCAACCTGGCCACGGAGGACCTCTTGTGGCTGCTGATTGGGCTCGGAATCGACGCCGGGGTCGACCTGACCGCGCTGGTCCGGACCAGCGTCTGGATGGCGGATCACCTTGGCCGGCGGTCGCCCTCCAAGGTGGTGCGTGCTCTGACGTCACAATTGCCGCCGGCACCGTGACCGCTGAGAGGACCGGTTGCCGACCCACGTGCCCCCAGGGGGTGCGCTAGGTTCGTGCCGACAGGAGGTGCCGGTGGCGGTTTACGAAGATTTCGACATCGATCGGAGCACAGCCCAAGCCTGGGCCCAGTTCCAGGCCAGGCTGAGCGACGTCATCTCCGTCATCGACGACAGCGCCGACCTGACGATCGGCACCGAGTCCGAGAGCATGGATCCCGCCCCGTATGTCACCTTTCGTAGCCCGGTACGCAACCGGGTCCGCTGCGAGGCGGCCGGCAACGCCGTGCTTGGTGAGGACTTCCAGCTGTCGGCGGAGCAGCTGGCGACCATGGTGACGTGCGGCTGGACCCCGCCTCTGACAGACGGCTCGGGCAACTTCTGGGTGGAGGACTCCCAGGAGAACTCCGACCGGCTCAGCGAGCTCGCCGTCCGCGCCCTGCGTGATGTTTACGGGGTGCAGCATCCGGTCTTTCTCGCCCCGGACCAGCTGGCCGAAATCTTGCAGCCCCGACCGGGTCCCATCGCGGGCACCGGGGAGTTCGCCGTCGATGACGTACTCGCCACCGTCGCCGGCAGCCAGGAGCACCTGAACGCGCTGGTCGACGACGAGCTGACCGACATGTTCGGGCATCGGCCGATCCGCGACACCGAGGGTGACATCGCCATCCGGGTCGGCTCCACCATGCTGTTCCTGCGGACGTCGGCCGACGGCCGGGAGATCGTGCTGTTCGCCACCGTCGTCCACGACGTCGCCGGCCGGTCGCGCGCAACCGAGGTGCTCAACGATCTCAACGTGGACGCGCGCTGGGTGAAGTTCCAGCTGATCCGGGACCGGGTCTTTGTCACGTTCTCCGTGCAGGCCCGTCCATTCGTGCCTGCACACCTGCAGCAGGCTGTCCGGATCATGTCCGATGTCGCCGACGGAATCGACGACGAGCTGGCCGCCAAGCTGCACGGGCGGACCACCTTCGGCGACACCGACTGAGCAGCCCGCCTCTTAATTCCCGTACCCGAGAAGCAGCCGACGTTGCAAGGTCAGAGCTGTTCGTGGCCCGCAAGCGCAGCCACGCCAGGCCCGCAATCACAGCGAAGCTGACGACCAGCAGATAACCGGTGTGGCCAGTGTCCACCGCCGCGATAGCCCGCACGGCTTGGAGTCGGACCTCAGCGTACTCGGTCAGCAGGGTGGACGTGGCCACCACCGCGACGCCGACGGCTGAGCAGATACTGACCCCGGTGACTACCAGGTTGAAGGTGACCTTGCGGACCGGGTCGGCGTGCGCGGTCTCGTACATCTTCAACATCATCAGCCCGTTGCAGGTGTCGCCAAGCGTCATCGCCGCGGCGAAAAGCAACGGCAACGCCAACAGCGTCAGGGGAGCCGCACCGGCGAACGCGGCCGCGCCGGTCAGCATCAGCAGCCCGATCTGCGAGCTGGTGTCGAAGCCCAACGAGAAGAGGAACCCGATCAGATAGACGTGCCGGGGATGCCGGACGCGACGCAACGGTCGGGTCAGAATCCTCGCGGTCGGGCCGCGGGGTGACAGCGCGTCCACCGGTACAGCCAGACTCGGGTCCCGTCTGATGTCGCGACGAAGTCGCCAGGCGGCCGCGAAGGTGGCCAGGTTGGCAAGCGCGACCAGCAGCAGGTAGAGCCCCGAGATGGACAGGCCCAAGACACCGAGCGTACGAGCGACGCCGGACGTCTCATCCAGAGCCACCTGCACCACTTGCACGCCAGCCACGACCAGGACTCCGGTCACGATGACCATCGTGGAGTGCCCCGCCGAGAAGGCCAGTCCGACCGAAGCGGGCCGCCGTCCCTCGGCGACGAACTTGCGGGTGGAGTTGTCGATCATGGAAATGTGGTCGAAGTCGAAGGAGTGGATCAAGCCCCGCACGTACGCGAAGCCCGCCATCGACATGGTCACCGCAGCGCCGTCGGGCTGGACCAGGCTGGTGGCCAGCAGGCCGAGCCCCAGCAGGTGCAGTGCGGTGATGTAGCCGAACGCAGCCCCCACCCGGAACCGGAACGGCGCCGCCGCCCGGCCCTCCGTGGTGAGCAACGTCCGCACGCTCGCCGCCCCCGAAGTCGGCGCGTTCTCGGCCAGCGCAGCAGTCGTCCCCGCCATGGTCCTCGCCTCCACGACCCAGGGCCCAGCGCCTCCGATGGTGCCGAATCCGATGGCCGAATGATCGTGGCCCACTCTACGGACATGAGGCCAGCCACGGGAGGAACCGCAGCACCCTGAGGTCAGACACCGCAGCCCCGAGATGTCGGCGACTAGGATGAACCGAGTGTCCAGCGCGCCTTCTCCACCTCCAAGCCTGGCGCCGCGGTTCAGCTATGACGATGCCCTGCCGATCAGTGCCTGGCGCAGCCAGATCGGCGAGGCGATCCGCGACCACCAGGTGGTCATCGTCGCGGGCGAGACCGGGTCCGGGAAGACCACCCAGCTGCCGAAGATCTGCCTGGAGCTGGGCCGTCAGTCGATCGGACACACGCAGCCCCGCCGGATCGCGGCCCGCAGCGTTGCCGAGCGGATTGCCGAGGAGCTGAACAGTCCGCTTGGAGATCTGGTCGGGTACCAGGTCCGGTTCACCCGGAAGGCGTCCCGCGCGACCCGGCTGAAGGTGATGACCGATGGGGTGCTGTTGGCCGAGATCGGCCACGACCGGGACCTGCGCAGGTACGACACGATCATCATCGACGAGGCGCATGAGCGAAGTCTCAACATCGACTTCCTGCTCAGCTACCTCAAGCAGCTGCTCGGGCGGCGCCCCGACCTGAAGGTGGTCGTCACCTCGGCCACCATCGACACCGACCGGTTCTCGGCGCACTTCGCCGGCGCCGACGGCGTGGGGGCGCCCATCATCACGGTGTCGGGTCGCACCTACCCGGTCGAGGTGCGCTACCGGCCGACGCCGGCCGAGGCGGAGTCGGACCAGGTCGACGGAATCTGTGCCGCGGTGCGTGAGCTGGGCGGCCTCGGCGACGGTGACATCTTGGTGTTCCTGTCCGGCGAGCGGGAGATCCGCGACGCGGCTGAGGCGATCGAGGGGATGAGGCTGAGGTTCACCGAGGTCCTGCCGCTCTATGCCCGGCTCTCCTCTGCCGAGCAGCACCGGGTTTTCGCCGCACACACCGGCCGCCGGGTGGTGCTGGCCACGAACGTGGCGGAGACCTCGCTCACGGTGCCCGGAATCCGGTACGTGATCGACACCGGCACCGCCCGGATGTCGCGGTACTCCGCCCGAACCAAGGTGCAGCGGCTGCCGATCGAACCCATCTCACGGGCCTCGGCCAACCAGCGCGCCGGACGCTGCGGCCGGGTGGCCCCGGGTGTCTGCATCCGGCTGTACAGCGAGGAGGACTACCTCGGCCGGCCCGAGTTCACCGAGCCCGAGATCCTACGGACCAACCTCGCCTCGGTGATCTTGCAGATGACCGCCGCCGACCTGGGGGAGATCGCGTCCTTCCCGTTCGTGGAGCCGCCGGACAACGCCCAGATCACCGACGGCCTTCGGCTGCTCGACGAGCTCGGCGCCCTCTCCGGCCGAGGGAGCCGCGGACGCCCACGGCTGACCGGCGTCGGTCGGCGGTTGGCGGCGATCCCGCTGGACCCACGGATGGGCCGGATGCTGCTCGCCGGGGAGCGGCAGGGCTGCCTGTCGGAGATGCTGGTGATCGTCTCTGGGCTGTCCATCCAGGACCCGCGCGAGCGCCCCGCCGAACGGCGGGAGGCCGCAGACGCGCTGCATCGCCGGTTCTGGGCGCCGCCCCGGGTCGAAGGAGACGAGGCCGCCCCCGTCGAAGGCAGTGACTTCTTGGCGCTGCTCCGGCTCTGGGAGCACATCCAGACATCGCAGAAGTCGCTCTCCGGTAACGCCTTCCGCCGGATGTGCCGCGATGAGTTCTTGCACTTCCTTCGAATCCGGGAGTGGCAGGACCTGCACGCCCAGCTTCGCGATATCACCAAGGAGCTGGGGCTCAACCGAAATCGCGACGCTGCCCCATCCATCCGGGTGCACACCGCAGTGCTCAGCGGGCTGTTGTCCCACGTCGGGCTCGCGGACCTCCGCGAGGACGGCAAGACCCGGGGCAAGACGCCCACAGGTGGACGGCGCAACCGACCGGGCCCCCGGGAGTACCTCGGCGCTCGGGGCACCCGGTTCGCGATCAACCCCGGGTCCAGCGTCGCGAAGATCCAGCCGCCGCTGGTGATGGCTGCGGAGATCGTCGAGACGTCGCGGCTGTGGGCGCGCACCGTCGCCGGGATCGACGCGAGCCAGATCGAGGAGGTCGGGCAGCATCTGCTCAAGCGCAGCTACTCCGAACCGCACTGGTCGTCTCGGAGCGGCTCGGTGATGGCGTACGAGCAGGTCAGCCTGTACGGCATCCCGATCATCGCGCAGCGGCGGGTTCCGTACGCCAGGATCAATCCGGTCGAGGCCCGGGAGATCTTCCTCCGTTCCGCACTGGTGGAGGGCAGCTGGCGAACCCGGCACAGCTTCTTCGCGGCCAACGCCGCGGTCCGGGCCGAGGCTGAGGAGCTGGAGGAGCGGACGCGGCGCCGTGACGTGGTGGTGGACGACCAGGTCATCTACGACTTCTTCGACCGGCGGATCCCGACCGACATCGCCTCCGCGGCGGCCTTCGACGCCTGGTGGAAGGACGCTCGGCATGAGACGCCGGATCTGCTGACACTCACCATCGCCGACCTGGTCACTCCAGGCGCCGGGGAGGTCGACGCCGACGCCTTTCCGGACACCTGGGTGGTGGGCGACCTGGAGCTCCCGGTGGAGTACACCTTCGACCCGGGGACGTCACGGGACGGGGTTTCGGTCTCGATCGACCTCGCGGTCTTGAACCAGGTCGATGCGGCTCCGTTCAGCTGGCAGGTGCCGGGGCTACGCGCCGAGCTGGCGACCGAGCTGATCCGGTCGCTGCCCAAGGCCACCCGGAAACAGTTTGTGCCGGCGCCGGAGTTCGCCCGGCGGGCGCTGGAGTGGCTCCAGAGGTCGCCGGTGCCCGGGGAGTCGCTCACCGAGGGGCTTGGCCGGGCGCTGCTGGCGCTGACCGGCGAGCGGGTGCCGCCGGGCGAGTGGCGCTTCGGCCCGCTGCCTGGCCACGTCGAGGTGACCTTTGTCGTCACCGACGGCTCCGGCGTCCTCGCCGAAGGTACCGATCTCGACGCCCTCAAGACCGAGCTCGGCGCCCAGATGAGCAGGACGCTCACCCTGGCAGCCGCTGAACACACCATCACCGGCGCCACTACCTGGGTGTTCGGTACGCTCCCCAGCCAGGTCGAGCTGGTCCGCGACGGGCAGCGGGTGGTGGGCTACCCGGCCCTGGTGGACGAGGGCGGCACCGTCGGGCAGGTGGTGCTCGACAGCCCGCAGCGACAAGGCGTCAGCTCCCGCGCCGGGCTGCGTCGCCTGGTGCTGATCAACACCCCCGACCCGACCAGATGGGTGATCGGCCACCTGAGCAACCGGAACCGGCTGGCGCTCGGGCACAGCCCGTA
Organism: Propionibacteriaceae bacterium; assembly: GCA_035717205.1. Lineage (GTDB taxonomy): Bacteria > Actinomycetota > Actinomycetes > Propionibacteriales > Propionibacteriaceae > Microlunatus. The sequence continues at coordinate 12,769 of DASTIW010000007.1, read as the reverse complement.
CCCCGGCATTCCGGCGCTGCTGGCCGACGCCCGGCTGGCAACGGTGGGAGAGCTGATCCGCAGGCACACGTCCGGGCCGGTGCTCGACGAGACATTCTTCCGGGGGCTGTGCGAGGCCGTCCGGGCGGACCAGGCCGAGCTGATGCGGACAATCGTCGCCCTCACCGCCGATCTGCTGGCGGCCCACCAGCAGGTGCTCACCCTGCTGCCGGCCGTCCGCGCGGCGGCGCCCGCAGCCGCCGCCGACCTGTCGGAGCAGACCGGGAACCTGCTGTTTCCCGGGTTCCTGGCCGCCACGGCATACCGGCACCTGGTCGACCTCCCACGCTACCTTCGGGCCGTCGAGCAGCGGATCGCTGCTCTGCTGGCCAACCCCGCCCGCGACGCCCCCGCAATGGCTGTGGTCACCCGCTGCGAGGACGCCTATGCCGCCCTGTGCAACCAAGCCCCGCCCGGTCCGCTGCCTGACTTCGTGGAAGAGGTGGGCTGGATGCTCGAGGAGCTTCGGGTCAGCCTGTTCGCCCAGAGCCTGCGCACGCCCATCCCGGTGTCGGAGAAGCGGGTGCGAAAGGCGATCGGCTCGGCCGCGGCGCAGTTGTCAGCGGGTAGCGTCGGCCCACCCGGGTAGATTGAAGCCATGATGGATCCGCGCCTGCTCTACACGCTGCGCGACGACGTCGTGGCCAAGCTGGCCAGGCATCGTCCCGTGCTGATCCATCAGCTCGACGGTTTCGTGGATGCCGGCCAGGCCGGCCGGCTCTTCTCGGCTCATCTGCTTGAGCAGCTGGAGCACGAGGTGTTGGCGGACTTCGACCACGACCAGCTGCACGACTACCGCAGCCGGCGTCCGGCGATGCTGTTCGACACCAACCAGTGGAAGTCCTACGCCGACCTGCATCTGCGGCTGTACCGGATGGTCGACGAGCAGGGCGAGGTGTTCCTGCTGCTGACCGGGCCGGAGCCCGATGTCCAGTGGGAGCGGCTGGCAGCCGCCCTGATCGAGCTGATCGAGCAGCTCAACGTGCGGCTGACCGTCAGCGTTCACGGCATCCCGATGGCAGTTCCGCACACCCGCCCGGTGACCCTGACGGCTCATGCGACCGATGTCGAGCTCGTCAACGGGTACCGCAGCTGGATCGACCGGGTCGAGGTGCCGGCGAGCTTCACCGGTCTGCTGGAGTTCCGTCTGGGCCAGCATGAACGCAAGGCGATGGGCTTCGCCGCCCACGTGCCGCACTACCTGTCCCAAGCCGCCTTCCCCGAAGCCACGCTGTCGCTGACGCGGTCACTCAGCCAGGCGACCGGGCTGGCCGTCCCGCTGGAGCCGCTGGAGAAGGCATCGGCCAGCAACCTGGCTGACATCGCCGCGGAGATGGCGGGCTCGAGCGAGGTTCAGGAGCTGGTGGCCAGTCTGGAGCAGCAGTACGACGCGCTGCAGGCGGCAGGGGGCGACCCGGTGCCGAGCGCCGACGAGATCGCCGCCGAGTTCGAGCGGTTCCTGGCCGAGCAGGACAAGCCCGACGACCAGTAGGTCGACCGGTGGATAGGCTCAGGCCGTGCCGCAGTCGATCGATGGGTTGATTCACCTGCTTGACCTCGAGGAGATTGAGGTCGGGCTCTTCCGAGCGCGGCAGCCCGATACCCAGCTCCAACGTGCCTTCGGCGGCCAGGTGCTGGCCCAGGCGCTGATGGCGGCAGGTCGTACCGTGGAGCCCGATCGGGTGCTGCACTCGATGCACGCCTACTTCCTGAAGCCGGGGCGCACCGACACCACGATGGTGTACGACGTGGAGGCGATCCGCAACGGGCGGTCGTTCTCCTCCCGCCGGGTCGTGGCCCGGCAAGGGGGCCAGGTGATCTTCTACCTATCCGCCTCCTACCACGTCGCGGAGGAGGGTTTCGAGCACCTCGATCCCGCCCCCGAGGGCGTGCCCGGACCTGACGAGTGCCCGCGGCTCAGCGAGGTGCTGGCCCGCGCGTCAGGACGCACCTCTGACCTGTGGGAACGTGAGTGGGGGGCCCTGGATGTCCGCTACGTCGGGGACTCCCGGCCGGGCGGGGGGCTGGAGGATCCGGCCCATCCGGCTCGGGCTCGGGTCTGGCTGCGAGCCGACGGGACGCTGCCCGCCGACGAGCGAACCCACCAGGCCGTGCTGGCGTACGCCAGTGACCTGACGCTGCTGTCCTCCAGCACCGTCCCGCACGGGGTGCTGGTCGGGGTGAACGTGCAGGCGGCGTCGATCGATCACGCGATGTGGTTTCACCGACCGTTCCGGGCAGACCAGTGGCTGCTCTACGACCAGATTTCACCCTCGGCATCACACGCACTTGGACTGTCCACCGCCAGGCTGTTCCAGCACGGCACGCTCGTGTCCAACGTCGCCCAGGAAGGCTTGATCCGCCCGATCGCGCGGTGACCTGTCCGGCGGCTGGAGACCCGACCGGGTCTGGAGACGACGAATCCCGGTTCCGCGAGGAAACCGGGACCGGGTCGACCCTCAAGATCAGGCTGCCAGCACGGACTTCCCGCGCAGCTTGGCGATGGCGTGCCGCTCGATCTGTCGAACTCGTTCGGCGGTGATGCCCCAGAGGGCTCCGATGTCGGCGAGCTTGGCTTGCCGGCCGTCGATCAGGCCGTAGCGGCGTCGGACGACGTCGGCGGACCGCTCGTCGAGCTGGTCGAGCAGCGCCTCCAGACGGGCGTGCTCCTCCGCGTCCAGGTACACCTCGTCGGGTCCGGGCATCGGCTCGCGGGCGATCAGATCGCCAAGGGCAGTGTCGCCGCCCTCCTCCACGGGAGCGTCGAGGCTAACATGGTCACGGCCGTACCGGATCAGATCCAGCACCCGATCACTTTCCAGCCCCATCTCGTCGGCAATCTCTTCGATCTCCGGCTCTCGGCCCAGTCGTCGTTCCAGGGTTCGGCGAACAGCACCAACCTGGTTGACCTGCTCGGCGACGTGCACCGGTAGCCGGACAATTCGGCCCTGCTGCGCGATTCCGCGGCTAATGGACTGCCGCACCCACCAGGTTCCGTAGGTGGAGAACTTGAATCCCTTGGTGTAGTCGAACTTTTCCACTGCTCGGATCAGACCGGTGTTGCCCTCTTGGACCAGATCAAGCAGCGGCATCTGTGACCTGCCGTACTTGCGGGCCACCGACACCACCAGCCGCAGATTTGCGGTGACGAACCGCTGCAATGCACGCTGGCCTTCCTCAGCCAGGAACTGGAGCTCGGCCTGCGTCGGACGCTTGGCGTGCCTGCCGCGCTCGGCCAGGGTGACCTCGCCAGAAAGAATCTTCTCCGCGTAGAGACCGACCTCGATCGCCTTCGCGAGCTCGACCTCTTCCTCGGCGGTCAACAGCGGAGTCTTCGCGATGCCGTCCAGGTAGAGGCCTACCGCGTCCTTGCCGTCGATCCCCTCGGATACTCGGGTACGAGTTGCTTGTGCTACCACAGTGGCCCCTTCCGTTGCCTTCAATTACGTCAACGCACCGGGGGTGGAGAAGGATTCCTCTGCTGCCCTGAAGAATCCCTGAGACCTGACCCGGGGTTATTCCGTACTGAGAGTTCGGAACCAAGGGGCGGGTTGGATGCGTTTCGGCAGCTCAATCCTGCGGAATGCCGACGGGGCTGCTGTTATGCCCGAAGCTCCGCGGCAACCTCGCGTCGATCACCATCGGCTGGAACTCGGCGCGGGTCCGCGTCGACCTGTCCTGAGGGGGCCGGATGAGTGACCTGGTCGATGATCCAGGCGTACTCGAACGCGATCTGCCTCCAGGTGTTGTAGCGACCGCTGACGCCGCCGTGCCCGGCGACCATCTCGGTCTTCAGCAGGATCGGCTTGTCGTCGGAGTTGAGCGCGACCCGGCGCAGCGCCGCGACCCATTTGGCCGGCTCGACGTAGAACACCCGGGTGTCGTTCAGGCTGGTGGTCGCCAAGATGGACGGGTACTCGACGCGTCGAAGGTTCTCGTACGGGCTGTACCCCTTCATGTACGCATAGATCTGGGGGTCGTGCAGCGGGTCTCCCCATTCCTCCCACTCGATCACCGTCAGCGGCAGGCTCGGATCGAGGATCGTAGTCAACGCGTCCACGAACGGGACGTCCGCGTGGATCGCCCGGAACGCCTGCGGCGCGAGGTTGGCCGCCGCGCCCATCAGCAGACCACCCGCGCTGCCGCCCCGGGCGGCAAGCCGATCGGAGGAGGTGTACCGCTGGTCGACGAGCCACTCCGCGCAGGCGACGAAGTCGGTGAAGGTGTTCTTCTTGCTGAGCGCCTTGCCGTTCTCGTACCAGCTGCGACCCAGCTCCCCGCCGCCGCGGACGTGCGCCACGGCGAACACAAAGCCACGATCCAGCAGCGATAGCCGGGAGATGGCGAAGGCCGGGTCGATCGGGATCTCATACGAGCCGTACCCGTAGAGCAGCGCCGGCGCGCTGCCGTCCAGGGCGACGTCGCGGTGGTACACGATGGACAGCGGGATCTGAGTGCCGTCGGACGCGGTCGCCCAGCCACGTTCTTGGACGTAGCTGTCTGGCTGGTACGGCCCGTGAACGGGATGGTCCAGCACCGGGCTGCGCTTGAGCAGCGTCAAGGTCTGGGTGCTGAGGTCGTAGTCGTAGACCGAGTCCGGCGTCAGCATCGACCCGTAGCCGATCCGGATGCTGGGCGCGTCGTAGTCGGCGCCGCCGGGCGACTCAGCGGTGAACAGCGGCTCGTCGAACTCGATGTCGGACCCGGTGCCGAAGTTTCCGTCGGCGTCCCGGGGAAGCACGTGCAGGCCGGTCAGGCCGTTGCGTCGCAGGGACACCACCGCATGTCCGGAGTAGGCCGCAACTCCGGTCAGCCGAACGCCGAGCTCGTGCCGAATCACCGGAGTCCACTGCTCGTGGCTGGTGGCATCCAGCGGTGCCTGCGCCAGCGCGAAGTCTTCCGCGCCGTCGTTGTGGACGATGAGCAGCCGGTCGCCGGCAGGCTCGACGTCGTACTCCACGCCCTGGCGCCGGGGCGCGACCATCCGCGGCACGCCCTCCGGATCGCTGGCGCTCAGCAGGCTGAACTCCGAGGTCAGCTTGCTGCCAGCCCCGATCACGATCCACTGGTCGTCGCGGCTGGCATCCACGCCGATCCAGAACCGCTCGTCGGTCTCGGTGATCACGTCCGCGTCGGCAGCCGCGTCGGTGCCGATCCGGTGCCGCCGAACCACGTACGGGCGCCAGGCCTCGTCCGCCCGGGTGTAGAAGAGATGGCTGTTGCCGGCCCAGGCCAGCCCGTACGCGGTGTCCTCGATCTCGTCCGGCAGCAGCTCGCCGGTGCGCAGGTCCTTGATCCGTACGGTGAACCGCTCGGCGCCGGTGACATCGGTCGAGTAGCCGAGCAGCGTGCCATCAACGGAGACGGCGAATGCGCCGATGGAGAAGAACTCGTGGTCCTCTGCGGCGAGGTTGCCGTCCAGCAGCACCTCTTCGCCGGCGATCTCTGCCTCGACGTCTGGGGGGCTGTGCCGGTCGGCCGCGGCGACTCGGCAGCGGATCGGGTACTGCAAGCCCTCCACTGTGCGGGTGTAGTACCAATACGCCGACGGGGTCCCCTCCGGTGCGCCCGGGTGCGAGGCGTACGTCGGCACCGATAGGTCGGTCTCCTTGGTACGGGCCTTGATCTCATCGAAGATGTCGGCGCGGAGCTGACCCAGGTGAGCCGTCTTGGCCTCGGTGTAGAGGTTCTCCGCCTCCAGATAGCTGATCACATCCGGGTTGGTCCGGTCCCGGAGCCACTCGTACGGGTCGTCGAACCGGTCACCGTGGTGGATCCGAGGGCGAGGCCGTCGGTCCGCCAGGGGACCGGACACTGCGGGAGTGGGGCTCGTGGACATGCCGGTGACCATACTCCGCCGCATCGCTGGGGACGGGGAACGGGCTGGGCATCCTCAGGCCATCGCGACACTACAGCCGGCGCACGGTGAGGATCTGCTCGGCCCGACCCACCGGACCGCTCAGGTCGAACAGGATGGATGAGGTCAGCCCGACACCGTCGGAGCCGAAGACGACGGTGGTGTCGAAACCCGCCCAGTCACCCACTGGTGAGCGGTGGAGGTGAATGGAGAGGTCGGTGTTTGGAAACATCCACGAGCCCGGGGGCACGCGCACGGCGATCCCGTTGGCTGTATCCACCAGCCCGACGAATCGGGCCAGGTCAGAGGATTGCTCGCCCTCGACCAGAGTCTTCTCCGTTCGCAGCCACGCGCGCACCCGCCCGGGTGCCGCTCCCGGCGCCAGTCTCATCTGCAGCGAATGGATGTAGCCGCCACCCCAGACATCGGTCGGCTGGCAGGGCGGCATGGTGTCCGGGCCGGGCAGCGGTGCCGGCTGGCCGCCGGCGACCTCGGTGGTGTCCTGCCGCGACAGCAGCCACGCTCGAGCCCGGACCACGGGCCGGTTGTCGACGACCATGGTGGCCTCGACCAGTTCGATGGTGCGGCCCGGCCGGACCACCTCCACGGTGATCTCGCTGGGGCGGGCTGCGATCAGGCCCAGGATGTCGAACGTGATCCGCGCGATCTGAAGACCCCGCCCAGCCGAGGGCCCAGCCGCCAGGTGCTGCTCGACCGCGTGCAGCATCACGCCGGAGACGGGCCCCATGTGCTGCTCATGGGCCTGCCAGGCGCCTTGCGCGTGCAGGGTCGGCTGGAACGTCTGCGGTCCTAACCGGCGGTAGTAGCTGCTCGAGCCAGCGTCGAGCGCGATGGCGGAGGTCATCGGTGTCCTTGGTCGAAGACGGGGTAGACGTCGCCGGCAGTTGTGCCGCGACGCTGCCCGCTGAGAGGTCTTGGGCGAGGATAGGCCCTATGGGTGCAGACGTCGACGCCACGCAGTTCACCGGGGAGGACCGCAAGCGGTACCGCGCCAAGGTGCGCAAGGGCTTGGACGTACTCGCCCGGATGCTGACCGAGTCGCGGTTCGACTTCGAGCGTCCGATGGCGGGTCTGGAGATCGAGCTCAACCTGGTGGATGAGCGCTGGGAACCGGCCATGCGCAACGCCGAGGTGCTGGAGGCAATCGCCGATCCGCATTTCCAGACCGAGCTCGGACGGTTCAACATCGAGATCAACGTGCCGCCGCGCCGGCTCGCCGGTGGCGGGCTCAGCTCCTTCGAGACCTCGGTCCGGACCGCCCTCAACGACGCCAGCGTGAAGGCTCGCCAGGTGGGCACGCAGCTCGCCATGGTGGGCATCTTGCCCACCCTGTATCCAGAGCACGTCACGGAGGACGCGGTGTCAGCCAATCCGCGGTACTCGCTGCTCGACCAGCAGATCGTGGCCGCCCGCGGCGAGGAGTTGGAGATCATCATCGACGGCGTGGAGCGGTTGCAGATGGTCTCGGACACCATCATGCCGGAGGCGGCCTGCACGTCGACCCAGGTCCACCTGCAGGTCAGCCCCGACGACTTCGCCGGCTACTGGAATGCGGCTCAGGCGGTCGCCGGCATTCAGGTCGCCCTCGGCGCGAACTCGCCCTACCTCTTCGGCAAGGAGCTGGTCGCGGAGTCCCGGATACCGCTGTTCGAGCAGAGCACCGACACCCGAAGCGACGAGCTGAAGGCTCAGGGCGTCCGACCGCGGGTTTGGTTCGGCGAGCGGTGGGTCACCTCGATCTTCGACCTGTTCGAGGAGAACACCTTGTACTTCCCGGCGTTGCTGCCCATCACCACCGACGAGGACCCGGTCGCCGTACTGGACGCTGGGGGAGTGCCGCGGCTGGAGGAGCTCCGGCTGCACAACGGCACGGTCTATCGCTGGAACCGGCCGGTGTACGACGTCAGCGGCGGAGCCCCCCACCTCCGGGTGGAGAATCGCGTGCTGCCCGCCGGCCCGACGGTGGTGGACACGATGGCGAACGCGGCCTTCTTCGCCGGCATCGTCCGAGCGCTGGCCGACCAGGACCGCCCGGTCTGGTCGCAGATGTCATTCTCGGCTGCCCGGGACAACTTCGTGTCGGGCGTACGCAGCGGCATCGCGGCCGACGTCTTCTGGCCCGGTGTGGGCGAAGGCAGGGCCTCCGACCTCGTGCTTCGAAAGCTCCTGCCGCTGGCGATGAAAGGGCTGCAGTCCTGGGGCGTCGACGACGCGGAAGGCGGTCGACTTCTCGATGTGATCGAACGGCGCTGTCTGCGTGCAGCCAACGGGGCGACGTGGCAGACTGCGGAGGTGTCAAGGCGTGAGGCTTCCGGCCAGGATCGGCGGGAAGCGCTGCGCGGGATGCTCGGCAGCTATCTGAACCACATGCACAGCAACGAACCTGTTCATACCTGGAGGGCGGAGTGATGGCGCAGACTGCGAATGGTGCGTCGACGATCGTGGTCGGCTACTCATCCAAGCCGGAGGGGCGGGCCGCCTTGCACCGGGCTCTTGCCGAGGCGACGCTTCGCAACTCCCGCCTGATTGTCGTGCACACCTCGCCGGAGGAGGAGGTCGCCTCTCTGACGTCGGAGCTCGAGGGAGCCGGGGTGCAGTACGAGATCCGGCAGGCTCCGGACGCGTTGGACCCGGCGGAGGAGCTGATCAGTGTCGCCGACGGGTCGGATGCGCTGTTCATTGTGATCGGACTGCGGCGCCGTTCGCCGGTGGGCAAGCTGCTGCTGGGCAGCAACGCGCAGCGAGTGCTGCTGGACGCCTCCTGTCCCGTACTGGCCGTGAAGGCTGAGCTGTAGCAGGCCCGATTGCTGCACCCGCCGAGTCGGGGCGGCCTTTTGCGCGCCCCCAAGCCTGGCACTCCCGAGGTTGCAGGTCGGACCTTGGTCTGCGTCCTGGCGGGTGTCGTTTCGTGTCATTTGGGCTGGCGTGCCAGAATACGTCGAGGAGCACCTATTGACTCCGAATGGGCGTTGCCTGCCCTGATTTCATCACCCGGTATGTCCGAGAGGTTCTTTGTGACACCCCCCTCCAAAGCCGAACTGTCCACATCAGGCGCTGAGACACCTACCGGTGACCACGTCGTACCGGCTGCCGCCGGACGTGCCAGTGAGGTCAATGCACCAGCCAAGAAGGCTGCCGCCAAGAAGGCACCGGCCAGGAAAGCACCGCTGAGCGCTGTGGGGTCGGATGCACCAGCCGCGAAGAAGACGCCCGCCCGGAAGAGCCCGGCCAAGAAGGCAGCTGTCGCAGCGAGCGATACCACGCTCGCCGAGGCTGCCCTCGCCGGCGAGGAGGCGCTTATCGGCGACGGGGCCCTGACAGCCGACGTCCTGGTCGAGGTGAAGGGCGAGGATCTGGTGCTGACCGTCGGCGGCAAGAAGCGAACGCTGGACGATGTCGACGAAGCCACGTTCGAGCCGGCGAAGGAAGCCACCCTGGAGAAGGAGCTTGTCGAGGACCAGGGGTTCAGCCTGTCCGACGCCGACGACGCTGACGAGCCCGAGCAGCAGGTGATGGCGGCCGGCGCGACCGCCGACCCGGTCAAGGACTACCTCAAGCAGATCGGCAAGGTGGCTCTGCTGAACGCAGAGCAGGAGGTGGAGCTCGCCAAGCGGATCGAGGCCGGCCTCTTCGCCGACGAGAAGCTGAACGAGGAGAAGGCCAAGATCAAGCCGAGCCAGCACGAGGACTTCGACTGGATAGCCGAGGACGGCCGGCGCGCGAAGAACCACCTGCTCGAGGCGAACCTGCGACTGGTCGTCAGCCTGGCCAAGCGCTACACCGGCCGTGGGATGCTCTTCCTCGACCTGATCCAGGAGGGCAACCTGGGTCTGATCCGGGCGGTCGAGAAGTTCGACTACACCAAGGGCTACAAGTTCTCCACCTACGCCACGTGGTGGATCCGGCAGGCGATCACCCGGGCGATGGCCGACCAGGCCCGCACTATTCGCATCCCGGTGCACATGGTCGAGGTCATCAACAAGCTGGCCCGAGTCCAGCGGCAGATGCTTCAGGACCTCGGTCGCGAGCCCACTCCGGAGGAACTGGCGCGTGAGCTGGACATGACCCCGGAGAAGGTCGTCGAGGTCCAGAAGTACGGTCGGGAGCCCATCTCGCTGCACACCCCGTTGGGCGAGGACGGTGACTCCGAGTTCGGTGACCTGATCGAGGACTCCGAGGCAGTCGTGCCGGCGGATGCAGTCAGCTTCACCCTGCTGCAGGAGCAGCTGCACGACGTGCTGGACACGCTGAGTGAGCGTGAGGCAGGGGTCGTGTCGATGCGGTTCGGCTTGACCGACGGCCAGCCCAAGACGTTGGACGAGATCGGCAAGGTCTACGGAGTGACCCGGGAGCGCATCCGCCAGATCGAGTCGAAGACCATGAGCAAGCTGCGGCATCCGTCTCGGTCGCAGGTCCTTCGGGACTATCTGGACTGAGCGCTTCCGCGGTTCAGGCGGTTTTACGCCTGAAATGGGGCCTGACACGGCGACAGTAGCACCGTACAGCGCTCTAGTCCAGAATATTGCGCTAGGCTTTCGGACGTGTCAGCGCCCGACTTGGCGGATCTGCTCGGCTCGTGGGAACTTCACCTACGGGCCGAGCGCAAGAGCCCGCAGACGATCAAGTCCTACGGCGACGGCGTACGCGCATACCTGCGCTGGGCGGTCGAGCATGAGAAACCTGCCATCATCGACCGCCGCACCCTGCGGGAGTTCGTGGACTCGATGCTGACCGACGGCGCCAGACCCGCCACGGCCGTATCGCGCCAGCTCGCGGTCCGCCGGTTCTCGTCATGGCTGACCGACGAAGGCGAATACGAGGTAGACCCGCTGCTCGGGGTGAGGTCGCCCAAGCTGGACACGACGGTTGTGGAGCCGCTGACCGACGTCGAGTTGAAGGCGCTGCTGAAGGCGTGCGCCGGCCGTGACCTCAAAGAGCTGCGGGACACCGCGCTGATCCGGCTGATGTTCACGACCGGGATCCGGGCGGGCGAGGTCGTCGCCCTGCGGAAGTCGGATCTCAACCTCCGGGCCGACCCACCGACCGCGATCATCCGCCGCGGCAAGGGTGGCAAGGGTCGGGTCATCCCCCTGGCGCCAGAGGTTGCCGCCGCGATCGACCGCTACGTGCGAGCCCGCAAGGACCACCGGCTCAGGGACACAGACCAGCTGTGGCTCGGTGACCGCGGCAAGGGCTTCACCTACGACGCGCTGCACAAGTCACTCGCGCAACGCGCCGAGGCGGCCGGCGTAGCCGGCTTCCACCCGCACCGGCTTCGGCATACGGCCGCGCACCGCTGGCTCTCCAAGGGCGGCTCCGAGGGCGGTCTGATGGCCGTAGCGGGCTGGAGCCGACCGGACATGCTCATGCGGTACACCCAAGCCCAGGCGTCTGCCAGAGCGGCCGAGGAAGCCCAACGGCTCAACCTGGGGGAGTTGTGAGCGATCCACCTGGGGGCTACCTGGTCGTACGTCGCGATGTCCACCCGTCGCAGCCAATCGCCGGCGGCGATCTTGTGGACATATACCCCGTACTGGAGACGGTGGAAGAGTTCGTTGCTGGCAGAGAAGCCAATCACACCGTCACGACTGCCACAACCGATACGTACTACTCCGGGTCCATCATGCTACCCGCGCCACTGCCCGACGGGGAGAGTGGTCCGCGGGGGTTCGCGCGGGCGGCCGCAGTGACTTTCGAGGCAGCGCGGCCACGGCCGCGAGTCCAGCGCCAACGCGGCTGTGACTGCTCGAAGCGAGGGGAACGGTCGCCTCTCGTTGTCACCTACGCGTTTTCTGGATGGACCTGGGTCTGGGTCAGGGGCAATCGCCTGCCAACCGCGGCAAAGCGCCAGACCGCGCACCTCTACGAGGCCAACACCGCATGGCCGGTGCCCCTTCTCGAACCGGAACCGCAGGTCACATGCTGCCGCGTCTGCGGCTCCTATTGGGCAGTATTCATCGACAAGGCTGGGTATCGGTTGGTTCGGCTAGGAACACCAGCCTTCGGCGTTTCAGTCGCGCAATCGTGAGCGCTGTGCTGATAAACTCATCCACAAGGCCAGCCAGTCAGGCGAAAAGCCCTCTGCGGAGATCGGCACCGGGAGGCGTTAGCTCTCAGGAGTTATCGCCATGCCCTCCGCATCCGAGAGACGCCTTGTCGCCTCCATCGCCGCACATGAATCGTGGGCGCACACCGACAATCGTTCAGCTCGTACCGCACCAGCGCGCGCCGCGCTAAATGCTAAGTTCCTCGCGCAGGCCGAGGGAGATCCCGTTCGAGCAGAACACCTCAGGAAGGCGCACTTCGCCCGACTAGCGTTGAAGTCGGCCCAAGCCCGCCGCAAGATCAAGACACTGACCGCTGAAGCCGAGGCGGCCGAGACTGAGTTGGCGGGCGGTGACCAGGATGCCGCCTAATGACAAAAGCCGCCTCCCGGGCAAAGAGACGGCTCCTGCAAAGAACAACTCAGACACCCTCAGTGTACGCCAGGCGCCGGCCCTTTTGTCGGAACTCGACGCGATGGCCGAGCAGTTGCACGGCTATGTAGCCGTGCAGGTAGCCGTTGACGACGACAACCACCGCAGGACGTACCACTACCGTTCCGCCGCTGCTGCTGAACGTGCGGTGAAGCGAGCCAAGGACCGTGGCAGGCGCTGTCACGTCTCGCTGGTGCAGATGATCCCGATCGGCGTTGTGGTCGGGCTCGGTGGTCTGTCCGTGGCCATGAAAAAGTCCCCACTGGTGGCCAGGTTGCGGTCCCCACTGGTGGCCAGATAAGTGTCCCCACCCTTCGCGTCGTGTCGTAGCCGACGGTGAGGGCCCTGCGTGGTGACGGTGGCGGTGCCAACCAGT
>DASTIW010000006.1:0-71401 GCA_035717205.1 Propionibacteriaceae bacterium | reverse complement strand
GTCCGCCCCGCGACGACCGTCGCCGGTGACCAGACCCTCGGCCCGCTCGCGGATCCTCTCCACCAGCGGGTCGCCGGCCGCACCCACCGCGACCACTGCCGAGATGGCCATGCAGCGCTCGCCCGCCGATCCGAAGCCGGCGTTCACCGCGGCGTCGGCCGCGAGATCGAGATCCGCGTCCGGCAGCACGACCATGTGGTTCTTCGCGCCGCCGAGGGCCTGCACCCGCTTGCCGTTGCGGGTCCCGGTCTCGTAGATCGACCGGGCGATCGGGGTCGCCCCGACGAAGCTGACCGCCTGCACCGTCGGGTGCTCGAGCAGCCGGTCGACCGCCTCCTTGTCGCCGTGCACGACGTTCACCACGCCGTCCGGCAGCCCGGCCTCCTTCCACAGCTCGGCCATCGCGTTCGCCGCGGACGGGTCCTTCTCGGACGGCTTGATCACCACGGCGTTGCCGCAGGCGACCGCGATCGGGACGAACCACATCGGCACCATCGCCGGGAAGTTGAACGGCGAGATGATCGCCGCAACTCCCAGCGGCTGCCGTACCGCGTGCACGTCCACGTTGGTCGACGCATTCTCGGTGAAGGCACCCTTGATCAAGTGCGGCATCCCACAGGCGAACTCGACGACCTCCTGACCCCGGCTGACCTCGCCGAGCGCGTCGGAGAGCACCTTGCCGTGCTCGGCGGTGATGATCGCCGCAAGCTCCTTCTTGCGGGCATTCAGCAGCTCGCGGAACCGAAACAGGATTGACGTCCGCTTGGTGAGGGAGGTGTCACGCCATCCCGGAAACGCGTCCGCCGCCGCCTGGACGACAGCGTCGACGTCCTCGGCCGAGGCGAGGGCAAGCTGCGCTGTCACCTCGCCCGTCGCCGGATCGGTGACATCGGAGAATCGGCCCCCGGTGCCTTCGAAAGTCTCGCCGTTCTTCCAGTGGTACAGCGTCGTGGCCATAGTCGTCGGTCCTTCTTCTATGAAGTGGAGTTGATCTTGGAACTGCTTACTGACGCTTCGGCCGCCGAGCCGAAGTGCTTGCCGATCAGGGCCAGGGCCTTGTCGCGCTGACGAATGCTGACATCGCGGGCCTGCTCCTCCCAGCCGAAGACGCAGCTACTGATGACGCCGTCGAAGCCCACGGCGGCCAGTGCTGCGAACACCTCGTCGAAGTTGACCTCGCCGCGGCCCATTTCGGCGTGCTGGTGAACGCGAACCGTCGAACCGGGCGGGTTGACGATGTAGCGAAGCCCGTTGCATGCCGTGTGGTCAAGGGTGTCGGCCAGATGGACGTAGCTGACCTTGTCCCCTGCGGCGGAGATGATCCCGGTCGCGTCGTTGCCCTGGTGGAAGGTGTGCGGAGTGCAGTACAGGAAGGAGATCCAGTCCTTGTTGAGACCTCGAATGGCGTTGACCGCTGCGTGTCCGTCCTCGATGAAGTCATCGGGATGCGGCTCCAGCACCAGCTTGATGCCTTCGGACTCCAGCAGGGGCAGGAGTTCGTCCAGGGAACGCATGAACTGCGCCTCCGCGGTCTCCGGGGCCTCCGGGCGTCCGTTGAACTCGGAGTTGATCACGTCCACACCAAGATCAACAGTGATCTGGATGACCCGCTTCCACGCCCGCACCGCGGCCTGACGCTGATCCTCATCCGGACCAGACCAGCGGAGCACCGGCAGCACCGAGGCGATGCCGACACCCGCGTCGGCGGCACGCTTCTTCAGCGCACGCACCCCCGCGTCGTCCACCTTGGGATACGTGAAGAACGGGATGAAGTCCTGTTTCGGGGACAGCTCCATCCAGTCGTAGCCCAAGCTGGCGACCGTGTCCGGAAGCTCGAGGAAGGACTGGGTGGAATAAAACATCTGAGGATCGAGCGCCAACTTCATGACAGTCCCTCCCGGACGGGGTTGTAGTCGCTGCGCTCCTGCGCGCCTTTCATGACAGTCCCTCCCGGACGGGGTTGTAGTCGCTCATGGCCGAGCCGCCTCGAGGTCAGGTGCCTGGATGCCCGGATGCTGGTCATCAAGAGCCGGCCGGCCGGACAGTTCAACGGGAACCTTCTGTCCCGTCAGCACCGCCCGCACGCCGGCCTCGCAGACCGCTACGGCCGCATAGCCGTCCCAGACGTCGGGGCCGTCGATGGTGCCCCGTTGGGCGGCTGCCACCCAGCGCTGCAGCTCGATGTCGTACGCGGCCCCGAAGCGCTCCACGAAACCCGGTGCTATCCGACCACCCCAGCGACCGTCGGTCGACTTGATGTGGAGGTTCTGGTCCAGACCGATGATGGCGCTTCCGTTCTCACCGACGACCTCGGTACGCACCTCGTACGCAACCCCAGAGCGGACGTAGATCTCATCGGTCACCAGTCGGCCGGACTCGGTCTCGAAGACGACGAGCATCGGGTCGCTGGTGCCGGGAGGAGCCGAACGCGTGGCGACGCCGCGGAGCACCTGCACGCTGGTGATCTCCTCGTCCAGCAGGAACCGGGCGACATCGACCTCGTGCACGACTGAGTCGCGGATCATGAACTCGGAGTTGAAGTGCTCGGGTACCGCCGGGTTGCGATGGGTGCAGTGCACCATCAGCGGGTTGCCCAGCTCACCGTCGGTGATCAGCTTCTTCAGCGCCACGTACTCGGGGTCGAAGCGACGCATGAAGCCAAGCTGAACGAGCTTCTTGCCAAGGGCCGCCTCCTTCTGGGTGAGCGCGTAGGCCGAGGCGATGTCGGTGGTCAGCGGCTTCTCACACAGCACCGGGATGCCGCGATCCAGGCAGGCGTTCACCTGTGCCTCGTGGGCCGCTCCCGGCGTGGCGATCAGCACGGCGTCGACGTCGTCGGCGTTGATGGCCTCGAACGGGTCGGCCACGACCCGGGCGCCCGCTCGGGCCGCTACCTCCTGGGCCTTCTCCGCCGAGAAGTCGTTGATCACCGTTACGTCCGCCCCGCGTACACGGCTGCTGAGCGCATCGACGTGGAAGGCGCCCATCATGCCGACACCCAGGACGGCAATTCTCAGGTCAGTCATTAGTTGCTCCCGAAGGTGATTGGTGCTCCACTGCAGGAGCTCAGGTAGGCACGGGTCCGCTTGGCGATCGGCAGCGGTACGTCTGGTGTACACGGGTACAGGTCGTGCTCGATGATGCCGTAGATCTCACGGTCCAGTTTGGAGACCGCCTCCAGCAACGGCGGCATGTCCGGCACACCCAGGGGCGGCTCGATCATGGCGCCCATGCGGACTGCCTCCGGGAACGACAGGTCCTTGTCCAGCACCTGGGCGATCACCTCGGGATTGACCTGCTTGAGGTGCAGGTATCCGATCCGGTCGGGATATTTCGTCACCAGCTCCAGGCTGTCGCCGCCGTAGTACGCGACGTGGCCGGTGTCCAGACAGAGGTTGACCCAGTCGGGGTTGGTGTCTGCGAGCAACCGCTCGATCTCCGGCTGGTACCCGACGTGGCTGTCTGCATGGGAGTGGAACTGCACATGCAGTCCGTACTCGTCCAGGATCCGTCGGCCGAGCTCGTTCAGCCCGTCTACCATCTGTTTCCACAGCTCCGGCGTCAGGTCGCGCGCCTCCACCGGCTCACCGGTCTTGTGGTGGCGCCAGGGGTCGGGAATCACCACGATGTGCTTGCCACCCACCGCCTGCGTCAGGGCGGCAACGTCGGTGACCTGGGACCATACGGCGTCCCAGGAGTTCGGCCGGTGCAGGTGCTCGAAGACGGTGCCGGCGAGCACCTTCAGTCCGTGCGCATCGAGCTGGTCCTGCAGCTCGGACGGGTCCTTGGACAGGTAACCGTAGGGCCCGAGCTCGATCCACTCGTACCCTGCCTCCACCACCTCCCGGAGGAACTGAGTGGCTGGCAGCTGCTCGGGGTCGCTGGGAAACCAGACGCCCCAAGAGTCCGGAGCGGTACCGATGGTGATCTTCGATGACACGTGCACTCTCCTGCGAGTTCGGATAGGTGGGTCGGCTGGATGATCAAATCTGAGGAGGATCGAGGCGGCAGCGGGTCAAGGGATGGACGGGCTGAGGAAGAGCCGCTGAGTCGCCTTGTGCTCGTCGTACACCTTCCGTGCCTGCTGGGTCGAGTCCAGGGTCGACGTCTCGCTCACCGGGACGTCCCACCATGACTCCGAGTCCGGCGCACCGATCATCGGGTCGGTCTCCACGTAGATCACGATGCTGTGCTCGGCAGCCTTGGCGACCTTCACGGCGTCCGCGAACTCAGCCGCAGTGGCCACCCGCAGGACCTCAACCCCGAGGCTAGCGGCGTTCGTCGCCAGGTCCACCGGCAACCGGTCTCCGTCCAGACGCCCGGTGGCCGGGTTGCGGTAGCGGTACTTGGTGCCGAACCGCTGCGATCCCAGCGACTCCGACAAAGATCCGATGGAGGCGTACCCGTGGTTTTGGACGAGCACGGTGATCACCTTCAGATCTTCCTGGACGGCGGTCACCAGCTCTGTGGCCATCATTAGATAGGAGCCGTCGCCGACCATCACGAACACGTCCCGGTCAGGGCATGCCATCCGGACACCGAGGCCACCGGCCACTTCGTAGCCCATGCAGGAGTAGCCATACTCGACGTGGTACCCCTTCGGATCACGCGTGCGCCACAGCTTGTGGAGGTCGCCCGGCATCGAGCCGGCCGCGCAGACGACAACGTCGCGTGGATCGGACAGCTCATTGACCATTCCGAGGACCTCGTTCTGGGTGAGCAGTCCGCCGGCTCCGCCGTTCGCCGTCTCGGGGAAGTACACCTTCTGCACGGTTGCATCCCAAGCCTGGTTGAGATCACGCACCTGCTGGGCGTAGCCCTCATCGACGGCGTAGCCCTCGAGCAGCGGCAGCAGCGCGGTCAACGTCTCGCGGGCATCGGCCTGCACCGACAACCCGGAGTGCTTGATCAAGTCCAGACCCGCGACGTTGATGTTGAGGAACCGCACATCCGGGTTCTGGAACGCGGTGCGACTGGCGGTGGTGAAGTCGGAGTACCGGGTGCCGATGCCGATCACCAGGTCGGCGTCCCGGGCAACGGTGTTGGCGGCCGTGGTGCCGGTGGACCCGATGGCGCCCAGGCACTGCGGGTGGTCGTACACCAGCGTGCCCTTGCCCGCCTGGCTCTGGCCGACCGGGATTCCGGTGGCCTCACAAAAGGTCGTGAGCGCGTCCTGCGCGCGGGAGTACGTCACCCCGCCGCCGGCCACGATGATCGGCTTCTTGGCCTGCTTGATCAGCTCAGCCGCCGCCTCCAGCGCGTGCTGCTCCGGCAGCGGCCGGGCGACGTGCCAGACCCGCTTGTCGAACAGGCTGGTCGGCCAGTCGTACGCCTCGGCCTGGACGTCCTGAGGGAAGCAGACAGTGACGGCACCGGTCTCGGCCGGGTCGGTCAGCACCCGCATGGCAGCCAGCAGCGCCGAGGGCAGCTGCTCCGGACGCCAGACCCGATCGAAGTACTTCGACACTGGACGGAAGCAGTCATTCACGGTGACGTCACCGGAATGTGGCAGCTCCAGCTCCTGCAGCAGCGGCGACGCGCTGCGGTCGGCGAAGGTGTCCGCGGGAAGCAGCAGCACGGGTAACCGGTTGATCGTCGCCAGCGCTGCACCGGTCACCATGTTGGTGGCGCCCGGACCGACGCTGGTGGAGACCACCCAGGTCTGCAGCCGGTCCTTCATCCGCGCGTACGCGACGGCACTGTGGACCATCGCCTGCTCGTTCCGACCGAGGACGTACGGGAGTCCGTCCGGGTCCTCCAGCTCGGCTTGCAGCAGTGCCTGGCCGAGGCCGGCGACGTTGCCATGTCCGAAGATGCCGAAACAGCCGGCGAACAGCTTCTGCTCGTTGCCGTCAGACTCGGAGTACTGCGCACTCAGGAATCGCACGGTCGCCTGGGCGACGGTCAGTCGGACGGTACTGGTGGCCGCCATGTCAGCTGCCCTCTCTCTGCTCTGCGTCTGTGGTCAGTCGGGGGTCGATGGCCTGAGAGGCCCAGGTGCCGCGCACCCATCCCTGGTCGGGGTGGTCGGAGATCAGCCAAGCCCGCTCATCGCCGGGACCCGCCATCACGTTCAGGTAGTACATGTCGAAGCCCGGCGCGGCGACACACGGCCCATGCCAGCCGTACGGCACCAAGACGGCGTCGCGGTCGTGGACCTCGGCCAGGATGTCGATGTCCTTGCCTGGTGAGGAGGATGTCCGGTGGAAGCCGAAGCCGGGCTCGCCGTTCGGGCCGCTCGCAATCTCGAAGTAGTAGATCTCCTCCAGCTCAGCCTCGGTGTCGGTCTGCTCGTCATGCTTGTGCGCCGGATAGGAGGACCAGTTGCCGCCGGGGGTGATCACCTCACACGCGATGATCTTGCCAGCCTCGAACGCCTCGGGCGTGGCGAAGTTTCGTACCTGACGGCTGCACTGTCCCGCCCCTCGCTGCTCGACCGGCACGTTCTGCACCGGCCCGTAGCGCAGCGGCAGCTTCTGATCCGTTCGGGCACCGGCCAGCGCGAACCGTCCTCCCCCTGCTGCGCTGATGGTCACCAGGCTGTCAATCGGCAGGTACGCGAAGTCTGTCGGCCCGGCGAACACGTTCAGGCGGCCATCCAGATCGACGAAGGAGCCGTCCACCTCGACAGTGGCAGAACCCTCGAGCGGCACCACGATGACCTCATCGGACTCGGTGTGGAAGCGATGGGTGCCAGCCGGCAGCAGGCTGACGATCCGCAGGCTGGAGTAGCCCCAGCCGGCCGACTTCTGGGTGATCTCGAGGTCGTAGTCGGAGGTCCCGGCGCCGCCCGCCGGGAGGTAGAGCCCATCCATTTCGCCCACCGGTCTCACCGCACCAACGAGACAGCGGTGTCGACTGCCCCGGCCACGTCGTCATCAGCGGGGTACAGCAGCGTGCGGCCAACCACGAGTCCACGTACCGAGGGAAGCTGCAACGCCGCCCGCCAGGACGCATAGGTGTCCTCCGCCGACGCCGCGTCGGGATCGCCCCCGAGGAGCAGTGTCGGCAAGGTGGTCGAGTCCATCACCCGCTCCATCTCGTCCACGACCGGCAGCTTCATCCAGGTGTAGGCGGTCGAGGAGCCCATGCCCTGCGCAATGTGCACGGACTTGATCACCGCATCGGCGCTCAGGTCGTTGACCACCTTGCCGTTCACCCGGCTGGACATGAACGGCTCCACCAATGCGATCAGCTCGGCACGGTTGAGCTCGGTCATGGCGCGTCCGCAGGCCTCGAGCGTCGCCACGGTTCCCGGGTCGTCCAGGTCGATCCGGGTCAGCATCTTGGCGCCGTCGCAGCCGGCCTCGATGGTGCCCTGGACGTCGTACCCGGTAAACCGGTCGTCCATCTCGAACATCGCGCCCTGCAGACCACCGCGGTTCATCGACGAGAAGACCACCTTGCCCTCGAGTGCCCCGAGAAGCACCAGGTCCTCGATGATGTCGGCTGTCGCGAGCAACCCGTCCACGCCCGGACGCGACAGCGCGGTGACCAGCCGGGCGAGCAGCTCGGTGCGACTGGCCATGGCGGTCGGCTTTCCGGTCGCACCGAGCGCGCCACGCGCCGGGTGGTCGCAAGCGACGATCATCAACCGGCCGTCGTCGCCGATCAGCGGCCGCCGCTTGCGAGAGGCCAGCAGCTTCTTGATCCGGCCCGGCTCGCGCAGCCGAACGTCGTTGATCTCGGAGATGTCTGACACGAAGTCAGGGTGAGCCTTCGACATGATCATCGAACCTCCGCACCGGCAGGTGTCAGCTCGGCGTTCGGATCGCCGCCAGCGATCAAGAGGTCGATCTCGGCCTCGGTCGGCATGGCTGTGGAACACTCCAACCGCGAGGCCACAATCGCCCCCGCTGCGTTGGCATTGCGAAGCACCTTCTCCAATGGCCAGCCGGCCAGCAGACCATGGGCAAGCGACCCGCCGAAGCTGTCTCCGGCGCCCAGCCCGTTCAATGGTTTGATCATGATGGGGGGTGACTCGACTCGCTCGGTGCGGGTCTTGGCAAGCACGCCTTTCGGTCCCTGCTTCACCACGGCGAGCTCGACGCCGGCGTCCAGCAACGCGTCCGCAGCCTTCTCCGGCACGGTCTCGCCAACCGCCACCTCACACTCTTCGCGGTTGCCGACAGCGACCGTGACGTACGGCAGCGCCTTGCGTACCTGCTCGGTGGCATGCGCGGGGGTGTCCCAGAACATCGGACGATAGTCCAGGTCCAAAACCGTGAAGGGTTTCCGTCCGCGCGCCTCGAGTACGGCGAAATGCGACTCGCGGCTGGGCTCCTCGCTGAGGCCGGTGACCGACAGCCACATCAGCTGGGTGCCCCGGACGGCGTCGAAGTCGATGTCCGAGGGCTTGACCTGGAGGTCGGGCGCTGTCGGCTTCCGGTAGAACCACAGCGGGAAGTCATCGGGCGGGAAGATCTCGCAGAAGGTCACCGGCGTCTGGAACTCGGTGTTCACCACTACGTGGCTGTCGTCGACTCCAAGGTCGAGCAGGGCCCGCCGGACGAAACGGCCGAACGGGTCGTTGCCCACGCCCGTGATGATCGCCGCACGACGACCCAGGCGCGCTGCTGCCACCGCCACATTCGCGGTGGTGCCGCCGAGGAACTTGCCGAAGGTCTGCACGTCCTCCAGCCCGACGCCGATCTGCTGCGGGTAGATGTCGACACCGCTGCGACCGAAGGTGAGTACCTCCAGCTCGCTTGAGTTGATGGGGGCAGTCGCGCTGCTCATATCTCTCCCTTGAGCCTTCTTCGATGGTTGATGGCCGGGTCGGCTCCGTCGGCCACAGAGGGAACGCTAGACCCTGGAACACTCCGAGTCAATGCTTTGTAATGACAAAATGCCATGGCTGTGGATCCGGTCACAAGTCGCCCTCTAGGAACTGAGCGCGGCCGAGACCGAACGACCAGTCCTCGCGTTGGTTACCAATGACCGAGACGACCAGATCTGTCGCCAGGATGCCGCACTTCGACTCGAGTCGTTCAGCCAGGGCCGCATAGGTCGCCTTCTTCTGAGCCTCGCTGCGACCCTGCTGGAAGATCTGGATGACAGTCACGCCATCGGTGCGACTGAAGCCGAGACCGGTGTCCTCGGCGATGATGTGGCCGACTGGATGCTCGGTGATGATCTGGTAGCGGTCGCCGGGGGGTGCTGCGAAGACGTCAAGCATCACATCGTGGACGGTGTCGGCGATCCCGCGAAGCTCCTCGGCCGTCCGGCCCTGCTGTACGTCGATGCGAACGAGCGGCATGGTGTTCCTTTCTAGGTCGATGACTCATCCTAGAGTTTGTAAAGACATTAAGTCAAGCCGTGAAGACATCTCCTTCCCGCTCATGGGAGAGCTGGAACGCGGTTCGCCGACGAGACCACCTAGCGACGCCGTGGATGCCGAAGCCCCACCAGGAAGCCGGCGCCCCACGACATGTGCATGGCCGCGAGAACCGCCGGCAGCCAGCCCCGGGCAGCCGGCGCCACGGTGGGTGGGGCCGTCACGGTTGCCACCGCAAGCACGGCCAGATATCCCGCCGGGGCAGCAAAGCCGACGCGCAGCCACGTTGTGCGGGTCGCCATCCCCAGCAGTCCGGCTGTGGTGCCGGCCACGATGCCCACCACGGCCAGCGGCGGCGCCAGATAGCGCTTGTTCGCCGTTTCCGGGTGTCGCCGGACTACCTCACGCCGCCACTTGCCGGTCTCGTACATCTGCTGGGCCAGCGCTTTCAAGGTGGATCTCGGGCGGTAGGTGACTTTCAGCTCCGGTGAGAACCAGACTGCATGGCCGGCTCGGCGCAGCCGGTAGTTGAGTTCCCAGTCCTGGGCGCGATGCATGGACTCATCGAATCCTCCGACAGCATCCAGCGCCTCCTTGCGAAAGACGCCGAGGAAGACTGTGTCGGCCGGTCCCTCCGGGGACTCGGCCAGATGGAACGTGGAACCGCCCAGACCCAGTCGGCTGGTATAGGCGCAGGCCACCGCCTCCTCGAACGGGCTGCTCCCCTGCGCGTCCATCACGCCGCCCACGTTCGCCGCCCCGGTAGATCGGAGCAGGTCCACCGCTTTGGCGATGTAGCCGGCGGTGAGCTCCCCATGCCCGTCCACCCGCACGATGATGTCGTGCCGGGCCGCGGCAACGGCCAGGTTCAGCGCGTGGGGGGTCCGGCCGGCGGGGTTGTCGACCACGCGCAGCCGGTCGTCCGCGGCCGCCAGCTCGGCGGCGATCTCGGCTGTCCGGTCGTGGCTGGGACCGACGGCCATGATCACCTCGAGCTCGCCGGGGTAGTGCTGGTCCAGAACCTGGCGAACGGCCGCCCGAAGATGCCGTTCCTCGTTGAGCACCGGCATCACCACGCTGACGCCTGGACTCGTCGTGGTTGCCTCGGCAGCGTTGCTATCGGTCACGGCACACATTGTGCCGTGGCACTGCCACGTGCCATTGTGCCGTGGCACTGCCACCGATCGACCTGCCGGCGGTCGTCTGCGCCGAACCGGCGCCACGCCCGGCTACGCCGACGACTTGGACGTTCGCGCGGGTACAGTCTTCACTCATGGCAGGCAGCCGCGACGAGGACCTGGACTGGCTCTACGGACGAAAGCCTCAGGCCGATCCTGAGCCGGAGCATACCCGCGTGATGCCACCGACATCGGCTGGAGACGCCCGCGCACCCGAGGGCGGTACGCGGTCGCGCCAGCCCGAGAGCTTCCACGATGCGCCACCGACGCAGGCCCAACCTGCGACTGGTGCGCGCTCGTCGTCTCCGTCATACGATGCGCGTCAGGGGACCTCCGGAGCCGGAACGCGAACCCCGCCCCCACCTGCCGGCGCGCCTCGAGTGCCGCCTCCGGGTCGGTCACCGCGGAAACGTCGGCGCCCAGCGGGAGTCGTGCTTCGGCTGCTCGCGCTCGTGGTGGTGCTGGCCGTCGTCGGCCTGCTCGCTGTTTTGGTGTATGCCTGGAGCAAGGTCGACCGAATCGACGTCGCCCCCGAGGGTGACCGGCCCGCCAACCAGCCGGGCACCACCTTCTTGTTGTTGGGCTCCGACTCCCGTGAGGGCCTGACCGCCGCCGAACGGAAGAGACTGGGTACGGGGCGTGCAGCCGGACAACGGACCGACACGGTGATGCTGATGTACATCCCCCCGGGCGGCAAGCCGGCGCTGATCTCCATCCCCCGCGACTCCTATGTGCGCATCCCGAAGAACGGTCAGAACAAGATCAACGCCGCGTACTCCATCGGTGGGGCGAAGTTGATGGTGCAGACGATCGAGCGCAACACGGGTCTGCGAGTCGATGGCTATCTGGAGGTGGGATTCGGCGGGTTCGTCAATGTGATCGACTCCCTCGGCGGCATCGAGATGTGCCTGCCCCGGGCGATCAAGGACACCAAGAGCCATATTGACCTGCCGAAGGGATGTCAGGAGCTCGCCGGGGCCGATGCGCTTGGCTACGTCCGGATGCGGTACGCAGACCCCAAGGGCGACCTGGGTCGGGTTGAGCGACAGCGCCAGATGTTGGCGGCGGTGGCCAAGAAGGCGGCTTCACCTGCCTCATTTCTCAATCCGGTCCGTTACTGGAACCTCTCCACCGCCTCGGCCGACGCCCTCAAGCTCGGGGAGGACACCAGTGCATGGGAGATGGGCAAGCTTGCCCTGGCGATGACCAAGGTTTCCGGGGACGGCGGCTACACCCTGACCGTGCCGGTGTCGGATACCAACCTCTCGACGTCAGTGGGCTCGGCAGTCGGCTGGGACGACGAGCGCGCTGAGGCGCTCTTCGCCGACCTGGCCCGCGGGGACACCTCCGGACTGGGCAAATACGCCGAGTAGGCCGTACACCGAGCTCAGCGTTGGCCTACCGGCATGGCAACCTCATGTCACGGCGCGCCCATCACGAGACCCTCGATGGTGTGCTTCTGCACGATCGGCACCAGCTCGTCGGTCACACGGGCGTGCAGGTGCCGGCGTACCTGCACCGGCAGCTGTGCGTGATACCCGCGAGTCACCATCATGTCGTGCAGCTCAGCGTGGCCGGCGCCCGGTGCATCCACACCCAGCACCAGCACGGGCCGGGCCAGTTCGGACCTGTTCTCGGTGCCGCGGTGGATGGTCAGCGCCGACCGCGCCGAGATGTCGCCCATCTGCGGAAGCTTGTAGACGCTTAGCTCCTCGTACCGTGGCCACTCGCTCTTGTGCGGGAACATGCCGTGGTCGAAGTCCAGCCCGCTCTCGTACTGGGTGCCAAGCGCGATGTTGAACGGACCCATCTCCGCAATGGTGTCCACGGCGGTGAGGTTGAACGCCAGCGAGGTCAGCCGTCGCTGCTGGTAGGTCTCAGGTGGCGCGGGGAAGTCACGGTGCCAGCGCTGGTTCTGCGCCCCCGCGAACGGGATGTCGAAGCCGATCTCGACGATCTCGTAGTCAGGTCCCAGCACCGTCTCGCAGACCGTCGTCACCCAGGGATGGGTGACGAGGTCAACGAAGCCGCGCAGTTCCTCGGGGTGCATCTCGACGTAGTAGCGCTTGGGCCCCCGCCCGACAGCACCGCCTTCGCGGGCGATGGCGTCCTGGAAGCAGGCCATGATGTCCTCGCGCATGGCGGCGGCCCACTGCCGCGAAAACGCGCCCTTGCAAGCGATGATGCCGTCGGTGTACAGCGCTTGGACAAGCGCCCGCGGGTCTGCTGTCAGCACACCGTCACCTCAATCGTCAGGGAAGCCCAGGACAGCGCCGGCAACGAGATCTTCAGCTGCTGGCGATCCAAGCGCACGTTCTCCAGCTTGACCATCCCAACGGGCTGGTGCCTTGCAGTGTTCGCGGCGAAACGGTCGCCGTCGTCCGGAGTCGTCAGGACCACTGCTGTGCTGATCCGCTCCGGACTCAGCCCCCGCAGCGTCACGTCGACGTCCGCCCTCTGGTCAAGGCCGCGGTTGGCCAGGAAAAGCGCCACCACGCCGCGGTCGGCGTCCCAGGTGGCGCTGGCGTCCACCAGGTCGGCGTCGCCGTACCTGCTGGTCGAGTAGCGATCCGAGGTCACCGACGCCCGCAGGATGTCGCCCCGCGCGGTGTTCGCCATCGCCGCGAACGGGAAGAAGATGGACTGCCGCCACGCCGGTCCGCGCTCTTGGGTACTGATCATCCCGAGCAGGTTGACCAGCTGCGCCTGGTTCGCGATCGCGACCCGGTCCCCGTGTCGGAGCAGCGAGTTCAGCAACGTGCCGACGACGACTGCATCGGTCACGTCGTAGTTTCCCTCACCGATCGGCGGATGCTCCACCCACTCCCGGGTCAGCTCAGCCTCGGTCGCCAAGCCCTCGCTCTCGTGATGCCGCTAGGCGACATTCCACTCGTCGAAGGAAAGCCGGATCACCTTGGCATGCTTGCCGGCGGCGCGCACCGCATCCGCCGTGGCGACCACGGACTCGATGAAGCTGTCCATGTTGACCCCGCTGGGGAGGTAGCTTCCTGGGTCCGCGTCCGAGTCGGAGTAATAGGCGTGCAGTGAGATGTAGTCCACCTGGTCGTAGGTGTGGGTCAGCACCGTGTGCTCCCAGGATCCGAATGTGGACATCGCCGAACCGGAGCTTCCGCAGGCCACCAGTTCAAGATTGCGGTCGATCATGCGCATGGCCCGCGCTGCCTCCTGTGCGAGCCGGCCATACTCGTGTGCGGTCTTGAAGCCGATCTGCCACGGCCAGTCCATCTCGTTGCCCAGACACCACAGGCGAATGTCGAACGGCTGCTCCGCGCCATTGCGCCGCCGTTGGTCCGACAGGGCGGTGCCGCCTGGGTGGTTGGCGTACTCGACCAGGGCCCGCGCTTGCTGCACGCCGCGAGTACCCAGGTTCACCGCCTCCATCACCTCCACCTCGGCCAGCTTGGCCCAGTCCACGAACTCGTGCAGTCCGAAGGCATTGGTCTCCAGCGTGTGCCAGGCCCCGTCCAGCCGCCGCGGTCGCTGCTCGACCGGCCCGACGCCGTCTTCCCAGTCGTAACCGGAGACGAAGTTGCCGCCCGGGTAGCGGACGACGGTCACGCCCAGCTCGCGGGTCAGCGCCAGCACGTCACGGCGCAAACCCTGCTCGTTGGCGGTCGGGTGACCGGGCTCGAAGATCCCGGTGTAGACACATCGACCCATGTGCTCGACGAAGGACCCGAACAGGCGTCTCGGCACCGGGCCCACGGTGAAGTCGCGGTCGAGAGTGATCCGGGCATGTGCCATCTGAGCTCCTTCGGCAGTCGGTGGAAAACCTCGGCCCGCCAACACCGTCGACGGGCCGAGGTCTTGCGTGCAGGTGTGCGATCAGCCCTTCAGGCCGCTGGTGGCGACACCCTCGATGATGTAGCGCTGAAGCGCGATGTAGAGAATCAGCACCGGCACGGAAGCGATCGTCGCTCCCGCCATGATGACCGGGTAGTCAGTGGCGAAGGCGCCCTGCAACGTCGACAGTCCCGCCGGCAGGGTGAGCCGTTCAGGTGAGAACAACACGAAGACGGGCCACAGGAAGTCGTTCCAGTTGCCCAGGAACGACAGCACAGCAAGCGTGATCAACGCCGACTTCGAGATCGGCAGCACGATCCTGGTCAGAATCGTCCAGGTGTTCGCGCCGTCGATCAGCGCGCTCTCCTCCAGCTCCCTGGGGATGCCCATGAAGAACTGCCGCAGGAAGAAGACACCGAAAGCACTGGCCGCACCCGGCACGATCAGCGCCAGCAGCGTGTCCAGCCATCCCAGCCGGTCCATCATCAGATAGTTCGGCATCAAGAAGATGAAGTGCGGAACGAAGAGGGTACCGATGATCACCGCGAAGATGACCCCCCGCCCCTTGAACTGCATGCGAGCCAGCGGGTACGCCGCCATCGACGCCACGATCAGCACCAGGATCGAGTGCGCCGTGGCGGCGAGCAGCGAGTTGAGCGCCCAGATGAGGACCGGGTTCTGAGTCTCCGAGAAGATGAACCGGAAGGCTCGCAGCGTGGTCTCGTTCGGGATGATCTCCAGCGGAACCGTGCGGGAGTCGGTCAACGTCCGAAACGAGGTGACATACATCCACAGGATCGGCGTGATGAAGATGGCAGCCAGGACCACCATCCCGATCCAGAACACCGGACCGTTGCGACGACGCCGCCGCCTGCGGTGGGTCGGCTCTGTCGGGGTCAGTACCTGCGTCATGACTTCCTCTCCCTCATGAGCACGAAGTTGATGATGGAGATGATCGCCAGGAAGATCGCCAGCACATAGCTCATGGCGGATGCGGTGCCCATCTTGAACTGCCTCAGGCCCTCCTCCGTCATGACCATGATTGCCGTTCGGGTACTGTCACCAGGACCGCCCTTGGTCACCAGATACGACTGCCCGAACATGTTGGCGCTGGCCAGGATGGTCGTCGTGATGATGAAGACCATCACCGTCCTCAGACCGGGTACGGTGACGAACCGGAACTTGCCCCAGGCGCCCGCACCATCGAGGTCTGCGGCCTCGTATTGCTCCGCCGGGATGTTTCCCAGGCCGGCAAGATAGATCACCGTGTTGAAGCCCAGCGTCCACCACACCGTCATGCCGACCAGCGCGACCCATGCCCACGGCTGGGTCTGGACCCAGCCGATCGGACCGATCCCTACCAGACCGAGCAGATAGTTGATCAGTCCGAACTGCGTGTCCAGGAGGTAGTTGAACAGCACGCCGATGACCGCGATACCGAGCACGAACGGGGCGAAGATCATCGCGCGGAAGAAGGTCCGCCCGGGGAACTTCCGGTTGAGCAGGATGGCGATCAGCAACGGGATGAGGATCAGGAACGGAACACTGGCGACCGTGAAGACCGCAGTCGCTCGCATCCCTTTCCAGAACGGCTCATAGATCACCGAACTCGGGTCGAAGAGGTTCTGGTAGTTCTTCATCCCCACGAAGGGCTTCGACGGGAGCATGAAGTCCCAGTCATGCAGGCTGATCCACACCCCGAATACGGCGGGGCCGAGGACGAAGGTCAGCAGCAGCAGTAGGTAGGGCGAGCAGAGGAGGTACGGCGTCGCCGCATGGTGCAGCCGCAGCTTCCTGTGCTTCGCCGGTCCCTCCTCGATCGCCGGCGGCGCGATCGTCGCCGGCGCCGTCGAGGTGCTCATCCGCCGTACTTCTCCGCGTTCGCGGCGAGGATCTTGTTGGCCTTCTCGGCAGCCTCACCCAGAGCCGTGGCAATGTCCTTCTTGCCAAGCATGGCTTCGCTGACGGCGGCGTTCCGCACCGGGTCGATGTCTTGGATTCCAGGCACAGCCGGCACGAAGTTCACGTAGTCGAGCTCCTTGGCGAACTGGGTGACCGCACCCAGCTTGGCGAACTCCGGAGACTCCCGGACGGACTTGCGGGCCGGCACCATGCCAGCGGTTGCCCACGCCAGCGACTGCTGGGACATCCAGTTGACGAACACCCGACTGGCTTGCAGCTTGTTCTCATCGCGCGTCTTCTGACGAGGCAGCACGAAGTGGTGTGCACCGGACCAGGTCTGCAGCGAGTCACCGATCTTCGGAACCGGTGCGGCACCCCATTTCAGACCCTTCTTGTCACTGAGCGGTGTCGTCATCCAAGGCCCGTTGATCATGAACGCAGCCTTGTCGTTCTGGAAGGACACGTCGTTGCCGTTGGCGGCCGCGTTCTTCGGGCTGTAACCCTTGTCGATCAGGTCCTTCCACCAGGTGAGTGCCTTCACGGCCGGCTCATCACCGAACCCGACGGTGAGACCGTCGTCGTTCACCATCTTGCCGCCGAACTGGTAGACCAAGGTCTGCCACTCCAGGCCATAGACGCTCAGTGCCGAGGTCCACATGCCCTGGATGTTCTTCGACTTGGCCTTGTCCAAAATGGCGATCAGCTCGTCGCCGGTGGTCGGCGGCTTCTCGGGGTCCGCGCCGATCTTCTCCAGAACAGTCTTGTTGTAGTACAGGCCGGCAGGGTGCAGGTCCAGCGGGATGCCGTAGCGAACCGGGTTGTCATCCTTGGGTCCCTTGTACAGACCAGCGGCCCAGACCAGCGGTGAGAAGTCCGACTCCTGCATGCCCAGCGCACTGGCTACGTCGTCGAGTGGCTGGAGCACCTGCCGTGCCGCATTGGTGGCGAGGGAGTACTCGTGCATGATGCCGACATCGGGACCCTTGCCATTGCTCACGGCAGCCGGCACCTTCTGGTAGTAGTCAGCCCAGGCGATGGCGGTCATACTGACCTTGATGTTCGGGTGCTCCTTGTTGAAGTTGTCCATCATCTTCTTCATCACCGGGCCGTCGCCGCCGGTCAGCCCGTTCCAGTAGGCCAGCGAGACCGGAGGTCCGTCGTAGCCTTCTGCCCCGCCACCGCCTGGGGCTGACGCCTGCTGCCCTGGGGTTCCGGCCGAGCCGGCTCCGCAAGCCGCCAGACCGATCCCGGCAGCAACGCCAAGGGCGCCACCGAGGAGTCCCCGGCGACTGATGTTGCCGTCCCGAATGAACGGGGCTCCACTATTCGATGCACTGAACGTCTTTGCCATCATGCTTCCTCTCAACGAGATGTGTGGTGGTGGCCGGCAAGAGCTGCACGACCGTTGCCGATAGCCGGGATCTGCTTGTGGCAGAGAATTCCCGAGGCTTCGACTCGGCGAAAACTATTGACACGCATGTGTCGATGGTCACACAGGCACGCCCGTGAATCCATGGAAATCCGCGAGCGTGCCGGTGACGCTTTTGCAACGTTGTCTTAACCCCGGACGGCCTCGAACTCGAAAACAGTCCAAGACAGCGCAGGCAGGTTGGCTTTCAGCTGACCACCGTCCAGCGTGTAGTCGTCGAAGGTACGCGGTGTGACCGCGTCATGGACCTCCAGGTTGGTGGTGTGACGGTCTTGACGCTCCCCAGCGTGCAGAGTGGTCGACTCGAGCACCGAGCTCACCCGAAGTCCTCTCAGGTCGACCTCCAACGTCGAGGTGTCCTCCAGGCTGCGGTTGGCCACGAAGAGTGCGGCGCGGCCGGTCTCGGCGTCGTACGTGGCGCTGGCGTCGACCACGGGCACATCGGTGTAGGTGGTGGAGTCATACTTGTCGCCGGTGGCGACCACCTGGACGATCTGGCCGGTGGCCAGCCGGCGCATCTGCTCGAACGGGTAGGCGATCGTCTGCTTCCAGGCATCGCCCCCCTCCTCCGACCGCAGCAGCCCGATCACGTTGACCAGTTGGGCCTGGTTGGCCACCGTGACGCGGTCGCCGTGACGGAGCAGCGAGTTCATCAAGGTGCCGACGACGACTGCGTCGGTAACGGTGTACTCGTCCTCGATCAGCCTGGGCTTCGGCTCCCAGACAACGGTATTCGCCTTGGGCCCGTCGCCACTGAACCGGTTGATGTACCAGACGTTCCACTCGTCGAACGAGAGATTGATCCGCTTCTTGTGCCGGCCCTTGGCGCGGACCGCGTCGGCGGTGGAGACGACGTCGTCGATGAAGTTGTCCATGTTCACAGCCGAGGCCAGGAAGGACAGCGGGTCGCCGTCATCCTCTTGGTAGTAGGCGTGCATCGAGATGTAGTCGACGGTGTCGTAGCACAGGTCCAAGACGGTGGACTCCCAGGAGCCGAAGGTAGGCATTCTGGAGTTGGAGGAGCCCGATGCCACGAGCTCGATCTCGGAGTCGATCAGCCGCATCGCCTTGCCGGTCTCGTTGGCCAGCCGGCCGTACTCGGCCGCGGTCTTGTGGCCCACCTGCCACGGTCCGTCCATCTCGTTCCCAAGGCACCAGAGCTTGTAGTTGAAGGGCTCCTTGGCGCCGTTGGCGATTCTCCGGTCTGACCAGTACGTGCCGCCGCGATGGTTGGTGTACTCCAGGAGGTCACAGGCTTCCTGAAGCCCACGAGTACCGAGGTTGACGGCCATCATGACCTCGGTGTCAACCTTCTTGGCCCAGTCGTCGAACTCGTGCAGGCCAAACTGGTTGGTCTCGATTGAGTGCCACGCCAGGTCAAGCCGGGTGGGACGCTGATCCTTCGGTCCGACACCGTCTTCCCAGCGATAGTTGGAGACGAAGTTGCCACCCGGGTAACGAACAACCGTCGGCCCGATCTGCCGGGTCAACTCCATCACGTCTTGACGGAGCCCCTGCTCGTCGGCGCTGGGGTGGCCGGGCTCATAGATCCCGGTGTACACACAGCGGCCCATGTGCTCCACGAACGAGCCGAAGAGTCGCCGAGGGACAGGGGCGACCGTGAAGGCCGCGTCGAGCACCAGTTTGGCAGCAGGCATGAAGAAGAGCTCCTTTGCGGGAAGTCGGAACAGGAAGGATCAGAACAGCGAGAATGGGCGCCGGGCGACCGGTGCGAATCCGCACGTCCGCTCCTGCGTCGCGCGACCTACCGCCACATACATCGTTGTAACGATGGGTGGCGTGAGGATGCCGCCGAAATCTGAGGTCACAGAGCAGGACACTACATCGTTGTACCCGCGGGTGCAAGTACCCGGTCGCGATCTGCCTGCCGGCTCCAGACGCTGGCCGCACCTCGGTCGACCCTCAGCGGCGCGACGCGGATGCGATCAGTCACGGTTGACGGGTCGATTGCACGTGAACGTTGTAACCGCAGCCACCTCGCTGCCGGCTTCCTGAAGATTTCAGAAAAGATCTCAGGTGCTCCCGCGTGGACGATGAATAGGTAGACGATATAACGGTTCGGCTATTCGATCGGGGCCTCGTTATCCGGTATCGTTGAGAGCCGGGGCAAGAGGGCAGCTGTCAGTCCGGCCTCCGCGACGGGCGCCCCCGGCCCGGGTTCTCCGAAGAACCGCTCGTCCACGCGCTGAGGAGCATTGTCATCGACCAAGTTCAGACGGTCACCAAGCCGCACTCGAGCTATCGGCACGAGGCGTTCTTGTGGCGCGATCTGGATGACTTCCTGGCCGGGACGGTCCCCTTCATCAAGGACGGCCTCGCTGCCGAGGAACCCGTGATGGTGGCCGTCATCGAGCCGCGAGCGGCAATGATACGAGAAGCGCTCGGCAAGGATGACGCGGACCGGGTCATGTTTGTCGACATGGCTGAGCTCGGCCGCAACCCCGCGAAGATCATCCCTGCCTGGCGGGAGTTTCTCGACGCCGAGTCATCGGCGGGCCGGCCACTTCGGGGCATCGGTGAGCCGATCTGGGCCGGTCGCCGACCGGAGGAGATCTTGGAGTGCCAGCTCCATGAGGCGCTGTTGAACATCGCAGTCGACCCTGACACGCCGTTCTGGCTGGTGTGCCCTTACGACACTGGAGGACTGCCGCCGGTCGTGATCGAGGAGGCGCACCGCAGCCACCCGGCCATCTTCGACGCAGACGGATACCGCGGCAGCGCCGCTTACGCCGGACGACCACACATTGACGTCATTTTCGCTACTGAGCTGCCCCCCCTCGCGGGGCCGTTCGAGGAGATTACGTTCACTGCCGACGACACTCAGGGGCTGTCGATGTTCGTCGCGGTTCGGGCTCACGCGGCCGGGCTGACGGCGGAGAAGGCGGCCGCACTCGCGGTGGCCGTTCACGAGCTGGCCCAGTCCAGCCTTCACCGGGGCTCAGCCAGCGGTGTGGTTCGAATCTCCTGCCAGCAGCACGCGGTGATCTGCGATGTTCAGGATGAGACCAGGATCAGTGACCCGCTGACCGGCCGCAGGCCGACAGCCGCGGACCAGCGCAAGGGCCTGGCCTTCGCGAACCAGGTCTGCGACCTCGTGCAGCTGCGGTCGACCTCGACCGGCACCACCGTCCGTGTCCATCACTGGATCTGAGCCGACGCCTTCAGCAGCTCCCGAGCGACCACGATCCGCTGGATCTGGTTGGTGCCCTCGTAGATCTGGGTGATCTTGGCGTCCCGCATCATCCGCTCGACCGGGTAGTCCCTGGTATAGCCGTATCCTCCCAGCAGCTGGACAGCGTCGGTGGTGACCTGCATGGCGACGTCGGAGGCAAAGCACTTGGCGGCAGCACCGAAGAAGGTCAGGTCGGCGTCCTCGCGCTCCGATCGCGCCGCCGCCGCGTACGTCAGCTGGCGAGCCGCGGACAGCCTCATCCCCATGTCGGCCAGCATGAACTGCAGGCCCTGGAACTGAGCCACCGCCTTGCCGAACTGCTGGCGCTGCTGAACGAACGAGAGCGCGCACTCCAGCGCCCCCTGGGCAATGCCAACGGCCTGGGCGGCGATGGTGACCCGGGTGTGGTCCAGCGTCCTCAGCGCCAGCGCGAAGCCGGCTCCCTCCGCACCGATTCGACGGTCCGCCGGAATTGCGACGTTGTCGAAGTAGACCTCGCGAGTCGGTGACCCCTTGATGCCCAGCTTCTTCTCCGGAGCCCCGAAGGAAAGCCCGGGATCTGATCTCTCCACCACAAAGGCACTGATGCCCTTGCCTCGCCCGTTTGGATCGGTCACAGCGAAGACGGTGTAGAACTCTGAGATCCCGGCGTTGGTGATCCACCGCTTGACGCCGTTCAGAACGTACCCGTTCCCGCCGGCAACGGCGCGGGTCTTCATCGCGGCGGCGTCAGAACCCGCCTCCGGCTCGGACAGACAGTAGGAGAACATCGCCTCGCCCCGGGCCACCGGTGGCAGATAGGTGCGCTTGAGGAAATCCGATCCGGCGAACAGCAGTGGCAGTGTGCCTAGCTTGTTCACCGCCGGGATGAGCGACGACGACGCGCAGGCTCGCGCGATCTCCTCGATGACGATGACGGTGGCCAGGGCGTCGGCACCAACCCCGTCGTACTCCTCCGGAATGTGCGGGGCGTGGAAGTCGGAGGCCCGTAACGCGTCGTACGACGCCTGCGGAAACTCAGCCCGCTCGTCTGCCTCGGTCGCATGCGGTGCGACCTTGGCATCGCACACCTCGCGTACGGCACGTCGGAACGCCTCGTGCTCCTCCGTTGGGCGGAACATGTCGGTGAAGTCGCTCACGCGAATCAGCCTACGCGGAACCTACTGGCGGGTAACCTCCACAGCCAGTCGCCAAGCCAACTGAACCTGTTACAGCGTGGCCCGGTGCGGGTCCCAGTCGTGCGGCAGCGGCTCAGCCGGCTCAACGGTGCTTTCCACCCGTACGAACTCACGGCTGTCGCCCGACTCCGCCATCGAGAGCATCACGTCCAACACGTGGTATGCCAGCTCGCCCTGGGCGCGGTGGGGTTGCCCCTGTCGGATCGCGCGCGCCATCTCCAGGACGCCGGTCCCCCGCGACGAGACCTCCGGGGCCTGCTGCACCTCCTCCCAGTCGTCCGCGCCGACCTTGCGAACGGTGAGCTCGCCACCGAACATGTTCGGGTCAGGCACGAGCAGAGTGCCTTCGGTGCCGGTGATCTCGAGCAAGGTCCGCGGCACGGGCGAGTCGAAGCTGAACACCGCGGTCATCGACTGGCCACTGTCAAAGCGGGCCAGGGCGCTCATCTGGCTCGGTACCGTCACGTCGAACTCCTTGCCGGCCTTCGGTCCGGTGCCGATCACCCTGGTCTCCCGCGACTTGGAGGCGATCGCGGCGACATCGGATACCGGCCCGAAGAACTGGACCATCGCCGTCAGGTAGTACGGGCCAATGTCCAGCAACGGGCCTCCGCCCTCTTGGAACAGGAACTCCGGGCTGGGGTGCCAGGACTCCGGGCCCGGCCCTTGCAACAGAATCAGGGCGGACAGCGGGTCGCCGATCAGTCCACCGTCGAGTGCCCGGCGAGTGGCCTGCAGACCTGAGCCGAGGAAGGTGTCGGGGGCACAGCCCACCCTGAGCCCGGCCGTGTCAGCAGCGTCGAGTACCGCCCGCGCGCTGGCGCGGTCGAGCGCCAGCGGCTTCTCGTTCCAGACATGCTTTCCCGCCGCAATGACCTGGCCGGCGACCGCGGCATGGGCCGCCGGGATGGTCAGATTGACCACGAGCTCAACGTCGGGATTGTCCAAGACGGCCTCGACGCCGCCGCTGACAGCCACCCCGTGCTGCTGGGCTCTGCTATTGGCCGCATCCGGGAACAGGTCACCGATGGCCAGCACCGTGGTATCGGGGAAGCTGTTCAGATTCTCCAGGTACGTGCCGCTGATGACTCCGGCGCCGATGACGCCGACGCCAACGGGGCCGGTAGGTGTGTGCGTGGTCTCGCTCATGGTCAGGACTCTCTTCCGGCGGTGAGGTAGGTGAGGCTGTCGCGGACTGCTTGCAGCAGGTCGCCGGAGCTGTCGTCCAGCTCGACCACAAAGAGCACGTCGTCCGGGGCGGCTGCGATGAAGTCCCAGACGGGCAGCACGCCGGACCCCACGGCCACCTGCTTCTTGGTATCCCGACTGCCGTCGCCGTCCTTGATGTGCAGCGCGACCACGCGCTCCCCCAGGCGCCCCAGTAGGGCCGGCACGTCAGCACCGCCGACGTATGCCCAGAAGGTGTCGACTTCCAGCACCACCTCCGGGGCGAGGTTGTCGGCGAGGATCTCCAAGCCACGTTTGCCGTCGAGAACGGACTCCAGCTCCCAGTAGTGGTTGTGGTACCCGACCCTCACGCCGTGCGAGGCCGCCTTCTCGGCGGCAGCGTTCAGCTCGCCCGCGATGGCTTTGATGTCATCGACGCTCTGCCATCGAGCAGCGTCGGTCGCCGGGTCGATGACCGTGGTGATGCCAAGCTCCTTGGCCGCGGCGAAAATCTCCTCCTGGTCGCCGGCCAGCAGCCCGACATGAGTCGTCGGGGCCGCCAGGTGGTACCGACTGAGCCCCGACCGCAGGTCGTCCACGAAGCTGGTGAACCGGAACGGCTCGACCCTGGTGTATCCGAACTCGGCAAGCCGCGCCAGCGTGCCGTCGAAGTCCGCGGCCAGCTGGTTGCGGACGGAGTAGAGCTGCACGGAGAGCTTGAGTGACTCAGACACGTGCCTACAGTACGGTCAGATTCCGACAAGTCGACGACAGGTCAGACCTGCCCGGGCGTCGTGTTCTCCCTCAGCAGGTCGCGCGCCAAGATAGTGCCGGCCGCGGTCGCCACCGGGAACACCACCGCCCCGGCGAAGGGGATGGACAGCAGGAGGAACGTGGGCACTGCTAGCCCGAGAACCCGCGCCCGGCGCCTTCGCATCGCCGCTCGGCGGTCGGCGATCTGCAGCAGCCCGCGCCGGTCGAAGGTGGAGCCGATCAGCTCGATAGCCAGCACCCAGCCACCGAAGGCGGCCGAGACGATCGGGACCACGGTCTGCCCGACCACCGGAATGAACCCGAGGAAGAACAGCACACCGGCGACCACCGTCGAAACCAGGATCAGACCCGCCGACTGCCGGACCGCCCGAACAACCCCCTGACCAGCCGGCTCGTCATACGCCGGGCCGGTGCTGCCGAGCTCGCGTTCGACGGACTCGGAGATCTTGTCGTAGAGCGGCGACCCGAGCGCGAGCGTCAGCGCCGTGAACGAGATCACCATGATGAGCACTGCCCCGGCGACCAGAGCCACACCGACCACGGCACGGGCCAGCGTCGCCAGCCCGTCGGACCAGGCGTCGGCGAACGGCGTCAGCGCGCCGACGATCCGCTCGATCTGGAGCAGCAGCGCTACCAGGACTCCGACGAAGATCATCGACGTGATCAGCGGTGGGATGGCGCCCAGGACGAACAGTCTCGGCCGCTTGGTGATCATGGAGAGTGCGCGGCCCAGTAGCGCGGCTCCGGACAGCAGCTCCGACACGGTGTTCGCCACGGAGCGAAACCCTAGCTCAGAAGCCCGGGCACAGCCTGATCGATCAGAGGGTCGGTGCAGCGTAGCCGCGGACCTGAGCGCCCTTCGCCTCCGCCGCCAGCCGGAGCTGATCTTGGAACTGCACCATCCGCCGGGTCAGGTCCGGGTCCCCGGCGGCCAGAATGCGGACCGCCAGCAGGCCGGCGTTTCGCGCGTTGCCGATCGATACCGTCGCCACCGGCACCCCGGCCGGCATCTGCACGATGGACAGCAGCGAGTCCATCCCGTCGAGATACTTCAAGGGCACCGGGACCCCGATCACGGGCAGCGGCGAGACTGCGGCCAGCATGCCGGGCAGATGAGCCGCCCCGCCCGCTCCGGCGATGATCACCTCGATGCCACGGGCGTGGGCCGCACGCCCGAAGGACACCATGGCCTCGGGCATCCGGTGGGCGGAGACCACATCCGCCTCGTAGCCCAGATCGAACTCCGTCAGCGCGGTTGCCGCCGCCTCCATCACCGGCCAGTCGGAGTCCGACCCCATCAGAATCGCCACCCGGGGATCAGGCATTCGGCACTCCCATCAGATAGTTCGCAGCATGCACGGCTCGGTGGCGTACGCCGTCGAGTTCCTGGCCGAAGGTGGTGACGTGACCGACCTTGCGGCCTTGCCTCACCTGCTTGCCGTACAGCTGGACCCGCAGCCGTCGGTCGCGAGCGAAACAGTGCAGGAGTGCTGAGGGCAGGTCGTCGACGCCTCCGCCCAGAACGTTGACCATCACCGTCCACGGACTCCGGGCGGCCGGGTCACCCAACGGGAGGTCGAGCACGGCACGCAGGTGGTTCTCGAACTGCGAGGTGTACGACCCGTCGATGGTCCAGTGCCCGGTGTTGTGCGGCCGCATGGCGAGCTCATTCACCACCACCGTGCCGTCTGGGCGTTCCATCAGCTCCACCGCGAGTACGCCCACCACCTCGAGCTCGGCGGCGATCGTCAACGCCAGCTGTTGCGCCGCTATCGCCTGCTCATCGGCGAGCCCGGGTGCCGGCGTGATGGTCTCGACGCAGATGCCGTCGCGCTGCACCGACTCCGACACCGGATAGGCCACCGCCTGACCCGAGGGCGACCGGACCACCAGGGCACTGAGCTCCCGGGTGAACGCGACGAACTCCTCCGCCAGGATCTGAACACCGTCGGCAAGGTCGGTGAAGGGCAGCTCCGCCTCCGCAGCCGACGCGATCTTCCAGACCCCCTTGCCGTCGTAGCCGCCGCGGGTCGTCTTGGCGATCAGGGGCCAGCCCTGCTCCGCTCCGAAGGCCACCAGCTGCTCGGCACCGCTGACCACCCGGCTGGCCGGGCACGGGGCGCCGAAGGCGGCGAGCCGGTCACGCATGACCGCCTTGTCCTGGGCATGAATCAGCGCCTCCGGCCCAGGCCGGACGGCGATGCCCGTCGCTTGCAGCTGTCGGAGCAGACCGGTGGGGACGTGCTCATGATCGAAGGTGACCACGTCGCAGCGGGCGGCGAAGTCGCGCACCGTCGCGGGGTCTGTGTAGTCGCCCACGGTGACGTCATGCACCACGGTGGCCGCGGACACCTCGGGGCCCTCCGCCAGCAGCCGGACCTGAATGCCCAGGCCGATCGAGGCGGCGTGCATCATCCGCGCCAGCTGGCCGCCGCCGATGATGCCCACTACGAAGGGCCGTGCTGCAGTCACGGGGCACGAGCCTAGTCGATCGCCGACCGCCAGCGACCGGCTCGCGGCGCCGGTTCGGCCGGCCTCGGCCGGTACTGTGGGCGCTGTCATGCCTGCCGAGTCCTCATCCGTCGCCCGCTGGGTGGACCGTCTTCGGCATCTGGGACCGGAGGCGACCAAGTTCGCGATAGTGGGACTGACCGGAGTGGGCGTGCAGATCGTTGTCTTCAACCTGCTGCGCTACGCGGGCCCCAACTACTCCGGCGTGCTCGAGAACAAGCCGATCACCGCTCAGGTGATCGCCATCGCGGTGGCCACGGTGGTGACGTACCTCGGCAACCGGTACTGGACCTACCACCACCAGGAGAAGGGCCGGGTGAGCCGGGAACTGCCGATCTTCGTCGTGCTGAACGCCATCGCCATCGCGATCGGCGCCCTCTGTCTGGCTGTCAGCCACTACCTGCTCGGCCTGACCTCGCCGCTCGCCGACAACTTGTCCGGCAATGTCATCGGCCTCGGCCTGGGCACGCTCTTTCGGTTCTGGTCCTACCGGCGGTTCGTGTTCACCGGTCAGACTGCGACGGTGGCGCAGGATCCGGCCAGCGGGCCGGCCGCTTCTCGTTGAATGCGGCGATCCCCTCCACCCGGTCGGCTGACACGGCGGCGCGGTGCCAGGCGGCGTCCTCTATCTCCAGCGCTTCTGCCAGCGGCCGACGGTAGCCGTCGCGAAGCGCCTGCTTCGCGTTCCGCAGCGCCACCGGCGACCCAGCCGCGATCTGGACGGCCCAGGCGAGCGTGGCGGCACGGGCTTGCCCGGGCGGAACCAGCCGATCGACCATGCCTATCCGCGCCGCTTCGGCGCCGGTAACCCGGCGACCGGTGAAGATCAGCTCGGCCGCCCGTGGCGCGCCCACCCGCCGCGGCAGCAGCTGCGTCCCGCCGCAGCCTGGGACCAGTCCAAGACCGACCTCCGGCAGCCCGAAGGTCGCGGTTTCCGAGCCCACCACCAGGTCGCAGGACAGCGCAAGCTCACAACCGCCGCCGAGGGCGAAGCCGTCCACCGCTGCCAGTACCGGCATCGGAAGTCCAAGCAGCGCGGCGAAGGCGCCGCGGAAGGCGGGGCGCTGGGCCAGCAGCTCCTCGTTGGTGGCGTGCAGCCGCTCCTTCAGATCCGCACCCACACAGAACGCCCGCGGCAGCGCACTGGCGAGCACCGCCACTCGGACCGACTCGTCGCCGGCGACCCGGTGACATGCGTTCGCGAGCGCGGCCGCTTGCTGCGTCGAGATCGCGTTCAGAGCCTCGGGTCGATCCATCACCAGCTCGGCGACGAACGCCGCCGGGTGCTCGACCCGTACGGTCACCGACCGGCCGCCGACTGGTTGTAGCCGGCGTGACCGTCGAGGTCGGAACCCAGACGTGGGGTGTGCTCGGCGGACCCGAACAGCAGACTGGTCATCTCCCGATGGACCTCCTCAACGTCGGGCACATCGGGCAGCACCACCGGAACGCCGTCACCGACGGTTCGGATGTACAAGGTCCCGCATCCGAGCATCCGGTCGGACAGGCTGCGGTCGTAGGAGACGTGGACAACGTGCACCAGCGGCAGCTCCTTGCCGGCTCGACTCAGGACGCCGCGCCGGGAGATCAGCCGATGGTTGGTGATCGTGTACGTGGTGGTCCGCCACCGCAGAAACGGCATCAGAGCCCACCAGATCGCCAGCAGGCCGCCGAAGCCGGCGACCACGTACTGCGCCCCGGGCCGGTATCCGCTGGGGACCAGGGCTGCGCCGGCTCCGGTCAGGCCGCCGGCCAGGATGAGGCCGCAGGCCGGCAGGATGAGCGCTTTTCCATGCGTACGCAGGTGCGCCACCACGTACTCGTCGGCACCGAGCAGCCTGGCCGGGAACCCCATGGCGTCCATGCTGGCACACGGCTGCGCAGCTGCAGCCCGATTCGGAAGTCAGCGCAGGTGGACGACGTCACCGGCGCCGAACGTCTGGGTACCGGTGGCCGTCCGTACGACCAGCCGACCAGCAGGGTCGATGGCCTCCGCCGTCCCCTCGACCTCCTTGTCCGAGGAGAGGATGACCCGCACTCGGCGACCGATCGTGTCACACCGATCGATGTAGGAGGAGGCGAAGGCCTCGTCGTCGTCACTGGTCTCCCAGGAGCTGACCAGCAGTTCCAGGGCACGCAGGATAGTGACGATCAGCGTGGTGCGCTGCGGCACCCGGCCAGGGCGGAACAGCTCCAGGGAGGTCGCTGTCGGCACCGGCAGCTGCGCCTCGCTGAGGTGCACGTTGAGACCGATACCGATGACGCAGGCGGGTCCGTGCGGGGTATCCACGCGCTCGGCCAGGATCCCGCAGATCTTCTTCTCCCCCACCAGCACGTCGTTCGGCCACTTCAACACCGCGGGAGCATCGGCAGCCCGACGCAGTGCCTCCACCACCGCCAGCCCGGCCAGCAGCGGCAACCAGGTCCAGCGGGTGCTCGAGATACCGGCGGGTCGGAGCACGACCGACATCGCGACCGAGGATCCGGGCGGTGCGCTCCAGCTCCGCCCCAGCCGGCCGCGACCGGCGTGCTGGTAATCGGTGACCAGGACCGACCCCGCAATGCCATCCTGCCGGGCGCGGCGGGCCAGGTCGGCGTTGGTCGATCCCGTCTCGGCGACCACGTCGATCGTCTGCCACAGCGCTCCGGGGATCAGTAGCTGCTCGCGCATGCGGTGGACGTCAAGCGGGTCGGATGCAGACACCGGTCAGACATTACTCCGGGGTTGTGGGCAGCCTGGGAACTAAGTGACTAGGGTGCTGACCTATGGACCTCGACATCCACACCACCGCGGGCAAGCTCGCCGACCTCGATCGCCGCATCGACGAGGCCGTGCATGCCGGCTCGCGGGCAGCGGTGGAGAAGCAGCACGCGAGAGGGAAGAAGACAGCGCGGGAGCGGATCGAACTGCTGCTCGACCCGGGGTCGTTCATCGAGCTGGACGAGTTCGCCCGGCACCGCTCCACCGCGTTCGGGATGGAGAAGAAGAGACCCTATGGCGACGGGGTGGTGACCGGGTTCGGCACCATCGACTCGCGCCCCGTCTGCGTCTTCAGCCAGGACGTCACCGTGTTCGGCGGCAGCCTGGGTCAGGTCTATGGCGAGAAGATCGTCAAGATCATCGACTTCGCCCTCAAGACCGGTTGCCCGTTGATCGGCCTGAACGAAGGTGGCGGCGCTCGGATTCAGGAGGGCGTCGTGTCGCTTGGCCTGTACGGGGAGATCTTCCGGCGCAACACGCATGCCTCCGGCGTCATCCCGCAGATCTCGTTGATCATGGGCGCCGCCGCCGGCGGGCACGTCTACTCCCCCGCGCTGACCGACTTCATCGTCATGGTCGACCAGACCTCGCAGATGTTCATCACCGGACCCGAGGTGATCAAGGCCGTCACCGGTGAGGACGTCACCATGGAAGAGCTCGGCGGTGGCCGGGCCCACAACACCAAGTCCGGCAACGCGCACTACCTCGCAGCGGACGAGGAGGATGCCATCGAGTACGTCAAGACGCTGGTGAGCTTCCTGCCGCAGAACAACCTCGAGGACCCACCCACGTTCGAGATCGAGAACGACCTGACGCCCAGCGACGTCGACCGCGATCTGGACACGCTGATCCCGGACTCCCCCAACCAGCCGTACGACATGCACGAGGTGATCTCCCGCGTGCTCGACGACGGCGACTTCCTTGAGGTGCAGGCGCTGTTCGCCCCGAACGTGGTGATCGGCTTCGGTCGGATCGACGGGCGCAGCGTCGGCATCGTCGCGAACCAGCCGCTGCACTTCGCGGGCTGTCTCGACATCGACGCCTCCGAGAAGGCCGCCCGGTTCGTCCGAACCTGCGACGCCTTCAACATCCCGGTGCTCACCTTCGTGGACGTCCCCGGCTTCCTCCCGGGCACCGACCAGGAGTGGAGCGGCATCATCCGACGCGGGGCGAAGTTGATCTACGCCTACGCAGAGGCGACGGTGCCGCTCGTGACGGTGATCACCCGGAAGGCCTACGGCGGAGCGTACGACGTGATGGGGTCGAAGCATCTCGGCGCGGACCTCAACCTGGCGTGGCCGACCGCGCAGATTGCGGTGATGGGAGCGCAGGGCGCGGTGAACATCTTGTACCGCAAGGAGCTGGCGAAGTCGCCGAACCCGGAGGAGCGTCGGGCAAAGCTCATCACCGAGTACGACGACGAGCTCGCGAACCCCTACATCGCCGCCGAGCGCGGCTTCGTCGACGCCGTCATCAGCCCGCACGAGACCCGGGTGGAGATCACCCGGGCACTGCGGCTGCTCCGGACCAAGCGCGAGACGCTGCCGCCGAAGAAGCACGGGAACATCCCGCTGTGACCGACCACGACCAGCCGGCGCGGCCGAGTTTCTCGGTAGTGAAGGGCTCACCCACCGACGAGGAGCTCGCTGCCCTGGTCGCGGTGCTTCGAGCCGCCTCCGCAGCTGCGCCTGAGCCGGGCACTCCGCGCGGCGACTTCGGCTGGTCGGCCTACTGGCGCAGCCTGCGCGTTCCTCTTCAGCCGGGTCCAGGGGTGTGGCGGGCATCCGGTCGCGGGAGCCTCTGAGTCTTCGTGACCCGGACGTTAGTCTGACCCGGTGACCCACCACCTGGTTACCGCGCCGGACCAGACCCGTGCGGTGGACTCCATCGCGGAACGCTACGTGGAGGAGTGCGCGGCACGCTATCCGGAGCTGGCCACCTCGCTGGGACTTCCTGGCTCGGACCATCTCTGGAGCGACTACTCGGTGG
Source organism: Propionibacteriaceae bacterium (assembly GCA_035717205.1). Taxonomy (GTDB): domain Bacteria; phylum Actinomycetota; class Actinomycetes; order Propionibacteriales; family Propionibacteriaceae; genus Microlunatus. The sequence goes on along the minus strand of DASTIW010000006.1, from coordinate 40,238 downwards.
ACGGCATGGCGGACCACATCGCCCACGTCCGGAAGACGATCGTGGAACTGCACGGCGCTCGGCCCTGCGACCAGCGCGAGAACGTCGCCAAGGAGTCCATGCTGGAGCGCCTCGGCCTGGAGGACGAGCTCTACGACGCCCACGTCACTACAAGCAGGGTCAGCGTCGCGGTGGGCACAGCGCAGCAGATCCTGTCAATCCTCGACCTGATGCCGACCGCCACTGCTGAAGCCTGGCACAACATCGCGACCCGGCTGCGGACCATCGGCGACCCGCTGCAGCAGACCCGTCGCCGCTTGCTGGCGGAGGCCGACGCCGGGAACATCTCGGCCGTCCGACAGGTGACGGGCACCGCGGACCAGATCAAGGACTGGTGTGGTGAGACCGGCAGCGACGACTACTTCGCCGGAATGCGGGACCGCGTCCCGGCCGAGATGCCCGAGACCGTGCACCGTGCGGTCGGGGCAGCCGCCGACAGCGCCAGGGAGCAGTTCGCCGCCTTCGGCCGCTTCCTGACCGACGAGCTTGCACCGCTGGCGCCCAGCCTGGACGCTGTCGGCGCGGAGCGCTACGCGCTGAACTCGCGTGAGTCCCTGGGCGCCACGATTGACCTGGAGGAGACCTACGCCTGGGGCTGGGACGAGCTCCGGCGGATCCAGGACGACCAGCGTACGATCGCCCGCGAGCTGGTCGGCAGCGACGACATCGCACAGGCCTGTGCGGCCTTGGACGCCGACGACGCTCGACGGATCCACGGTGCGGAAAACTTCCGGGACTGGATGCAGCGGCTCGCCGACCAGGCCGTCGAGGAGCTTGCCGGCAAGCACTTCGACATCCCCGACCCCATCAAGAAGATCGACTGCTGCCTGGCGCCAACCCATGAGGGTGCCATCTACTACCGGCCGCCGACGGAGGACTTCTCCAGACCGGGAGCGATGTGGTGGGCGGTGCCTGAGGGCATCGAGGACTTCCACACCTGGAAGGAGGTCACCGTCGTCTACCACGAGGGGGTGCCCGGGCATCATCTGCAGATTGCCCAGAACGCGTACCGCAAGGACCTGCTGAACCGGTGGCAGCGGCAGCTGTGCTTCGTCGCAGGACACGGCGAGGGCTGGGCGCTCTACGCCGAGAGGCTGATGGACGACCTCGGGTATCTCGACGACCCTGGCGACAAGATGGGCATGCTGGACTCCCAAGCCTTCCGGGCCATCCGGGTGATCATCGACATCGGCATGCACCTGCAGCTGAAGATCCCCGCCGACAATGCGTGGGGCTTCCGCCCGGGCGAGCGGTGGACACCGGCGGCAGGCTTCGAGTTCTTGACGGCCAACTGCTCCCTGGATGAACAGACGCTGCGGTTCGAGCTGGACCGCTATCTCGGCTGGCCCGGCCAGGCGCCGTCGTACAAGATTGGCGAACGGATCTGGCTTGCCGCCCGCGAGGAGGCCCGTGCCCGCAAAGGCGCCGACTTCGACCTGCGACGCTTCCATGCCGCCGCGCTCAACCTCGGCCCGCTCGGCCTCGACCCGCTGCGGCGCGCGTTGGCCCGGCTGTGACGCCCGATCGCGCCAGGAGAACGCCATGACAACGATCCGGCTGGTGCTGGCCTCGGCTTCGCCGGCACGCCTGGCGACCCTGCGACAGGCTGGGTTGAACCCCGAGCAGACGGTCTCCGGGGTTGACGAGGGCGCGGTAGCGGCTCCGACCGCCGCGGGACTGGCGCAAGCGCTGGCCACGCTCAAGGCGGAGACCGTGGCCGAGCAGCTGGCCCCCGGCTCAGCCCTCACGGTGGTGATCGGCTGCGACTCCGTACTCGAGCTTGACGGTCAAGTCCACGGCAAGCCGGGAACTCCCCAGACTGCGGTCGAGCGCTGGTACCGGATGCGTGGCCGGTCGGGTGTGCTGCACACCGGGCACCACGTCATGCTGATCGACCACGCCCGCCGGTCCGCGAGGAGCGAGACGGCATCCACCGTGGTGCACTTCGCCCACCTCAGCGATGCCGAGGTGGAGGCGTACGTCGCCACCGGCGAGCCGCTGCAGGTGGCCGGCGGCTTCACCGTGGACGGGCTTGGCGGGCCGTTCGTCTCCCGCATCGAGGGTGATCACCACAACGTGGTCGGGATCAGCCTGCCGCTGGTCCGCACCATGCTGGCCGACCTCGGTGTGGCCTGGCCCAGGCTGTGGGTGCACACCGAGAACGACCCGGCCGAACAGATCTCACCGGACGAATCACGCCTGACCCGTCAGGCCTGACGAACGGGTGACATCGCCAGGCCCTCAGGCCTCCGCAACGGTCAGCACGATCAGCACCAGGTTCAGCGTGACCACGATCCCGACCACGGCCCAGGCGCTCACAATGGTGCCCCGGTGGGTGGGCACCAGCCGCATGAGCCGACGGTCGCGCGCGATCCGCACCAGCGGGACCAGTGCGAAGGGGATGCCGAAGGACAGGGTCACCTGCGACAGGATTAGCAGCCGGGTCGGGTCCATGCCCAGCGCCAACAGCACCAGCGCCGGGACTGCGGTGAGGATGCGTCGCCAGATCAGCGGGATCCGCCGGTGCAGCAGTCCGGCCATGATCACCGCCCCGGCGTATCCGCCGACGGAGGTGGAGGCAAGGCCCGATGCGAGCAGTCCGAGGGCGAAGGTTGCGCCGATCAGGTTGCCTAGCTGCGTCTGGACACCGGCGTGCGCATCCTGGAGATTGGCGATCTCCAGACCGAACAGGGTGCTGGCGGCCAGCAGCAGCATGCCGATGTTGACCGCCCCGGCAACGATCATCGCCAGCGTGACGTCGAGCCGAATCCCCCGCAGGGTGGGTCGTGCGCAGGACTTGTCGGCTTTCCCGTGACGGTCTCGGACCAGCGCCGAGTGGAGGTAGACCGCGTGCGGCATCACCGTCGCCCCGAGCATGCCGACGGCCAGCAGTGCACTGTCGGCACCGGCAAGCCGCGGGACCAGTCCGGCGGTCGCCTGGCTGGGGTCGGGCGGGGCCAGCACGAGTCCGGACAGGAAGCCGATGCTGACGATCGCCAGCAAGCCGGTGATCACCGCTTCGAAGGTACGTTGGCCGCGCCGGTCCTGCACGAGCAGCAGGCTGGTGGAGACTGCGGTGGTGATCAGGGCGCCCACCACGGTGGGCAGTCCGAAGAGCAGCTGCAGCGCCACAGCTCCGCCGACAATCTCGGCGATGTCGGTCGCCACCGCGACCAGCTCGGCCTGCACCCAGTAAGCGAGCCGGACGAAGCGGCGGTTCCGGTCGCCAACCAGGGCCGGAAGGGATTCACCGGTCAGCCAGCCGACCTTGGCCGACAGGTATTGCACCAGGCCGGCCATCATGGTGGCACCGACCAGGACCCACAGCAGCAGGTAGCCGTAGGTGGCGCCGGCCGCAGTGTTGGTCGCCACGTTGCCGGGATCGACGTAGGCGACGGCCGCCACGAAGGCGGGCCCCAGCAGCCGTGAGCGTTCCCTCAGCTCGGCGCGGCCGACCAGCATCATCGGGCCCGTCCTCACCGGCGCAGCGCGATCGCCGCGGTCTGAGCTGTGCCGGTGAACGAGCCCTCCCAGCCGTAGCCGGTGAAGATGATGGCTGTTGCCGATGGGGTCGCTGCGGTGACTCGGTAACCGGTGAGCGGTAGCGCTCGGCTCAGATAACGTGCAATGGCGCTCGTCGAAGGGGCACTGAGGACCACCGTGACAGCGTTCGGCTGATCCACTCGGGTGGAGATCACCGCCGACCTGGGCAGCGAGAAACTGCCGATCGGGCCGTGCTCGAATCCCAGCGAGGCCAAGGTGATCCCATCCTCGGGTACTCGAACCGGGACCGGGGTGGAGTCCGGCGCAGGTGGCGGTGCGCTCCCCCGGTCCGGCGTGGGCAAGTCAGCAGGCAGCTGCGCGCTGGTACCGCAGCCGGCCAGTCCGACGAGACCGACCAGACCGACCAGACCGAGCAGCCCGAGAACACCGACCAGCCCGAGAAGACCGACCAGCCTGGCGGCGGCCGCCGACCGAGATCTGGGTACACGCACGGGTCAAACGTAGTTCCCTGCGGCACGCTCGAAGGCCCGGGCGCGGGGCGTGGGCAGCGGGGAGTGTGCAGGCCGGCTCGTCTCCGAACCGCTGGGCCGGACGCGCCGACCCGGGTCCGGAATTGGGTACCGGCCGAACCGGGCGGCTAAGGTCGACCCGAGATGTCCGAACCGAACCAGCTCACCCTCCGACAGACCAGAGTCCCGGCCGCCGTGCGTGCGATGCGGCCCCATCAGTGGGTCAAGAACGTTCTCGTGCTGGCCGCGCCGCTGGCCGCCGGTGAGCTTTTCAACACAGCCGTCTTGCTGGGTGCGGTCCGGGCGTTTGTCGCGTTCTGTCTGGTGAGCGCGTGCGTCTATCTGATCAACGACGTCCACGACGTGGAGGAGGACCGGCTACATCCGCGCAAGCGGCTGCGCCCGATCGCCGCGAACGAGATCAGTCCCGGCGCGGCCCTCGTGCTGGCCGCCGTCACCGGCGCGGCCGGTCTGGCCCTGGGTTTCCTCACCACGATGGGCCTCGGCATCACGCTCGCGGTCTACCTGGCGCTCCAGATCGTCTACTCGATGGTCCTCAAGCACCTTCCCGTCGTCGACCTCGCCATGGTCTCCAGCGGGTTCCTGCTCCGCGCCATCGCCGGCGGTGTCGCCAGTGACATCCCGTTGAGTCAGTGGTTCTTGCTGGTGGCCTCCTTCGGCTCGCTGTTCATGGTGGCCGGCAAGCGATACTCCGAGCACAAGGACATCGGCGTCGACGCCGGCACCCGGCGGTCGCTCGGCCGGTACTCGCAGTCCTACCTCCGGTTCGCCTGGATGCTAGCGGCCGCGATGGTGCTGATCTCCTACAGCCTGTGGGCGTTCGAGAACGCGTCCGAGCCCGCGTTCGGCGTGCCATGGACGGCGTTGTCGATAGCTCCCTTCACCCTCGGGTTGTTGCAGTACGCGTTGGAGGTGGATGCTGGAGCCGCTGGTGAACCCGAAGATGTCGTCTTGCATGACCATGTGCTGCAAGGGATTGGATTGGTGTGGCTGGTGTTGATCTCGATTGCGGTGTTCGGTTGAGCGACGACTTCCCGTACGAGGAAACCAAGATCACCCCGTCGATGCCGGAGGAGCAGCCGATGGTCCCGCTGCAGGGCTGGGGCCGGGCCTCGTCGACCAGCGCGCACCTCACCCAGATCGAGTCGATCTCCGGCGCGGTCTCCGCGCTGCGCTCGGCTGAGCGGTCCGGTCGGGGGGTTGTGCCCCGCGGCCTGGGGCGCAGCTACGGGGACGCTGCGCAGAACGCCGGCGGGACCGCCCTCGACCTCACCAAGTTGAACCGGGTGCTGTCGGTCGACGCCGAGAGCGAGCCACCGACCGTACAGGTGCAGGCGGGCGTCAGCCTGGACTCCTTGATGCGCACCCTGCTGCCGTTCCGGCTGTGGGTACCGGTGCTGCCCGGCACCCGTCAGGTGACTGTCGGGGGCGCCATCGCCGCCGATGTGCACGGCAAGAACCATCACGTCGATGGCAGCTTCGGCAACCACGTGGTCTCGCTGGAGCTGCTCCGCGCCAACGGGGAGGTGCAGACGCTGACGCCGACCGGCGACACCGCGCCACTGTTCTGGGCGACCATCGGCGGGATGGGTCTGACCGGCGTTGTGCTCGGCGCCACCTTGGCTCTCCAGCGCACCGAGACCGCGTACTTCCTGGTGGATACCGAGCGCTGCCAGAACCTGGACACGCTGATGGCGCGGATGAGCGACGGCGACGACGCGTACACCTACTCGGTGGCCTGGTTCGACGCCGTCAGCCGGGGCAAGAACATGGGCCGGGCGGTCCTGACGCGCGGCAACAAGGCCCGGCTGCAGGACCTGACCCCCAAGCTGCGCCGCGACCCGTTGCAGTTCGTCGCGCCCTCGCTGGGGACCATCCCGGAGGTCTTCCCGAACAAGATGGTGAACAAGGCGACCGCGAAGGCGTTCAGCACGGCGTGGTACTACAAGGCGCCCAAGTACAAGGTTGGCGAGCTGCAGAACATCACCGCGTTCTTTCACCCGCTCGACGTGGTGGCCGAGTGGAACCGGCTGTACGGGCCGCATGGGTTTCTGCAGTACCAGTTCGTGGTCCCGTTCAGTGAGCATGAGACGTTTCGCCGGTGCTTCGAGCTGATTGTGAGGTCGGACCACGTGTCCTGCCTGAACGTGTTGAAGCGCTTCGGCGAGGGCAACCAGGCTCCCCTGTCGTTCCCGATGCCCGGATGGACGCTGACGGTCGACCTGCCGATCGAGGAGGGCCTGGACACCCTGTGCAACACCCTTGACGAGCTGGTCGTGGCCGCGGGCGGTCGGGTGTATCTGGCCAAAGATTCCCGAATGAGCGCGTCGACATTTCGGCAGATGTATCCGCGGGTGGACGAGTTCCTCGCCATCCGTCGGCAGGTTGACCCCGACGGTCTGTTCAACTCCGACCTGGCCCGACGCCTGCAGCTGCGCTGACCGGCCAACCAGCCATCCAGCCGCCCGGGACTCGGGCGGCATCGAGAAAGGAGAACCATGATCGACGCCCTCGGCGCACCCCAGTCGCTGCTGCTCCTCGGCGGTACCTCCGATATCGCGCTTGCGGTCGCTCGACGGTATGCCGAGGTCCGACCGCTGCGGGTGCTGCTGGCGGCCCGACCGAGCGAGCGCCGGACCGCCGCGGCCGCGGAGCTGACCGGGATCGGCTGCACCGTCGAGGAGGTCGACCTGGAGGCTGTTGACGCCGGATCCAGGGAGGCCGCGATCGAGCAGGCCTTCGCCGGCGGTGACATCGACATCGCGGTGGTTGCCTTCGGCTTGCTCGGGGACGCGGAGCGGGCATGGTCGGATCCGCAGCATCTGATCGAGCTGGCCGAGGTGAACTACGTCGCACCGCTGCATCTGGGAGTGCTGCTGTCCAACCGGATGAAGGCGCAGTCCCACGGCCGGATCGTGGCGCTGTCCAGCGTGGCTGGCGAGCGGGTACGCCGCTCGAACTTCGTCTACGGATCCACCAAGGCTGGGCTGGACGGGTTCTATCTCGGGCTGGGAGAGGCGCTCCGCCCCACCGGCGTACGGGTGCTGGTGGTGCGGCCAGGCTTCGTGAAGTCCAAGATGACGCAGGGGTTGCCGCCCGCCCCGTTGGCGGTGACCCCCGCAGAGGTGGCCGACGCGATCGTGACGGCGGTGAAGGAGAAGCGGGAGATCATCTGGGTACCGGCGCAGATGCGTTTCGTGATGTCGGGACTTCGGCACGTACCCCGTACGCTGTTTCGCCGACTGCCGATCTGAGGTCTCCATCATCTCCCTACGATCGGAAACTCATGGTTCTTGAAGTGGCCCTCTTCGACGTCACCGACTCCGACGGCTTCGAGTCGGCGTATCTCGGCATACGTGATGTCCTGAGCGGCGCCGACGGGTGCAGATCGGTCCGGATGACCCGCGGCATCGAGTCGCCCAACAGGTTCGTCCTGCTGGTCGAATGGGACTCCGTCGTGGCACATGAGCGGAACTTCCGCCAGACCGACCGGTTTCGCAGCTGGCGAGCCGCCATCAGCCCGTACTTCGCCGGCCCGCCCCGGGTGGAGCACTTCTCCGACGTCGGCTGAGCACCCACGCGCCCCGCGGCGCGGACGGTTCCGCTCCTCGCACACCCCCCACGCTCGCGCACACCCCGCAAGGTGTGCGGCTGGATCGGAGATGTGCGGCTGGATCGGAGATGTGCGCCGGCCATCCGTCCCCTGGGTGCGGCGAACCTCCCGAGCCGGCCGAGCGCCCGTGTGGCCTCAGCGACGCTGGCCGCGAGCGAATGCGCGGAGAAGGGCGTTCAGCGAGTACGGCGGGGCGGTCCAGGTCGTCCCAGGTCCAACGAACCACCTCCCAGCCGAGGTCGCGGACCATGTCCTCACGTACCTTCTCCCGGAACACGACGTCTCCAGGGCTCTCACCCGGTTTCAGCAGTCGGCCGTACTTCACCCTGCCGTCGAACTCGCCGAGCGTCCGCTGCTCCTGCCAGCAGAAGTCGGCTCGCGCCACCGTGACCCCGGCGCCGTCGCGCACATCGAACTGCAGTCGAGGGACCGGCAGGCCGGCCCTATGCAGCAGGATCCGGCTGAAGGACTCGCCGACGCTTTCCCCGCCTCGGTCGATGAAGGATGCCACCCGCCGCGCCTGCCCCGCCCCTCGGCAGCCGGCCGTGCGACCGAGGCAGTCGGCCAGGTCTGATCGGTTCAGACCGATGCGGAGCGCCGCGTCGCCAATGGCCACGGCACGGATGTAGGACACGGTACGAGCACAGTCAGCGACGCTCCGAGCGATGCTGGTCAGCCGGAGGTCCTCCAGCGCGACGACGTCGCCGACCTCGAGGCGCCCAGGATGTACATGGACGACGGTCCCACGCCGGCCACCGCCGTGCCGGGACCGAATGACATGCACTCGGGACAACAAGTCGGGCCACGACGGCAGGCCGTGTACGACCGCGGCGGAAATGTGGCTCACGCAGGCGTCGCTCGCCACATCGGCACGGTCGCGGCAATCAGCTGACGGTGCAGCTCGACGGCGTTCGAGGCAGCCTTCGCGGCGTAGCCTCCCCGGCGGATCCGTTTGAGCTGCCCGGAGGCGACCAGCTTCGCAACCTCTGCGGCCCCGTACCCCTCCTCGTGGAGATCCCGGCACAGGCGTACGACGAAACCCTCATCCATCGCACCACCGAAGCACCTCACAGCACCCGGGTGGTCAGCCCGAATCCGATCTGTGGAGAATCCGCATACTTCCCACGCCGGCGCACACCGTAGGAGGTGTGCGGCTGGATGGGAGATATGCGGACGCCCCGCTGGACCCATCCGGGTCGGCCGGGTTGACCAGAGGTCGGGTTCAGACCGGCGGGATACCATGTCGACGGGTGCTGAAGTGCCGGTCCTTGCTCGCGGCGGCCGCAAACCGGGCGATCAGCTCGCCACGTACCTGCGCAGGTTCGACGATGCCATCGACGATCAGCTCGCTCGCCAACCGAAGAATGTCGATGTTGAGCTCATACTCCCGCTCGCGGTCACGCACGTAGGCCGCCCGCTCGTCGGCGTCCTCGATTGCGGCGATCTTGTTGGCGAAAACGGCGTTGACCGCGGCTTCCGGTCCCATCACCGCAATCTTGGCCGTCGGCAGGGCCAGACAGGCATCCGGACCGAAGCCGGGTCCGGCCATGGCATAGAGACCGGCGCCGTACGCCTTCCGCACGATCAGCGACACCGTGGGTACGGTAGCCTCCGCGACGGCGGTGATCATCTTGGCGCCGTGTCGGATGATCCCGTGCCGCTCCACCTCACTGCCGATCATGAAGCCTGGGACGTCCGCCAGGTACAGCAGCGGCAGGTTGAAGGCGTCGCACAGCCAGATGAAGCGCGCCGCCTTGTCGGCCGAGTCGACGAACAACACGCCGCCCTTGACGGCGGGCTGGTTCGCCACGATCCCGATCGGCTGCCCGTCCAGCAGCGCGAGCCCGGTCACCACCTCGGGCGCGAACAGCGGTTTGAGCTCCAGGAACGAGCCGCCGTCCACCACCGCCTCGATCACCGTGGTGATGTCGTACCCCGCTGACTCGTCCGTCGGCACGAGGGCCTCGGTGAAGGGCCGAGCGGCTGGGGACGGGTCGTACCGCGGTGGGGCGCAGCGCCAGCTTCCCGGCAGGTACGAGAAGTACTGTTTCGCCTGCTCGATGGCGTCCGAGTCGTCCGCGGCGAGCTGGTCGCCGCAGCCAGAGACCGTGGCATGCATCCGCGCACCGCCCATCTCCTCCAGCGTCACCTTCTCCCCGACCACCATCTCCGCCATCCGCGGGGAGCCCAGATACATCGACGCGTTCGCCTCGACCATGATCACCAGGTCGCAAAAGGACGGGATGTACGCACCGCCCGCGGCGCTGGGCCCGAAAAGGCAGCAGATCTGCGGAACCTTGCCCGATAGAGCTACCTGGTTGCGGAAGATCCGGCCCGCGCCCCGTCGCCCCGGAAACAGGTCGACCTGATCGGTGATCCGAGCCCCCGCGGAGTCGATGAACCAGAAGATCGGAAGCTCGTCGCGGAGCGCCACCTCGGTCACGCGGATGATCTTCTCCACCGTCCTGGCACCCCAGGAGCCGGCTTTTACACTGGGGTCGTTCGCCACCACGAGCGCGGGACGTCGATCCACCAGACCCCGACCGGTTACCACTGCGTCGGCCGGCAGGCCGTCGGCCAGCGCGTTGGCGAGCTGGCCGTCCTCCACGAAGGTGTCCGGATCGAACAGCTCAGCGATCCGCTCGCGAGCGAACAGCTTCCCCTGCGCCCGAAGCTTGGCCGCCGCGCGCTCGCTTGGCTGCAGGGTGCGCTGCCGCGCGGCGCGGATGGCCGCCGCCGTACCGCCGCTCATCTGGGGGGCAGCATCAGTCATGGGCACATCCTGCCCTGCGGATGGAGCGCTCACTCGACCGGCAGACCGAGCGCACGGGCGATCAGCAGACGCTGCACCTCCGAGGTGCCCTCGCCGATCTCGAGCACCTTGGCGTCCCGGTAGAACCGGGCCACCGGATACTCCTCCATAAACCCGTACCCGCCGAAGATCTGAGTCGCGATCCGGGTCGCGGTGACGGCTGACTCGGTGGCGTAGACCTTCGCGATCGCGGCCGCCCGGCGGAAGGCCGCATGATCAGACCCGCGGTCCTTCATCGCGGCCGCGGAGTAGACGAGCAGGTGGGCAGTATGCGCCATCACGTCGAGGTCGGCGATCTGGAACGCGACGCCCTGCCGGCGGCCGATAGGAGCTCCGAAGCTGGTGCGCTCCAGCGCGTACCGGGTCGACATCTCCACACAGGCGCGGATGCAGCCGAGCGCTAGTGCCGCGATCGCAACCCTGCCCGAGTCGAGGACGGCGAGCAGCTCCGCAAAGCCCCGACCGCGCTCACCCAGCAAGGCGTCGGGGCCGAGCCGCACGTGATCGAAGGTGAGCGGGTGCGTGTCCGAGGCGTGCCAGCCCAGCTTGTCGTAGGCGGGGCCCACGCCGAATCCGGGTGCTCCCGCCGGAACGAGGATCGCCGAGATCTCGGCTGTGCCGTCGGGCCGGGTGCCGGTACGCGCGGTGATCGTCACGACCGAGGTGATAGCGGTGCCGGAGTTGGTGATGAACTGCTTGGAGCCGTTGATCACCCATGCGCCGTCCTCCAGCACCGCGGTCGTCCTGGTAGCGCCGGCATCAGAGCCAGCCTCCGGCTCAGTCAGTCCGAAGCCCGCCAACGCCCTGCCGGCGATCAGGTCCGGCAGCAGACGCTCCTTCTGCTCGCGGGTGCCGAAGCGGGCGATCGGGGCTATCCCCAGCCCGACCGCCGCCTCCAACGTGATACCCAGGGACTGGTCGACCTTGCCGATCTCCTCGATGGCGACGCAGAGACTGGTGAAGTCTCCGGCGCCGCCGTACTCAGGCGGCGCGTTCAGGCCGAACAGGCCGAGCTGCCCCATCTGGCGGACCGCATCCAGCGGCAGCGTGTGTCCGGCGTCCCAGCGACTCACATGCGGAGCCAGGCGCTCGGCGGCGAAGTCCGCCACGGCGGCGCGGAAGTCGTTGTGCTCCTCGTCGAGTTCGAAGTTCCCGCTCATTCAGGTGTTCCTGTCGTCGTTGACATCCGCACCGTAGGCCGGTCGCTCCGCCGCTGCGGCTCTTGGGTCTCCCGTCCCAGGCCCACCGAGTTCGGGCCACCCCCGCCAGGGCGACGGCTCAGACCTCCTGCTGACCGGTGACGTCCCAGAGGTGATGGAAGATGTCGTGAAAGAAATACTGAGCGAACGTGGTCACGGTGAACTCGGCACCGTCGGAGCGCCGGCCACGCCGCTCGAGCTGCGCGGGGCTGAGCGGCTGCAGCCGGGCGATGAAGGACTCCGCGGCCTCGACCAGCTCGGCGGCCACCTCGTCGGGATCGGCCTCCAAGTAGTTCTCGGCGATGGCGGTCTCGTCTTGGTCCCAGTACGCGAAGGTCGGGTAGTCCTCGACCAGCATCAAAGCCAGCCGGGCATCGCTCAGGCGGCATACGTCGCGGACATGCGCCCCGTACTCCAGCGGGGACCAGACGTCGGGGAACGGGCGCGCCGACACCGCGGGGCTGGACGTCAGGATCTGCACCCATTCTGCGGCGACGGCCTCGATCCGGTCGGGCAGCTCGGCGACCTCGATCTCCCCGGCCGACAGGCCGCACTCGTCGCAGCGACGGCTCAGCGTCCAGGTCCAGTCCTTGGTGTCAGGAGTCGGTTGCACGCGACCAGCCTAGTGCGATCCGGCTGTGGGGGCGCGGGTCACGGTGGTCGTCGGCCTGCTCGCCGTCGGTCGTCAACTTCCTCGTCCTGGACCAGCCAACACCCTCGCCGCACGCGCGGCCCAGATCCTCGTGCGACACCGCCGGGCCGATCAGCGCCTGAACGCGGAAGCCTCTAGACTCCGGCAAGGTGGTGCACTTCAGCGCCGAAGGTCTACCGCACAGGTCTGGGAGGAACAGTGGGAATCAGCAAGGTGCTGGTCGCCAACCGTGGCGAGATCGCAGTGCGGGTGATCCGGGCGGCTGCCGACGCGGGCCTTGGAAGCGTGGCGGTGTACGCGGACACTGACGCCGATGCGCTCTTTGTGCAGCTTGCCGACGATGCTTATGCATTAGGCGGCACGAGCCCTGCTGAGACCTACCTCGACGTGGAGAAGATCCTGGCGGTCGCGGCCCGCAGCGGCGCGGACGCAATTCACCCTGGTTACGGCTTCCTGGCCGAGAACTCACGATTCGCCCAAGCCGTCCTGGACGCGGGGCTGGTCTGGATCGGGCCGCCACCGGCGGCGATCGAGAGCCTCGGCGATAAGGTCCAGGCTCGCCACATCGCGCAGAAGGTTGGCGCCCCGCTGGTTCCCGGCACGGCCGATCCGGTGGCGGACGCGGCCGAGGTGACTGCCTTCGCAGAGAAGTACGGCCTGCCGATCGCCATCAAGGCGGCATTCGGCGGCGGCGGTCGCGGGCTGAAGGTGGCCCGGGAGATGAGCGAAATCTCGCACCTGTTCGACTCAGCGACCCGTGAGGCCGTGACCGCGTTCGGCCGCGGCGAGTGCTTCGTTGAGCGCTACCTCGACAAGCCGCGGCACGTCGAAACCCAGTGCCTGGCCGACCGTCACGGCAACGTCGTGGTCGTCTCCACCCGCGACTGCTCCCTGCAACGCCGGCACCAGAAGCTGGTCGAGGAGGCGCCGGCGCCGTCGCTGACACCGGACCAGGTCGAACAGCTCTACAGCTCGTCCAAGGCGATCCTGCTGGAGGCCGGCTATGTCGGCGCCGGCACTTGTGAGTTTCTGGTCGGCCTGGACGGAACGATCTCCTTCCTCGAGGTCAACACCCGGCTCCAGGTCGAGCACCCCGTGTCCGAGGAGGTCACCGGCCTGGACCTGGTACGGGAGATGTTCCGGATTGCCGACGGCGAGCAGCTCGGCTACGACGACCCGCCGGTGCGAGGACACTCGATTGAGTTTCGCATCAACGCCGAGGACGCCGGCCGTAACTTCATGCCGGCACCGGGCACGTTGGTGACCTGGCGTCCGCCAGCGGGGCCGGGTGTCCGGGTGGACGAGGGCTACGTCGCCGGCATGACCGTACCTGGCACTTTCGACTCCCTGGTGGCGAAGATCATCATCACCGGTGCGGACCGCGCACAGGCACTGGCTCGGTCTCGCCGTGCGCTGGCCGAACTGGTGATCGACGGTATGCCGACAGTGGTGCCGTTTCACCGGGCAGTGCTGAATGATCCGGCCTTCACCGCGGAGGATGGGCATTTCGGCGTGCACACCCGTTGGATCGAGACCGAGTTCCGCGGCGAGATCGCCCCGTACGAGGGCCCCATCGGAGCCGCGCCAGAACCGGTGGAGAAGTCGACTGTGGTGGTCGAGGTCAACGGCAAGCGGCTGGAGGTGGTCGTCCCGAGCGGTCTCGGCGCCGCCAACAGCGCCCCGGCCGCCGCTGCACGAGCCAAGAAGCCGGTACGCCGCGGTGGCAGCGGCAGCAGCGCGAAGGCACCCTCGGGCAACGCCCTCACCTCGCCGATGCAGGGCACCATCGTCAAGGTGGCGGTCGCCGACGGCGACGTGGTGGAGACCGGCGACCTGATCGTCGTTCTGGAAGCCATGAAGATGGAGCAGCCGCTGACCGCTCACCGAGGCGGCAAGGTGACCGCCCTCAGCGCGGAGGTCGGTGCAACAGTGACCAGCGGGTCCGCCTTGTGCGAGATCGTGGACGTCTGATCTCCTCCTGAGGACCCAAAAAAGGACTAAGAACTCCATCGTCGGTTCCGCGATCGGTAGGTCGGGCAGGCACACTGGACCATATGGATGGCTTGTTCGTGCTCATTTTCCTCTTCGCCCTCGGGGGCGGTGCGCTGCTCTACTCCAGACGCGCATCCCGCCAGCGAGCCCAGGCTGAGCAGGCGGAGCTGGAGAACCAGCTGTCCGTCTCGCGGCGCGCTGCCGACGAGGACGTCACCAAGTTCGGGGAAGAACTGCAGCGGCTGGACGCCGACGTGGCTGGCCATGCCCTTGACGAGGCGATGCAGCAGGACTACCAGCGGGCCCTGGACGCCTACGACGACGCCAAGGTGTCGCTTGACGCCGTCCGTCGGCCCGAGGAGATCAAGCACGTCACCGAGATCTTGGAGGACGGCCGGTACGCCGTCGCCTGCGTGAAGGCCCGGATCGCCGGGCAGAAGCTGCCCGCCAAACGACCGCCGTGCTTCTTCAACCCGGCGCACGGCCCGTCCACCCAGAACGTGGACTGGGCGCCTCCCGGTGGGGCGGTCCGATCGATCCCGGCCTGTGCCGCCGACGCGGAACGGGTCCTGGCGGGTGCGGACCCCTACATTCGTACCGTCCAGGTGGGCGCCCAGCGGGTGCCGTACTGGGAGGGCGGTCAGGCGTACGCTCCCTGGGCACAGGGCTACTACAGCCGATGGAGCGGCAGCGACATGCTGTCCGGTGTGCTGATCGGCAGCTTCCTGTTCGGCGGGATGGGTAACGTCTTCGGCGGCGTGGGCGCCGGGATGGGCGACATGTTCGGCGGCATCGGTGACGGCGTCGGTAGTATCGGCGAAGGCATCGGTGATGGCCTCGGAGACATCGGCGGCGGCATCGGCGACATGTTCGGGGACCTGTTCGACTGACGTCGAGGCGGTGGGTCTGACGCTTCCCTGACCGCCTCTCCAGCCCAGACACCACGACCGGGAGCCGCAGATGAGCTACACCCTTCAACTTCGCCAGCGGTTCACGGTGATGCAGAACCGGTACGACGTCGCCCGCATCGACGGGGCGGGCGAGACCCCGCTGGCCTTCGCTCAGCAGAAGCGCCTGTCGCTGCGGGAGAAGATCAGCTTCTATACCGACGAGTCCGCCCGGACTGTGGCGTTCACGCTCCAGGCCCGCAACATCATCGAGCTGGTCGGCATCTACGACATCGTCGAGCCGAACGGGCAGGTGCTGGCGACCCTGCGCAAGGACGCGGTCGCCTCCTTGTTCCGGTCGACCTACCACGTCGAGACGCCCCTAGGCACCCTGACAGGGCGGGAGCGCACCCGGTGGCGTCCCATCGCTCGCCGGGTAGTGTCCATGGTCAGCGACTGGCCCTGGCTGCTTCCGTTGCAGTTCGACTTCGTCGACCAGCAGGAGCGAACCCTTTTCGCGGTCGATCGTCAGTTCAAGGTGCGCGATGTGTACCGCATCGAGGTGCACGAGGACGGGCTGGACTGGCGGATAGCAGCCGCGTGCGCCGTCGCCGTCGACGCCTTGATGGACCGCTAGGCCGCACTACCGTCGCAGCCGGCCGCGCCAGAAGTAGAGCAGCGGCCCGATCGTGTTGATCAGGCACACGAGCTGCCACGCCACCTTGGGGCCCCGTACCTGATCGGGCGCTCGGCGGGCCAGGTCGAACTCTGCCGCGGCGAGCAGGGCAACCTGCACAGCTCCGAGGACCGCAACAACAGCGCGCTGCCCCTCAGACAGGTCTTTCCACCGTCGTCGTTCCACGACCTTATGCTGACACGCCCGTGTCCGGGTCGCCAGACCCGGCGCGATACCTGCAAGGATCGGAACGGACCGTCAGATCCGCCCACGTCGATTCTCGACTCCTTCCGGAGGCAAGCCATGAGCACAGCTGCAGAGAATGGCCTCATGCCCGCCGCGTTCCTCGGGCACGGCAACCCCATGAATGCCCTGGACGACAACCGCTATACCCAGGCCTGGCGCGCCCTGGGCGCATCCGTCCCCCGACCACGTGCCATCTTGGTCGTGTCGGCTCACTGGTACATCAACGCCACCGCTGTGACGGCGATGCCCAAGCCTCGCACCATCCACGACTTCTACGGGTTCCCGCAGCCGCTGTTCGACATCGACTACCCCGCACCGGGACTGCCGGAGATGGCGGCCGAGGTGAGCGATGTCGTCAAGCCGACCTGGGTCGGCGCCGATGTCGACAGCTGGGGGATCGACCACGGCACCTGGTCGGTCCTGCTGCACGCATTTCCGAAGGCCGACATCCCGGTCGTGCAGCTGAGTATCAACGCAGACAAGGACTTCGACTACCACCTCGAGCTCGGCGCGAAGCTGGCGCCGTTGCGCGAACGCGGTGTGCTGATCGTCGGCAGCGGCAACGTGGTGCACAATCTGCGTGGCATGACGTCGAGCCTTCCGGAGACGGGATACGACTGGGCGCAGCGGTTCGATGAGCAGGTGAAGGAGACCATGCGGGCCGACCCCGCCGAGGTCCCGGCATTGGATCGACACCACGACTTCACCCATGCGGTCCCGACTCCGGACCACTTCCTTCCGCTGCTGTACCTCGCCGGTCTGGCCGGTGCCAGCAACTCCGGCACGGACGTGCTCATCGACGGCTACGCCTACGGCTCACTCTCGATGACGGCGTACACGCTGGACCTCGCCTGTCCCGGCGCCGCGAGCGGCACGACGCCGGCCGCCGAGCTGCCGCACGACGTCCCGCCCGACGGCGCGAACATCTGATCCTTGACTCGCGCAGGACCGTGGCCCGATCCGCTCCGTGCGCGGATCCGCCCTGCGCGGGCGCAGCCCTATCGAAACCGCCAATCTGGATGGCATGCTGAGGGCTACGTTAACCGGCTCGGAGGTTGAGACGTGCGCATTGACGAACCGATCCCAGTGAACAGCCCTCGGCTGCGCGGACGACTCCGGCACGTCCCATGGGTCACCAGTGCTGCCGCCGTGCTGATCGCCGGGCTGCTGGCTCTCGCCGCCGGGGCCATCCGGTGGTGGGGTGTATGTCTGCCGACATCGATGGATGCGGCGGCCTGTACGGCGCGGCGAGCCGATGGTCTCGGACTGGACGGTTTCACGGTGCTGCCCGGTGACCTGCGGGTCGCCGCAGTGCTGCTGGCGGTCGGCATGATCGCCTCGGGCGCGTTGTGGTGCGTACCGCTGTTGCTGGCTCCGGCGGCGACGTGGCGGCTGGTCGCGGTTGGGGTGTTGGCGCTGGGCTGCTCGGCACAGAGCATCGTGGACCTGTGGTGGCAGGTCGGCGGTTCCCGGCTCGCCTCGCACGTGGACGTGGTGTCGGACCTGTGCTGGCTGACGCTGGCGTTGATCACGTTCACACCTGCACTGCAGTTCACTGCGGCGGAGAGCATCGCCTCACGGCGGCGGGGCGGTGCCCGGCTGTCGATCCTGTTGGTCACCATTGTGGTAGCCGGCCCGGTCGGCGTTTTCGGCGACATGCTGGCCTGGCGGGCCGCGTACAACTCACACGGTTACGCACCTGGTGAAGGGCTGCTGCGCGCGGCGTTGCTGCTCATCCTCGGTGTCGTCCTGCTCGCCATGTCCCACAGCCGGACCCCGCGAACCCGACCCGCGGACGCACATCCCGAGTTCATCCTGGCCGCCTAGGGCTTCGGCAGGGTCGGGACGGATCAGTGGTCGGCGAAGTCTGAGGCGTTGAACGGGCGCGGTTCCACCAGGACGAGCCAGTTGCCCGAGTTGTCACGCATGACCGACTCCACCCCGTACGGACGGTCCGTCGGCGGCTGAACGAAGTCGACGCCCGCAGCCGTCAGCCTGTCGTACTCCTTGCGGCAGTCGTCGGTATGCATGCCGAAGCCACCCATCGTGCCGTTGGCAAGCGCCCGGCGGATCGCTGCGGCCATCTCGTCGTCCATCGGCGGACCCGGCACCGACAGCACAACCTCCAGCTCGGCCTGCGCGGGGTGCTTCACCGTGACCCAGCGAAACCCGTCCACACTGATGTCGGTCCCCACGACGAAGCCAAGCTTGTCCAGATAGAAGGCCTTCGACTCGTCCTGGTCGAGGACGAACAACGTAAGCAAGGAGACATTGGTGATCATGCATCGAACCTAGATCACGGGTCGTCGGCGCGGTCGGTGACCCATCGTCGCGGGGAAGTGGCTACATTGCCGGACATGAGGCGCTCGAACCGACCCGCCACCGTCGACGATGTCCATGACCTGGCCACCGCCATGCCGTACGTCACGGTACAGAATGGGCCATCGGACAACCCGGTGTACCAGGTGGGCGGGAAGAGCTTCATCTTCTTCCGGAACCCACGTCCGGACGCGGTGGATCCCGAAACGGGCGAGCGGTATCACGACGTGATCGTCTTCTGGGTTCCAGACGAGTCGGACAAGATTGCCATGGTGCAAGACGAGCGGACGCCGTACTTCACCACGCCGCACTTCGACGGACATCTGTCCGTGCTGGTGCGCGCGAGTCGGATCGGTGAGCTCGGCTACGCCGAGCTCGCCGAGGTGGTCGAAGATGCGTGGCTGTGCAGGGTCTCGAAACGACGCCAAGCCGAGTGGCTGGCCGCCCATCCGCGACCCGAGTAACCGCTCGCACGGGGGACCCCTGACGGGCCGGACCATCCGAAACAGGGCTATGAGCGACCGACTATCGAAGGCTGCCGTACGCGTAGGTCGGCTGCAGCCGCACGACAACTCGCCGGTCGGCGACCATGGCGCGTCGGTACTCGCTCCAGTCCGGGTGCTCGCCCGAGAGGTTGCGGTACAGCTCCACCAGTTCCTCGACGGCGGAATCGTCGGGTTCGGCAGCCACCGCGGACAGCTCGACGTCGCCCTCCAAGACGGCATAGGACCAGAAGTTCGCGCCATCCACCTTCAGGGCTGCCCACGGCCGTCGAGTCAGATTGGCGTACTTCGCCCGATCTGCAGTCGTCGAGATTCGAATAACGCCCCGATCGTCGGCGTGGTGTATCACGTTCGACAGCTGAGGTCGTCCGTCATTACGCAGCGTGGTGAGCACCGACTGCTTCGTCGCGCGGGCGGCCGCCAAGGCCTGCTCAATCCTCATATTCGTGGCAACCCGCTACCAGAGCTCCAGTATTCCCCGCCCGCACCGCAACGGCGCGAGGAACTCCGCGGTGCGGCCCGATGCCACGTCACGATCGCCCCAGAAAAGCAAAATCGGCAATTGACCATTTTTGTCGGTGGTCCGGATTAGCATCGCTGAGGTGACCGAACACCTGACGATGAACACCGTCATCCATGCGGCAGTGAGGCGGGATCTCGCTCGCTTCAGGCGTGCGCTGCAATCCTTCCCGGTCGGCTCCCGGCAGCGTGCGGACCAGCTGAACTCGGCCTGGCGGCACCTTGACGACCAGCTGTACCACCATCACCACGGCGAGGAGACGATCTTCTGGCCGGCGCTGCGAGAGCTCGGAGCCGACGAATCTTTGGTGGCAGACCTCAACGGGGAGCATGAGCGGATGGCGGAGGCCATGACACACACCCGGTCAGCGATGTCCGCCCTGGCGGCCGAACCAGACCAGGACGCCCTCGACAAGGCACGGGCCGCGGTCAACACGCTGCAGGAGGTGATCACCGGCCACTTCGCCCACGAGGAGCGAGACCTCGAGCCGATGATGCTCGCGCAGTCGCACACCCCGCAGATCAAGCAGGCGTCGAAGGCCATTCGCAAGACCCAGACTCTGCCCTCGGCCGGCAGCTTCCTCGCGTGGGTTCTCGACGACGCCGACCCACAAGCGCGTGCATACGTGCGGCACGAGATCCCGAAGCCGGTGCTCTTCATCCTCGCCCGAGTGTTCGGACGCTCCTACGGACGGGTCGCGGCAGCCTGGCAGTAGCGCGCTCAGCAGCCGGCAGCGCCAGCAAGCATCGCGTGCGCAGCTGCGTGGCGAGCCTAGGCAGCGGGATTCGTGTCGTAGGCATGGAGAAGGCTGAGCAGGCTCTCCGAGCAGCCGCCGTTCACCTTCACATCGGCAAGCTCATCGCCGCGGGTCGCGCCGCGGTTGATGATGACCACCAGACGCTGCGCCTTCCGTTGCGCACGGACAAATCGGAGGCCGGACATCACGGTCAAGGACGATCCCACCGCGACCAGCACCTCGGCCTGGTCCACCAGGGAGTAGCAATCCGCGACGCGGTTCTTCGGCACGGGCTCGCCGAAGAAGACCACATCCGGCTTGAGCCGTCCACCGCAGCCCAAGCAGTCGGCCAGCACGAAGTCCTGCCAGTCCTCCACCACCGCGTCGCCGTCGGGGCGAAGCTCGGCATGCTCGAGCACCGGCGCCTCGCCGAGATCGGGGTTGAGGAGCGCCAGCCGACGCTGCACATCCGCTCGCGGCGACCGGGCACCGCAGTCCAGGCAGACGACGGCAGCGATCTCACCGTGCAGCTCGATCACCCGGCGGCTGCCCGCCCGGCGGTGCAGACCGTCGACGTTCTGCGTGATCACCCCGACCAGCCCGTGTCGCTCCAGCTGGACCAGGGCCCGATGTCCGAGGTTGGGTGCGGCGGTGCCGATCCGCCGCCAGCCCAGGTACGAGCGTGCCCAGTACCGCTGCTGGGCCGACCTTGAGCCGACGAACTCCCCGTACATCATCGGAGTGGCCCGCACCGACGTCGGACCGCGATAGTCCGGAATGCCGCTGTCGGTGGAGATGCCGGCACCGGTCAGCGCCACCCAGCTGCGGCCCCGCAAGAGCTCAGCCGCCACGGTGAGCGCTCTGTCCGCGGTGAGTGTCTCGTCGACGGTAACGGCCTCGTCGACGGTAACGGCCTCGTCGACGGTGAGGGTGTCGTCGACGGTGAGGGTGTCGTCGACGGTGAGGGCGCTGGTCACGGTGGAGACGTGCACGACATCGACCGTACCCGGGCGCTCCACTGCGACGCCGACACCCGAGCCGCAGATCAGGAGGACGTGAGCTGGGCGATGCTGTGCCCGTGCAGCCTCCGGGCGGATTCGGCGACCGAGCCGGACAGCGAGGGATAGACGGTGAACGAGCCGGCCAACTGGTCGACGGTGATGCGTTCGGCCACCGCGACCGACAACGGGTGGATCAGCTCGCTGGCTCGCGGCGCCACCACCACTCCCCCGACCACAATGCCGGTCGCGGGCAGGCAGAAGAGCTTGACGAAGCCGTCCCGGATGCCCTGCATCTTCGCGCGCGGGTTGCCCTTCAACGGCAGGGTCACGCTGATGGCGCGCACCTCACCCGCATCGACCTGCGCCTGGGTGGCGCCGACGGTGGCGATCTCGGGCGCGGTGAAGACGTTGGACGAGACGTTTCGCAAGTTGAGCGGCGCGACCGCGTCGCCAAGGGAATGCCACATCGCGATCCGTCCCTGCATCGCGGCCACCGAAGCCAGCATGAAGACGCCGGTACAGTCTCCCGCAGCGTAGACCCCGCGGGCCGAGGTGCGCGACACCCGGTCGACCTGGATGTAGCCGCCGCGGTCCAGCTCGACGCCCGCCTCGGGCAGGCCGATGTCGGCCGTGTTGGGGATCGACCCGACGGCGAGCAGGCAGTGGGAGCCGGTGACCGACCGGCCATCGGTGAGGGACACGGTGACCTCATCGCCGTTCCGGGTCACCGACTGCGCCCGCGAGCGCGACATCACCGTCATCCCGCGGCGGGTGAAGACATCCTCCAGCACCTGAGCTGCGTCGGCATCCTCACCCGGCAGCACGCGGTCGCGGGAGGACACCAGCACCACGTCCGCGCCCAAGGCGTCGTAGGCGCTGGCGAACTCTGCTCCGGTGACGCCTGAGCCCACCACGATCAGCCGCCTCGGCAGCTCGGTCAGCTCGTACACCTGGGTCCAGGTGAGGATGCGTTCGCCGTCGGGCACCGCCTCGGGCAGGATCCGGGGATGGGCACCCGTCGAGATCAGCACGACGTCGGCGTCCAGGGACTCCTCACCCGCGTCGGTGGTGGCGATCACTCGTTCCGGGCCGTCCATCCGGCCACAGCCGGTAATCACTCGGACGCCTTCCCGCTCCAGCTGGGCACCGATGTCCTGCGACTGAGCCCGGGCGAGCTCCAGCACCCGCCGGTTGACCGCGGCCAGGTCCACGTGCACGTTGGATTGCACCGAGCCTTCACCGGACGGCCCGAAGCGCAGCCCGAGCTCGGCGGAGCCCTTGACCTCGCTCATCACCTCGGCCGTCGCGATCAGCGTCTTGGACGGCACGCAGTCGGTCAGGACCGCAGACCCACCCAGCCCATCGGTGTCGATCAGGGTGACCTCGCCACCGAGCTGGCTGCCGACCAGCGCTGCCTCGTAGCCTCCGGGCCCACCACCGACGATCACTACACGGGTCACGGTCCGCATTCTTCCACGCCGGAGCCGGTAGCCTCCCTCCTGTGCTGTATGCCGCTTACGGGAGCAACCTGGACCCTCAGCAGATGGCGCGACGCTGCCCGCACTCTCCGCTGCAGGGCACCGGGTGGTTGACCGGTTGGCGAATCACCTTCGGCGGGGAGGGTTGGGATGGCGCCCTGCCGACCCTGGTGGAGGATCCCGGCTCGCAGGTCTTCGTCGCGCTGTACGACGTCACCGACGCCGATGAGCAGTCCCTGGACCAGTGGGAGAGCGCCGACACCGGGCTGTACCGCAAGGTGCGGCTGCGGATCGCGACCCTGGAGGGTGAGCCGGGTGCCTGGGTGTACGTGCTGAACGACTTCGAGGGCGGCCGTCCGAGTGCTCGGACCCTCGGCCTGCTGGCAGACGCCGCGGAGGTCGCCGGGGCGCCCGACGACTACGTCAAGGAGCTGCGTTCCCGGGACTGCGCCAGTGGCTGGTGACGGCCCTGCCGCAGCAGCCGGAAGTCCCGGGCCCACCAGGCCGGCGGTAGAGCACGCTCAGGTCAGTCCGGGAAGGCCAACGGTGGCCGCGCATGAGCGTGCCGCGGAGAGCGGGCAGGCACTGCTCGCGCTCTTCGGGTTGACGCGGATCGACATCTCGTTCGTGCTCGGATCAGGATGGTCCGCGGCCGCCGATGATCTGGGAAGCGTGATCGGCGGCTGCCAGCTCGGCGATCTGCCGCATTTCGCGGCACCCGTGGTGGCGGGTCAAGGCGGCGAGCTGCGAGTGGTGCGCACACCGGCGGGTAGGACCGCGGCGGTGTTCACCGGCCGTACCCACCTGTACGAGGAACGCGGCGTCGACTCGGTGGTACACGGGGTCCGGACGGCGGCCGCCGCCGGGGCCTCCCTTGTCGTGCTCACCAACGGCAGCGGCGGCCTGCGAGCGGACTGGGCACCGGGCACACCGGTGTTGATCCGCGATCACATCAACCTGACCGGAACCAGCCCGCTGCACGGCCCGACGTTTATCGACATGACCGACGTCTACCCGCCGCGACTGCGCGAGCTGGCGCGGACTGTCGACCCGACGCTGGCCGACGCGGTGTACGTGCAGTTCCGTGGACCCCAGTACGAGACGCCCGCGGAGGTGCGAATGGCCGGCGTCCTCGGCGGCGACCTGGTCGGCATGTCAACGTCGCTGGAGGCCATCGCCGCCCGCGAGGCGGGCCTGCAGGTGCTGGCGATCTCCTTGGTGACGAACCTGGCGGCGGGCATCTCGCCGACCCCGCTGCATCACCGTGAGGTGATCGAAGCCGGCCTCGCCGCGGCACCCCGGCTGCGGCAGCTGCTCACCGGTCTGGCGGCCGTGCTGTGACCCGAGCAGTCGGGACGGACCCCGGCAGACCGGCGTGGTCCGCGGAGCTCCGGGCACGGATCGACCGGTGGCGAGTCGAAGATCCCGACCCTGATACCACCGCGATGCTCACCGATCTGACAGCGAAGGCGAATGCCGGCGATCCGCACGCGGAAGCCGAGCTGGTCGACGCGTTCTCAGGTCGGCTGAGGTTCGGAACGGCCGGCCTTCGTGGGCCGCTCGGACCCGGGCCGAACCGGATGAATCGGGTGGTCGTCACTCAGACCGCCGCCGGGCTCGCGGCGTACCTGCGCCAGCAGGGGCTGGCCGGCGGGCGGGTGCTGATCGGGTTCGATGCACGGCACAAGTCAGACGTCTTCGCAGCCGACACCGCCGAGGTCATGGCGGGCGCCGGCTTCGACCCGTTGTTGACGAGCGCGCCGATACCCACACCGGTGATCGCGTTCGGCATCCGCCAGCTTGGCTGCGTGGCCGCGGTGGTGGTGACGGCGTCACACAATCCGCCGCGGGACAACGGCTACAAGGTGTACCTGGGCGACGGCTGCCAGATCGTGGATCCGGTGGACCGGAGGATAGCCGAGCAGATCGAGACGGCCACCCGGCAGCCGTTGAGCGCGATTCCGCGTTCGGCCACCTACACGGTTCTCGGTGACGAGCTCGTGCAGGCTTACCTCGACCGGGTCGCGGCGCTGGTTCCGGCGAGCGCGCCCCGTCGAGTCTCCTGGGTGTACACGCCGTTGCACGGCGTCGGCGCCGAAGTGGTCGCACGCGCTGTCCGGGGAGCCGGGTTCGGTCAGCCGAGCATGGTGGCGGAGCAGGCGCAGCCGGACGCGACCTTCCCGACGGTGGCCTTCCCGAACCCGGAGGAGCCCGGCGCTTTGGACCTGGCCTTGACGCAGGCGGTGGCCGAGAACGTGGACCTGGTGGTGGCGAATGACCCCGACGCTGACCGCTGCGCGGCCGCGGTGCCCATTGACGGGCGATGGCGGATGCTCCGCGGTGACGAGCTCGGCTCCTTGCTGGCCGACGACGCCCTGCGCCGAGGGATGCGGGGAACCTACGCCTGCTCGATCGTCTCGAGCGCACTGCTTGCGAAGATGGCAGCCGCGTACGGTCAGCCGTTCGCGTGCACCCTGACCGGGTTCAAGTGGATCGCCCGGGTGCCCGGCTTGGTGTTCGGGTACGAGGAGGCACTCGGGTTCTGCGTCGACCCGGCCGCCGTTGCGGACAAGGACGGCATCTCGGCGCTGCTCCGCGTGCTCGCCCTGGCCGCCGAGCTGAAGAGTGCCGGCCTCAGCCTGGCCGACCGTCTGGACGAGGTCGCCCGATCGTATGGGGTCCATGAGACCGATCAGCTCTCGGTCCGGGTGACCGACCTGGGCATTATCGCCGACGCCATGAGCCGGCTAAGGGCGCAACCGCCCTCCTCGCTGGTCGGCGATCCGGTTGAGGTGCTGGATCTCGCCGCCGGCTCGGCGGACCTGCCGCCAACTGACGCGGTACGGCTGGTCGGCGAGCGGCTGTCGGTGGTTGTTCGGCCGTCGGGCACCGAGCCGAAGCTCAAGTGCTACCTGGAGGCCCGGATGCCGCCGGCTCTCAGTGCCGACCTGGTGGCGGCGCGGCGACAGGCCCGGGACCTGCTGCAGCGGGCGAGGACCGAGATCGCGTCCGCTCTTGGTCAGCCGTCGACCACCTGACAGCCCTGCCGGATCACACGCACGCTCAGCCGTGCGCCGACCTCGCGGGCTGCGTGGTGGGGCTCTTGGGTTGGGATGGGGGTGCGAGCTCGGAGTCCGTCGGGAGGGCGGACAGGACGTCGGTCGGGCTGAGCTCCAGCAGGCCGGTGTCGGGTGTGCGGGCGTGCGGGTCGCCCGCCCGGCCAGACCACAGCACGACGTGCGGGCCACTCTCGGGTGGTCCCCACAGACTCGGCGGGGTCGGACCGAACAGCAGCACCGAGGGCGTCGCATAGGCGCTGGCCAGATGGGCGACGCCGGTGTCACCGCACACCACCAGTCGGGCGTCGGCGACCAGGGCCGCCAGCTGCGCCAGGTCCAGCTTCCCGGCCAGCACTGCCTCGGGGCCCAGTC
This sequence comes from Propionibacteriaceae bacterium, assembly GCA_035717205.1. Taxonomy (GTDB): domain Bacteria; phylum Actinomycetota; class Actinomycetes; order Propionibacteriales; family Propionibacteriaceae; genus Microlunatus. The sequence goes on along the minus strand of DASTIW010000006.1, from coordinate 14,100 downwards.
CAGCCAGCTCGGCGAGCTGGCCGGCCAACGGCCGCTCCGCGGTGGATCCGGTCAGCACCACCCGGTAGCCGCGGTCCGCCAGGGCCCGGGCCACCGTCGCGAACCGGTCGACGGGCCAGCGCCGAGCGGGGTCCTTGGCGCCCGGATGAACCACGACGGCGCCGGCAGCCGGACTCGCCCGGGCAGGCCGGGCGATCGTCAGCTCCGCCGGGTCGGCGAGCACCCCGTAGTGCTCCAGCAGCCGACACCACCGCTGGACCTCATGCTCGTCGGCTCGCCAGGTCGGGCCATCGAGCCGCGGAAACTCCGGGTGCCGGTGCGACCATACCTCGGCGGCACCGGTACCCATCAGGTCGCGGATGCTCTCTGGGCCGCGCCCGTGCAGGTTGACCACCAGATCAGGAGTCGGGTCGGGCTGCCCGAGGGCGCCCAGCCCGGGGACGTCCACGAGCCGGTCCACCGATTCGGTCAGCTCGACCAGCGGCTGCAGGACCCGCGGACACGCCAGGGTCACCTCGGCCCCGGCGAACGCGCGCCGAATGGCGCGGAGCGCCGGTACTGCGGTCAGCAGGTCACCCAGGCCGAGCGCCCGCAGCACCAGCGCGCGACGCACCGGACGGCGATCAGCAGGGGTCACCCTGCGGCACTTCGCGGACCGGTCAGGGCCATGACGACTCGGTCGAGCAGCACACGACCAGCTCACGGATTTCGCAGCCCGCGGGCTGGCTGAGGGCGAAGACGACGGCGGCGGCGACGTCGGCGGGCTGGTTGAGCCGGGCGTCAGCAGGCGGCTTGTACTGCGGGGTCCGGTCGTCGAAGAACGCGGTGTGCATGCCTCCGGGGATCAGCAACGTTACGCCGACCGATCCGGCCGTCTCGGCAGCCAGTGCTCGGGTGAAGCCCACCACGCCGAACTTGGAGGCGCAGTACGCGGTCGCGTCGCCGACCGCCTTGATGCCCAGCGTCGAAGCGCAGGTGACCACCCGCCCCTGTGACTCGCGCAGGTAGGGCAGCGCCGCTCGGACGACTGCGGCAGTTCCGAACAGGTTGACCCGCAGCACCCGTTCCCAGTCCTCGGTGCTGACGCCGTCCAGCGGCCCGCAGGAGTCGATGCCCGCCGCGGTGAAGACGCCGTCCAGCCGATTTCCGTTTGCGGCAACGATCTCGCGGACCGCCCGCTCGGCGGCCGCAGAGTCCGACAGATCCACCTGCTGGGCCTCGACGCCGTCCCGCGGCGTGGCACGGTCCAGCACCAGCGGCGTACCGCCGTGGGCCAGCACCGCCTCCACGGTGGCCGCTCCCAGGCCCGAGGCGCCGCCGGTGACCAGGATGGTACCGAGCTTGGGTGGTGCGGAGGCGACGGGCTCAGCCGCCGCCAGCGTGGTGGTGTTCATCGAATCCTCCTGTGGTGATGTGTCATCTTTCGGGCCGCGGTGTGGTTCACTGCGTTGCGGTGAGCCGAACCGTGGAGACGAGGTGGCTGGTCGAGTAGCCCGGTACGGTCGGGACCAGCACGATCTGACCGCCGTACCGCTGCACTACGGACTCCTCCGGTAGCTCCCTGCCGGCGTAGTCACTGCCCTTGACCCAGATATCGGGTCTGAGCTCGGCCAGCAGCCGTACCGGGGTGTCCTCGTCGAAGATGATCACGGCGTCGACCACCGCGAGCGCATTCAGCAGACGTGCCCGGTCCTGCTGGGACATCACCGGCCGGTCAGCTCCCTTGGCTCGGCGGACCGACGCGTCTGAGTTCAGGCAGACCACCAGCGCGTCCCCCAGCGCCCGGGCATGCTCCAGCAGCGCCAGGTGTCCGCGGTGCAGCAGGTCGAAGCAGCCGCCGGTAGCGACCACCCGACCGCCGCGCCGGCGGACCTGCTGCGCCAGCGCCTGCAGGTCGGCGGCCGTCGTCGCCGCCTCCGTCACGGCTGGACGGTCCTCGCCGACCACCAGCGCATGTGGGTCCCCGCCACTGGACAGGGTTGCCGCTGCGCCGTCGAAGACGTACCGGGTGGCCTCCTCGACGCCGGACCGGACGGCGTCGAGCACAGTCGCCCCGTTGCGCAGCGCGACAGCCGCGGCGCTGGCGAACCGGTCGCCGGCGCCGCAGGTGTCCGGCGGCTGGGGCGAAGTCCACGCGACGTGCTCGGGAACCGGCACCCGGGTCGGCGCGCCGGTGGACCTCTGACTCAGCAGTGCCCCCTGCTCCCCCGCCGTGACCGCGACCGCGGCGGCATGCCACCGCCGGCACCGCATCTCCGCGCTACTCGGATCGGATGCGCTGTGCTGCACCCCGGCGGTGGAGTGCACGGCGATGCCTGCGTCCGCTCGAGCCTGCGCCGCGTCCTCTGCCGCATTGGGGGTTGCCAGCGCGATGCCGGCAACCGGCGTCGTGCCGAGCGGATGGGGGTCCCAGACCACCGGGATCCGCCGTGTCTGCTGCGCAAGCTCGGCTCGCAGGCTGTCGATGGCGGTGACCCCGCGGCCGTAGTCGGAGACCAGGATGGCTCCGGCCTCGGCCAGTAGCTGGACCGCCCGGTCCGGTAGCGGCAGGTTCGCCGCCCTGCCGTTACCGCAGTCGAGCCGCAGCATCGGCTGTCCGGATGCCCGGACTCGGGTCTTGCACACCGTCCGGCCCTGAAGCGGGATGGGCACGACCTCGACACCCGGCAGCAGGGTCAGCAGCAGCCGCGCCGCCTCGTCCCCGGCCAGTGCCGTGATCAGCACGACCTCCGAGCCGCTCCGGGCAGCCATCAGCGCGGCCAGCGCGGCGCCGCCGGGGCGGTTCAGCCGCTGGGCGACGTCAACGACCGGCACCGGGGCTTCCGGGCTGAGCCGGTCGGCGGTTCCCACCAGGTCCACGTCCAGCAGGGAGTCGCCGACGACCACCAGCGGTCCTCGGCCGCTTCCGGTCCAGGAGGCGCCCTGAGTTGACTCGGCGGTCTCGTGCATGCGCGCCGGGCTGGTCGGCTGGGCAGGGTCGGTCACGTCGGCACCCCGAGGGCCGCGTCCAGGGCCAGGCAGAGGCCGTGAGTCAGCGCCAGGTGGATCTCCTGCACCGTGGCGGTCGACGGCGCTTCGACGGCGACGGCGTCGTTGGCGATCGAGGCCAGCGGGTTCGGCGCCGGGCCGGTCAGCGCCCAGACGGTAACGCCGATCTCCTGGGCTGCCTTCACCGCCGCCAAGACGTTGCTACTGCAGCCGCTGGTCGAGTAGGCGACCAGCACGTCACCAGGCCGGCCATGCGCGCGTACCTGGCGGGCGAACATCTCCTCCACCCCGTAGTCGTTGAGGATCGCGGTCAGCGAGGAGGTGTCGGCATGCAGCGCGATGGCGGAGTAGGCCTGCCGGTCGTGACGGAACCGCCCGACCAGCTCGCCGGTGAGGTGCTGCGCCTCGGCGGCACTGCCACCGTTTCCACAGGCGAGCAGCCGTCCGCCCGCCCGGAGCACGTCCGCGAGCTGGTTGCCCCAGTCAGTCACCGTGGCTGCGGCCGGAAGGTTCTGCTCCACTGCTCGAGCCAGGGCGCTGAGATGGTTCTGGATCACAGTGAATCTCCGATCGGTGCCGGGATGGCCGACAGGCTGCTGCCGGCCAGGGTAGAGACGGCCTGCACCACGTCGGCGGGACGAATGCCGTCCAGGCAGGGGTGTCCGGGAACCGGGCAGGTACGCGCCCGGCTGTCGCGGCAGGGCGCATGCTGGTCGCCGAGCAGCACCACCGGCACCCCGTACGGCCGCCACCGCCCGCTCGGCACTACCGGGGCGAACAGCGAGACCACGGGCGTACCGACCGCGGCCGCGAGGTGCGCGGGACCGGTGTTCGGCGCCACGGCAGTGTCGGCGCCGGCGAGCACTGCCGCGAGCTCTGCGAGGTCGAGCCGTCCCCCGAGGTCCTCGGCCCCGGCGACGGCGACCCGAGCGGTGCGCGCCGCTTCCTGCGCCGAGCCGGTCACCAGCACGCGGCGACCGTCGTTGCGGAGCGCTGCTGCGATTGCGGTGGCACACTCCGCGCTCGGGCGCCGGGCAGCGGTGGCAGCCCCCGGGTGCAGCACGACGTACGGGCCCGCCGCGGTGTACTGCGCCACGTCGGGTAGCGGACGGCGGACGTCCAGAGCGGCGCCGCGGGGGTCCGCGGCGAAGCCGGCCGCCGTCACCAGGGACAGGTTGCGCTCCGCCTCGTGCAGGCCGTCGTGGACACTGTGCCGCAGGTCAAGAAGGGCGCCCGGGTAGTCCACACTGCAGGCGCCGATCCATGGCACCCCGGCCAGCCGCAGCAGCAGCGCGAGGGGCAACGGCGACTGGTGGAAGGAGGTGAGGATGAAGGCGGCATCGACGTCTGCGCTCGCTACTGTCCGCACCAGGCGATCAACTGCGTCGCGGTCCACTGGTTCGGGCTTCAGCGGCACCCATGGTGCCGCGAACTCGAGTAGCCGACCGACGCCGGGGAGCAGGCCCGCAGCGGATCTGCCTTGCGGACCGACCAGCAGTGTGACCTCGGCCGAACGGGCCACCGCACGGATCGCGCCACCTGCCAGCAGCACGTCGCCCATGCTGTCGAGCCGGCAGATCAACACCCGCCCGCCGGCGCCTGGTGCTGTCACCGGGACGCCCCGACGGCGACCGCCACCGCCTCGGTGAGCGTCGAGGCGAGCGGGACCCCGGCCGGCCGGAAGGTGGGTGGTCCACCGACGCCCTGAGTTGTCACCAGCACCGCCCGTGCACCGGCTGCCAGTGCAGCCTGGGCGTCCGCTGCCGTGTCGCCGATCAGAACGCAGTCAGCTACATCGACGGCGAGCGACTTGGCGGCGGCGAGCACCATGCCAGGTGCGGGTTTGCGACACTCGCAGCCATCGCCGGAGTCGTGCAGGCACTGCTGCCAGGTGTCGAAGGGCCCCAGCAGCTCCACGACCCGGGCGTTCACCTCCGCGAGCTGGTCGGCATCGATCAGGCCTTTGGCGACCCCGGACTGGTTGCTGACCACTCCGATCCGGATGTCGCGGGCCCGCAGATCCTCGACCGCCTTCCGAGCGCCGGGGACCGGCTGCACGCCGGCCGGGTCCGCAAGGTACGGGACATTGACGATCAGCGTGCCGTCGCGGTCGAACAGCACGGCCCGCGGGCCGGACGGACGACGCCGTTCCTCAGCCACCGCCGGAACCGGGTCGACCCGGCGGAACCGCCACGCCCCACCCGCCCGGTGATAGACCGCCACCGGCGGAATCAGGGTGCTGGTGAATGCCACGACCGAGAGCTCGCGGAGCGTCCGGGGGCCCGCTGCCATCCGCGGCGCGGCGAACTGGACGGTCAGCAACGTCCAGAGGGCTCCGGTCGCGGCCGCGAACCGGGGCCGGGACGCCAGTGCTGCCGCAACAGTCGCGGTCCCGGCCGCCGTCGTCAGCAGATGGCGTCCCAGTCGACCGGGACGCTCATGGATCAGCTGACGCCAGTGTCGACCGTACTTGGCCCGCAGCAGTGCGTTGTCGGCGTTGCCCGCCTGCACCCGGATGCTGGCGGTCCACGACCCGTTCCGCAGCGGGTGGTCAGTCTGCCGGCTGCCCCAGACCACCTCGAAGCCGGCCTGAACGATCCGCAGGGCCAGGTCGGAGTCCTCACGGAAGGCGCGCGGGAACCGCTCGTCGAAGCCGTCGACGGCGGCCAGGGCAGCTCGCCGGTAGGCCATGTCGGCGGTGATCCAGGGAGCGTCAACGAGTCCGACGGTGCGCCGTTCGTCGTCGGTGGGTCGCCGCCCGTCGGGCGGTGGCACCCGAAGTACGGCCTGCGAGCCGGCCGTCTCCGGCGGCAGGTCACGCAGGTCATCGCACAGCCGGGCGCACCAGTCGGGGCTGACCAGCACATCGTCGTCGAGGAAGGCCACCCACTCGGTGGTGGCTGCTCGCCAGCCGGCGTTGCGGGCCGCCGCCGGGCCGCGGCCGCCGCTGCGGAGGACAGTAATCGGGATCGAGGTGTCCGTCAGCTCCAGGGGCTGGCACGTGCGGCGGTCGTCAACGACAACGATCTGCCGCGGCGGCGGCCCGCTGGCGGCGGCGTCAGCGACCGCCTCAAGCAGTCGGGTCAGGCTCGGGCGGCCGATGGTGGGAATCACCACCGTGTAGTCCACCAGCGACGACCGGCTCACGGCCGCCGTACCAGGAAGGGCCCGATGGCCAGCGCATCAACCGGCGCCGACCCGAAGAGCTCCAAGACGTCACGCGGGCTGTCGACCATCGGACGCCCCGCGGTGTTCAGGCTGGTGTTCACCACCACCGGCACGCCGGTGAGCCGGTCGAAGGCTGTCAGCAGCTCGGCCATCAGTGGGTCGTCGCTCGGCTCGACGGTTTGGATCCGTGCCGTTCCGTCGATGTGGGTGACACCCTGCAGCCGCTCACGCCACTGCGGTACGACGTCGTGCACGAACAGCATGTAGGGGCTGGGAATCGGTCCGCGGGTGAAGATCTCAGCGGCCCGGTCGGCCAGCACCATCGGGGCGACCGGGCGGAACTGCTCGCGGCCCTTGATGTCGTTCAGCCGCTCGACGTTGTCTGCCCGCGACGGGTGGGCCAGCAGCGATCGGTGGCCCAGCGCCCGCGGACCGAACTCGGAGCGACCTTGGAACCAGGCCACCACGCCGTTGCCCGCGATCACCTCCGCCGCGGCGACAGCGATGTTCGGCGGCCGCTCGAATCCGACCCGCGCCGTCCGCAGCGCAGCCTCGACCGCCTCGTCGTTCCAACCCCGGCCGAGGGCCGCTGTGGTCATCGGCTCGATGGTGTCGCCGTTGTCGGCAGCCACGGCCAGCGCCGCGCCAAGCGCGGTGCCGGAGTCACCGGAGGCCGGCTGAACCCAGATGTCCTCGAACGGCCCCTCCGCCAGCAGCCGGGTGTTCGCCACGCAGTTGAGCGCCACCCCACCGGCGAGCGCCAGGTACGGCGATCCCGTCCGCTGGTGCAGCCACTGCAGCAGCAGCAACAGCACCTCCTCCAAGACGAGCTGAACGCTGGCGGCCAGGTCGGCGTGCCGCTCGTCGAACTCCTCGCTGCCGCGGCGACGGGGGGCCAGTGCCTCCCACTCGATGGGCTCGGTCCGGAAGCCGCCATCCCCGGTGGCGTACACCAGCTTGGCCAGCCGGTCACGAAACCGCGGCGTGCCATAGGAGGCGAGCGCCATCACCTTGTACTCGTCGCTGGACCGGGCGAACCCCAGATGCTCGGTGAGGTCCTCGTACAGGAGTCCGAGGGAGTGCGGCAGGGACTGGGCGGCGAGAATGTCCAGCTTCTGATCGCGGTACTCACCGGCCAGCATGGAGGTGGACTCACCCCGACCGTCGGCGGCCAGGACGGCGCAGTTGCCGAAGGGCGCGACCAGGCCGGCGGAGGCCGCGTGGGCGACGTGGTGCCGGACGAAACGGAAGATCTCCGGTGAGTACGTCGGCAGCAGAGTCTTCAAGAAGTGCGGCGCCCGAGTGGCGTAGGTGGTTCGCAGCGACTCCCAGGACGGGTCGAGGCCGCCGGAGTCGTGGTCCACCAGCGCCGGGTCGTAGGAGTACGCCACCGCGTCGAGGTCCCCGGGCGCCAACCCGGCCTCCTGCAGGCACCACTCGATCGCCTGTTCCGGCAGCTCCCAGGTGGAGAAGGGCACGGGCCGCTTGCCGTGCTTGCGCCGGCTGAACCGCTCCTCCTCAGCGGCCGCCACGGTGCGCCCGTCGACGACGACAGCCGCGGCCGAGTCATGAAAGACGGCGTTCACGCCGAGTACCCGCACAGGTCCACCTCCGCCATTCAGATCTGCGTCGCAGATTTTTGCCTAGGGTAGGCCAACCTATAGGTAGTTCACTTCAGGTGATTTCCGGATGTGAGCTGTGCCGTCTCGACGAACCACTCGATCGTCGCCTGCAGACCCTCGTTCGCGCCAACGCTCGGCGCCCATCCAAGATCTCGGATGGCCCGGCTGATGTCGGGGCATCGCCGTTGCGGGTCGTCCGGCACCGCGCTGATCAGCTGGACCTGCGACACCGAACCGGTCAGGCATGCCACCCGTCGCGCGAGATCGGCGACGGTCTGCTCGTCTGGGTTGCCGATGTTCACCGGGCCCGGATGCTCCGACCGCGCAAGCGCGAGCAGGCCGGCAACGGTGTCGCTCACGTAGCACAGCGAGCGCGTCTGCGTGCCGGTGCCCGTGACCGTCATCGGTTCCCCGGCCAGCGCCTGGCGGATGAAGGTCGGAACCATCCGGCCATCGCCGGGCCGCATCCGGGGGCCGTAGGTGTTGAAGATCCGAGCGACTGCGGTGTCCACGCCGCGGGCCCGACGGTAGGCGAAGGTGAGAGCTTCGGCGTACCGTTTCGCCTCGTCGTAGACGCTGCGCGGCCCGATCGGGTTGACGTTGCCGAAGTAGCCTTCGGGCTGCGGATGGACCTCGGCGTCTCCGTACACCTCGCTGGTGGACGCGAGCACGAATCGGGCGCCTTGTTCGGCCGCGATCCTCAGCCCGAACTCGGTGCCGCGAGAGCCGGCATGGAGGGTCGCGATCGGATACCGCTGGTAGTCCAGCGGAGACGCCGGCGAGGCGAGGTGGAACACGACGTCCAGCGGCCGGCGGTCGGTCTGACCGACGGCGCAGAGATCTCCGTCGAAGGGCTCGCTGACGTCATGCTCCACCAGCTCGAACAGGCCGGAGCCGACTAGGTCGGCCACGTTGTCCTTGGCTCCGGTGAGGAAGTTGTCGACGCAGATGACGGCGGTGCCGTCCGCCACCAGCGCGTCACAGAGATGGGACCCGACGAAGCCTGCGCCGCCCAGCACCACCGCCCGCCGGATCGCCGGTCGAGCGGCCACGCGATGCAGCTGGGTGGGCAATGGCTCGTTCCGAAGGCGCGTCCGCGGCCGCTCAGGTGGGAAGCCTTCGGCGGCCCCGCGAATCGCCTCCGTCGGCTCGTTGGCCGGCGGTGCGGCCGCACTGACGGGGCCTCCCGCCGAGGCCAGCACCTGTCGGTACACCGTGACGGTGTCCGCGGCCACCTGGGTCCAGCTGTACCGCTGCTCAGCTCGCCGGCGTCCCGCCGTACCCATCGCCCGGCGGGTCTGCGGGGAGCCGAGCACCGTGCGCAACGCCCCAGCGAGGGCTTCCGGGTCGCGCGGAGGCACCAGCAGCCCAGTGACCCGATCGACCACGGTGTCGAGGAACCCGCCGACCGACGTGGCCACCACCGGCACCCCGCAGGCCATGGCCTCCAGTGGCACGATGCCGAACGGCTCGTACCACGGGGCGCAGACGACGACGTCGGCGGAGCGCAGCAGCGCCGGCACGTCGGCCCGCTGCACCTGGCCGACCAGCCGGACGCGATCACCGACTCCGCACCGGTCGGCCACCTCGAGCAGCCGCGACCGCTCAAGGTCGGTGCCGGCCTCCGCCGGCGGGCCACCACCTGCAATCAGCAGTTCCACCGCGGGCAGCTGGGCCACCGCTTCGATCACCGTGTCGAAGCCTTTACGCGGTACCAGCCGGCCGAGCGTCACCACCCGAGCGGTCGGACGTGAGCTCCCTTCGGCGGGTTCGTTGGCTTCTGGGCGGCTTCGGGGCACAAAGGCATCCAGGTCGACACCGCACGGCACCACCGACACCCGGTCCTCCGGTACGCCGAGCCGGACCAGCTCGGCAACCTCGTCGGAGCAGGTCGCCAGCACCCGGCTCACCGATTGGGCCAGCTCGGTCTCCAGCCGGATCCGCGCCGAGGGGCTGGTGTCGTCACTGCCCTGGTGGCGGCGCTTGACCGAGCCGAGGGCGTGGAAGGTCTGCACCACCGGTATCCCCAGCGGCCCGGCTGCCTCGACAGCCGCCACCCCGGACATCCAGAAGTGCGCGTGCACCACATCCGGGCGGTCCTGCTGCCAGGAGCCTCGAAGGAACCGCCCGAAGTCAGGCATGTGGCCGAGAAGCTCGTCCTTGGGCAGCGGCTGCGCCGGACCCGCCGGCACATGAACCACGTCATACCCCTGCGCCGTACGCAGCTGAGCCGGCAGCGCGAGGTTGTCGAACCGGGTGTAGACCGTGACCCGCTCGCCGCCGGCTGCCAGACCGGCGGCCAGTGCAGCCACATGGACGTTCTGTCCGCCCGCGTCCACCCCTCCCAGCACCGCCAGCGGACTGGCGTGCTCCGACACCAGGGCAACGTGCATCCCGACACCTCCTTCTGACCTGGGCTATTCGATACCCGGCGCGCCAGGCTGGACAGGCTATCCGGGTTCCACAGGCTATCCGGGCAGACAGGGATATCCCGGCGAAACCCCCGATATCGGTGATCTACGGAAAATCCGTCAGACCTCCAGTGGCGCCCAGTCGGGACCGGTCCGGCCCAGCTTCTCGTCCAGCTTGGTGAACAGCGGTGTCGGCTTCTGCAGCGGCCGGCCCACTTCGATCGGGGTGCTGGCCCAGCGGGCCTGCTCCGCGGCGTACTCGCCCATCAGCACGGGGTACTCAGGTCCCCCGGCCTCGGTGACGGTCCGGATCTCCGGCTGCGCCGCCCACACACCGGTGCCACCGAGCGTCTGGTGTACCTGCTGGGCTGCGTGCGGCAGGAACGGCGTCAGCAACGTGTTGGCGTCGGATACCACCTGCAACGCGGTATGCAGCACCGTGTCGCGGCGAGCCGGGTCAGCGGCGAGCTTCCACGGCTCGGTGTCCGAGATGTACTTGTTGGCGGCCGAGACCAGCCGCATCGCCTCACCCGCGGCGAGCTTGAACCGGCTGCGCTTCAGCAGATCCCCGACCAGGTCGAAGGAGCGCTGGGAGGTCGCCAGCAGTTCTGCGTCAACGTCGCGAAGATCGGTCGCAGCCGGAATGGCGCCAATGTTCTTGTGGGCCATCGACACCGAGCGGTTCACCAGGTTTCCCCACTCGTTGGCGAGCTCGAAGTTGGTCCGGCGGACGAACTCCTCCCAGGTGAAGTCGGTGTCCTGGTTCTCCGGGCCGGCCACCGCGATGAAGTAGCGCAGCGCATCAGGGCCGAAGTCTTTGAGGAAGTCGCCGACGTAGATCACCTTTCCACGGCTGGTGGAGAACTTGGACCCGCTCATGGTCAAGAACTCGCTGGACACCAGCTCGTCGGGAAGGCTCAGGTCACCGAGCGGACCAACAGTGCCACCATGATCACCGCGACCGTTGTGGCCGAGCAGGATGCCCGGCCAGATGACGGAATGGAAGACGATGTTGTCCTTGCCCATGAAGTAGTAGCCGCGGGCGTCGGGGTTGGTCCACCACTCGCGCCAGGCTTCGGGGTCTCCGGTGCGCTTGGCCCATTCCACCGACGCGGAGAGATAGCCGATGACGGCGTCGAACCAGACATATAGCCGTTTCATCGGCTGGTCACGCCAGCCGTCGAGCGGGACCGGCACGCCCCAGTCGAGGTCGCGGGTGATGGCCCGGGGTCGCAGGTTCTCGAGCAGGTTCTGGCTGAACTTCAACACGTTGGGTCGCCAGTCGGTCCGAGCTGACAGCCAGCTGCCCAACGATCCGGCCAGGGCCGGAAGGTCCAAGAAGAAGTGCTCCGTCTCGACGAACTTCGGGGTCTCCCCGTTGATCCGGGACCGGGGGGAGATCAGGTCGATGGGGTCGAGCTGGTTGCCGCAGTTGTCGCACTGGTCGCCACGGGCGCTGTCGTACCCGCAGATCGGGCAGGTGCCCTCGATGTAGCGGTCGGGCAGCGTCCGTCCGGTGGACGGGCTCACGGCGCCCATGGCCTTCTTCGGCACCACATAGCCGTTTCGGTGCAGGCCAAGGAAGAGGTCCTGCACCACCTGGTAGTGGTTTCGGGTGGTGGTTCGGGTGAACAGGTCGTACGACAACCCGAGACCCTGAAGGTCCTCCACGATCACCCGGTTGTACTTGTCCGCGGTCTCCCGCGTCGACAGCTGCTCACGCTCTGCCTGCACCAGAATTGGAGTTCCGTGCTCGTCGGTGCCCGAGATCATCAAGACGTCGTGGCCGCTCATCCGCATGAAGCGCGAGAAGACGTCCGACGGCACGCCGAACCCGGACACGTGGCCGATGTGCCGTGGGCCGTTCGCGTACGGCCAAGCCACGGCGGTCAGCACTCGAGAGCTCATGCGCCCAACCCTAGTGCCCCGGCACCTGCAGTCCCGGCGCCAATATCTCGCCCGGACCGGCACCCCGCAGCCCCCCGCCGACACGGCGGCTCGCTTGCTAGCCGGCGAGCTTGGCGAACCCGGGCTTGATCACGTCCTCGATCAAGGACAGTCGGAGGTCGAAGCGGTAGAACGCGCTCTTGGCCGCATTGATGGTGAACCACTGAAGGTCCTTGAGGTCGTAGCCGAAGGCGTCGCTGAGCAGAGCGAACTCCCGTGACAGCGTGGTCCGACTCATCAGCTGGTTGTCACTGTTGACCGTGACCCGGAACCGAAGCTTCGCCAGCAGACCGATGGGGTGCTCGGCGATGGAGGCGGCGGCGCCCGTCTGCACGTTCGACGTCGGACACATCTCCAGCGGAACCCGCTGGTTGCGGATGTAGGAGGCGAGGTCGCCAAGCACCGGCTCGGCGCCGTCGGCCACGGTGATGTCGTCGACCACCCGGACCCCGTGGCCCAGTCTGTTGGCGCCGCAGATCTGCACCGCCTCCCAGATCGATGGCAGCCCGAACGCCTCGCCGGCGTGGATGGTGAAGTAGGCGTTGTTGCGCTTGAGGTAGTCGAACGCGTCCAGATAGCGAGTGGGCGGGTAGCCCTCCTCGGCGCCGGCGATGTCGAAACCGGCGACGCCGTCGTCACGGAACATGATGGCCAGCTTGGCGATGTCCCGGGATGGGCTGGCATGGCGCATCGACGTCACCAGCTGGCGCACCGTCATCAGGCGCCCCTGCGCAGCACAGCTCTGGATGCCTTCGGCGAGGCCGTCTCGCACCGCCTCGACGGCCTCGGTCGGTGTCAGCCCCTGCTGCAGGTGCTGCTCGGGGGCCCAACGCACCTCTCCGTAGACCACGCCGTCGGCGGCCAGGTCCTCGACGTACTCCCGGGCCACCCGGCGCAGGTTCGGCGCCGTCTGCATGACGGCGATGGTGTGGTCGAAGGTCTGCAGGTAACGATCGAGCGAGCCGGAGCTGGCCGAGGAGAAGAACCAGTCGGCAAGGTCATCGGCGGTCGTTGCCGGCAGCTCCAGTCCCAGCTCGCTTCCGAGGTCGAGTACGGTCTGCGGCCGCAGACCACCGTCGAGATGGTCATGCAGGGACACCTTCGGTGCGGCCTTGATCACCTCCAGGTCAAGTGTCATCGGTGTCGCCGTGCTCTGGGGGCGGCGAGCAGCCGGTTCTCGGAGGCGATGGTCGGCATGCTCGACGTCACGGGTCCATCCTGCCCGACGGCCGTCTCGGCTGACGACGGTGCAACGCAGGTTCGGTTGAGTTGCGTACGCAACGTCGAAACTGCCCGCCTGCCGGTGACGCCGACCTGGGGGTGGTCGGCGTCACCGCCGCGACGCTCAGTTATCGCTGCTGGGCGGGTCTGACTTGATCGGGTCGTTGTCGTCGATGTCGGTGTCCTTGAGGCCGACGCTGAACTGGTGCATCATGTCGTGGTCCTCGTGCGGCAGGTTGTGGCAGTGCACCATGTACTTGCCGCGGTGCGGACCGAACTTCGCCAGTACCCGAACCGTCTCGTTCTCACCCACGTAGACAACGTCCTTCGGGCCGAGCTCGTAGTTGAACGGGGCCCTGCCGTTCCGGCTGAGGATCTTGAAGTCCACCAGGTGGATGTGCACCGGATGGAACCAGCCGCCGGAGCTGTTCTCGATCTCCCAGATCTCGGTGTCCCCCAGACCGGGGTTCGCCAGCACCGTCTTGTAGCCGGAGTCGATCACCTGCTGCCAGCTCTGACCGTTGAGGCTCCATTGACCGTTCGTGCGCTGTACCCGGATGTTGCGAACCTTCACGTTCTTGGGGGCGGTCAAGGTCATCACCTCGTTGCCGGGGTTCAGCGTCGTCGGGATCTTGGTGGCCTTGGGGTCCTTCGGATCGAACCAGTCACCCACCACATCGAAGGCCATGATCTTGTTGGTGTGGTCGTAGTCACGGTTGTTCTCGTTGCTCAGGTTCTGCATC
>DASTIW010000005.1:0-5140 GCA_035717205.1 Propionibacteriaceae bacterium | reverse complement strand
ACTGGTTGGCACCGCCACCGTCACCACGCAGGGCCCTCACCGTCGGCTACGACACGACGCGAAGGGTGGGGACACTTATCTGGCCACCAGTGGGGACCGCAACCTGGCCACCAGTGGGGACTTTTTCATGGCCACGGACAGCAGGTGCCTTCCCCCCAAGACGCGCCGGCTGCCCTTACAAGATAAACCGACCGACCGGCGCTTGCTCGCACTTTCAAGATATCGTCGGAGCCGACCCGGCAGGCTCGCAGCTTGGCGGTCACGAGACGGCCTCGTCGCCAGGACCGGAGTGCCCGACTCCTCGGGAGTGCTTGTCGACGGCGCTTGACCCTCCTCATCGTGCGCGTCAGTCCTGCTCCAACACGTCGCATACGGTTACGAGGACCTCGGCACCGCCGTTTCGCGCGTGACCCCGAACGCCACCCCTCATCTCAGTGCTGACCATCTGTGCTTCGGCGTGGATCGCCGCCGCTCCTTGACACCCCTCCTGGCGGCAGCAACGTGTGGTGTACGAGGCGTGGCGTCTGATGTCGGACCGGCCCGGCTCCACGGACGAAACGCAACGCTATGACTGACCGCCGAAATGTGAAGGTCTGCCCTGAACCTGCGCACTCAAGACCGTCGAGGTCGGAGTCGATCTGGCTCTTGACTGGCGATTCCGGTGACGTCTGCGGTCTGCGTGATCCGGGAGCCCCCTTCCTGCGGAGTGAAGTCGAACGTCATGAGGGCGTCGACGCCGAACACGGTTCCCCTGACCGAGTGCCTGCGGGGCCGCTCGTGTTCGACGACCTTGAATGTCAGGTCGAACCTCTTGTTCCCGCGCTGACACCCTGATCCATCCCTATAGTCAGCCAATGCGATTCAGCGAGTCGGCCGTGGTGGCCGCGAGCGTCGAGCGCAGGGTGTCGGTGTTCGCCGATCTGCTCTGACGAAGTCGCCTTTCCCGGGCGCCGAACCGCCCAGAGGTGGCTGGGGTCAGCCGATCTCTTCGCCGGCCAGGGCTTTGGCCGCCAGGCGCTCTTCCTCGCTCACCTCCCAGACCTCGTATGCCGCGTGGAGCGCAAGGGCGATGATGCAGCAACCGAGAATCAGGTCGGGCCATCCCGATGTCGTCCACGCGGTGACGAGAGCCATGGCGATGATGGCGACGTTGACCAGCACGTCGTTGCGAGCCGACAGGAATGCTGCGCGGCTCAGCGATCCCCTGGCGTTACGCACTCTGACGAGCATCCACGCACAGGTTCCGTTGATTGCGATAGCGCCGAGAGACGCTGCGATGACCGGCTCAATGTGTGGGACTACGGGGTTGGAGAATCGTTGGACCGCTTCCCAGGCGGCCACGAGCGCGGGAACAAGGATGACCAGGGCCATCGCCTTGCCGGCGACGGCCTGCTTGGCAAGGTGCCAGCCCAAGGCGATGAATATGAGCAAGTTGATCGAGGTGTCCTCGAGAAAGTCGACGCTGTCGCCCAGCAGGGAGACCGAACCCGCCGCGAGGGCGACCGAGAACTCGACGAAGAAGTAGGCCAGGTTCAGCAAAGCGACGATCACGACGATCCGGCGCAGACGGTTCGCGTCGACGTTTCCCTTGGCCATTTCGGGTTGCTCGGTGTTCATTGCAGTCGCAATCTAGCCGAAGCGTTGGGCTGCACCGCGATCTTGGGCGCCGGGTGCGGCGTCGTTGGAAGGTATCTCATCGACGTCAGTGTCGATGACGGGGTGCTCGATGGTTGCGAGGTAGCGGGTGGCGCGTTCGAGGCTGAGGCCGAGGATGTCGCCGTTGGCCAAGCAGGGCAACCAACCCGCCAGTCAGTCTGACCACGCGTGGCAAGTCACACAACCACCCGACAAGGACCCAGGTGGGAAGAAGCGGGCCGGCCCCACGTAAATCACTACGTGGGGCCGGCCACCCACGCCGACTTGCCAAGACGGTGAATAAACAAGCCAGCTAGGGGCTTGACTGGTCCATACGCAAGACCGCCCCGCCCGTCTGGTCGCGATTAACGATCAGCGCGTAGAGCTCCTTCGCCGAGTCCTGACCGAACCCGGTGACCCCCCCATCGATCGGTCCGTCTCGGAGTTCGGTGATGATGTTCGCCGCCGTCGAGGGCGATGCGGGCGTCACGTCCAGGCCGAACAGCCTGCCGTGGCGGTTGTTCAGCCGCCGGGTGAAGTCGCCGAAGACGTAAGTCCCTTCGAGGGCCGGCATCGCTGTCCCGCGGTAAACGAAGCCACCGATGACCGCCGATCCGTCGTCGTGGTCGTAGTTGGCGACGGGATCCTCGAGCCCAACCTGAGCCGGCTGGGCGAACACGAACGCATCGGACTTGAAGCCCTTGGACTGGAAGGCCGCCGGGTCGAAACCGAACGCGCCTTCCCGAAGGCGCCAGCCGTAGTTGCGACCGGCGAGGATGCGGTCGACCTCTTCGACGTCGTTCTGACCGACGTCTGCCGTCCACAGATCGCTCCCGTCGAAGGACGCCCGGAACGGGTTACGGAATCCGTAGGCGTAGATCTCCCGTGCCGCACCGGGGGTGCTGACGAAGGGGTTCGTCGTCGGGACGGCGTACTGCCCGTTCGCCGAACTGCGTCCCGCCGGGTCGATGCGAAGGATCTTGCCCAGTGGTGTCGTCAGGTTTTGGCCGTTGCCGACACCGGGGTGGCCGAACATGGGCCGCGCATCGAAGTCGGTCTGGCAGTCCTGGTCGTCTTTGCCGCCACCGTCCCCAGAGGTGATGTAAAGCAGTCGGTCGGGGCCGAAGTCGAGGTCACCTCCGTTGTGGTTGAACTGTGGCTGTTCAAAGGCGAGGACCCGGCGACCCTGGCCCTGCTTCGTGCGGTCCACAGTCACGCTGCCGGCCGGCGTGGTACTGACCTGCCACTCGCGAATCACGCTCTGGTGGTCGGCAGGGTGGATCTCCGCGCAGGCTGCGGTGCTGACGGGGACTTTGTAATCTGCAGTCCCGTCCGTTGCCTCGGAGGTATAGGTGTAGAGCAAGCGGTCTTGAGCGAAGCCAGGCGAGAACGCTGCGCCCAGGAACCCGCGCTCGTCACCGTCGCGCGAGGGTCCAACGACGAGGTCGCTGACGTCGAGGACCTTGACGGGTGTGACCGGCCACCGGCTCCGGTTGCCGATCTCAACATCCCAAAGGAACCCGACCTGGTCCACGACGTACAACTCTGTCGGATGTCCGGCCGCGGTGATGCCTGCGACCGGCGCGGCGACGCCGTTGGTCACCGTCGTCAGGGCGACCCGGACCGGGCCCGGCCGGATGTCGGGGGTCGGATCGCCCAGCGGCTCGTGCGCCGTGCCGGCCAGGGCGGGCGCCGCCGCGACGACGAACCAGCAGAGTGCGCCGACCACGGCGATGCGACCACCGCGCCGGGGGGAACGGGAGTGATGGCGCATGAGTGCTCCTTTGCGAGGCTCGGTTATGGCGACGCTAGTTGCACCGGGATACCAGCCGCAATACGACGAAGGTCCTAAGACCCGTCCCCCGAGCCCCCGTTCTGGGAGTCTGAGGTGTGACCAGCATCTCCGCCGGCGCCCAGCCACGCGTCCTCCAAGGAGCCGTCAAGGGCCCCGATTCCGGCCTATCGATGGCACAGGCTGGCGCCCCGATCGACACGTCCTGTTGGTCGGCGACGTTTGCCGCACAGCGACAGGCGCCTCGGCGTGCCGAGCCTTGCTGCTGAACGCTGTCGAGTGTGCGGCTAAGGCAGGGGACCGAGAACTCCGCCCAGGCGAATCTGCCGTGGGCGATGTTCGCGAACGCCGCCTGGCTTGTCCTGGCGGTGATCCGGTCAGGGATCCGGTTGGCCAGGTAGTCAGTCATCGCCGTTGTGATCAAGCCCGGATCGATCGCGAAGACCGCGACGTCATGCTGCTCGGTCTCCATGGCCCAGTTCCTCGGAGAGACTGATCACCGCATCCCTGCTGGCGACATCTACGGGGAGGAAGGAGGGCGCTTCGATCCCTGCCCCACTGGCCACGTTCGCGATCCGCGCCTGGCCACGCGCGGTCATCCTGGGGGGACAGCGGGGCAGAAAATTTCACGCCGAGGTACTCGGCGAGCTCGGTGATCGTTACGAGCGGGTCGAGCCCGCTCGGGGGATTGGTATCGGTCTTCATACCCAGGAGGTGGGATGGCGTGACCGGAACGATCGGTGACGTGCGGAAGCGCTACAAATGACTCGGGAAAAGAAGCCCTCCACCCGCGCTCCGTGAAGCAGCCCAAGATGGAGGGTTTGCGTATGGCGAGAGTGATTCTCACGGGCCCTGCGGACCCGAGATTCGCGTTGAACCCCGGGCCCTGATTTGGTAGTCCTCGCTGAGACCAAGATCATCACCCGAAGCAGCGGTGACGCTCCTTCCGCTCGTCCGGCCTCAGCGCGACCTGCAACTGGTCGCCGTCGAATTACCGAGTCGTTACGACAGCAGGTCATCCAGTGCTACACACGAGAAAACATGGGCGCACAAGCCGTGGGCGATGAGCTGGGCCTGGCGAAATCCACCGTGCTTCGGATTCTCAAGCAAGGCGACATCGACATCCGTCCGCAAGGTGTGCGCATCACGTAGCCTCCGCGCTTCTCAGGGTGAAATCGACGCCCTCAACTTGCGCGTACGGCGCTGGAACGGTGTGCGTCCGCCCTCCAGGTGGTGCAGTGCCAACTTGTTCAGATCGTGCCTCTCCAAGGACCCGCTTGCTTCACACTCGCCCCGTCCCGCTGTGGCCTTCATGGTGATGATCTGCTCGGCATCTGCACTCACAACCAGCCCGGGGCTACGGGTCGCAAAGAGGTACTGCCGGGCGCCGCGAAGGTCGCGCAACTGATCAACTAGGTACTCTTCGATCCACGGCGCATGCAGCGCGTCCTCGGGCTGATCGACAAGAACCGGACTGTTCCCATCAGCCAAAAGGATGACCAGGATTGCAGTGCACTTCTGGCCGTGCGACAGGCTCTCGATCGGCGCCAAGGTCCCCTCGTCTGGCTTCCGGAACTTCACATCGAGGACGTCTGGGATGTCGATGGTCTGCGACTCCAACAGATCCGCCCAAGTGTCTCTATCGTCGATAGTCGAGAGGAGGCGTCCGATGTCGGCAGCCTTGATACCAGCATCCGCATCCACAAGATCGTT
>DASTIW010000004.1:0-28013 GCA_035717205.1 Propionibacteriaceae bacterium | reverse complement strand
GCATCAGCCGGGGTGGTCAGCGCTGTGCCGCCCGCGCCCGCAGGGCTGCGATGTCGAGGTACTCGGTCGCCGGCGGCTCGTCCTCGTCGGGCGCGTCGCCACCCTCCTCCCAGGGGTCGTACGGCTTGTCGACCTCGTCGTCGGCGTAGCCCTGCGAGGGGTCGTACGGGTTGGCGAGCGGACCCATGGACTCCATCGACAGCGACACCTCCTCGTCGGGAAGGTTCCGCAGCACGGTCTCCATGTAGCTGCGTGCCGCCTCGTCGATGGGGATCTCCCGGCCCGCCTGCTCCCCCATGAACCAGCGGTGCTCCAGCACCTCGTGGTAGAGCTCCGCGGGCTCGAGCTTCTTGCGCATCTCGCGTGGTACGGAGTTGACCACCGGCTCGAACCGGTCGGTCAGCCACTGGTGCGCGACGATCGACTCGTCCGCACCCTGCTGGTCGGTCATGGCGCGGTAGTAGTCGAGGTCGTTGAGCAGCCGCCGCGCCTGGTTCTCCTCCGTGTCCAGGCCGGTGAGCCGGATCAGCCGGCGTGAGTGGTGGCCGGCGTCCACGACCTTCGGTTGGATCCGGATGGTCGAGCCGGCGAAGTCCGTCGTGATGTCGAGCTCGGCGACGTCGAAGCCCAGGGCGTTCAGGCGGCGGACCCGGCTCTCGATCCGGTGCATCTGCGCGCCGTCGAACTCCTCGACGCCGGTCAGCTCGGCCCACAGCTCCCGGTAGCGGTTCTCGATGGTCTCCACGAGCGTGAGCGGGTCGAGGGCCTCGTCGAGCAGGCCGCCGGCCTCCAGGTCGCAGAACTCCCCGAACAGGTTGACCCGCGCGATGGACAGGTCGTGCTCGCGCTGGCCGTCGCTGAGCTGGTCGTGCAGCTCACCCGTCTCGGCGTCCACCAAGTAGGCCGCGAAGGCGCCGGCGTCCCGCCGGAACAGGGTGTTCGACAGCGAGACGTCGCCCCAGAGGAAGCCGATAAGGTGCAGCCGGGCCAGCAGGACCACCATGGCGTCGACGAGCCGGTTGACCGTGTCCTGCCGGACGCCGCGGCTGAACAACGAGCGGTAGGGCAGCGAGAACTGCAGGTGCTTGGTGATGAGGATCGGGTCGAGCGGCTCACCCTCGGGGTCGACCCGGGTCGTGACCACCCCGACGGCCTCGACCGACGGCGTGTCCAGCCGGGTCAGGTCGCGCAGCAGCCGGTACTCGTGGAGGGCCAGGTGCTCCAGCACCTCCTTGACGGCGTAGATGTCGGAGCCGACCCGGACGAAGCGCACGACGTGCCGCGAGATGCCCCGGGGGAGGGCGACCAGGCTCTCCTCCGGCCACTCCGCGAGCGGGGTCTCCCACGGGAGCGTGATCAACCGCGTGTCCGGCTTCGCCGACAGGAACCTGGGCATGTGCCGATCCTCTCAGCCCCGTCCGCGTGACGCGAGGGCGCAGCCGGCGGCGGAAGCGCCGTTAGGCTGACGCGGTGCAGACGGTGCTGGAGGAGAGGGTGCGCGAGCCTCTCGTCCTGGACGAGCCGACCTGGCACGCGCGCCGCGACGCCCACGCCGGGCGGGTCGACGGCTGGCTCGCGGCCCACCGGGAGCGACGCAGCCGGGCGGTGTCCCACCCGGTCGAGGACTTCCTGTTCGAGTACTACAGCTTCCGGCCCTACCAGCTCCGCCGCTGGCACCCCGGCCACGGTGTCGTGCTGGCCGGGGACTCGGCACGGGAGCTCCTCGACTGGCGGGACTACGTGGCCGTGCCCGCGGGCGTCGCCGTCGACGCGGCGGCGGTGCTCGCCACCCGCCTCCCGACGGTGCGCTGGGTCCGGGACCTCCTCGTCGCGACCGCCGGACGCCCGGGGTTCTTCGGCTGCTTCGGGCTGCACGAGTGGGCGATGGTGTACCGGACCCCGGCGGAGCAGCTGCGGCACCCAGAGTGGCCGCTGCGGCTCGGGGCCGACGGCGTCGCCGCCGTCGTCGAGGAGCGCGGGGTCCGCTGCGGCCACGTCGACGCCTTCCGCTTCTTCACCCCGCCCGCCCGGCCGCTGAACGTGCTGCAGCCCACCCGGGCCGACCAGCAGGCGCTGGAGCAGCCCGGCTGCCTGCACGCCAACATGGACCTCTACAAGTGGGCCTACAAGCTGAGCCCGCTGGTGCCGTCGGACCTCGTCGCGGACACCTTCGTGCTCGCCCGCGAGATCCGTGAGCTCGACATGCGGGCCAGCCCGTACGACCTCACCGGTCTGGGGCTGCAGCCCGTCCCCGTCGAGACCCCGGAGGGACGGGCCGCCTACGCCGCCGCCCAGCGCGCCTTCGCCGTCCGCTCCGCCCCGCTGCGCCAGGCCCTGCTCGAGGTCCTCGACCCCCTGCTGGAGGGGCGGCAAAACCACAGGTGAACCTCACCATTTGTCACTGGTAGCAGGATATTTCCTCCTACCAGTGCACAATCGCGAGGTTTACCTGTGGTTTTGACCGCCCTCCAGCCCGCGGACCTCAGGGCACCGCGGGGCGGACGAGCCGGTACATGGTGCGGTGGAACCAGCTGGGGCCGCAGGTCATCTCGTCGCCGTTGGGCGCGAACCCCTGGCGGCGGTAGAAGCGGTCGGCGCGGGCGTTGCCGTGCAGGATCCAGAGGTACGTCTCGTGGTCGCCGATGGCGGTCTCCAGCAGCCACCGACCCAGCCCCGTGCCGTGGGTGCGCTGGCGGGTGTAGAGGTGGTGCAGCTGGAACGGCACGGTGGTCGGCGGCGCGCCGAGGTCGCGCTCCCACTGCTGCACGCCAGGGCCGGCCCGCACCACGCCGACCACCTCGCCGCTCCCGTCGCGCGCCAGCCAGGCCCGTGTCCGGGGCTCGGGCTGCTGGGCGTTCGCCCGCCACGCCTCGCGCGTCCGGAGCACCTGCGCGGAGAGCTCCTGCCGGTGCTCCTCGGCGAACGCCGGCGGCATGATCGTGGCGTAGGTCTCGGCCAGGCAGTCGACGTGGCAGCGCACGTACTCCTCGGCGTCGTCCAGGGTGACGGGTCGGAGGTCGTACTCCTCGGCCATGCGGGTGCGGGGCTCCTTCGGGCGGGACGGTGGGCGGTCGTCCACGCTAGCGCGCCGGCGCGGAGCCCCCGCCTACCATCGAGGCCGTGATGAGCGGTGACGGCTGGACGACCTGCTCGGCCGGCCACCGCCACTGGGGACGCTTCGGGGCGGCCGGCCTGCTGCTGCGCTCCGCCGACGGCGCCGACCCGGCCGTCGGCCTGCAGCTGCGCGCGCAGTGGAGTCACCACGGCGGCACCTGGGGGCTGCTCGGCGGCGCCCGGGACGTCGAGGAGACGGCCGTCCAGGCGGCCCTGCGCGAGGCCGGCGAGGAGGCCTCCGTGCACCCCGACCAGGTGCGGGTGGAGGCCAGCTACCTCGACGACCACGGGGGTTGGGGCTACACGACCGTCGTCGCGTCCGCGTTGACCGACATCGCCTTGCGGCCGCGCAGCGACGAGAGCGACGCCGTCCGCTGGGTGCCGTTGGGACAGGTCGACGCGCTGGCCCTGCACCCCGGCTTCGCCGGCACCTGGCCGCTGCTGCGGGACGTGGGCCCGGCGCCCGTGCTGGTGGTCGACGCGGCGAACGTCATCGGCAGCCGGCCGGACGGCTGGTGGCGCGACCGGGCGGGGGCCGTCACCCGGCTCCGCGACCAGCTCGCCGACCTCGCCGTGGCGGGGATCGGGTCGGACGTCCTCGTTGCCGCCGTGCCGGGGCTGCGGGTCTACCCCCAGGTCGTCCTCGTGGTCGAGGGTGCGGCCCGCGGCGTGCCGGCCGTGGACGGGGTCGAGGTGGTGTCCGCGCCGGGGTCGGGCGACGACGCGCTCGTGGAGGTCGTCGCCGCGCGGGCCACGGCCGAGCGTCCCCTCTCGGTGGTGACCGCCGACCGCGAGCTGCGCGGCAGGGTCATGGCCCTGGGTGCCCGGGTCCTCGGCCCGCGCACGCTGCTCGACCTGCTCTGACTGCCGCTCCCAACGCAGCAGGCCCCCGGCGGGTGCCGGGGGCCTGCTGGTCAGTCAGTCGCGGACGAGCGCGAGCGGTGGGGTCTCAGGAGAGACGGTCACCGGTCTTGGTCGAGAACACGTGGAAGTGCTCCGCGTCCGCCGTCAGCCGGATGGTCGCACCCCGGCTCGGCGGGCGCCGGGACGAGATGCGCGCCACGATCTGCTGCGCGGTGAGCCGCGAGTCCTCGTCGAGCCCCGAGAGGGTGCCGTAGAGGAACGCGTCGGCGCCGAGCTCCTCGACCACCGCCACGTCGAGGCCGATGCCCTCGCCGCTGTCGGAGATGGCGAAGTTCTCCGGCCGGATGCCGAGGGTGAGCTTGTCCTCACCCGCGGCCTTGGCCAGCCAGTCGCGCGGCACCGGCACGGTGTAGTCGCCGACCTTGATGCCGCCGTCGACCACGGTGCCCTCGATCAGGTTCATGGCCGGGGAGCCGATGAAGCCGGCCACGAAGAGGTTCTTCGGGGTGTCGTAGAGCCGCAGCGGGCTGTCGACCTGCTGCAGGATGCCGTCCTTCATGACCGCCACGCGGTCACCCATCGTCATGGCCTCGACCTGGTCGTGGGTCACGTAGACGGTGGTGACGCCCAGCCGGGTCTGCAGGGCAGCGATCTGGGTGCGGGTGGAGACGCGGAGCTTGGCGTCGAGGTTCGACAGCGGCTCGTCCATCAAGAAGACCTGCGGCTGACGAACGATGGCGCGGCCCATGGCGACGCGCTGACGCTGACCACCGGAGAGTGCCTTCGGCTTGCGGTTGAGGAAGTCCTCCAGACCCAGCAGGTGGGCCGCTTCCTGGACGCGCTGCTGACGCTCGGCCTTGGGTACGTTGGCCATCTTGAGCGCGAAGCCCATGTTGTCACCCACGGTCATGTGCGGGTACAGGGCGTAGTTCTGGAAAACCATGGCGATGTCGCGGTCTTTGGGCGGCAGGTCGGTGACATCCCGGTCGCCGATGTGAATCGCTCCCGAGTTCACCTCCTCCAGGCCCGCGAGCATGCGGAGCGAGGTGGACTTGCCGCAACCGGAGGGGCCGACGAGAACCATGAACTCGCCGTCGCCGATCTCAAGGTTGAGCTTGTCGACTGAGGGGTGATCTGCACCCGGGTAGACGCGCGTTGCGTCATTGAATGAAACGGTGGCCATGCCACACATCCTTTCCACGGGCAGGTACGTGCCCGACGATCCGTAGTGGAAATACCGTGCAAAGAATCCCATGCCCGGAATGGACGGGGCAACCTTGCGAGGGTCAATCTACGCGATCAGGACGTGAATGTGTGAACGCTCACCCGCGCGTCTGCGCCGACGCGCCGCACTCACGGGTGAGATCGGCCTGCAAAGTGAGGTGTCTCACGCTGTCCTCATCGCAGTTGGAGGAGTCCCCGACCGTCCTCGGTGCCGAAGTTGTCGACGACCGCGGTGACCTCCAAACCGGTGAGCTGCAGACCGGACCAGTAGTTGGTGAGGAACGCCGTGTCCGCGGCATCCCGGCCGGTGGCGACGCGCAGCAGGCTCTGCCGGGGGGCCAGCCGGGTGGCGTCGACCACGTACCAGGCGCCGTCGACATACGCCTCGGCGACGGCATGGAACTCCATCGGGCTCAGGCCAGGTGCGTAGACCGCGGCCAGCCGAGCTGGCACGTTGAGGGCCCGCAGCAACGCGATGCACAGGTGAGCGAAGTCACGGCAGACACCTTGGCGCGCCATCAGCGTCCTGACCGCCCCGTCGGTGGGGAGGCTGGAGCCGGTGACATAGACCAGCTTGTCGCTCACCCAGTCGCTGACCGCCCGCAGCAGGTCCTTGTCCTGCAGTCCGGCGAACTCGCTGACGGCAGTCGGGCCGAGGGTGTCGGACTCGCAGTAGCGGCTGGGTCGCAAGTACGTGATCAGATCGAGGTCGAAGACCGGCGGCGGGTCGGCCTGCCCTGTGACGACCGCGTCGTAGCGCAGCGCCACCTGTCCGCCGTCGGCGACTAGCTGGTGCAGCCGGGTGCCGTGCGCGTCTGCTACCTCGACCGGCTCGACCCGTGCGCCGTTGACGGTAACGCTCAGTGACTCGCGCTCAAGCGGAAGTCCCTTCGCCGCCGCGACGCTGAAGATCATCTTGGTGCGGCCGGAGAGCTTGGTGTCCAGGTAGGCCGAGACCGTGCGCTTCATGGCGATATCTTCCCAGCCCGAGAGGGCGCTGAGGTGACAGCCGTGGTGGGTGGACGCCGCTTGCAGTGGCTCATTCCACCGAGGTGAACGCCTGATAGGCCGCCGCATTGAAGAGGACGAAGAGCACCTGCTGCACGTTGGTGTCGGCCCGCCGTACGGTGTGAACGGCGATCCGCGCGGCGTCCTCGATGGGCCAGCGGTAGACCCCCGCCGAGATCGCCGGGAACGAGACGGTGACGGCACCGAGCTGATCGGCGACCAGCAGCGACTCCAGGTAGCACGATGCGAGCGTGGCCGACCGGTCCTCGCGGGACGCGTACACCGGACCCACGGTGTGGATCACCCAGCGAGCGGGTAACCGACCAGCGGTGGTGGCGACAGCCCGTCCAGGCGGCAGGCCATCGGGGTATTCGGTGGCGCGGCGGCGCTTGCAGGCGTCCAGAATGTCCGGCCCGCCGCGACGGTGAATGGCTCCGTCGACGCCGCCGCCCCCCAGCAGCGACGAGTTGGCCGCATTCACGATGGCGTCGGCCGGCTGTTGCGTGATGTCGCCGAGGACGTATCGAATGCTCACCATGATTGAACGCCGGCCGTGGGCTAGGTGCTCAGCACGGTGGCGGGGTAGGGACTCCTTCGACGACTGCGGAAAGCCTAGTGCACAAGACTTTGGATCAGCAGGGAATGCCGGGCAACGGTCCCTCAGATTAGGGGGGCCGTATAGGCGCCGCCGACCTGCATCTTCGACCCCGATTGCTCCATACTTGAACCACGACGGAGGGGTTCCCCCGCTCCTCCATAGGGTCGCTGTACGGTCCTGAGGGATCGAGGCGACATCAATGTGAGCCCCGTGCGAAGCATCGACTTCGCACGGGGTTCCTTATTCTTTGCCTTTGTCGGCATCTTCATCCTCTGGATACGAACGATCCGGCTATGTGGATCAATCTTGCACGGGCATATTCACGGGCGGGACACTGATTCGGAGCAGAAGGAGCCGATATGGTCAGCAGCTCGTTGTACAGCCAGTTGGTGCCGGACGCGCCGGCGCACCGCCGAACCGAGCGCGACGTCGTCCATACCGGAGCCCTCGGCCTGCGGCAGGCTGCCGGCCGGTCGTTCGACCTGCCGCTGGCCACCCCTGGTCTCGGCCGCCCGCAGCTGGTGTCCTCCTATCAAGGTGTCATCGACCAGATCCTCTTCGCCTTTCCCTCCTACGGGATGGACGACCCCGACTCGGTAACGGGCTACCGCTCGGTCATCGAGGCGCTGCGGCCAGGGACGAGGTTCGTAGTTGTCCACCACAAGTCGCGCCGTGCGGAGGCGGAAGAGTGGTTCACCACAGCCGGGCACGACAGCGGGAACGTCACCTACGTGCCGCTGCCGGACTACGTCAGCTTCACCGACTGGGCCGAGGACGGGTACGTCGCCGTCACCGACGCCGAGGACGGCAGCTCGTACCTGATGGAGCCGTGGGAGTTCCCGCGTGCCGGCGATGCGCTGATCTCGGAGGCCGTCCAGGATTACGTGGACATCAGCTCCGGTCAGGCGCCGCTGATCTTCCAGGGCGGCAACTGCCTGGTCGGCTCGGACTTCTGGCTCCTCGGGCGGGACTACTTCGCCGACAGTGTGGCCCTCCTCGACGGTCCGCGGCCTCCGGTGGAGCCTCCGGCTGGGTTGACCGGGGCCGACTTCGTCCGCACGCTTTTCGCCGACTACGTCGACACAGATCGTCGGCTGATCGTCGTCGGCACCCGGCGACCGCTTCCGCTGCGGGAGTACTACGGCACCCGGGAGGCGGACAGGTACTTCCTCGACGGCCCGGCGGACGGGGCCGGCACCTACCAGCCCATCTTCCACATCGACATGTTTCTCACGTTGATCGGGCCGGATGAGCAGGGCGGGTTCCAGGTGCTGGTCGGCAGCCCCAGCATGGGCAGTGACCTGCTTGGGACGCGGTCTCCCTACGATCTCGACGACGTCTACGACACTCTCGCCGCCGATCTGGAGAGAGCTGGCTTGAACGTCCGGCGCAACCCGCTCGTGCACCGCCCAACCGTTGGACGAATCCTGACGATGGAGGAGTTGCGCGGGATGGCCGAGCGGCCCGACGGAGAGCCGCTGCAGGCGGCACTCGCTGAGCTCGCAGCCGCGGGCGCGGGCGACTCGGACGAGGTCTCCGTGCGCTCCTGGCACCACGTCACCTGGAACAACTGTCTGGTGGAGAACAGCTCAACCGATGGCGTGCGGCGGGTCTACATGCCGACCTACGGTCACGGCGACAACGCGGATCTGGCCGTGATCGACAACCATATGAGGCGCATGTGGGAGGGGTTGGGGTTCGAGGTGAGCATGCTCGCCGACTTCAATTCCTTTGCTCGCCGGCAGGGGGTCGTGCACTGCATCAAGAAATACCTCGCGCGTGGGGAATGACCGTTACGCGCGGTCTCGTCGTGGTTGGCTCACTGGCGAACGTATGGTGACTGGGCCAGCGTCAGTACCGCATATTAGGGGTTAGAGATAACCGCGTTCGGGTTGTGGTCGGCGCAATCTTGACATTACCGTTGGATCAGCGACGACAGAGGGTTCCATCCCCCCGAACCTTGTGAATCGCTCGTTGTGGTCTTGGGCTGCAACCCAGAGGGGCCCCCGCGGACGTCACCGACTTCGCGCGGGGGCCCTTCTCTGTGTCCGCGGCTGGCGACAGGGGAGTGAGGGAACGGGCTGAAGCTCGTTGCCGCGGGTTTCACAGATGTGGCGCATACTGGTCGAAATGTTCAAGGGACGGGGGCCCCGGATGGACGCATGGTTTTACTTGCTGCTGTCGCTCATGCTGGTAGTGCTTGCCGCGGTGCCGATGCTGGTGTCGTCGTATCTCGCCGACCGCCGCAGGGTTGCGGCGCAGGCGCCCGGCCGCGCCGAGTCGACCGCCTTGGTGCGCTAGCCCAGCCCGCGTACCCGCAGCGCGGCCTCGGTACGGTCCCGGAGTTGCATCTTCGTCAGGACACGGGACACGTGGTTCTGGACCGTCTTGACGCTGAGCCCAAGCTCCTTGGCGATCTCGGGGTTGCTCCGCCCGGCGGCGACGAGGGCCAGAACCTCGGCCTCGCGGTCGGTGAGCTGGTCTGCGTGCGGCGCTCTGGGCCGAGGGCGCCGCGGAGCACCCGCTCCGCCACGCCTGGTCCGAAGACCGCACCACCCGACGCGACGGCTCGGATGGCGGCCAGCATCTCCTCCTGCACGGCACCTTTGAGCAGGTAGCCGCGCGCGCCCACCTTGAGAGCAGCCACCACGCTGTCGTCGTCGATCATGGTCAGCACCAGGACCGCCACGGAGGGTGCCTTTGCCACGATCCGCCGGGTCGCCTCCAGACCAGGCATACCCGGCATGTTCAGGTCCATGAGCACCACGTCGGCGAGCAAATTCCACAGTCCGTCGGACTGCCTCGTCGCCGTCGCCGTCGCCTGCGCTTGCCACTAACTCCACGTCACCCACAGTGCGCAGCAGGCCGGTGAGGCCGTCGCGGAACAGGGTGGTCAGCCCGAGACCGCCGCTCCGGGGCTGGACGGTGCCGAGCCCGTTGTCTCCGGTCTCGACCCGGATGCCGGCGTCCTCGACACGCAGAGCGACATCAGACCGTGTGGCGGAGGAGTGCCGCACGGCGTTGGTCAGCGCCTCCTGGGTCACCCGGTATGCCGCCACCTCAACGGCAGCCGGGATATCGGGGAGGTCGGGGGGCATGGAGACCTCCACCGTGAGCTCGGAGCCCATCGTGACCCGCTCCGCAAGTTGGGTGAGTGCGCCGTCCAGGCCCAGCTCGTCCAGCGCGGCAGGCCGCAGACCCTCGACGATTCAGCGGACGCCGGTCACCGTGGACGCCACGCCACTCCGCAGCCGGAGCAGCTCGGAGTCGGCGTCTGAACCGGCTGCGAGCACGTTGCGTACCGTGTCAACTTGGAGAGTCAGCGCCGCGAGCGTGGGACCGAGCCCGTCGTGCAGGTCGCGGCGGAGGCGCCGGCGTTCGTCCTCCCGCGCCAGCACCAGCCGTTCCTGGGCCTCACGGAGTTCCTCGACCAGCACGGCGGAGTGGACCACGCTGCCGAGCTGCGCCGCCAGGTGCTCGAGTAGGTGCCGGTCGCTTGCCCGCAGCCGCGGCGGGCTCCAGCGCAACGAGCCGACGACGCGGCCGTACGCCGTGAGCGGTATCTCCTGGGACGCCTCGTGAGGGCTGCCGCGAGCGGCGAGGACCTGAGCGTGAGGGCCGGTGATCTCGACGTAGTCCAACCGGAGCCCCACGCGTACCTCGTCGCTCAGGGTCTGCAGCAGACCGGGTACGTCGGTTGCGTCGGCGAGACGGCGCCTGGTCGACTCCAAGACGTCCGCGCGTTTCATCCACTGCCCGTAGGTGAGCCGGTTGATGGCGCGCTGCAGCACGTTCCGGAGGGGCGCGAAGGCGACGGCAACGACCCCGGGCAACGACCCCGGGCAGCGACCCACGGCAGCCAGTCGGCGCCGCGGTCCCTCAACAGGGCCCACACCCCCGACCACGGCTGCGTACAGGCCCGCCACCACCAGTGACAGCGCGGCGAACGTGGCGGACCGGCAGCGTCACGCGGCGGGCTCCACCGGCGGACGGGACGTCGTAGCCAGGGGACGAAGATGCAGCCGCTCTTGGGGGTGCCGCCGCTCCTGGGTGTGCCGCGGTCGACGGTAGGGACGCGTCCCTGACGCCTCCGGGCGCACGTCACTACGGGCGCACTATCGGCGTCGAACTTCAGTGCGGCGGGTCTCGCCGCGGCGGTTTCTGGCAGCCTCGGGGTTGACGCACGGTGTCCACCTGCCGCCAGACCAGCGCCGCCCCAGACAGCCGAACGCAATCGGTCGGTCAGGTTCGAACTCTGACGGCTGTGTTGGGGTGTCGGCGGCGTCGTCGTCGCCAGCTTTCCAGGTGGGCGATGATTCTGCTGTTGATCATCGGCTGCTGGTCCCGATCGACCCATCGGGGTGGGAGCCATTCGGGTAGTCGTTCGGTGTTCAGCCGGCACCGCCAGCCGCGGGCGGCGAAGTTGTGGTGGTGGTAGCGGCAGAGCAGGGTCAGGTTGTCCAGGTCGGTGGCGCCGCCTTCCAGCCATGCCACGATGTGGTGCCGTTCGCACCACTCCGGTGGGCGGTCGCAGGCGGGGAATGAGCAGCCGTGGTCGCGGGCGATCAGGGCGTGGGTTTGGGCGGCGCTGGCGATCCGCCGGGTCCGGCCCAACTCAAGGACGGCGCCGGTGTGGTTCATCACGGCCGGGATGATGTCGGCCTCGTCCGCCATTGTCAGCACGTCGGGGACCGGGATCAGGGTGCCGTCGGAGGTTGTGCCGTGACCTAGCCGGGCCAGCAGGTCCTCCAGCGCGACTGTGATGATCACCGTCGTCGGCGTCCCGCCAACCCCGGCCACGGCACCGGTCTGCAGGACCTGGTCACAGACCTCCTCCAACGCATCATGGGTCCGCTGCCCGTAGGTCCGCTCATCCACCTCTTGCTGTTGCGGGGTGCCGTCGGGTCGGGGGATCGTGTCGATCCGGGGCCGGGCGAGGGGCTGCAGCAGGGCGGTGAGCTTCGCGCCCAGGCTGCCGGTCAATCGGAACTCCCCGGCGTACATGCCGTCACCGCAGCGCCGCAGGGTGAGGTGGCGCCGGTCGGCGGACAGCCGGTCGCCGGGCAGGGTGCCGTCCGGGTCGATCGCCTCGACCACCCGGGCCGCCAATCCCTTCAGGTCCTTGGTGCCGAAGGTTCCGGCGAACCCGGTCAGCAGCTCCTCACCGGCGTCGATCTCCTGGGGGTCGAACCCGGCCCGGTCGACCTTCTGCAGCGCCCGGGCGACGATGTCGACCTGCTCGGCCGAGACCATGCCGGCCCGCTGCGCCGCCGCCAGATGGGGCCGCAGCGGCGGCAGCGGCTGACCGGTCATGCCGACCCGCCCAGGACAGGTCTCGGCTGCCAGCACCCGCCGGGACGCCTCCCCCGGTGACAGCCGCAGCACCTGCATCAACACCCGCAGCATCGACGGCTGCGTCAACGCATCCGGCAGGCCGCGCCCGTCGCCGTGGGTGATGGCTTGGTGGTCCACCAGCGGCAACCGGTTCCGCAGCCGCTCGAACGACTGCAGAAAACCCACCAGCCCAGCGTTGTCGTAGTGGTCCAGGCCACCGTCCTCCACCACCTTCACCAGATGGTCGACGGCGACTCCGAGTTGGTCCAGGGCGTGGTCGACCGGTGTCGGGTCACCGGCCGTCTGCTCATCCCTGAAGTCCATACCACCATGATAATCGAACACGCGTTCGAACACAAGACTCTGTCGAAAACCTCAGGCCACCCTGGCCAACTCGCTCCGGGAGTTGCAGGAGCACTTCATCAGCAGGTTCGCTACGTGACTCTCTACAGTCCTGGTCGAGAGAAACAGGCGAGAGCCGATCTCAGCGTTGGTCAAACCCTGCGTGACGAGGCCTAGGACCTCAGCCTCGCGCGTGGTGATGCCCAAAGCGGCAAGTCTTGGCGGCACCGAACCGGAGCGCGACCCTGGTGCTCTTGCGCCGAGGGCCCGGAGGGAGTCGCGGGCCCGACGCTGCAGCCCGTTCCCGTGCCTCGCCGAAGTAAGCATCCGCTTCGCGGAGCCACCCCTCCACCACGCCCACTCCCAGCCCCGCGAGGCTCGGTGCGATCATCGTTCGCAGCAGGCAATAGGTCGGCAGATGCGGCCCCGCTTGCCGTTCCAAGTTGTGCCGCAGGTATGTCAAGAACTCCCCGCGACGCTGGCGAGTGAACATGCGACCTTGTGCGTCCTGGTCGTAGTCCCAAAGATCTGCCAGGTCGAGATCGGTCGCGTTGTGCAGGTAGGCGATCCCAGCAAGGTCGGAGTCGGTGACGTCAGCCAGTGCAGCAACGAAGTCGCGTAGGTGGGTGCAGTAGCGGCGCACCTGCTCAACAGCGTGGAGCCTGGTGCCCATGCCTTCCAGAACACACAGGTCGGCGGCATCCTCGACCATCCGTGCGCGGGACCACTGCTCCAGTTCGACCACGACGAACTTCGGAGCACCGGAGTGGGGATGGACTCCACAGAGAACGACGTCGGCCCGCTTGCTCGTCAGAGGTAGCTGGTACTCGACCAGAGCCTCCACCTCGTGCAGGCCCGCCTCGATCAGGTCGGCCGAGAGAATGTCGAGACTGCGCTCCCACGAGCGGATCTCGGGGGCGGCGCCGACCGGCCTAAGCGGTGGAGATACTGCTCGGACAAGCTGGGCACGAGGGACCCATTGTCGATCTTGGAACGCAACTGAGCAACGAGGCACGGCTCTCAAATATGGGCGGTCACCGTCGTCACAGGCAGCTTCAGGTTGCGCTCCACCTTGCTGGGCACGTCCATCCGCAGCCATCGCGAGTTGCGCCCCGGGAGCGTGGCGAGGATGATCTCTTCGAAGTCTGCCGTCTCCACGGTCGAGCGGATGGCCTCGTAGGGGTCGGGGTCGCCGAGCACGCCGTCGGCCCTCGCATGTGGGCGAATGCGCTCCAGCAGTGCCTCCAGCTCTTGTTGGGCGCGAGCCGTGGCTTCCTCGTCGGTGTCTGGGACAGCGGTCGTAATGAGGCTAGGCATCGGCACGAAGCCGCCCGCGGCGGGCACGATGTGGTAATGGATCGCGGCTGTGTTGGGGACCACCACAAAGAACGACGCATCTGCATCCGCCTTGAGGCGTTTATGAATCTCCGCCCAAAGTTCGTCGCTGTTCAAAGTCTGGTTCGCCACCACCAGATAGTGCGCCATGTTCACGTCCTCCTTCGGCGATTCGCGAGTGCCCAACGCACTCAACCAAGTCGCGAACCTGCCCCGCTGGTTCGCAAGCAGGCTGGAAGAGCCTCCTTCCATCTTGCCGCGGTCCATCACCCAGATCCAGGCTCGAAGACCCTTGGCAGGCAAGCCGCATGCCGAGTCCCGCCAGAGAGTCCCCCCAGAGAGTCCCGCCAGGGGTTGGGGCCGTCGCCATAGCATGAGAGAACCTGCTGGCGACGGACATGACACTCCTCGTCAGTCACTGTGGCTGGAAGGACGGTCGAGATGGTCGGCGACAACCCGGGCTCCGCCCCACATGATGACGAACCGACGGTCGGTGAACGCGCCAACGTCCGCAGCGAGCTGAACAGGCTCCGAGAGTTTGCACGCCGGCTGTCCATTGACGAGATCCGCCAAGGCGAGTGGTTCGCCCGGCTGCTGAGGTTCTCCCTCGACCAGTACGTCCGCGACGTCGACGCCACGTACCTCCAGCAGAAGTACCGCGGGCTGCCGGCTGACGCGATCGTCCAGGCGCGGATCGAGCTCGCGGCCCGGTACGCAAGCATCGAGGGTGGTCTCAGCGCTGGCGCGTACACGGGCGCAGTCGCGGCGACGATCGGCTCCGGTGGACGTGCATCACCCCTGACCCTGCCGGCCGCGGGAGCCAGTTTCGTGCTTGACATGCTGTACATGTCGAACCTGCAGCTGAGACTGGCCCACGACATTGCCGTCCTCTATCGCGTCCCGCTCGACCTGGATGACCCCGAGGATCTGTGGAAGCTCATCCGTGTCGCATTCGCCATCAAGAGCGGCGAGGCCGGCCGGGAGGCCATCGGCAAGGGCGTCCCGGCACTGCTTCGACCCTTCCTGAGAAAGGTCTTCAGCGGCAGCACCCTCGCGGCTGCCCGGAGCCTGCCGGTCGTCGGCAAGTACCTCCTGCAGCGCAACGTCATCAAGTTCGCCATCCCGGCAGTCGGTGTGCCGCTGTCCATCGCCGCCAACTACTGGTCAGCCAAGGTCGCCGGCAACCAGGCTGTCAAGGTCTTCCGCAGCGAGGCGCGGATCGTGGAGGCGGCACGCTGGATCACCGAACGCAACCCGCATCACTCCGAGCTTCTGTGGGTGCTGTGGCTGGTGATCAAGGCTGACGCGTTGATCCACGAGAATGAGCGGTCGCTGCTGAAGCACGTCACGGGGCTGGTGCGCGACATCGACAGCGAGCTTGCTGCACTGACCAACCTTGAGCGAACCATCGACCTTGATCAGAAGCGGGTCTGGGCCATGCTCGCGTCCGTGGAGGGTGATTTGGAGGCGCTGTATGACGCTGGGGTGGCGGCGGCCGCCGTCGACGGCAAGATCAACGTCAACGAGCTGACGGTGCTGAAGAAGCTCGCCGAGCACTGCTCGGTGCCATATGACGAGTCGGCCATCCGGCGGGCGGCGGCGGACGTCGCTCGAGGCCGGTGACGGTGACCTAAGGCCTGGTGGCCAGCCAGGCCCTCCAGCCACCGTAGGAGGAGATGTCCGGCGCGCCCACGAGGGCGATCTGCTCGACCCCGAAGCCACTGATCAGCGATCCGTCGACCAGCTCGACCTTGCCGATCGTCATTGGCCGAGGCACCTGCCAGACGAAGTCGCCGAACGCTTCGGCATCGAGTCGCCACACCTCCACCTCGATCGAGGTTCCCCCGTCGGAAACGCGCACCAGCCCGGGCTTCGGCGGGTCGGTGGCCAGGGCGTACAGCCGGTAGCTGGGGGCGGTGTGAGTGGTCTCGACCAGTTCTGCCCCGCGGGCGACGAGCTGCCGGTTGAGTGGTTGGCCGCTGAGGTGCGCTCCGACCACGGCGAGCAGGCCTGACCCGCTCATGCGGCCACGAGGCTGGACATGGCGACCAGGCGGTCGTCGCTGTCAGCCGGTCCGACGAGCTGTACGCCGAACGGCAGCCCGTCCACCGTTCCGGCCGGTACCGCGACCGCCGCCTGGTCCAGCAGATTCACGAAGTTGGTGAACCTGCCCATCTCGGCGTTGACGCCCAGTGGGTCGGCCGCCACCTCGGCGAGGGTGGGATGACGTACGGTCACCGGGAGCAGCAGTGCGTCGGCCCGGTGGAACAGCTCGGCGGCCAGCAGCCGGCAGGCGTCCCGCTGCGCGAGGTCTTCGAAGAGCCGCCACGCCGGCACCTGCCCCGCCCTGGAGATGATGGAGCCGACCACCGGGTCGACCTCGGTCCCGTGCACGTCGATGAACCTTCCGACCGCGGCATAACGCTCCGCAACGAATGCACCCTCGTACAGGCGACGGGCCAGTGCGAGGAAGGGCTGGATGTCGACCGGCACGAGCTCGGCGCCCCGCTCAGCCGCCCGGGACGCCGTCTCCGCGAACGCCTCGCTCCACCCACGTGCCAGAGTGCCCAGCTGACCGATGTCCGGCACCGCGATCCGGGCCGGCAGGACGGTGCGTGTCCCCGTAGCCGACCCTCCGGCCATCACATCGACGACCTGCCTTGCCAGCCCGACGTCGGCTGCCATCGCCGTCACGACGTCCAGCGACCTGCACGCCGGCACGACGCCGTCCGTGGGTACCCGCCCCGGGCTGGGCTTGACCCCGTACAGCCCGTGCAGCGCGGCCGGCACCCGGCCCGACCCAGCCGTGTCGGTGCCGAGGGCGAAGTCCACCAGGCCGAGTGCCACCGCGACCGACGACCCGCTGGACGAGCCCCCGGAGATCCGCTCTGGGTGGCTGGCATGCCGAACCTGCCCGTACGGGCTCCGGGTTCCGACCAGCCCGGTGGCGAACTGGTCGAGGTTGGTGCTGCCCAGCACGACAGCACCGGCTGCGCGCAGCCGTGCCACCGCTGCCGCATCCTTCTCCGGCTGGTACGCGAACGCCGGGCACGCCGCCGTCGTGGGCAGCCCGGCCACGTCGATGTTGTTCTTCACCGCGAACAGCCGCCCTGCGAGAGGGAGGTCCTCACCGCGCGCCACTCGCTCCTCGACTGCCGCCAGCTCGGTGGCGATCGAGTCCTGGTCGCGAAGGGTGATCCAGACCTCCGGCCGGTCGACCTCGGCGATCCGGGCATAGACGTCGGCGAGGCTCATGCCACGACCTCTGCCATGACCGGCCGAAGCACCACCAGTGCGCTGCCGGGTCGTACCTCGGCTCCAGGCTTGGTCAGCACCTCCACCACCACCCCGTCGAATGGGGCGGTGACCGACGCCTCCATCTTCATCGCCTCCACCGCGAGCAGCGTCTGCCCGACGGTGACCTCGTCGCCGCAGGCCACGTCGATGCGGAAGACGTTCGCAGCAAACTGCGCCTCCACGGCCTCACAGCCCTCCGGCAACACCAGTTCGTCCGGCGGGACCTCCGACGCCACGGCCGACGCTGCTCTCTCGAACTCACCCGACTTCACCCAGGCCTGACGCTCGGTTTCGAACGCCGCAGCCTGCCGCTGCCGGAACTCCCCGATCGACTCCTCGTTCGCGGACAGGAATGCGTCGTACTCGGCCATGGAGAATTCGCCGTCGGTGACCTTCAGCTGCAGCCGTCCGGCAGCCTGGTCGGCGCGCATGTCCAGCAGTTCCTCGGAGCTCACCGGGTACCACTTGATGCGGTCGAAGAAGCGCAGCAACTGCGGCACACCCGGCTCGAAAGCGCCCCGCTGCCGCAGGGTCGACCAGACCTGGACCGTCCGGCCGACGAACTGGTAGCCGCCGGGCCCCTCCATGCCGTAGATGCACAGATACGCGCCGCCGATCCCGACGGCGTTCTGCGGCGTCCAGGTGCGTGCGGGGTTGTATTTCGTGGTCACCAGCCGGTGCCGGGGGTCGACCGGCGTCGCGACCGGCGCACCCAGGTAGACGTCACCGAGCCCCAGAACCAGATATTCGGCGTCGAAGACGGTCCGGAAGACATCGTCGACGGAGTCGAGGCCGTTGATCCGCCGGATGAACTCGATGTTCCACGGACACCACGGGGCATCGTCGCGGACACCGTTCATGTAGCGGACGATCGCCTCCCGCGTTGCCGGGTCGTCCCAGCTGAGCGGCAGGTGGACCGTCCGGCTCGGCACCCTCAGCTCATGTGCAGGCGGCAGGTCGGCGTCGACGGCGACGATGGCGTCGACGAGGGACTCCGCCGCACACCGCGCCGGGTCGACGTGAATCTGCAGTGAACGGATACCGGGCGTCAGCTCCAACACACCCGGCAGCTGACCACCAGCCCGAGCATCCTCAATCGCCTGCGCCAGCGCATGCACCCGCATCCGGACCGCCAGGTCGAGCCGCATCTCCCCGTACTCGACGAGCAGGTTGGCGTCGCCACTTCGGCGGATGGTGATGGACGGCTCGCCCGGTCGATGAGCCAGCACCCCGTCGTCGCTCACCGGTGCACGTCCAGGCACCGCCAGCGCAGTCGGCTCGGTGAGGAGGTCCGCCGCCTGCTCTGTGGTCACCGGCACGAACCGTACCCGGTCACCGGGGCGAAGCTGCCCGAGCTTCCAGCGATGTCCGGTGGCCACGGTGGCCGGGCAGGTGAAGCCGCCGAGGCTCGGTCCGTCGGGTCCCAGCAGGATCGGCAGGTCGCCGGTGTAGTCAACGGCACCCACCGCGTACGGGGTGTCGTGGATGTTCGACGGGTGCAGGCCGGCCTCGCCACCGTCCGGACGAGCCCAGGTGGGTGTCGGGCCGGTCAGCCGGACGCCGGTGCGGGCGGAGTTGAAGTGCACCTCCCACTCGGTCTCGTAGAAGGTCTCCATGTCGGATTCGGTGAAGAACTCCGGCGCCGCATGCGGGCCCTCCAGCGCGGCCACCCGCCAAACGGTGTCGAAGCGGGGTCGCAGGCTCTCCGGCACCGCCGTGGGAACCTGGCCTGGCGAAGGGACACCCAGCGGTACGAGGTCGCCGGCGCACAGCGGCCGGCCGGTGCAGCCGCCCAGCTCTCCGAGGTCGAAGGTGCTGGCCGAGCCCAGCACCGGTGCGATGTCGAGGCCGCCGGCGACCAGCAGGTAGCTCCGCATGCCCAGCTCGGGCGTCCCGACCGCGACCACAGACCCAGCACCCACCCGGATCGGCCGCCAGGACCGTGCTGGGCTGTCGTCGACGGTCACCGCCACCGGCGCGCCGGTCACCATGATCGTTGCGGCAGTGTGGAACCGCAGTGTCGGCCCAGCGAGCGTCATCTCGAGACCGGCCGCGCCTTCTGAGTTGCCGAGTGCGCGGTTGCCGAGCCGGAAGGAAAGGTCGTCCATCGGTCCCGACGGCGGAATCCCGACCGGCCAGTAGCCGATTCGACCCGGCCAGTCCTGGATGGTGGCCAGCACACCGGACTTCAGCACCTCCAACCGCGGGGAATGGTCTCTGACGTCGGCGAACGTGGCGGTCGAGTGCTTCGCCGCACGGACCTCCTCCACTGCCGTCACGGAGCGCAGCAGGCCCAGGTTGGTGGCGATGCCCTGCACCTTGGTCTGCTCGAGCGCTGACGTCAGCCCGTCCCAGGCGGACTCCCGGTCATCGGCATGCACGATCACCTTCGCCACCAGTGGGTCGTAGAAGGCGCTGACCTCGGTCCCGAGCTCCAACCAGGTGTCCACGCGGGCGATGTCGGGCAGCGCGAGCGCGGTGACGGTCCCAGAGCTCGGGAGGTTGCCGAGGTCGGTGTTCTCCGCGTACACCCGTGCCTCCACCGCGGCTCCGGCCGGTTTCGGTACGTCGTCGAGCATGGCGGCCTCACCCGCCGCAAGCCGCAGCATCCACTCGACCAGGTCGATGCCGTACCGCGCCTCGGTCACGGGATGCTCGACCTGCAGCCGGGTGTTGACCTCCAAGAATGCGGCCTCCTGCCGGACCGCGTCGTAGATGTACTCAACGGTGCCGGCGGAGCGGTAGCCGACGGACTCACACAGCGCCCGGGCGTGGTCGGCCATGGCCTGCCGTACCGGTTCGGGGATGTTCGGGGCGGGGGATTCTTCGATGACCTTCTGGTTGCGGCGCTGCAGTGAGCAGTCCCGGTCACCGAGGGTCACCACGCGCCCCCGGCCGTCGCCGAACACCTGCACCTCGACATGCCGCGCCTGGGTGACCAGGCGCTCCAAGAACACCTCCGTGGAGGAGAAGCTTGCGCCGGCCAGCCGGCGGACGTTGTCGAACGCCGCCATGAGTTCGGCCGCGTCGGCGCAGCCCTGCATGCCGATGCCGCCGCCGCCGGCCGTGGCCTTCAGCATGACGGGATAGCCGACGTGCTCTGCTGCCTCGACCGCCTCGTCAGCGTCGGCCAGCAGCCCGGTGCCCGCGAGCAGCGGGACGCCTGCCGCCTCCGCCGCATCACGGGCCGTGTGCTTGGCACCGAACAGCTCCAGCTGCTCCGGAGTGGGGCCGACGAAGACAATGCCGGCATCCGCGCAGGCGCGGGCGAAATCGGCATTCTCTGACAGGAATCCGTAGCCCGGGTGGATGGCGCCGGCACCGCTGGCCAACGCCGCTTCGATGATCAACTCGGGACGCAGGTAGCTCTCCGCGGCCGGAGCAGGGCCGAGGCGCACCGCAGAGTCGGCCAGCTGCACGTGCGCGGCACCGCGGTCGGCGTCGGAGAACACTGCCACGGTTCGCAGGCCTATGCGTCGAGCGGTACGGATGATCCGGACGGCGATCTCACCGCGGTTGGCGATCAGTACCGTGTCGAACGAACAGTGCCCGCTCATTCGTCGCCCCTCCCGCTGAAGATGATCATCTCGGCCCTGCTGGGGTTGAAGCCGTTGCAGGGATTGTTGATCTGCGGGCAGTTGGACACCACGACCAGGGTGTCGCGTTCGGCGCGGAGGCTGACGGAAAGGCCTGGTGCCGAGATGCCGTCGACGATGCCGAGGGCGCCGTCGGGGTCGACCGGAACGTTCATGAACCAGTTGACGTTGGAGACCTGGTCGCGTTTGCCCATGTCGTACTTCGCAAGCTCAGCGAGGAAGTTGTCTGCGCAGGCGTGCTGGCTGTACGTGTGGTAGCCGTACCGCAGCGTGTTCGACTCCTTGGAGCAGGCGCCACCAAGAGTGTCCTGCCGTTCCACGTCGTTGGCGATGATCGACAACAGCGGCTCGTGCTCGTTCGTCCGCAACACCGAGCCCGTGGTCAGATACACCGAGTCCTGTGCCTGCAGGGTCGCCTGCGCGCTGTACGCCCGGGCGGTGTCATGGGCGTCGTAGGCCAGGAAGTCCACGGCCTGGTTGCCGTCAAGATCAACAATGCGCAAGATCTGACCGGCGGCCAGGATGGCCGACCACGGCGCCCGAGGTGCGACGGTCTCCCGGCGGAGCTCGGTGCCCAGTCCGGTGCTGGCGTAGGTGATCATGCGAGTCCTCGTGCGGTGAGATAGCCCAGTGTGTTCGTGTACGCGCGGCGGCCCTCCGGTGAGCGGGTCCACTGCGGGTCCTCCGGCGACGTGGCCGGGTCGCGCCACGCGAAGATGTCCAGCTTGCCGCAGGAGTACTCCGCCCGCGGGTCGAGTGGGTGGACCGTGTTGGCGATCAGCACGATCGTCGGCATCTCCATCCGCAGCGTCACCGACGCGCCCGCTCCTGCCGGACCCGTGAACTGCGGGCGCCCGTCGGGGTCGATCGTGACTCCCCGGAAGAAGCTGACGCAGGGGCCGACATCGCGGCGGCCCAGGCCGTGCTTCGCCGCGGCGACCGTGAAGAGCTCCCGGCCGGCGGGGGAGGGGCCGTGGATGGTGCCGTCGCCGTAACGCTCCTCGTTTCGCAGCCGGGCCGACGTTCCGAAGATCGTGTCGTGCCGGCCTGAGGTGTCCTCGACCACCGTTGCCAGCACCCGGGCCTGGTCGCTGAGCAGGCAGTAGCCGGTGCCCGGATAGATCTGCCACTGCACCTTGGCGGTGTCGGCGACATTGAGCCGCTCCCACGGCTGGTCGGCGTTGTAGAGCAGGACAGCGGCGCAGGCGTCACCGTCCACGTCGATCAGCCTCAGCGAAGTGCCGCGAGCGAGGACCTTGGAGCTGTAGTTGCCGCCCGCAACCCGTTCCGCCCAGAGGAGATCGCCGGCGTCCACAGCTGCGGGCGGGTTCGGGTGCGCACCGGCGGGCAGCGTCGGCTGCGCTTCCGCAAGCGTGCCCTCCTGCGCTCGGGCATGGTCACGTGCCCCGGATGTGGTCGCGGTGGTCGACATCGTGGCTCCTTATTTCTATCGAGTGACCGAAATCTAACCGGCCGCGGATGACGTTGGTGTGAGCGGCTTGTTACGGTCACGTTGCGCCGACTGCGTGTTACGGTCACGCCCATGCCTGAGACCCGTGGACGTCCCCGTACGGTGGAGTCCCCGACGGGGCTGGGCACGGCCGAGGACGTGCTCGCTGCGGCGGCGCGGCTATTCTCGGCAAAGGGATTTTCGGCTACCAGCACCCATGCCATCGCCCAGGCGGCAGGGGTTCGGCAGGCGAGCCTCTACCACTACTTCCGCAGCAAGAACGACATCCTCCTACGTCTGCTGGTCGGCACCGTGTCGCCGTCGGTCACCGCTGCTCGAGCACTGTTGGTCGCCGACGAGCCACCCGCGCCACGGCTGTGGGCGCTGTCCGCCTGGGATGCCCGACTGCTGGTGGAGGACCGGTTCAACCTAGGTTCGTTGTATCTGCAGCCAGAGGTTGCAGACGACTACTTCGCTGAGTTCCACACACTCCGTGGAGAGCTCAGGGAGGCGTACGCCCACCTGATCGGGGAGTGTGGCGGTCAGCCGGCCGAGTTGATCACCGACCTGGCCTTGGGCCTGGTGGAGAGCGTCATCCTGCTGCGGCGACGTGACGCCGAGCGCGTCGGGCCGTCCACGCCACCGCTCGTCGCGGACGGCGTGCTGCGTCTGGTGTCGACGCCTTCACCCCAGATCGAGGACGCCAGTCGCCATGGCAGGCGGATCCTGGAGGGACTGATCAAGCCAGAGCCGGCAATGTGAGATTTATGTAACACAACCGACTTCGGAGCGAAAGCGGCACGGAATACGGCCTGGAGATTATCTATCAGCCGACAGAAAGCCTGCCGCGCAACAGTTCTGGGACGGGTGGTCACATGATCATTCTTGGCGTGAGCCTGACGGTGCTCGCGGTGCTGGTCGTCGGTATCGGTGTGGCACGCAAGATCGACGGCGACAGTGTCAACTATCTGGTGGCAGGTCGACGTCTCGGTGTGCCGTTGGTCGCGGTATCGCTCACGGCCGCGGCGGTGGACTCCAACGCCACGGTGGGTAACACCGACCTGACAGCCGGCCTCGGGTTCTGGTCCGGAGCATCCCTGGCCATCGGGCTCGCCATCTGCCTCGTGCTGGCCGGTCTGTTCCTTGCCCGGCCGATGAATGCGATGAAGCTGTTCACTCTGGGCGACTACTTCCGTACCCGCTATGACAGGAAGGTGGAGATCGTCGCGTCGGTGATCATGATCTTCGCCTTCACCATTTTGCTGGCCGGCAACCTGGTCGCCTGTGGGTTCCTGATGGAGCGATTCGCCGGCATCCCGTACGCCGCGGGCGTCGTGGTCGCCGTGGCGCTCGTGCTGGCCTACACCATTGCGGGCGGGCTCTTCTCCGACGCGTACACGGCTGTCATCCAGACGACGATCACCCTTGTCGCGACGGTCTGCCTGCTGGCGTGGGTCGCGCTCCGCTTCGGTATTGCGATCCCGGACGGCATGGGCCCGTTGGACCTCGAGCAGCTGACCGACCCCGCACAAGGAGCAGCGATCAACTGGGCGACCCTGGTGGCGCTGGGGATCGGTGACCTGGTGGCGATCGACTTCATGCAGCGGATCTTCGGTGCCAAGTCGCCGGAGGTCGCCC
Organism: Propionibacteriaceae bacterium; assembly: GCA_035717205.1. GTDB lineage: Bacteria > Actinomycetota > Actinomycetes > Propionibacteriales > Propionibacteriaceae > Microlunatus. The sequence goes on along the minus strand of DASTIW010000004.1, from coordinate 4,213 downwards.
GCCGGGCGTGCTTCCTCGGCGCCGCCGGCACCCTCCTTGTCGGCACCGCCTTCGCACTCGTCGCCCTCACTGCTACCAGCGCCTTGGGCCTGACCAGCGACAACGGCCCGGTGCTCTACCAGCTGCTCGGTGACTACGCTCCGCCGCTGCTGGCCATCCTGGTGCTGTCGGGCATCGTCGCTGCCTCCTTCTCGACGGCGTCGGGCGCCATCCTCGCCACCTCAGCGGTCGCGGTCCGAAACGTGCTGCAGGTACGGCGGATCAGCAGTGACGTCAAGGACCCGCTGCTGCGCTACACCCGAATGGCGATGTTCCCGGTCGTGATCGTGGGCGTCCTGCTCGCCATCCGGGTCAGCCAGACCGGCATCCTGCTCACCTTGGCGTTCGACCTGATGCTCGCCTGCCTGGCCGCCCCGTTCCTGCTCGGTGTCTTCTGGAAGCGCCCGGGGGTCGACGCCGCGATGGCGGCAATCATCGCCGGTCTGGTGGTGCGGTTGGTGTTCCTGGTGCTCACTCCGACGCTGTACGGCGTGCCGAACGACCTGGTGCACATCGCCAATCCGGTCTTCACCGCTGGCTTCGACGGCTGGGCCACGCTGATCGCCGCAGCCGTGGGCTTCGGCTCGTACGCGGCGGTGGGTGCGCTGCGGGCCCGGCCGGAAACCGAACGGGAGTCCGAGCGCAGCGAACTCGCGCTGCTCAACCGGGAGGCGGCGGTCCAGCTGGAGGGGGCTGTCGCGTAGGCGCGCGGCCTGGCGCTTCGGGGGCGATGGTGCCCTGCTGGCCTACCCGTACCCGGTCACTGTCGGGAAGCTCACACACCACCCTCTCCCGGAAGCATGGCGCTGTACCGAGTCACATCGGCCCGGAGGGTGATGTTGTGCGGCTGGATCTCGGCCACGCCGGACCAGGGAATGAGGAACGAGTCCCGATGGGTCCAGCGCTGCCACGCCGCGACGGGCCACGGCGATCGGACGCCGGTGCGCTCGAAGCCCATCGAGGAGGAGCGCGTGTGCGGGCTGACAATCAGCCCGTGGATGACAGCGGCAGGGCAGTGATTGGAGTCCTGGTCTTCCTCCATCCGCAGTCGCACGTCTGTCACGTACCCGATCCGCTCGCCACGGTGGCTGACGGTGGCCGTGAGGAGGTCACTGAGGATCATGCCGCCCTCCCCAGATCCTGGCGATGATGTGGTCGCGGACCCATCTCTCGGTCCAGGTGGCATCCAGCGACTCACCACCGACGTTGAGTCGTAGGGTGATGCCGACCTGCGACACCAGGGTCCATGGTATGCGGCGCCACCGCGACGGTGGCGGTCGACCGCCGAAGATTCGGGTCGCCAGCACAGGACCGCTGAGCAGGGCCGTGATGTGCGGGGGCGGAGCTCCTTCGGCGATGGTGCCGGGTGTGTCGAGTTCTGACAGCTCAAGATCATCGACGACTGAGACCGGCACCTCGTCTCGATCGAGAATCTGCCGGTCCAGCAAATGAAGGTGGGCGTCGATCAGTCGGCCCGACTGCGGCGGATCGGGCGGATAGGTGCTTCTCATGTGCCCGCTCCGGTAACGACCATCAGAGGGATAGCTGAGAGTGAGGCGGCGACGATGATCGCCAGATACACCGTCGCGGCGATCCCGGTGGCGCGACCGTTGACATGTTCGCCCATGTACTGCGGGTCGTTGGCGATGATCAAGATGGGCAGATAGGTCAGCGGCAGGGCGATTGCCGAGAACACCACCGAGTACTCCGTGACCTTGATCGGATCGACGCCGGTGAGCAGCACGGCGACGCCGAGGATCAGCACGATGATCATGGTCAGGTGGAAGCGGGCTGCCCGTACCGGCCGGCGGAACTTGCCCCAGGACCAGCCGAAGAACTGAGCAAGGGTGTAACCGCTCGACAAGGTCGTTTCGAGGGCCGCGCCGAAGGTGGCCGCGAGCGTGCCGACCAACAAGATCGCGAAGGCGAGCTTGCCCCCGGCAAGGGCTACTGGCAGCGCTACCTGGGAGAGTGAGCTGACCTCGATTGCCTGTGGCAGTAGCGCGACGGCGGCGCAGCCGGCGAGAGCCAGCGACAGCAGGCCCCCGAGTGGAAACCCCACCAGGACGTTGATCCGCGACTGTCCGAGATCCTTGACCGTCCAACCCTCCTCAACGGCGCCGGAGGAGAAGAAGAACACTTCGTACGGGGTCATGGCCGCGCCGAACAGCGCAATGGCGTAGTACCAGTAGGTGGATGCCTTTTCCTGGGCGAAGTCGACCTGGAGCAGCGCCTGGCGGCTCAACTCGTCCCACGGCGGATGGAGGAGAAACAGCGCAACCGCGAAAACGATCAAAGACAAGCCCAACAAACCGGTGACGTTCTCAAGGATCGCGAACTTTACCCGCCACACCACCAGCCACACCGCGAATGCCGCCAGCGGCACCCAGAGAAGCTCCGACACGCTGCTCGCCAGCTCGAGGGCGAGCGCGACGCCACCGATCTCCGCGGTGACTGTCATCATGTTGATCAAGAATGAGGCGATCAGGTTGGCCAGAGCGAGCCGCGGACCCAGACGTTCGCGGATGATCTCGAAGGTTGCCCGTCCGCTGACCGCGGCAACGCGACCCGACATCTGGGCGAATATGCAGATGCCGCCGACCCCGAGAACGACGACCCATGCGAGTGACATCCCGAAGCGGGCGCCCACCACGGCATTGGTCACGATGTCGCCGATGTCCATGAACCCGCCGATGGCGGTCAGGATGCCGAGCGCGAACCCGAAGATGCGCTTCATCGGCCCGCCTCCAAGGAGGCCACCAGCGCATCAAGCTGCTCCGCAACACTCGCCAGTTCCTGTCCCGCCCGCGTACAGACTGCCGCCCGGTCCAAGCAGTACTCAGACGACAGCGCGGCGGAAACCGCCGCACGGATCGCCTTCAGAACATCGTCGCGGTCCCGCCGATCAATGTCGGAGGAGGCCGCTACCTGCGCCGTAGCCTTCTCTGCCGCAGTCAGTTCGTCGGTCATGTCCTGCAGGACCACGTCGGCCGTCGCGGCGGGCAACCTGCGCTGGTCCAGCAGCCGAAAGGTCAGCTGATCGCTACGGACCGCGGCCAATGCCTGCTGCGTCGCATCAAGCAACTGGGGTCGAGGTCCGCCGCATCCGGCCAGCAGGAGTAGCAGGGCGATCGAGGCGGCGCCGGCCGTCGGCTTCACATTCACCGCAGTCGCCCAGCGGGAGGGAGCGAGCGGTACTGGCCGCCATGGCGGCCAGCAGACTTGCGCGACGCGGCGATCACCTGCGGACCCTGAACCGATCCGCTCAAGCCGACCGTCACATCACGAAGTTACCGCAATGGCTCGAGAGAGTGTGAGCGCAGGTTCACAGGTGCGGCAGGTGCTCCCTGAGGTACTCGATGATCTTGTTGAGCTCCTCTTGGACCACGGCGTCGGCGGGTTTGAACGGGGTTCCGTCGAAGTACCTGGCCGCCGTCCCAGGGCCGTCGGGGCTGCCGTGATCCGCGTCGATGGACTTCCGCCACTTCTCGGCGTGGTCTCGCCACTCCGGTACGTCCACCAGCTGGGGCGTGGTGAACCATACGTTCCAGGACAGCAGGTTGCCCGGCAGCAGCAGGTTGCCCGATGCCAGGTTGAACACGTCCATGACCAATTGGTTGAAGTCATCCACGACCTCGTTGCCGGTCTTCTCGATAGGACCGATCTCCACCTCCACATTCCCGACGGCCCAAGCCTCCGGATGGTGGGCGAAGTCGGGACTCTTGAACAGCGTGGTCTCGCCGGTGCGTACCGGGAAAATCGGCTGCGCCGGATCCTTCTCCTTGTGGGTGGTGACCCGGATCGCATTCGCCTTGTCGGCGGGAAAGGGGAGCCCGTTATCCGCGAACAGCGTCCACAGGAGCTTGACGATGGGGGTCTGGTGCGCACTCGGACTGAACCAGATCTTGCCTTCGACGGTCATGTCGGCGGCAAGCGTCTGGTTCGCCTCATCGACCCAACCACGCTGCCCCGACACGGAGACTTCCACATTCATGCAGCCCAAAGACGGCGAGCAGGCGCCCTGCTGGGGGCAGATGATTGAGTACACGCGTCCGGAATCGGTGTAGCCAATCCGGGAGATGTCGGGGGCGAACATCTGGAAGCACCTGGAGGCCGGGTCACCTGGCACGGACTCCCAGCTGAACTCCGGCCACAGGACGGCCTGCTGCCGCTG
>DASTIW010000003.1:0-159746 GCA_035717205.1 Propionibacteriaceae bacterium | reverse complement strand
CGACCAGGGAGTCGTCGGCGACGACGTCGGCGTCGAACATGCGGACGGCGGGCTCGGACGCCGGGAGGTCGTGGGTCCACGGGAACCGGCGGTACGCCGCCCACGGCAGCACCACCACGTCGGCCGGATCCCGCGCCACGCGCTGCGCCGCGGCGGTGAGGCTCGGGGGCAGGCGCACCGGGTCGAGGGTGGGCCACGTGACCACCGGAGCGTCCGGGAGCAGCACGATCGGCAGGGCCGCCGCGAGCAGCGCGGCCGACACGACCACCTCGGGGCCGGCCCGGCGCGCGGCCCCGACCACCCGGTCGACCACCACCCCGAGGCAGCAGGCGATGAGCAACGCCCACCAGGCGTCGTACTTCTGGGTGTCGCGGAGCAGCCCGGCGCCCGGCACGGACGTGACGAGCCAGCGCAAGGCCGCCGTGCCGTCGGGTGTCGCGACCAGGGCGGCGAGGACCAGGCCCCCGAGCGCCAGCCCCAGCGCGCGCACCGCGCACGTCCCCCACATCGACCGCAGGCCGCGCCAGCCGAGGGCCACGACCACCACCACCGTCACCGAGGTGGCCACGCCCCACCAGGACTCCCGGGACGCGGGCACGCTGAGGGCGTCCCAGATCCCACCGGTCCCGACGAGGGAGACCAGGACCCCGCCGGGGCCGTCGCCGCTCGCCCCGAAGGCGTTGACGCCGTCGGGGTCCGAGGTGAGTCCCGCGGCCCCGAGGAACGACGGCAGCAACCACGTGAGCTGGAGGAGGGCCACCGGCACGGCGGGGCGCCACGTCCCGATCACCAGCACCGTGAGCACTGCGAGGACGCCGCCGGTCGGGGTGATGGAGGCCACCGCGCCCCACAGCACGACGGCCGCGAGGTCCGCGCGACTGCGGTGCCGACGCCACCGGTCGGCCGCCGCGGCCAGCCAGGGCAGCGCGGCGTACGCCGCCAGCAGAGCCCACTGGCCCAGGGCCAGCCGCTCGACGACGTAGGGGTTCCACACCGCGAAGCCGGCGACGGCGAGCCGTGCCGTGGTCCCCAGCGGCCGCACCAGGCGGTGGGCCCCCCAGCCTGCGGAGGCCAGCAGGAGGGGCAGCAGAACCCGGGCCAGCACGCCCCCGTCGACGACGTGGCTCGCGAGCGAGACCAGCGCGTCGACTGGCACCGCGCGCGGTGCGGCGTCACCGAGCCCGATGACGGCGTCGGTGAGCGGCTGGCGCGGGACGAACGCCAGGTCTCGGGCGAACGGGTAGCCGGGGCGAGCCAGCAGGGGCGCGCACAGCACGGCCGCGAGGAGGAGGGGCCACCCGTCGAGGGCCCAGTCGACGGCCGACCGGCGGGGGCGCTGCATAGCATCTGAGCCTATGGGCTTCGAGTCGGCGTTCGCGACGGCACGCGACGTGCCGGGTTGGCTGACCGAGGCGCAGGCGCGGATCCTCTTCGACACGGCAGCCGCCGTCGGCGGCCCGGTGGTGGAGATCGGGAGCCACCACGGCCGCTCGACCCTGGTGCTCGCCGCCGCGGCGCCCGTGGTCGCCGTCGACCCGTTCCCCTCCGACTGGCGCTACGGCGGCGACGGCACCGAGCAGCGGCTGCGCGCCAACCTCGAGGCCGCCGGTCTCACCGACCGCGTCGACGTCCGGGTCGCCACGAGCAGGACGGTGCGGCAGGGCTGGACCGCGGCGGTGGGGCTCGTCTACGTCGACGGCAAGCACGACTACTGGTCGGCGGGCGACGACCTGCGGTGGGCGGAGCACCTGCGTCCGGGCGGGGTGCTGCTCGTCCACGACGCGTTCTCCTCGCTCGGCGTCACCCTCGCGCTGCTGCGCCACCTGCTGCCCAGCCGCCGGCTCGCCTACCGCGGGCGCACGGGATCGCTGGCCCGGTTCGAGCGGGCGACCCCCAGTGCGGCCGACCGGGCTCGGATGCTCACCGAGCTGCCGTGGTTCGCCCGCAACCTCGTGATCAAGGCGGCGCTCCGCGTGGCGCGGCTCGCCGGTCACCGGTCGACGCCCGACCCCTACTAACCTCGGCGGCGTGGATCCCGCCGACGCCCGAGCTGCCGCGCCGGGCAGCGTGCGGGGGCTCGTCCGCAGCAGTGCGGGCATCGCCGTCGCGATGGGGATCCAGAACGTCGCCGCCTACGGGTTCACGATCCTGGCCGCGTGGCGGCTCGGTCCCAGCCAGTACGGCGCCGTCGCCAGCCTGATGGGTCTGCTGCTGGTGGTCGTGGTGCCGTCCCTCGGCCTCCAGGCCACCGGCGCGCGGGCCATCGCCGCCAACCCGTCGCGGCGCCCGGAGATCGAGGCGGCGCTGATGTCGGCGACGTACCGTGCCGCGCTCGGTCTCGGCGCCCTCTGCCTGCTGCTGACGCCGTTGATCGTGGCCGGCCTCCAGCTGAGCTCCTGGACGCCGGCGCTGATGATCGGGCTGTCGGCCGTGCCGCTGACCGTCATCGGCGGCCAGTCGGGCGTGCTGCAGGGCGAGAGCCGCTGGTCGGCGCTCGGGGCGCTCTACCTCTCGCTCGGCGTGGGCCGGCTCGCCATCGGAGCGGTCGGCATGTGGATCAGCGAGACCACGATCGGTGCGATGGCCGGAGTGGCCGTCGCCGCCTGGCTCCCCGCCCTGGTCGGCGCGCTCGCGCTCGGTCACGTCGGACGCGGCGCGGCCAGCCACCGCACGGTCGTGCGGACCGGCGAGCGGATGCTGCGCGAGGTGCTGGCCAACTCCCACGCGCTCTTCGCCTTCTTCGCGCTCTCCAACACCGACATCGTGGTCGCCCGGCTCTCCTTCGACGACCACCAGGCCGGGCTCTACGCCGGCGGCCTGATCCTCACCAAGGCGGTGCTCTTCCTGCCACAGTTCGTGGTGGTGATCGCCTTCCCCTCGATGGCCTCGGGCCGCACGCGGGTCTACCTGAAGGGGCTCGCCGTGGTCGCCGGTGTCGGTGCGGTGGCCACCCTGGGCGCGGCCCTGCTGAGCGGTATCGCCGTCACCTTCATCGGTGGCTCGGACTACCGGGAGGTCGAGCCGCTGATCGGCTGGTTCGCCCTGCTGGGGACGGTGCTCGCGATGGTGCAGCTGATGGTCTACGAGGTGGTCGCGCGCCAGCACCGGGGCATGGTGTGGCTGCTGTGGGCCGGCCTGGTGGCCGTGGCCGCGACCGGCGCGTGGGTCGACCTGGAGAAGCAGCTGCTCTGGAGCGTCCTCGTGGTCGACACGCTGGTGCTGGCCGCGCTGGTGCTAGTGAGCGGCCTCGTGCCAGCTGTGGCCGGTGCCGACCGAGACGTCGAGGGGGACGGCCAGGTCGGCAGCTGAGCCCATCTCGCGGCGGACGAGCTCCTCGAGCACGTCCCGCTCCCCCGGCGCCACCTCGAAGACGAGCTCGTCGTGGACCTGCAGCAGCATCCGCGACAGCAGCCCCGACTCCCTCAGCGCACCGTCGACCCCGAGCATCGCGCGCTTGATCAGGTCGGCGGCCGAGCCCTGGATCGGGGCGTTGAGGGCCATCCGCTCGGCCATCTCGCGCCGCTGCCGGTTGTCACTCGTCAGGTCGGGCAGGTAGCGCCGCCGGCCCCAGATGGTCTCGGTGAAGCCCGTGCGGCGGGCCTCCTCGACCACACCGGCGAGGTAGTCACGCACGCCCCCGAAGGTCTCGAAGTACTCGTCCATCAGCTCGCGCGCCTCGCTCGGCTCGATGCGCAGCTGCTGGCCCAGGCCGAAGGCGGACAGCCCGTAGGCGAGGCCGTAGTTCATCGCCTTGATCTTGGCGCGGTGCTCGACGGTGACGGCGTCCGGGTCGACGCCGAAGACGCGGGCCGCGGTGATCGAGTGGAAGTCCTGGCCGGAGTTGAACGCCTCGATGAGGAGCTTGTCCTCGGACAGGTGGGCCATGATCCGCATCTCGATCTGGCTGTAGTCGGCGGTCATCAGGCAGTCGTTGCCGGGGCCGACCACGAAGCCCTCCCGGATCCGGCGGCCCTCCTCGGTGCGGATCGGGATGTTCTGGAGGTTGGGGTCGGTGCTCGAGAGCCGGCCCGTGGCCGCGATCGTCTGGTTGAAGGTGGTGTGGATCCGGCCGTCGGACGCCACGGTCTTGAGCAGGCCCTCGATCGTCTGGCGCAGCCGGGACACGTCCCGGTGGCGCAGCAGCGCCGTCAGGAAGGGGTGCTCGGTCTTCTCGTAGAGCGACTGGAGCGCGTCGGCGTCGGTGGTGTAGCCGGTCTTGGTGCGCTTGGTCTTGGGCATGCCGAGCTCGTCGAACAGGACGACCTGGAGCTGCTTGGGCGAGCCGAGGTTGATCTCCTTGCCGATCACGGAGAACGCCTCCTCGGCGGCATCCTTCACGGCCGCGGCGAAGGTGCTCTCCAGCGACTCCAGGTGGTCGGTGTCGACCGCCACGCCGACCTGCTCCATCCCGAGCAGGAGGTGGACCAGGGGCAGCTCCATCTCGGCGAGCAGCGTCGCGCCGCCGTGCTCCTCGATCGCCACGTCGAGTGCGTCGGCCAGGTCGAGCACGGCGCGGGCGGCGAGCATCGCGACCTCGGCGCCGAGGTCGTCGTCGCCGGTGTCGAGCGCGAGCTGGCCGCTGTCGTCGGGCTGGTGCTGCTTGAGCTCACGCTTGAGGTAGCGGACCGTCAGGTCGGCCAGGTCGTAGGAGCGCTGGTCGGGCCGCACCAGGTAGGCCGCGAGCGCGGTGTCGCTCTGCAGGCCCAGCAGGTCCCAGCCGCGGGCGGACAGCGCCAGCATCGGGCCCTTCGCGTCGTGGAGCACCTTGCCGCGCCCGGGGTCGCCGAACCACGTCATCAGGGCAGCGTCGTCCTCGGGGGTGACCTCGGTGGCGTCCACCCAGGCGGCGGAGCCGTCGGGTGCGGCGAGCGCGACCGACCAGACCTCGCCGCTGCCGGCCCGCCACGTCCCCTGCACCGCGACACCGATGCGGGTGCCGGCCCCGGCGTGCTCGTCCAGCCAGGCCTCGACCTCGCCCTGGCCGAGCCGGGCGCCGGCCAGGGCGAACCCGGACTCGTCGATGTCCTCCTCGGACTCGAGGGTCTCGAAGAGCCGGTCACGCAGCACGCGGAACTCCAGGCCGTCGAACAGCGTGTGCACCTCGTGACGGTCCCAGGGCCGGACCCCCAGGTCGGTGGGCCCGACCTCCAGGTCGAGGTCGCAGACCAGCGCGTTGAGGCGGCGGTTGCGGATGACGTCACCGAGGTGGGCGCGCAGCGCCTCGCCCTTCTTCCCGGTGATCTCGTCGGCGTGCTCGATGACCCCGTCGAGCCCGTCGTAGGTGTTGATCCACTTGGCGGCGTAGCCCTGGCCCACGCCCGGCACGCCCGGCAGGTTGTCGGAGGTCTCGCCGACCAGGGCGGCGAGCTCGGGGTAACGAGCCGGGGGTACGCCGTACTTGGTCTCGACGGCAGCGGGTGTCATCCGCGCCAGCTCGGAGACGCCCCGCATGGGGTAGAGCACGGTGGTGTCGTCGTTGACCAGCTGCAGGGAGTCGCGGTCGCCGGTGAGGATGAGCACCTCGAGACCCTCGGCGTTGGCCTGCGTCGCGAGCGTCGCGATGATGTCGTCGGCCTCGTAGCCGTCCTTCTGCAGGTAGGTGATGCGCAGCGCGTCGAGGACCTCCTGGATGAGCGGCAGCTGGGAGGAGAACTCGGTGGGCGTCTTGTTGCGGCCCGCCTTGTATTCCGCGTACTCCTCGAGACGGAAGGTCTGGCGCGACTTGTCGAAGGCCACCGCGATGTGGGTGGGCTGCTCGTCGCGCAGCACGTTGATCAGCATCGAGGTGAAGCCGTAGACCGCGTTGGTGTGCTGGCCCGTCGTGGTGGAGAAGTTCTCCACCGGGAGCGCGAAGAACGCGCGATAGGCGAGCGAGTGGCCGTCGAGGAGGAGCAGGCGCCCCAGGTCAGTGGGAGTGTCGGGCACCCGCCGACTCTATCCGCCACCTCCGACAGTCCGGGGCTCGGCAACAATGGCCGCATGGCGGATGAACAGACCGGCGCGTCGCTGGAGAGCTTCGGGGCCGAGTGGGCCGAGCGGATGGGTGCGCTCAACGAGCGGATGGGCATCCAGCTGGTCGAGTGGAGCCCCGAGCGGGTCGTCGGCACCATGCCGGTCGAGGGCAACACCCAGCCCTACGGGCTGCTGCACGGCGGCGCCTCCGTGGTGCTCGCCGAGTCGCTCGGCTCGACCGGCTCGGCGCTGCACGCCTACCCCGACCGGGTCGCCGTCGGCGTCGACATCAACGCCACCCACCACCGGAGCGCGCGCTCGGGCACGGTCACCGGCGTGGCCACGCCGGTGCACCTGGGTCGCTCGATGGCGACCTACGAGGTCGTCATCACCGACGACGACGGCAGGCGGGTCTGCACCTCACGGATCACCTGCGCACTGATCCCGGCCGACCGGGTCTGAGCGCCTCAGCTGTTCGCGGTCTCGTGGCGCCGCATCGAGCGGCGGGCCGCGAGCACCTGCGTCAGCTGACGACCCGTGTGGCGCGAGGCCTGCGGGCGCTGCAGCGTGAGCTTGGAGCGCACCAGCTGGGTGGGAGCCACCCGCAGGGTGGCGACCGGTCCGAGACCGAGCCGGGCCATGAAGCGGTTGGCGTCGCGGTTGCCCGCGGAGACGGCGGTGCCGACGCACGCGATGCCGTGCTCCTCGGCGAAGGACACGGCGGCGTCGATCAGGGCCCGGCCGACCCCGTGGCGACGGAAGTGCGGGAGCACGCTCGGGGAGACCACCTGCACGACACGCTCGAGATTCAGGGTCGAGATGGTGCCGGCGCGCAGGTGCACGGCACCGGCCGGCTCGCCGTCGTACTCCACGACGACCACGCGCTCGGTGTCGCTGTTCGCCGCGCGCTCGATCACCGAACGCACGTCGGCGAGCTGGTCAGCACGCTCGGACTTGCGGACCACGTCGGCCCACAGCTCGAGCAACACCTGGGCATCCGCCGGTTGCGCGGAGCGCACCACGAGCTGTGAACGCATCCATCGACCTCTCGTCCGGGCCGCGCGCTGATCCCCCGATCGCGACAACGCCGCCGACACTACGCTCAGCATCTCCCTCTTGTCACAGGAGTCCCCGTTGTTCACAGGTATCGGCACGCTCGTCAACGTCACCACCGTGCTGGCCGGTGCGGGGCTCGGCGTCCTCCTCGGCAACCGTCTCCCCCAGCGCACGCGGGACGTCGTCACCGACGCGCTCGGCCTGGTGACCCTGCTGATCGCGGCGTCGTCGGCGGTGGCCGTCTTCGAGCCGGCGCTCGCGGCCGAGGTGGGCGCCAGCGCGCCGATGCTGATCGTCCTGGGCGCCCTCCTGGTCGGTGGCATCGTCGGGTCACTGCTCCGTCTCGAGAGCCGCGTCGAGTCGCTCGGCGGTTGGATGCAGCGCCGCCTCGGCGGCTCGGAGGGCGCAGCGGACCGGCACCGGTTCATCGAGGGCTTCGTCGTCTCGTCGCTGGTGTTCTGCACCGGCCCGCTGACGATCCTGGGATCCCTCAATGACGGTCTCGGCCGCGGAGCCGACCAGCTGTTCCTCAAGGCCACGCTCGACGGGTTCGCCGCGCTGGCCTTCGCCGCGTCGTTCGGCTGGGGCGTCGCCGCCAGCGCCCTGACGGTGCTGGTGGTCCAGGGCGGCCTCACCGTCGTCGGGCTCGCGCTCGGCGACGTCCTGCCCGACGCGCACGTCGCCGCGCTCACGGCGGCGGGCGGCCTGCTCCTGGTCGGGGTCGCGCTGCGACTCCTGCGAATCCGCGAGATCCCGGTCGCCGACCTCCTCCCCGCGCTGGTGGCGGCACCCCTGTTGGTGCAGGTAGTCGCGACGCTGCGCTGACGAGGTCGCTAGGGTGCCGCTATGAAGACTCGCCCCCTGGTTTCCCTGGCCGTCCTGGCCGCCCTCTCCGTGACCGCCGCCGCCTGTGGCAGCAGCGACTCCGGCACGACGAAGTCCGGTGCCCAGCTCATCAAGGCCGGCACGCTGACCGTCTGCTCGGACGTCCCCTACCCGCCGTTCGAGGACTTCGACAAGACCAGCCCCACGGGCTTCAAGGGCTTCGACGTCGACGTCATCTCCGCGATCGCCAAGGAGATGAACCTGAAGGTCGAGATCAAGGACTCGGACTTCAACGCCCTGCAGAGCGGGCTGGCCCTCAACTCCGGCCAGTGCGACCTCGCGGCCAGCGCCATGACGATCACCCCGGAGCGGCAGCAGAAGCTGGGCTTCAGTGACGGCTACTACGACTCCGAGCAGTCGCTGCTCGTCGGCGCCGACTCCGGCATCGCCTCGATCGACGACCTCTCCGGGGTCAAGGTCGGGGTGCAGAAGGGCACCACCGGCCAGGCCTACGCCGAGGACCACGCGACCGGTGCCGACATCGTGGTCTTCCCCAGTGACGGCGAGATGTACCAGGCGCTGAAGGCCGGCCAGGTCGACGCGCTGCTCCAGGACCTCCCGGTGAACCTCGACCACCAGAACGACCCGAACCAGTCGGGCAAGTGGCAGGTCGTCGAGAAGTACCAGACGGACGAGGAGTACGGGTTCGCGATGAAGAAGACCAACACGCACCTGATCTCCGAGGTCGACGACGCCCTCGCCAAGCTGAAGAGCGACGGCGAGTACGACACGATCTACAACAAGTACTTCGCCACCAACTGAGGTGAAGCGCTCGACGAAGCGGCGCGTCCGGGACGGCGTTCTCTACGCCGTCCTGGCCGCCGTCGTGCTTGCGGTCGTGCTCCTGGCCGACTGGGAGGCCATCAAGCTCAACTTCTTCGACGGGGACACATGGCGCGGGCTGTGGCCCGACATCATCGTGACCGCCGCGAAGAACACGATCATCTACACGGCCGTCGCGTTCCTGGGCGGCATCCTGCTCGCGCTCCTGCTGGCCCTGATGAAGCTGTCGCCCGTGGCCCCGTACCGGTGGCTGGCGACGGTCTACATCGAGTTCTTCCGCGGACTGCCGGCGCTGGTGGTCATCATCTTCATGGCGCTCGGCGTGCCGCTGGTCTTCCAGTGGCAGCCCCCCGGAGGGACCATCGGGGCAGGCGTGCTGGCGCTGATCATGGTTTCCGCGGCCTACATGGCCGAGACGCTCCGGGCCGGCATCCAGGCGGTCCCGCGGGGCCAGCACGAAGCCGCGGCATCGCTCGGCATGAGCGGCTTCTGGACGATGGTGTCGATCACCCTCCCCCAGGCGATCCGCATCGTGATCCCTCCGTTGACCAACGAGTTCGTGCTGCTGCTCAAGGACACCTCGCTCCTGAGCTTCGTGGGGATGCAGGCCAACCAGGTCGACCTCACGTCGTTCGGGCAGCAGGCCCTCGTCAACTTCGCCAACCCGGCCCCCCTCCTGGCGATCGCGCTGGTCTACCTGATCATCGCGCTGCCGCTGACCAGGCTGGTCGCCTACCTCGAGAAGAAGCAGCAGAGGGCCCGCTGATGACCACGACCAACGCCCGGGCGATCGAGGTCCAGGACCTCCACAAGTACTTCGGCGACAACGAGGTGCTCAAGGGCATCGACTTCCACGTCGACAACGGCCAGGTGGTCTGCGTGATCGGGCCGTCGGGCTCGGGCAAGTCCACGCTGCTGCGCTGCGTCAACCGGCTCGAGGAGCCGACGTCGGGCAAGGTGGTGGTCGAGGGGATCGACATCACCGACCCGGAGACCGACCTCGACCAGGTGCGGTCCCGGATCGGGATGGTCTTCCAGTCGTTCAACCTCTTCCCGCACATGACCGTGCTGCGCAACCTGACGATCGCCCAGCAGCGCGTCAAGAAGCGTGGCAGGGCGGAGGCCGTCGAGGTCGCCCGTCGCAACCTGGCGAAGGTCGGGCTTGCGGAGAAGGAGTCGGCCTACCCCGCCCACCTCTCCGGCGGCCAGCAGCAGCGGGTCGCGATCGCGCGGGCGCTGTCGATGGACCCCGACATGATGCTGTTTGACGAGCCGACGTCCGCCCTGGACCCCGAGCTGGTCGGCGACGTCCTCGCGATCATGCGCGACCTCGCCGACGAGGGCATGACGATGATGGTCGTCACCCACGAGATGGGCTTCGCCCGCGAGGTCGGCGACCACCTGGTCTTCATGGACGGTGGCGTGATCGTCGAGGAGGGCCCGCCCCGCGAGGTGCTGGGCAACCCCCAGCACGAGCGGACGCAGGCCTTCCTCTCGAAGGTCCTCTGATCGGGCCGCGGCAGCGGACCGAGCTCAGACGTCCCCACCGAGGTACGCCGCCCGCACCGACTCGTCGCCAGCGAGCTCGGCGCCGGTGCCGGACTTCACGATCTCGCCGGTCTCCAGCACGTGAGCGGTGTCCGCACGCTTGAGCGCCTGAGCGGCGTTCTGCTCCACCAGCAGCACCGTGGTGCCCTGCGCGTTGATCTCGGTGATGTTCGAGAAGATCTGCTGGATCAGCTTGGGCGCGAGCCCCATCGACGGCTCGTCGAGCAGGACCAACCGCGGACGCGCCATCAGGGCGCGACCGATCGCGAGCATCTGCTGCTCACCGCCGGACATGGTGCCGGCGACCTGGCCGATGCGCTCCTCGAGCCGCGGGAAGAGACCCATCACGCGGTCGAGGTCCTTGGCGAGGCCCGCCTTGTCCTTGCGGACGAAGCCGCCCATGTCGAGGTTCTCGCGGACGGTCATGCCCGGGAAGATGCCGCGGCCCTCCGGCGACTGGCTCAGGCCCATCTTCACCCGCTCGAACGGCGGCGCGGTGGTGATGTCCTTGCCCGCGAACACGACCTTGCCCTCACGCACCCGGCGCAGGCCGGACAGGGTCTTCATGGTGGTCGTCTTGCCGGCGCCGTTGGCGCCGATCAACGTCGCGACCGTGCCCTCCTCGACCGAGAAGGTGACGTCGCGGATCGCCTCGATGTGGCCGTAGTTGACGCACAGGCCCTCGACCTCAAGAAGCATCGGCATCGTCGTCCTCCTCCACTCCCAGGTAGGCCGCGACCACGGCGGGGTTGTCACGGATCTCCTCGGGCGTGCCCTCGGCGATCTTGCGGCCGAACTCGAGCACCACGATCCGGTCGGTGACGCCCATGACCAGGCGCATGTCGTGCTCGATCAGCAGCACGGTGACGCCTTGGTCACGGAGCTTTCGGATCAGCTCCATGAGCCGCTGCTTCTCGGCCGGGTTGAAGCCGGCAGCGGGCTCGTCGAGGCAGAGGAGCTGCGGGTTGGTGGCCATGGCCCGCGCGATCTCCAATCGACGCTGGTCGCCGTAGGAGAGGTTGGAGGCCAGCTCGTCGTGACGGGCGCGAATGCCCACCAGGTCGAGCAGCTCCTTGGAGCGCGCCAGGGCCGCGGCCTCGGTGCGCCGGTGACGCGGCAGCCGGAAGAGCGCCTCGAAGAAGCCCACCTTGCTGTGGGCGTCCGCCCCCACCATCACGTTCTCGAGCACCGTCATCGCCTTGAAGAGGCGGATGTTCTGGAACGTGCGGGCCATGCCCAGCTTGGTGATCCGGTTGCGCTTCATGCCGGCGACCGACGTGCCGCCGAGGCGGATCTGACCGGAGGTGAGCTGGTAGACACCGGTCATCGCGTTGAAGCAGGTCGTCTTGCCGGCACCGTTGGGACCGATCAGGCCGAGGATCTCTCCCTCCCTGATCTCGAAGGAGACGCTGTCGAGGGCGGTCAGGCCACCGAAACGGAGGGTTGCGTCCTCCACCTCCAGCAAGGCCTTGGTCGGGCGGGTCGTCGACTCAGGCATCCCGGGCACCTTCCAGCTCGCCTTCCTCCAGCGCGTCGATCTCGGCCTCGGCGGCCTTGGCCCGGCGCGCCCGCCGTGGTGGCAGCAACCCCTCGGGTCGCCAGATCGCCAGGACCGTCAGCGCCAGGCCGAAGAAGAGCAGGCGGTAGTCGGCGAAGTCGCGGAACCGCTCGGGCAGGTAGGCCACCAGGGCACCGCCGGCGATGGCACCCCAGCGGTTGCCCGAGCCGCCCACGATCACGGCGGACACGAACAGCATCGACAACAGCAGCGGGAAGCTCAGCGGGTTGATGTAGCCGCCCTGGCTGCTGGCGTAGAACGAGCCGGACAGGCCGCCGATCGCGGCACCGAGGGCGAAGGCCATCAGCTTGTACTTGAACGTCGGCACGCCCATCAGCTCGGCTGCGTCCTCGTCCTCGCGGGTGGCCTCCCAGGCCCGGCCGACCCGGCTCGCCTTGATCAGCCGGTCGCCGATCACCACCAGGATCAGGACGGTCAGCACCAACCAGTAGTAGGGGATGGCGTCGAGGGCCCCGAAGATCAGGAAGTGGGTCTCGTGCTCGTGGTCGACCAGCGGGGTGAAGCCGTCCCACTGGATGTGGGGGATCGCGAACCAGCCGCCGGGGTCGTACGGCGGCTTCGGCGCCGTGCCGATGTTGGTCGGGTGCGGGATGTCCTTGATGCCGGCGGCCGCCCCCAGCCACTCCACGTTGGTCACCGTGATCCGGATGATCTCGCCGAACCCGAGCGTCACGATGGCGAGGTAGTCGCCACGCACCCGCAGGGTCGGTGCGCCGAGGATCACGCCGGTCACCATCGTCACCGCGATCGCCACGGGGAGCGCCAGGAAGAACGGCCAGGACCAGTGGTAGATCGTGAGCACGGCCGTCGTGTAGGCACCACACGCGTAGAAGCCGACGTACCCCAGGTCGAGCAGGCCGGCGTAACCGATCACGATGTTGAGCCCCAGCGCGACCAGCGCGAACGCGATCACCCGGAACATCACGCCGCCGAAGTCGATGCTGTTGGTGGTCAGGATCGGCGGGCGCAGCAGGGGCAGCGCGTAGACGAGGACCACGATCGCCGTGACCAGGATGATCTTCACGAACTTGGGTGACGCGTTGTAGCGGTCGACCACGCGGTCCCACCGCTGGGCGATCCCCAGACCTCGACGCTGTTCGGCCATCACGCACGCGCCTTTCCGAGAGACTCCCCGAGGAGGCCGGACGGCCTGACCAGGAGGATCAGGACCAGCAGCACGAAGGCCACCACGTCGCGCCACTCCGAGCCGAACACGGCCGCGCCCCAGTTCTCCATGACACCGAGGACCAGGCCGCCCAGCAGGGCGCCCCGCAGGTTGCCGATGCCGCCCATGACGGCGGCGGTGAAGGCCTTCACGCCGAGCAGGAAGCCGCTGCTCATCTTGGTGGAGCCGATCTTCATCATGTACATCGTCGCCGCTGCGCCGGCCATGATGCCGCCGATGAGGAAGGTGATCTGCACGACCCGGGTGGCGTTGACGCCCATCAGCGCCGCCGACTCGGGGTCCTGCGCGGTCGCGCGGATCGCGCGGCCGAACTTGGTGCGCCGGACGAGCTGGTCGAGGGCGATCATCATCAGCAGCGCGGCCACCACGATGACCAGGTCGACGTCGTTGATCCCGTAGCCGCCGACGGTGAAGAGGTCGTGGGGCTGGATGTTGATCGGGTTGGAGAAGACGTCGCGCGCCTTGCCGGGGGCGACGTAGTCGGCGAGGTTGTCGTCCAGGTGCAACCAGTGGGCGAAGCGGTCACGCAGGCCCATGGACTCCGACAGCGCGAACGACGCGCCGATGGCGGAGATCAGGGCGATCAGCTTGGGTGCGCCCTTGTTGATCAGCGGCCGGTAGGCCACCCGTTCCAGCAGGAGGGCGATGCAGGCCGACATGGCCATCGCCGCCAGCAGGGCGACGAGGAGGATGGGGACCGCGCGGCCGAGGCTCCAGGTCGCGGAGCCGGTTCCGTGGATCAGGATGAACGTCCACGCCACGGCGAAGGTCCCGTACATGAAGACCTCGGAGTGGGCGAAGTTGATGAGCTGAAGCACGCCGTACACCATCGTGTAACCCAGCGCGATCAGAGCGTAGATCGATCCGAAGACGAGTCCGCCGATGGTGAAGCTGGCGAAGTTGTCGAAGCTGCCGAACAGCGCGCCGAGGTCCAAGGGAGGTCTCCTCCGTCGATCCGAGAGGCTGCGGCCGGAGGGGCTCCCCCGGCCGCAGCCCTTGTCAGTACTTCAGTGCTTCAGTACTTCAGATCTCGATCAGCTGATCGCCTCGGGGTTCTCGACGTCGAGCTCCCCGTTCTTGACGAAGTAGGCGTAGATCTTCGACTCGGTGATGTCACCGTTCTCGTCGAACGCGATCGGACCGCTGACGCCGTCACCGGAGTAGCTGCCGATGAACTCGTTGATCGCCTGCTCGTCCTTCGCCCCGCTGTCGATCGCGGCCAGGAAGATGTTGGCCGCGTCGTAGGACTGCGTGGCGTAGAGACCGTCCGCACCGAAGTCGGGCGGCGGCGGGCCGGCCGGGGCCGACAGGACGGCACCGTCGGCGGCGTCCGCTCCGGCGACCTTCACGAAGTTCGGGTCCTCGGAACCGTCACCCGACATGAACGTGCCCTGGAAGCCACCCTGGCGCAGCGCCTTGGCGAGCAGGCCGGCCTCGGTGTAGTAGCCGCCGTAGAAGAAGGCGTCGGCACCGGAGGCCTTGACCTTGGTCACGACCGCAGACATGTCCGTCTGGCCGACCGAGATCTGGTCGGAGTCGACCAGCGCGTCGCCGAGAGCCTCCTTCACGGTGCCGGCGAGGCCCTTGGAGTAGTCCTGGCCGTCGTCGACGACGTAGACCTTGGACGCGCCGGCCTCGCCGGTCAGGTAGGCCGCGTCGGCCTTGCCCTGGGCGTCGTCGTTGCCGATGACCCGGTGCCACGTGGTCCAGCCCTGCTGGGTGATGGTCACGTTGGTGGCCGAGGGCGAGATCGACGGGAGGCCGGCCTCGAAGAAGGTCTTGCCGGTCGCGAGCGACTCACCGGAGAAGCCGGGGCCGACCAGGCCGAAGATGGTGTCGTCGTTGACGATCTGGGTCGCCAGGCCCGGCGCCACGTCGGGGCTGCCCTGGGAGTCGAACTTCTTCAGGCCGATCTGGCAGTCGGCGTTCTTGTCGTTGTACTCCTTCAGCGCCAGCTCGATGCCGCCGACCATGTTCTGGCCGAGTGCACCGGCGTCGCCGGTGAGCGCACCGAGGAACGCGAGGTTCTTGCCACAGAACGGGCTGGTGTCGGAGCCGCTGGCGTTGTTGTCGCCGCCGCTGTCCGTGCTGCCGCACGCGGCCAGGACCAGACCGCTGGCTGCCACGGTGGCGAGCACGCGGGCGGTGGTGGTGAAACGGGTCATGAACTGCCCTCCATCAGGCTCACCGGACGCGGGAGACGGCCGGTGCATCGACGATCGATGCGGGCCAACCTAGCCTTACGCAAGGCGGCCGTGGCCAGCATTGCGCGGCGGGTGGGGCGTCGTGTCCTATTTGTGACCTTTTGGCCCGAATCGGCCCGAATTGGTCCAGACGTGTGGGATTTCCCCGGCTCAGCCGGCCAGGCCGGGACCGTGCTCGACGACGCCCTCGGCGACCTGCCGCATGCTCAGCCGCAGGTCCATGGCGGTCTTCTGCACCCACCGGAAGGCCTCGGGCTCGGTCAGCCCGAGCTGCTCCTGCAGCACCGCCTTCGCGCGGTCGACGGCCTTGCGGGTCTCGAGGCGGTCGTGGAGGTCGGCGACCTCCCGCTCGAGCGCCTGCACCTCGGCGAACCGGCTGACCGCCATCTCGATGGCGGGCACCAGGTCGGGGCCGCTGAACGGCTTGACCAGGTAGGCCATCGCCCCGGCGTCACGGGCCCGCTCGACCAGGTCGCGCTGGGAGAAGGCCGTCAGGATCACCACCGGGGCGATCCGCTGCTCCGCGATCCGCTCGGCCGCGGCGATGCCGTCGAGCACGGGCATCTTCACGTCGAGGATCACGAGGTCGGGGCGAAGCTCTTCGGCCAGCTGAACCGCCGTGGCTCCGTCGCCGGCCTGCCCGATGACCTCGTAGCCCTGCTCGCCCAGCATCTCGGCGAGGTCCATCCGGATCAGCGCCTCGTCCTCGGCGATCACGACCCGGTTGGGCGGGCGTCGTACGGCGGACTCGTCGGGCTGGGTCACCCGGTCAGGCTATCGAGCCCTCGCTCACGCGGCGGTCGCCGGTCTCGCCGAACCGTTGGCGGAGGTAGAGCTCGACCTCCTCGCGCTCGACGCGGAGGCGGGACAGCCGGGTGCTCGCCCCTCGCGCGTTGTCGACCGCGCGCCCGTTGCTGCGCCGGCCCCATTCCCACACTCGCCACATGGTGGTCCCTCGATCCCGTCTCCCGCCTGGACCTCAAAGTGTAGTGATCTACTCGACTTTGGCAAGGCGTGCACGCCGGTTTCTTGGGGAGCTCTCAGGCTGGCTACGGTTGGCGTCGCACGGCCCCGGTAGCCCAACGGCAGAGGCAGTGGTCTCAAACACCATCCAGTGTGAGTTCGAATCTCACCCGGGGCACCACTCCTGACGTCATGCGGCTGGCGCGCTCGGGCGCTCCTTCCGTATGACGTCTGCGTCAGCTGCGGCGCTTGTAGGCCGGCGCCACCTCGTTGATGGCGTCGCCCATCCGGTGGATGCGCAGCGCGTTGGTGGAGCCGGGGATGCCGGGCGGACTGCCCGCGATGATCACGACGAGGTCCCCCTCGGCGACGCGGCCGATCTCGAGCAGCGCCTCGTCGACCTGGCGGACCATCTCGTCCGTGTGCTCGACCGGCGCGGTCTTGAAGGTCTCGACGCCCCAGGTCATCGAGAGCTGGCAGCGCACCTTGTCCTCGGGGGTGAACGCCAGGACCGGGATCCGACCGCGGTAGCGGGCGAGGCGACGCGCGGAGTCGCCGGACTGGGTGAACGCGACGAGGTACTTCGCCCCCGTGCGCTCGGCCACCTCGGCGGCGGCCTTGGCGATCACGCCGCCGCGGGTGCGCGGCTGCCAGTCGATGGCCGCCATGTGGTCGAGCTCGTGGTCCTCGGTGGAGTCGATGATCCGGGCCATCGTGCGCACGGTCTCGACGGGGTACTTCCCGACGCTCGTCTCCCCCGAGAGCATCACCGCGTCGGCCCCGTCGAGCACCGCGTTGGCGACGTCGGAGGCCTCGGCCCGCGTGGGTGCGGGGTTGCTGATCATCGACTCGAGCATCTGGGTGGCGACGATGACCGGCTTGGCGTTGCGCCGGGCGCGCTCGATCACGCGCTTCTGGAGGAACGGCACGTCCTCCAGCGGGCACTCCACGCCGAGGTCGCCGCGGGCCACCATGAACGCGTCGAAGGCCTTGATGACGCCGTCGATGTTGTCGATGGCCTGCGGCTTCTCGATCTTGGCGATGACCGGCAGCCGCACACCCTCCTCGTCCATGATGTCCCGCACCCGGTCGACGTCCGAGGCCGAGCGGACGAACGACAGGGCGATGAAGTCGACGGAGATCCGCAGGGCGAAGCGCAGGTCCTCCTCGTCCTTCTCGGAGAGGGCGGGGACGCTGACCGCCACGCCCGGGAGGTTGATGCCCTTGTGGTCGCTGACCGGTCCCCCGACCACGACCTCGGTGACGACGTCGTCGCCGTCGACCTCGACCACCTCCAGACGCACCTTGCCGTCGTCGATCAGGATCGGGTCGCCGGCCTCGACGTCGCCGGGCAGGCCGGCGTACGTCGTACCGGCCTCGCTGGCGTCGCCCGGGACGTCGCGGGTGGTGATCGTGAACCGCTCCCCCGCCTCCAGGGTCACCGGCCCGTCGGCGAACGTCGCCAGCCGGATCTTCGGGCCCTGGAGGTCCGCGAAGATCGCCACCCCCTGGCCCACCTCGTCGGAGGCGCGGCGGACCAGGTCGTAGGCCCGCTGGTGCTCCTCGTGGGTGCCGTGGCTCATGTTGAGCCGGGCGACGCTCATGCCGGCGTCCACCAGCTCGCGGATGGTCTCCAGCGTGCTGGTCGCAGGACCGAGGGTGCAGACGATCTTCGCTCTGGCCACACCCCGACCCTAGCGGGTCTTGGATCGATCCAAACGCTGACCCGGCAGAAACTTCTGCCGGGTCACCTGTCAGTTGGTGACGGGTCAGACGGACAGCGGGCGGGCCGTCGGCGGGATCGGCGCGGGCAGGTTGGTCGAGCCCGTGAGGTAGCGGTCGACCGCGGCCGCGGCGGCCCGGCCCTCGGCGATCGCCCAGACGATCAGGGACTGGCCGCGGCCGGCGTCCCCGGCCACGAAGACGCCGTCGACGTTGGTGGCGTAGGAGCCGTCGCGCGCGACGTTGCCCCGCTCGTCGAGGTCGAGGCCGAGCTGCTCGACGAGCCCCTCGGTCTGGGGGCCGGTGAAGCCCATCGCGAACAGCACCAGCTGGGCCGGGATCTCCCGCTCGGTGCCCGCGATGGGTTGGAACTTCGCGTCCACCTCGACGACCCGCAGCGCACTGACCCGGCCCTCGTCGTCGCCGACGAACTCCTGGGTCGAGACGGCGTAGACACGCTCGCCGCCCTCCTCGTGGGCCGAGGAGACCCGGAACGACATCGGGTACGTCGGCCAGGGCTGGCCCGCCGGGCGGTGGCTGGGCGGCTCGGCCAGGATCTCCAGCTGCGTCACCGAGCGGGCGCCCTGCCGGTGGGCGGTGCCCAGGCAGTCGGCGCCGGTGTCACCGCCGCCGATGATCACGACGTCCTTGCCCTCGGCGGTGATCTGGTCCGGCACCTCCTCCCCCAGCGACGCGCGGTTGGACTGGGGCAGGTAGTCCATCGCCTGGTGGATGCCGTCGAGCCCGCGGCCCGGGACGTCGAGGTCGCGGGGCAGCGTGGCGCCGATGGCGAGCACGACGGCGTCGTACCGCTCGCGGAGCTGGGCTCCGGTGAGGTCCTCCCCCACGTCGACGCCGGCGCGGAAGACGGTGCCCTCGCGACGCATCTGGTCCAGGCGCCGGTCGAGGTGGACCTTCTCCATCTTGAACTCGGGGATGCCGTAGCGCATCAGGCCGCCGATCTTGTCGGCCCGCTCGTAGACGGCCACGGTGTGGCCGGCTCGCGTGAGCTGCTGCGCCACCGCGAGCCCGGCGGGGCCGGAGCCGACGACGGCGACCGTCCGGCCGGAGTGCCACTCGGGCGGCTGGGGCCGGACGGCGCGCGACTCCCAGGCGCGGTCGATGATCGCGACCTCGACGTTCTTGATGGTCACCGGGTCGCGGTTGATACCGACGACGCAGGCCGTCTCGCACGGCGCGGGGCACAGCCGGCCGGTGAACTCGGGGAAGTTGTTGGTCGCGTGCAGGCGCTCGATGGCACCGTCCCAGTCGTCGCGCCAGACCAGGTCGTTCCACTCCGGGATCAGGTTGCCCAGCGGGCAGCCCTGGTGGCAGAACGGGATGCCGCAGTCCATGCAGCGCCCGGCCTGGGTGTCGATGATCGGCAGCAGCGCCCGGCCGATGCCGTCGGGGTAGACCTCGTTCCAGTCCTGGATCCGCTCCTCGACCGGCCGTCGGGAGGCGACCTCGCGGCCGTGCTTGAGGAAGCCCTTCGGGTCAGCCATGCAGCACCTCCATGATGCGGGCGTCGATCTGCTCCTCGTCCAAGCCGTCGTCGGCGGCCTTCGCGCGAGCCTCCAGGACGCGCTTGAAGTCGCGCGGCATCACCTCGGTGAACCGCGTCAACGCTGCCGGCCAGTCGGCCAGGAGCGCCTCCGCAACCGCGGAGCCGGTCTCCTGGTGATGGCGGGTGAGCAGCTCGTGGAGCTCCTCCGCGGCCTCCTCGGCCACCGGGCCGAGCTCGACGAGGTCGGTGTTGACGCGCTGCTCCTCGAGGTCGAGGACGAACGCGTAGCCGCCGCTCATGCCCGCCGCGAGGTTGCGCCCCGTCGGGCCGAGGATGACCACGACGCCGCCGGTCATGTACTCGCAGCCGTGGTCGCCCACGCCCTCGACGACGGCGCGCACGCCGGAGTTGCGGACGCAGAAGCGCTCGCCGACCTGGCCCCGGATGAAGATCTCGCCCGAGGTGGCGCCATAGCCGATGACGTTGCCGGCGATGATCTGCTCCTCCGCGACGAACGTCGCATCGCGGTCGGGCCGCAGCACGATGCGGCCGCCGGACAGCCCCTTGCCGAGGTAGTCGTTGGCGTCGCCCTCGAGCCTCAGGGTGATGCCGCGGGGCACGAACGCGCCGAAGGACTGGCCGGCCGAGCCGAGGAACGTGAGGTCGATGGTGCCGTCGGGCAGGCCCTCGCCCCGGTAGCGCTTGGTGACCTCGTGGCCGAGGATCGTCCCGACCGTGCGGTTGACGTTGCGGATCCGCACCTGCGCCCGCACCGGCTCGCCCCTCTCCAGGGCGTCCTGGCACAGCGGCACGAGCTCGGTGACGTCGAGGGACACCTCGAGGCCGTGCTCCTGGGCCTTGGTGCAGTGGAGGTCCTGGTCATGGAACTGGCCGAACTCCCCCTCGGGCCGGGGCTCGTGGAGGATCGGGGTCAGGTCGAGCCCCGCGGCCTTCCAGTGGTCGACGGCGCGCGTCACGTCCAGCGCCGACACCTGGCCGATCGCCTCGTCGAGCGTGCGGAAGCCGAGCTGGGCGAGCAGCTCGCGGACCTCCTCGGCGACGTACTCGAAGAACGTGACCACGAACTCGGGCTTGCCGGAGTAGCGCTGCCGGAGCACCGGGTTCTGCGTGGCGACGCCGACCGGGCAGGTGTCGAGGTGGCAGACCCGCATCATGATGCAGCCGCTCACGACCAGCGGCGCGGTCGCGAAACCGAACTCCTCCGCACCCAGCAGCGCGGCGATGACGACGTCACGGCCGGTCTTGAGCTGGCCGTCGGTCTGCACCACGATCCGGTCGCGCAGGCCGTTGATCATGAGCGTCTGCTGGGTGTCGGCCAGGCCGACCTCCCACGGCGCCCCGGCGTGCTTGAGCGAGGTCAGCGGCGCCGCCCCGGTGCCGCCGTCGTGGCCGGAGATGAGCACCACGTCGGCCTTGGCCTTGGACACGCCGGCGGCGACGGTGCCCACGCCGACCTCGGCCACGAGCTTGACGTGCACCCGCGCGGACGGGTTGGCGCACTTGAGGTCGTGGATGAGCTGCTTGAGGTCCTCGATGGAGTAGATGTCGTGGTGCGGCGGCGGCGAGATCAGGCCGACGCCGGGGGTGGAGTGCCGTGTCTTGGCGACCCAGGGGTAGACCTTCTGACCGGGCAGCTGGCCGCCCTCACCGGGCTTGGCGCCCTGCGCCATCTTGATCTGGATGTCGGTGGCATTGGTCAGGTAGTCCGACGTGACGCCGAAGCGGCCGCTGGCAACCTGCTTGATGGCGCTGCGCCGCTCGGGGTCGTACAGCCGGTCGACGTCCTCGCCGCCTTCGCCGGTGTTGGACTTGCCGCCCAGCCGGTTCATCGCGATGGCCAGGGTCTGGTGGGCCTCCAGGCTGATCGAGCCGTAGCTCATGGCGCCGGTGGAGAAGCGCTTGACGATCTCGGAGACCGGCTCGACCTCCTCGATCGGCACCGGCTGGCGGTCACTGGAGAATTTCAGTAGTCCGCGCAGCGTCATCAGCCGCTCGGCCGTCTCGTCAACGTGCGCGGTGTACTGCTTGAAGATGTCATAGCGGCCGGCCCGGGTGGAATGCTGCAGGCGGAACACCGTCTCCGGGTCGAAGAGGTGCGGCTCGCCCTCCCGGCGCCACTGGTACTCACCGCCCACCTCGAGTCGACGGTGGGCCAGCGGGATGCCGTCGGCCGGGTACGCGGTCAGGTGCCGCAGCCGGACCTCCTCGGCGATCTCTGCCAGCCCGACTCCACCGAGCTTGCTGGTGGTGCCGGTGAAGTACCGGTCGACGACGTCGCGGGACAGTCCGAGGGCCTCGAAGATCTGGGCACCGGTGTAGGAGGCGACGGTGGAGACACCCATCTTGCTCATCACCTTCAGCACGCCCTTGCCGAGCGCCTTCACCACGTTGGCGACGGCAACCTCCGGCTCGACGGTGGTGTAGACCTCGTGCCGCGCCAGATCCTCGGCACTCTCGATCACCAGGTACGGGTTCACCGCCGCGGCGCCGTAGCCGATCAGCAGCGCGACGTGGTGCACCTCGCGGACGTCGCCGGCCTCCACCACCAGGCCGACCTTGGTCCGCGTCTTCTCTCGGACCAGGTGGTGGTGGATGGCGGCAGTCAGCAGCAGCGAGGGGATGGGAGCCAGCTCGGCGTTGGAGTGCCGGTCCGACAGCACGATCGTCCGGGCGCCGCCCTCGATCGCGGCGGACACCTCGGCGCACAGGTCGTCCAACTTGCCGGCCAGCGCCTCGGCGCCGCCGTGCACGTCGTAGAGTCCGCGGACGACGTAGGTGGTGTAGCCGGGCAGGTCACCGTCGCGGTTGATGTGGCGGATCTTGGCGAGCGAGTCGTTGTCCAGTACCGGGAACGGCAGCACCACCCGCCGGCAGGACGCCGGACCGGGGTCCAGCAGGTTCCACTCCGGGCCGATGGTGTTGTACAGCGAGGTGACGAGCTCCTCGCGAATCGCGTCCAGCGGCGGGTTGGTGACCTGGGCGAACAGCTGGGAGAAGTAGTCGAAGAGCATCCGCGGCTTGGTGCTGAGCGCGGCGATCGGCGTGTCGGTGCCCATGGAGCCGATCGGCTCGGCGCCCTTGGAGGTCATCGGCGCGACGATGACGCGAAGGTCCTCCTCGGTGTACCCGAAGACCTGCTGCCGGCGCGTGACGGAGGCGTGGCTGTGCACGATGTGCTCCCGGTCGGGCAGGTCGCTCAGCAGCAGCCGACCACCGAGCACCCATTCGCCGTACGGCGCGGCCGTGGCCAGCGTGCCCTTGACCTCCTCGTCGGAGATGATCCGGTGCTCGGCCAGGTCGGCAAGGAACATCTTGCCCGGCTGCAGCCGCCCCTTGCTGACAATCTTCTCGGCCGGGATGTCCAGCACGCCCGACTCGGATGCGAGCACCACCAGGCCGTCGTCGGTGACCCAGTAGCGACCCGGACGCAGCCCGTTGCGGTCGAGCACGGCTCCCACCTGCGTACCGTCGGTGAACACCACACAGGCGGGACCGTCCCACGGCTCCATCAGGCAGGAGTGGAAGGCGTAGAAGTCACGCCGCGCCTGGTCCATGTCCGGGTTGTTCTCCCAGGCCTCCGGGATCATCATCAACATGGCATGCGGCAGCGATCGGCCGCCCAGATGCAGCAGCTCGACGACCTCGTCGAAGGTGGCCGAGTCGGAGGCGTCCGGCGTACAGATCGGGAACAACCGCTCCAGGTCGCCGGG
Source organism: Propionibacteriaceae bacterium (assembly GCA_035717205.1). GTDB lineage: Bacteria > Actinomycetota > Actinomycetes > Propionibacteriales > Propionibacteriaceae > Microlunatus. The sequence goes on along the minus strand of DASTIW010000003.1, from coordinate 136,630 downwards.
GATCAGGTCACTGGCCAGCAGCGCCTCCCGGGCCCGCATCCAGTTCCGGTTGCCCTTGACGGTGTTGATCTCACCGTTGTGGGCGATCATCCGGTACGGGTGCGCCAGCTCCCAGGCGGGGAAGGTGTTGGTGGAGAACCGGGAGTGCACAACGGCCAGCGCGCTGGCCATCCGCTCGTCGTGCAGCTCGGGAAAGACGAGCTCGAGCTGCTCGGTGGTGAGCATGCCCTTGTACACCAGCGTGCGACACGAGAGCGAGGAGAAGAAGACCCCGGTCTCGTGCTGGGCACGGCGCCGGAGCGCGTACACCATCCGCTCCAGTGGCAGGCCGCCGATCCGCTGGCCGTCGTGGGTCGCAGCGGCGACGAAGAGCTGCTCGAACCGCGGCATGTTGGCCCGCGAGCTGTCGCTCAGCGAGGAGTCGTCAGTCTCCACGAAGCGCCAGCCCAGGACGCGGAGGTTCTCCTCCTCCGCGAGCTGATCGATGGTGCTCTTGGCCTTCGCGGCGGCATCGGCGTCGATGGGCAGGAACGCGTTGCCGACCGCGTACTCGCCGGCGGCGGGCAGCTCGAAGTCGGCCACGGCCCGGAAAAAGGCGTCCGGCACCTGCATCAAGATGCCGGCGCCGTCGCCGGTGGCGGTGTCGATGCCGGTGGCACCCCGGTGGTCCAGGTTGCGCAGCGCCTCCAGGCCCTGCTTGACGATGGCGTGGCTCGGCTCACCAGTCAGCGTCGCCACAAAGGCCACACCGCAGGCATCGTGCTCATAGGTTGAGTCGTACAGCCCGTCGGTGGCGGCGAGCTGGCGGGCGGTTGCGGTAACAGCCGAATCGAAGGCATGCGCAACGGTCGTGGGCACAACGGTCATGGAAAGGACTCCCGTCGTCGATAGCCGGTGGCAGATCACCTAGAATCTGACCACATCGGTTGCTGACATACAAAGGAAACGGCATCGGCTACCGGGGGACGACACTGGCCCATGGTGGATGGCTGATGGTAACGCAGTCGCCTTGGTGATCAGCATTCAATATCTCGCCATCTGGCCGTGCCGGCGTTGCTCGCCCGGCCGTTCTGGCAGCCAGTATTGCCGCTGCGATCAAGCCGGGTCGGACATGTCCTCGTCGGCGGGCTCCCGACGCTCTGCCTCGAGGGCCGGGACTGGCCGAGCGGGTTCGACCTCCGCCTCCCGGCCGGGCCGGTTCCTGACCAGCCACGCGAAGAATGCGGCCGAGGCCACGAACACGATCAGCGCGGTGTAGTTGTTGAGCCGGAACCCGCCGATCTCGTTCACCGTATCGATCCGGAGTGCCTCGATCCAGAACCGGCCGGCGGTGTAGAGCATCACGTACAAGGTGAAGACCTTGCCGTGGCCGAGCCGGAAGCGGCGGTCGGCCCAGACCAGCACGGCAGCGACGCCGAGGTTCCAGAGCAGCTCGTAGGCGAACGTCGGATGGAAGGTCGCGAACTGGGCGTAGCCCGATGGTCGGTGCTGTGCGTCGATCTCGAGGGCCCACGGCAGCGTCGTCGGTCGGCCGAACAGCTCGGAGTTGAACCAGTTCCCGAGGCGCCCGATCGCCTGGGCGACCACCAGCCCCGGCGCGATGGCGTCCAGCAGCGCGGCGAAGCTGGCCCCCCGGCGGCGCGCCACGATGTACGCACCGAGCGCGCCCAGCGCGACGGCTCCCCAGATGCCGAGACCGCCGTTCCAGATCTTGAGGGCGTCCACCGGGTTCTTGCCCGGCCCGAAGTACAGCTCGTAGTCGGTGGCCACGTGATAGAGCCGGGCGCCGATGATGCCGCATGGGACGGCGACCATGACGGCGGTCTCCAGCGTGTCGGGGTTGCCGCCCCGAGCCCGCCAGCGGCGGCTGGCGATCACCATGGCGACCACGATGCCGGCAATGATGCAGAGCGCGTACGCCCGGATCGGGAATCCGAAGACGTGCCAGACGCCCGTGCTGGGGCTGGGAATGCTGAGCGCCGCGTTGACTGCGGTGTCGATCATCGACGGACACCTCATCTGGCAGCCTGCTCGATCATGGTCTCGAGGCTGTCAGGCGTCAGCTCGTTCAGGTCCACGGGGCTGCCATCGAGCCGGACTGTCGGCGTGCCGGTGACCCCATCGGCGTCCGCGGCGGCGTTGATGGACTGCACCCAGCCCGCGTGGGTGGAGCCGGTCACGCAGGCGGTGAACGACTGCGGAACCGACTCGGTGACGAGCGCTGCCAGTTCGGTCAGCTGCCCCGCGGACCAGCTGAGACCGGAGTTGGCGAACAGACCGCGGTGGTAGGCATGCCCGAACCCGGCCTCCGCGGCACAGGCCATGCCGTTCGCGGCGGCAGCCGAGCCGGCGTCGATGAACGCCATCGGGTACAGCTCCACCACGACCGAACCGGCCTGCTGCGCCTTGGTCAGCACCGGGCCGAACTCCTCCTCGAAGTCGGCGCAATGCGGGCAGTGGAAGTCCTCGTAGATCGTGAGCGTCACCGGGGCGTCAACTTTGCCCAGCCGGATCGGCTTGCGGTTGGTGAGCTGGACCGGGCCCGAGTGCACCGAGGCGGCCGGCACCGTCTCGCTCGCGTGCGGGGACCGCGACGTACGCCAGGACTGGAAGCCGATGCCGCCACCGATCATGACCAGCACCGCCACGACGGCGACCACGGCCAGCACCCGGCGCTCCGACCGGCGCCGATCCGCCAGCTCCTGCTCATCGGCCGTGAGCTGCCGGGGTGCCGGGGAGCTGCCCGGTCTCGGCCTCGCACTCATGTGATCTCCTCCGGGTCGGTGCGTTCCAGGCTGAGCCTGCTTCGAGGCTGCCAGATCAGCCACACGGCGAGCAGCAGGAAGCCAGTGTCCCGGGCGATCTCGCGGCCGTAGTCGGTCTCGCCGATCGCCACCAGGCCACCGCCGCCGAAGCATCCGCAGTCGATCGTCAGCCCGCGGGCAGCGGCGGAGATGACGGCGCCGATGAAAACCAGCAGCAGGCCGGCGGACAACGCGCCGACGACCCGGGTGAAGACACCGGCCGCCAGCAGCAGACCGAGCCCGAGCTCGGCGAACGGCAACCCCCAGCCGACGGCCGTCTCCAGCGTCGGCGGCAGCAGCTCGTAGCCGCGGACCGCCTGGACCGAGGACTGCGGGTCGACCACCTTCAGTAACCCGGCGGCGATGAACACCCCCGCCAGGCCGAGGCGCGCCGCGGTGGAGACCCACGGAGCCACCGCACCGAGGCGAGCGCGTCGGTCGATGATCCGGTTCACCGCTGCTTGTCCACCAGCAGCGTGAGGTCGTGCATCAGGTCGGCGACCGGAGTCGGCTGGGTCCAGACGACGACTCCAGAGCTGGACTTGTCGAAGCCGATCACCTGGGCGCCGTGGCCCACCTCGTAGCCGCCACCGGGCAGCCTCTTCAAGCCGGCGATCTCAACGCCGACGCGCTCAGCGACCGCCTTGACAGCGGCCAGATCACCGGTCAGGCCGATGAAGCTGGGATCGAACCGGTCAAGGTAGCTGCGCATCCGCTGCCCGGTGTCCCGGCTCGGGTCGGTGGTGATGAACAGCACCTGGACCTGGTCACGCACCGACGGGTCGAGCCGGCCGAGGGCGGTCGCGATCTCGGCGAGCACCGTGGTGCAGACGTCGGGGCAGTTGGTGTAGCCGAAGAACAGCAGCCGGACCGGCTTCGACGGTGACCTGCGCAGGTTGAACGACTGGCCGGCGGTGTCGACAAGGGTGCTGTCCGGCATGACATACGGGTCGGGCAGGGCGGCACCGCGGAACCCGCTGGGATCTGCCGACTCCCGCACGATCGCGTTCGGCTCCGTCGGCGCGGTGCAGCCGGTGGCAAGCGTCAGCGCCAGCGCAAGGGCGGTGACTGCGGGCAGCACCGCGAACTGTCTTGTTCTGGCTGTGGCCCGCCGCGGACGTGAACTGCACAGCAGCCGTAGCAGGGCAGCAGCGGAGCGTGGGGTCGAGGTCACGCTCCGACCAACCCCGGAGCGGGTTCGGGAGTTCCCGAGCCGCGTCCGCGGCGAACGCCCTCGGACAGCTCTGCCACTAGGGCGCGGAGTCCGGACAGGTCGCCCGGGCTGCCGGCGTCGTCGGCGGTGAGCAGGGTGTTGACCAGTGCGGACCCGACGATCACGGCGTCGGCGAACGCGGTCACCTCGGCGGCCTGGGCGCCGTTCGAGACGCCCAGCCCGACACCGACCATCGCCTCCGGGTCGGCCGTCCGCACCCGGCGTACCAGCTCCGGTGCCAGCGAGGACGTGTTCTCCCGGGCACCAGTCACCCCCATCACCGAGGTGGCGTACACCCAGCCGCGGCAGGCCGCCACCGTGCTGGCAAGCCGGGCATCAGTGGATGACGGTGAGACCAGGAAGATCCGGTCCAGCCGGGCGGCGTCGGACGCGGCCAGCCATTCGTCCGCCTCATCCGGGGTCAGGTCCGGAGTGATCATGCCCGCTCCCCCGGCGGCGGCCAGGTCGCGTGCGAATGCTTCGACGCCGTAGCGGTCGACCAGGTTCCAGTAGGTCATCACGACCGGCGTGGTGCCGGTGGCGGCGACCGCCTCCACCGCGGGAAAGAGGTCCCGGGTCCGGACACCCCGCTGCAGCGCCCGGGTGCCGGCCCGCTGCACCGTGGTGCCGTCGATCACCGGATCGCTGTACGGCATCCCGACCTCGACCAGGTCGACGCCGTCGGAGTCACCCTCGCCGGTCAACGCGCGCATCGCCCGTACCGAGCTGGCGACGTCGGGGTAGCCGACCGGAAGATAGCCGACGAGCGCTCCACGGCCGGTGGCGCGGATGTCGGCCAACACCGTGCCACTGGTGCCGCGGTCCATCGTCATGCCACGTCACCCTTCCCGAGGTTGCCGGTGGCGTCGTTGCCCGGCGGTCTGACCTGCTGCGCCGAGGCCTCTTGGCGACTGCTGGGCACCCCGGAGGTGTCGATGTCGAACCACCTGATCGCGGTGTCCACGTCCTTGTCGCCGCGGCCGGACAGGTTCACCAGAATCATCGGCGGCCGGTCGCCGCGGCGGTCCAGCCGGCGACCCAGCTTGAGAGCGCCGGCGAGTGCGTGCGAAGACTCGATCGCCGGCACGATGCCCTCGGTCCGCGACAGCAGTGCGAACGCCTCCATGGCCTCGGCATCGGTGATCGGCTCATACGAGGCCCGGCCGGTGGCGGCGAGCCAGGAGTGCTCTGGGCCCACACCCGGATAGTCCAGGCCGGCCGAGATCGAGTGCGAGTCGCGGGTCTGGCCGTCCTCGTCCTGCAGCACGTACGTCCGCATGCCGTGCAGCACGCCGATCTCTCCGTTGGAGATGGTGGCCGCGTGCCGGCCGGTCTCGATGCCGTCACCGCCGGCCTCGAAGCCGTACAGCGCAACGTCGGCGTCCGGAATGAAGTCGGCGAAGATGCCGAGAGCGTTGGACCCGCCGCCGACGCAGGCGGCCACGGCGTCGGGCAGCCGACCGTAGCGGTCGAGCAGCTGCGCGCGCGCCTCGGTGCTGATCACCCGCTGGAACTCGCGGACCAGCATCGGGAACGGGTGCGGGCCGGCGACGGTCCCGATCAGGTAGTGGGTGCGGTCGACGGAGGCGACCCAGTCGCGCATCGCGTCGTTCATCGCGTCCTTCAGCGTCTGGGTGCCCGACTCCACCGCGATCACCTCGGCACCGAGCAGCCGCATCCGGGCGACGTTCAGCGCCTGGCGCTCGGTGTCCACCTTGCCCATGTAGACGGTGCAGTCCAGACCGAAGAGCGCGGCCGCTGTCGCCGTCGCGACGCCATGCTGACCGGCGCCGGTCTCGGCGATGACGCGGGTCTTGCCCATCCGTCGGGTGAGCAGGGCCTGGCCCAGCACGTTGTTGATCTTGTGTGAACCGGTGTGGTTCAGGTCCTCTCGCTTCAGCAGCACCTGGGCACCACCGGCCTCGAGGGAGAACCGTCTCGCCTCGGTGATCGGGGTGGGCCGCCCGGTGTAGTTGGTCAGCAGGTCAGCCAGCTCGGCCCGGAAGCTCGGATCCAGCATGGCTGCGGTGAACTCGCCCTCGAGCTGCTCCAGCGCCGCGTACAGCGCCTCCGGGACGAACTTGCCGCCGAACCGGTCGAAGTGACCGGACGCGTCCGGGAGCGATGCCGGGGGGTGGAGGGACACGTTTCTTCCTTTGCGTTCGGTCAGGCGTACGGGCTGCCAGGGTCCAACACCGGGCCCCGGACCGGCGGAGCCGTCCCGAGCGGTGGAACCGTCCCGACCGCCGGTCCGGTCAGGACTTGTGCAGCGCGGGATGTGATCCGGCGGCGACCAGGTCGGCGACGCCGGTACGCGGATCCCGCCCGGTGACCAGGGCCTCTCCGACCAACACTACGTCTGCGCCTGCCCTGCCCAGTTCGATGACGTCATGCGGACCGCGCACGCCGGACTCGGCGATGCGGATGATGCCGTCGGGGATCTTCGGCGCCAGCCTGGCGAACGTGGTGGAGTCGACCTCCAGGTTCTGCAGGTTGCGGGCGTTCACGCCGATCACCTTGGCGCCAGCATCGACCGCCCGGGCGACCTCTTCCTCGGTGTGCACCTCGACCAGCGGTGTCAGCCCGATGGACTGGGCACGCTCGATCAGCGACACCAGCTCGATGTCGGTCAAGGCTGCGACGATCAACAGTGCCAGATCGGCGCCGGCGGCCCGCGCCTCGAAGAGCTGGTAGGCGGTCACGATGAAGTCCTTGCGGAGCACCGGAATACCGACCGCCCGCCGTACCCGGATGAGGTCGTCCAGTGATCCCCCGAACAGCCGCTCCTCGGTGAGCACCGAGATCGCGGCCGCGCCGCCCGCCTCGTAGTCCGAGGCCAGCGCCGCCGGGTCGTCGATGCTCGCGAGCGCACCCTTGCTGGGGCTCGATCGCTTCACCTCCGCGATGACGGCCACGCCCGGCCCGCGGAAGACCGGCAGCGGGTCGAGGGCGTCCGGGACGTGGTGCACCCGCTCCTTCAGCCGGTCGAGGCTGACCCTGGCTTGTCGGACCGCAAGGTCCTCGCGAACGCCCGAGATGATGTCGTAAAGAGCACCCACAACTGCCTTTCAGTCGGCGCCATAGCCGAGTGACTGCATCACCTTTGCGGCGACCAGGGAGAGGACAAGGAGAACCACGGCAATCCAGAACATGATCCAGTTCGGACCCGCGACCAAGCCGATGCCCCCGAGCAGAAAGGCGACCATCGCAATCGCCACGCCGGTCCAGGCTGCCGGCGTCCGGCCGTGGTGAACGTGCTTGGTCTTGGCGTTCACTGTTCTGCTCATTCGACCCTCATTCGAAGTTCGTGCGTCGGTCAGCGTTCTGGTTGGTGCCCATTCTGTCCCCTGAGGTGCTTCCGTGCACATCCGGGTCCGGCGGCTCCCCAGCCGGCCCGGCATCCGGTCGGCGATCCGAACGACCGGCAGTGACCGTGGGGTCGATGCCGGCGTCCATCGCCTTCCACAGCGTCGCCGGGTCGGACGCATCTCCGGTTCCCGGCACGCCCGGTCGGTGGAAGCGGTCGGTCCGATGGGACCAGTGCGGCGACCGAACCGCCATCAGCACGGCGGCGCCGAGGATGAGCATCCCCGCCCCCGCATAGAGAAACGGCCAGACGCTGGAGGTGAGGGCGTAGGAGTCGGCGAGGCTGGTCTGCCGCAGCCGGTTCCGAACGGCGCTGCCGCTGGGACGGAGCCGGAGCGCGCCGGTGATTGCTATCCCGGCCCCAAGCAGGGCCAGCAGGATCGCGACCACCTGTCTGCCGCGTCGTCGCAGTGTCAGCAGCAGCAAGGTGCCGGCCAGGGCGACCACCATCAGCACCTGGCTGAGCCCCGCGCTGGACTCGGTGCCCGTGAAAGGCACGTCGACGCCGGTGCCGGTGGCCCGCCACCATGGCTGGGCGGACGCCACCAGTCCGAGCAGGGCGCCTCCGACCAGGCCCGCGAAGACCAGCAGCCTGCTGCTCATTGCAGCGGCACGAAGGACTGCGCAACGGAGATGGCCCGGACCACAGCCGCTGCCTTGTTCCGGCTCTCCTGGTCCTCGGTGGGCGGGTCGGAGTCGGCGACGATCCCGCCGCCGGCCTGGATGTAGGCGGTGCCGTTACGCAGCAGCGCGGTCCGGATGGCGATCGCTGCGTCGGCGTCCCCGGCGAAGTCGAGGTAACCCACGACACCGCCGTAGAGCCCGCGGCGGGACACCTCCAGCTCGTCGATGATCTCCATAGCGCGTACCTTGGGCGCTCCCGACAGCGTGCCGGCCGGAAAGGCCGCCAGCACCACGTCCAGGGCCGTCCGCCCGTCCGCAACCGTCCCGGTGACGGTGGACTCCAGATGCATGATGTGGCTGTAGCGGCGGACCTCCATGAACTCGACCACCTCGACGGTGCCCGGCCGGCAGACACGCCCCAAGTCGTTGCGGCCCAGATCGACCAGCATCACGTGCTCGGCCCGTTCCTTGGGATCCGACAGCAGCTCACTCTCCAGCGCCGCGTCGTCTGCGGGGGTGGATCCGCGTGGTTTGGACCCGGCGATCGGATGGGTAATCGCGGTATCGCCCTTCACCGTGACCAGCGCCTCCGGGCTGGATCCGACGATGTCGAAGTCGTCCAAGCGCAGCAGGTACATGTACGGGCTGGGGTTGGTGAGCCGCAGCACCCGATAGATGTCCAGCGCGTCTGCGGTGGTGTCCACCTCGAAGCGCTGGCTGACCACGATCTGGAAGGCCTCGCCGGCTTTGATCTCCTCCACTGCCGCGGCCACCGCGCTCTGGAACTCCTCGGCGGTTCGCTGCCGTCGGATCGGCAGCACGTGGTCCTGCTCTGCGGCGACGACCGCCGACGGCGCCGGCTGCGCCAGCGCCCGGGACATCTGGTCGACGCGCCGTACGGCGTCGCTGTACGCCTCGTCGACGCGCTCGTTCGTGGCGTCGAAGTTGATCGCATTCGCGACCAGCCAGACCTCACCGGTGTGCTGGTCCAGCACGGCCAGGTCGGAGGCGAGCATGAAGGCGAGCTCGGGGATGTCGAGATCCTTGGGGTTGGAGTCGGGCAACGCCTCCAGCCGTCGTACGGCGTCGTAGCCCAGATAGCCCACCAGCCCCGACGTGAACGGCGGCAGGTCGGCGCCCCGCGGAGTGTGCAGCAGCCGCAGCGTCTCCCGAACGGCTGCGAGCGGATCGCCGCCGGTGGGCAGACCCACGGGCGCGTGACCGGTCCAGACTGCCTCACCGCCGGCTTCGGTCAGTACCGCTGCGGCCCGGACGCCGATGAACGAATACCGGGACCACACCCCCTGCTCCGCGGACTCCAGCAGATAGGTGCCAGAGCGGTTGGCCGCCAGCTTGCGGTAGAGCCCGACGGCGGTCTCGGCGTCAGCCAGCACCCGTCGATAGACCGGGATCACCCGGCGGGAGGTGGCCTGCTGCCGGAACTCCGCCAGGTCGGGGACGCATGGTCTCATCGGGCCCTGGCTGCTTCCGGGTCGGCGACCACGACGGGCAGCACGGTGGCGTCGAAGCAGGTACGGGTTCCGGTGTGGCAGGCGGGTCCCTCCTGGCGCACCTTGACCAGCAGCGTGTCGCCGTCGCAGTCCAACCGGACTTCCCGGACCCACTGCCGGTGGCCGCTGGTCTCGCCCTTGACCCAGTACTCGCCGCGGCTGCGGGAGAAGAAGGTGGACCGACCGGTGGTCAGCGTCCGGCGAAGGGCCTCGTCGTCCATCCAGCCGACCATCAGCACCTCCGAAGTGGACTGCTCCTGGACGACGGCAGCCACCAGCCCCGCCTGGTCGCGCTTGAGCCGGGACGCGATCCCCGGATCCAGCCTGAGCCGGGACGCGATCTCGGGATCCAGCTCAAGCTTTGCGGCCATCTCAGGGTCGAGCGCGGCATCGCTTGGGCCCGGTGCGGCGGTGGGGTCGGTACGGTCTGTCACGGCGCCCATTGTCCCGGTCGCCGGATGACACCTGATGAACGGCTCAGGGGTTGAGCGACTTGGTGACCTAGGCTCTGCCACCATGACCTTCGCAAAGTCGGAGCGAGCCGATCTGACTGACCTGCTGGACCGGCTCGGACCAGACGCCCCCACCCTGTGCGTCCCGTGGACAACTCACGACCTGGCAGCTCACCTGTGGATCCGGGAGAACGACCCCCTCGCGGCGTCAGGCCTGGTGGCCAAGCCGCTGGCCGGACTGACCGAGCGAAGGATGGCCGACGTCAAGCAGCGATGGCCGTTCGCGGAGCTGGTGGAGCGAATCCGATCCGGCCCGGCCAAGTTCTCCGTCTTCGCCTTCCCCGGAGTCGATGAGCCGGCGAACACCACCGAGTTCTTCATCCACCATGAGGACGTCCGCCGGGCTGGGGATCATCCGCTGGGACCGCGGAACCTGCCCGCGGAGGAGGAGGACTGGCTGTGGCGCAGACTCAAGCTCCTCGGGCGCGCGTTCTTCCGGCGGGCGCAGGTCGGTGTCGTGTTGGAACGGCTGGGTACCGACGTCCAGCCGGTCGAGCGCAACGAAGGCAACCTGCTTCGGGTCGTCAGCGGGTCAACCATCGTCACGATCGTCGGGCGCCCCAGCGAGCTGATGCTCTTCGGCAACGGCCGTACCCAGGTGGCCGACGTCACCTTGGTCGGCGAGCCGGAGGCCATCGACATTCTGCACAGCACCGACTTCGGTCGCTGAACCTTCCCGCTGGGGCCACGGGCTTGCCTGGTCGGCAAGACTGACCCCATGACTCTCCACCGTCGCCAGCTCCTGCTGTCGGCCGGCCTGCTGGCCGGTGGCACCGTCGTGGGATGCAGCAACGCAGACAATGCGCCGGACCCCTCCACCCAAACCGCCGGTCCGGAGCTGGAGTCCCCGTCCCCGACTTCACCTCGCCCAACAGGCTCTGCCAGCACGACAGCAAGCTCACAGCCATCCAACAGCCCCAAGCCCAGTCCGTCTGAGGTGCTCGGGGAGCCGGTCGCCACCGATGTCGTCACCGGGCTGACCACACCCTGGGCGCTGGTCCCGCTGCGAGACGGCGACATGCTGGTCTGCGAGCGGGACACGGCCACCATCAAGCAGGTGGTGGGCTCCCGGGCGACGGCGATCGCGGAGATCGCCGACGTAGTGCCCGGCGGTGAGGGCGGCCTGCTCGGACTGACGGCGACGCCCGACGAGCGTACGGTGTTCGCATACTTCACCGCCGCCAACGAGAACCGGATCGTCGCCATGACGTGGGACGGGAACCGGCTCGGCTCGCCCCGAACCATCCTCGACGGCATCCCGAAAGGCGGCCGGCACAACGGCGGCCGAATGGTGATCGGCCCCGACCGTGCCCTGTACGTCGGCACCGGTGAGACCGGCGACCCGAGCCTGGCCCAGGACAAGGACTCGCTGGCCGGGAAGATCCTCCGGATCACCCCGCTCGGCAGGCCGGTCGATGACAACCCTTTCGGCAATGAGATCTACAGCTACGGTCACCGCAACGTGCAGGGCCTGGCCTTCGATCCCGCAGGCCGGCTCTGGGCCAGTGAGTTCGGGGAGCAGACCTGGGACGAGCTCAACCTGATCCGCAGGGGAGCCAACTACGGCTGGCCGAGACTGGAGGGCTCGGGGCGGATCGACGGCCTGGTCAATCCCAAGGTGGTCTGGCGCACCCGGGATGCGTCGCCGTCGGGTCTGGCGTACTGGAAGGGGTCGCTCTACATGGCCGCGCTGCGTGGCCGACGGCTGTGGGAGATCCCCATCGACGGCACCGAGGCCGGCAGGCCGCGCGCGCACTTCACCTCCGACTACGGCAGGCTGCGCTCGGTGATCGTCGCCGCCGATGGGCAGAGCCTGCTGCTCACCACCTCCAACACCGATGGCCGAGGCGACGTACAGCGCGGGGACGACCGGATCCTTCGGGTCACCCGGTAACCGACCCTCAGCTCAGCCGGGTAAGGATCAGCTCCCGGATCCGGCCCGCATCGCCTTGTCCGCGCAGCGACTTCATCACCGCGCCGATGAGTGCTCCGGCCGCCTGCACCTTGCCGCTGCGGATCTTGTCGGCAACGTCGGGGTTGGCCGCAATGGCGGCGTCCACCGCGGCGCCCAAGGCGTCGTCGTCGGACACCACCGCAAGGCCGCGCGCCGCAACCACCTCGGCCGGGGTGCCTTCACCAGCCAGCACGCCGTCGAACACCTGGCGCGCGAGCTTGTCGTTGATCGTCCCCGCCTCCACCATGGCCTGAATCTGGGCGACCTGCGCCGGCGTGACGCCGGTATCCTCCAGGTCGACCCCGCGCTCGTTGGCACGCCGGGCCAGCTCCGTCAGCCACCATTTCCGGGCGCTCTGCGGCGAGGCACCCGCAGCGACGGTTGCCTCCACCGCGTTCACGGCACCTGCGCTGACGACGTCGCGCATCTCCATCTCGGAGAACCCCCACTGGGCGGACACCCGCTTCAGCCGCTCGATCGGCGGCTCGGGCAGGGTGCCGCGAAGCTCCTCGACCCATTCCCGGGTGGGCGCCACCGGCACCAGGTCCGGCTCAGGGAAGTAGCGGTAGTCCTCGGCCTGCTCCTTGCTGCGGCCGGAGGTGGTGATCTGGGAGTCCTCCTGCCAGTGCCGGGTCTCCTGCTTGATGGTGCCGCCGACTGACAGCACGGCCGCGTGCCGGGTGATCTCGTAGCGGATCGCCCGCTCGACGCTACGGAGCGAGTTGACGTTCTTGGTCTCCGTCCGGGTGCCCAGCGGCGCCTCCGGACTCGGGCGTAGGGACACGTTGGCGTCGCAGCGGAGCGACCCCTGCTCCATCCGAACGTCCGATACGTCGAGAGCGCGGAGCAGGTCCCGAAGCATCTGGACGTACGCCTTGGCCACGGCCGGGGCCTTATCGCCGGTGCCGGTGATCGGCTTGGTGACGATCTCGATCAGCGGCACCCCGGAGCGGTTGTAGTCCAGCAGCGAGTAGTCGGCGCCGTGGATCCGGCCAGTGGCCCCACCGACATGCAGGGACTTTCCGGTGTCCTCCTCCATGTGGGCGCGCTCGATCTCGATCCGGTACGTGCGCCCGTCGACCTCGACCTCGGTCCAGCCGTCGAACGCGATCGGCTCGTCGTACTGGGAGATCTGGTAGTTCTTCGGCATGTCCGGATAGAAGTAGTTCTTGCGGGCGAATCGGCACCAGGAAGCGATCGAGCAGTTCAACGCCAAGCCGATCCGGATCGCCGACTCGACCGCCTTGGCGTTGACCACCGGCAGCGACCCCGGCAGGCCGAGGCAGACCGGACAGGTCTGCGTGTTGGGCTCGGCGCCGAAGTCGGTGGAGCAGCCGCAGAACATCTTGGAGGCGGTGTTCAGCTCCACGTGCACCTCCAGGCCGAGCACCGGGTCGAACTGGGCGACCGCATCCTCGTAGGACAGCACCACCTCGGTCAGGTGCTCCTTGTACGCGAAGCTCACCGAGCCACCTCCAACTGCGGGATCGAGTTCAGCAACGGGCCACCCCAGGCCGCCTCCAGTGACCGCTCCAGCGCTGCCCCCACCCGGTAGAGCCGGTCGTCGGCGAGCGGTGGCGCCATTACCTGTAGACCCACCGGAAGCCCGTCGTCCAGGCCTACCGGGAACGATGCGCTGGCGTTGCCGGCAAGGTTGGACGGGATGGTGCACAGGTCGTTCAGGTACATCGCCATCGGGTCGTCGACCCGCTCTCCCAGCTTGAACGCCGTCACCGGGCTGGTCGGAGAGATCAGCACGTCGGTCTGCTCGAAGGCGGCGTCGAAGTCCCGGGAGATCAGCGTCCGGACCTTCTGGGCCTGACCGTAGTAGGCGTCGTAGTAGCCGCTGGACAAGGCATAGGTGCCGATGATGATGCGGCGCTTGACCTCCGCTCCGAAGCCCACGCCGCGGGTGGTGGCCATCACCTGCTCGGCGCTGAGCGTGCTGTCGTCGCCGGCGCGCAGCCCGAACCGCATGGCGTCGAACTTGGCCAGGTTGGAGGACGCCTCGCTGGGCAGGATCAGGTAGTACGCCGGCAGCGCATAGACGAAATGCGGGCAGGACACCTCGATGATCTCCGCACCCAGCGATGCCAGCAGCGACACCGACTCGTCGAACCGGGATTGCACCCCGGGCGCGTACCCCTCCCCGCCGAGTTCGCGGACGACGCCGATCCGCATGCCGGCGACGTCACCGGCGCGTGCTGCCTGCACCACCGGTGGCACTGGCGCGTCGATGGAGGTCGAGTCCCGCGGGTCGTGGCCGGCGATCACCTCGTGCAGCAGCGCCGCGTCGAGGACGGTGCGGGCACACGGTCCCGGCTGGTCGAGGCTGGACGCCAGGGCCACCAGGCCGTAGCGCGACGTTCCGCCGTATGTCGGCTTGATACCGACGGTGCCGGTGACTGCAGCCGGCTGGCGGATGGACCCACCCGTGTCGGTGCCGATCGCCAGCGGCGCCTCGAAAGCCGCCAGCGCGGCGGCGGAACCACCGCCAGAGCCGCCCGGGATCCGGTCGGTGTCCCAGGGGTTGTGGGTGGGGCCGTAGGCGGAGTTCTCGGTGGAGGATCCCATGGCGAACTCGTCCAGGTTCGTCTTGCCGAGGATGACCAGATCGGCGTCGAGCAGCCGCTGCGTCACCGTCGCGTTGTACGGCGGATGCCAGCCCTGCAAGATCTTGGAACCGGCCGTGGTCGGTGCACCGGTGTAGGTCAGCACGTCCTTCAGCGCCAGCGGCACCCCGGCCAGCGGACCGAGCTTCGCGCCGGCTTCAATCTTGGCGTCCACGGCATCGGCCGCAGCCAGCGCGCGCGCGGGGTCGACATGCAGGAAGGCGTGGACGGTGCCGTCGACGGCTTCGATCCGGTCCAGGTGGGCGCGGGTGACCTCGACCGAGGAGATGTCGCGGGCTGCAATCCGGGCACCGAGATCGGCTGCGGTCGAGGTGAGGATGTCGGTGCCCATCAGGCGTCACCCAGGATCCGAGGGACCCGGAACCGGTCGTGGTCGGACGCCGGGGCGCCGGCGAGCACCTCGTCCCGCGGCAGGGACGCGACCACGACGTCGTCTCGGAACACGTTCGTCAGCGGCAAGGCGTGCGAGGTCGGCGGGATGTCGTCGGCGGCCACGTCAGCCACGTGCGCGACCGACTCCAAGATCACCTCCAGCTGCGGGGCCAGGTGGTCCAGCTCCTCGCGGGTCAGCTCGATCCGCGCGAGGCGCGCGAGATCGGCGACGTCTTCGGGGCTCAGTGCCACTGTGCGCTCCTTGTTCATGCAGGACGGGAATTCACACCGACGGGTGCAGCGAAGCATGCGATGTCGGATCTCGGACATCCTAGGCCCGGGCGGCGACAGTTTCGTGTCGCGCGGCCACCACGGGTCAGTCCAGCGGCCGCAGCACGAAACCGGTCCGCAGCTTGGGTGTGAAGAAGGTGGACTTGGGCGGCATCAACAGCCCCTCACGCGCGGTCCGCTCGATCTCGGCCAGGCTGACCGGGCGAATCAGCACCGCGGCCGGCACGCGCCCGGACCGGACGGCGTCGACGACCTCGTCGAGCCCGTGCTGGTACGCCACCTCGGCGCCCGAGTTGTCCAGGGTCGCCTCCAACCAGGCCCCGTCCAGTGGTCGGACGTCTTCGAATGCGCCGGGGAGCGGAGTGAGCCGCCACGCCCGGTCAGGGCCGACCAGCACGAGGAAACCTTCCGCCTCCATGGCTGCCAACGTGCCCGACGTCGGCAGCGCCATCTCGGTCAGGTCGAAACGGTTCCGGAGCGCGGCCTGCAACGCGTCCAGCGTGATCTCGGAGTACAGCCGGTGGACGGCCGCGACGCTGAGCTGGTCGGCAACCAGCTCGTTGACGAAGGTCAGGGTCTGCTCCGCTGGCGAGTCGGTACTGCCGGTGGCCGCGCGGATTTCGTCGCGGTACAGCCGGCTGATCCCGTAGCGGTGGTGGCCGTCGGCTATCAGCACGTCGTCGGCCGCGACGGCGGCGCTGATCGCGGCGATCCGGGCGGTGTCGGTGACCCGCTCCACGATGTGCTCGACGCCGTCCACGACGACCCGGCCGAGCTCGTCGCCGGGCTCGGCCAACAGCTCGGTCAGGCCAGCCGTCAGCGAGAGACCCCAGACGGGCGACAGGTTCGCGCCGGTGGCGCGGGTCAGGTCGAGCCGGTCGGTGGAGGCCTTCGGCGTCGTTCGCTCGTGCGGCAGCACGCCGCCGGCACCCTCGTCGACGACCTCCAGCCCACCCAGCACTCCGCCGATGTCGCGTTTCTCGCCGCTGGCGTCGGTGAACCGCATGCGGTAGATCGTGAACGACGGATGGTCGTCGAGAGCGAGCACACCAGCGTCGACCCAGTCCCGCAGGAGCGCGGCGGCCCGCTCGTACCGGTCCTCGCCGCCACGCGGCACGTCCATGTGGACGATGTTGTGCGGTGACCGGGCCTGCAGCGCGTCCACGTCGGCGTCCGACAGCACGTCGTACGGCGGGGCGGTCAAGGGCCCGAGGTCGTCGGCGGCATAGCGCAGAGCACGGAACGGTCGAAAGTCTGGCACCGGGTAAGGGTGCCAGACTCAGCCGCCGGAAACCATGCGTGGTGTTCCAGCAGTCATGGGGGCGAAACACATTGGTAACTCTCATGCCAGAAGATGGAGGCGTGTTCCTGCTGCGCATCACCCTGCCCGACCGCCCTGGCTCCCTGGGCGCTGTGGCGACCGCCCTCGGCGGGGTTGGTGGCGACATCAACGCGGTCGAGATCGTGCAGAAGATCGACGGCATCGTCATCGACGACTTCATCGTCGACCTGCCGCCGGGGAAGCTGCCCGAGACCATCATCACCGCCTGCCATCAGCTTGAGGGTGTTCGAGTCGAGTGGATCTCGCGCTACCCCGAGGGTGGTGGTCTGCAGTCCGACCTCGAGGCCCTGGAGCGGATGACGGCCGACCCGCCCCACGCCGCCGAGATCTTGGCATCCCTGTGTCCGGTGGTGTTCCGCTCACACTGGGCCACCCTGCTCGATGTGTCTGACGAGAGGGGCCGGCTCACCTTCGCGACGCCACTGGCTCCGGACCTGGATGAGGATCTGATCAAGCGGCTGGCTCCCTTCGACATCGCCCACCGGATCGACCTGGAGACTGGCTGGATCCAGGGCTGGGGCGAGTCCACGGTCGTCGTCACACCCCTGAAGGGCCAGCGCGCCATCGCCATCGGCAGACTGGGCGGTCCGCCGTTCCTCGACTCAGAGATCGCCCGACTGCATCACCTGGCCGCGCTCGTCCCCTGAGTGCGGCCAGCCCATGGCCAGGTAGCGTCGAGCCATGGGTTGGCAGGCGGTCGCCGAGTTGCTGGCCTCAGTCGGCTTCGGAGCCCTGTCCGCGGTGATCCCGGTCGCCAACGCCGAGGCGTATGTGATCGCCTCGCAGGTCACGGCTGTCGCCGGCCCGGTACCGGTAGCCGTCGGGGTGGGAGTCGGTCAGACCATCGGCAAGATCATGCTGTTCGCCGGGGTGCGCCGCGGCAAGGACTTCAGCTTCGTCGCGCATCAGCGGCACCGGGTCCGGGCAGGCGGGCCGGTCCGTCAGCGGCTCCGTGCCTGGACCGAGGGGCTGCTGCACCTCGTCGGCACCAAACGCTGGGGGCTTCCCATCGTGTTCCTGGCGTCACTTCTTGGGGTGCCGCCGCTGTACGCGGTTGCGCTGCTGGCGGGCGCGACGACGATGCGGTTGGGCTGGTTCGCCGCAGTCGTGCTGGTGGGCCGGGTGACGCGTTTTGTGCTCGTCGCATACGGCGTCGATGTGCTGCTGGTGAAGTGACGTGGTCGGCCCACCTGCGTGTCAGCTGCAGCCGAAACCCCAGC
Source organism: Propionibacteriaceae bacterium (assembly GCA_035717205.1). Classification (GTDB taxonomy): domain Bacteria; phylum Actinomycetota; class Actinomycetes; order Propionibacteriales; family Propionibacteriaceae; genus Microlunatus. The sequence goes on along the minus strand of DASTIW010000003.1, from coordinate 118,788 downwards.
TGCCGGTCATCGCGTAGTAGATCAGCCAGCCGACCACGACGATCGCCAGCAGCGCCGCGACAAACGCGAGGCTGACCCAGAGCCGCATGCGCTTCTTCGCCTTGGTCGTCGGCACCCGCTCCGGACCCCAGTCGCCGATCTTCGGCTGCACCCGCGGCGGTGTCGCGCCATGCAGGTTGAGGTTGCTGAAGATCTTGACCACGCGCCAACCTTAGCCGGGCAGGCACCGGGTCAGGCGCGGCAAGGATCAGCCATCGCCCACCGTCGCGACCCCACTGGCCGCCTCGGGACCTGACTCCAACAGCACGTGAAAGCCGTCGGCGTTCAGTACCGGCACCTTGAGGCTGAGCGCCTTGTCGTACTTCGATCCGGGCGAGTCCCCCACCACCACGAACGACGTCTTCTTCGACACCGACGCAGCCACCTTGCCGCCGCGTCGGGTGATGGCCTCCGCGGCGCTGTCTCGGGTGAAGCCCTCCAACGAGCCCGTCACCACGATGCTGAGCCCGGCGAGACTCTGTTCGACCTGCTCGCTCGGCTCGTCCCGCATCACCGCGCCCGCGGCCTGCCACTTCGCCACGATCTCGCGATGCCACGGCACCGAGAACCAGTCCAGGATGGCGGCCACCATTGTCGGGCCCACGCCGTCCACCGCAGCAAGCTCCTCCGGCGTGGCTCCAGCCAACGCGTCGATGCTCCCGAACGCGGCCGCGACATCGGGCGCCACCCCTTTGCCGATGTGCCGGATGGACAGCGCCACCAAGAACTTGTCCAGCGGCCGGGTCTTCGCCTGCTCCAGGTTCGCCAGCAGCTTGGCTCCGTTCGCCGACAGCCGGCCGCTCTTGGTGGTGAAGAAGTCCACCCGAGTCAGCTGCTCCTCGGTCAGGTTGAACAGGTCCCCTTCGTCAACCAGCAGACCGGCATCGAGCAGGGCCTGCGCAGACTGGTACCCGAGCGCCTCGATGTCCAGCGCCTGCCGACCGGCCAGGTGAAACAGTCGCTCCCGCAGCTGCGCCGGGCAGGAGCGGGTGTTGGGACACCGGAGGTCGGCATCGCCCTCCTTCTCGGGCCTCAGCTTTGTGCCGCACTCCGGGCAGGAGGTCGGCATCCTGAACTCCCGTACCTCGGCCGGGTCTCGCAGATCCACCACCGGCCCGACGATCTCCGGGATGACATCCCCGGCCTTGCGCAGCACCACGGTGTCCCCGATCAGTACGCCTTTGCGCCGCACCTCACTGGCGTTGTGCAACGTTGCCATCGACACGGTCGAGCCGGATACGACCACCGGCACCATCACCGCGTACGGGGTGACCCGGCCGGTGCGACCGACGTTGACCCGGATGTCCAGCAGCTTGGTGGTCACCTCCTCGGGCGGATACTTGTACGCGATCGCCCAGCGCGGCGCGCGGGTGGTCGATCCCAGCTGGTCTTGAACGTTCCGGTCGTCCAGCTTGACCACCACACCGTCGATCTCGTGCTCAACGGAGTGCCGGTGCTCGCCGAAGTACTCGATGAACGCGTGCACCTCCGCCAGGGTCGGGCAGACGGCAACATGCGTGCTCGTGGGCAGGCCCCACCCGGCCAGCACCTGGTAGGCCTGCGACTGTCGGTGCGGATGGAAGCCCGCCACTGCCCCGATGCCGTGCACCACGAACCCGAGGTTGCGGCTGGCGGTCACCCGGGCATCCTTCTGCCGCAGCGAGCCGGCGGCCGCATTGCGAGGGTTCGCGAACGGCGCCTTGCCGGCAGCCACCAACGACTCGTTCAGTCTGGTGAACTCCTGCACCGACAGGTACACCTCCCCCCGCACCTCCAGCAGCGTCGGGAGGTCGGGGCCCGACAGCTGCGCCGGAAGGGCGGCAATCGTGCGGACGTTGGGGGTCACGTCCTCACCGACCCGGCCGTCGCCGCGGGTCGCGGCTCGGCTCAGCCGGCCCTGCTCGTACACCAGATCCAACGCCAGCCCGTCCACCTTCGGCTCGCACAGGTATCCCGACTCCCGGATTCGGCCCTCCCCCAGCTCTCGGGCGGCCCGGGCCGCCCAGCGGTCGAGCTCGTCGAAGGAGAACGCGTTGTCCAGGCTCAGCAGCCGCTGCAGATGCTCGACCGCCGCGAAGGTCGTGGAGGGCGGCCCGCCGACCTGCTGCGTCGGCGAGTCGGGCGTACGCAGCGCCGGAAACTCCTCCTCCAATCGGTTCAGCTGGGCCATCATGGCGTCGAACTCGCCGTCGGAGATCGTCGGCGCATCCAGGACGTGGTAGCGCCAGCGGGCCTCGTCCAGCCGCTTGGACAGCGCCGCGTGCTCCTCCCTCACCCGCCCCGGCGGCGCCTCGAGGGCAGTCTCGACCGCTGCTGTCTGGCTGATCTCGTCCACACCGGCACCCTAGCGCCGGCCACTGACGGTCTTGCGAAACTCCTGCAAGCCCCCCAGCTCACTCAGACGCAACCAGGACTGCGGCTGTCCGAAGGTCGGTGACGAGCTGGTCGTACGCGGCCGCCCGATCCTCTCCTTGAGTCCGGAGCACCGCCGACGGGTGGGCCGTGGCCAGCAGCCGCAGCGACCTGCCGAGCAGCTCCGACTCGATCAGCCGGCCGCGGTCCCGGGTGATGCGGAAGTCGCTGCCGAGGAGCGCCTTGGCAGCGGTCGCGCCCAGCAGCACGGTGAGCTCCGGCTGAACGGTGGCGATCTCAGCCTCCAGCCACGGCCGGCAGGCGCGGATGTGGGCGATCTGCGGGGTGGCATGGATCCGGCGCTTGCCCCTGAGCGTGAACCGGAAATGCTTGACGGCGTTCGTCACGTAGACGTCGTCGACGCCGATGCCGGCGTCGGCCACGGCCTTGCGCAAGAGCTGTCCGGCGGGGCCGACGAAAGGGAGGCCCCGCTGGTCCTCCACGTCGCCGGGCTGCTCACCGACGAGCATCAGCTTGGCGTGGGGGTTGCCGGCGGAGAACACCACCTGGGTCGCCGCCTCCCACAGCTCACATCCGCGGCACGCCTTCGCTGCTTGCTGCAGCGTCGAGATGTCGGCCTCCGGCGGGACGTAGTCGGCAGCAGTCATGCTCGAATGCTTGCACGTGGCCCAGAAGGCCGGTCCGGCTGCCGGGGCGAAAGTCTCCTCCCACCCGTGGCAGCGTCGAGCTACTGGGCCAGCTGCTCGGTGACGATGTCCGCCGCCGTCCGGATCGAGCGCAGGACGTGCAACGCGGAGGCTGGCTCGAAGCCTGCCAGCCCGCAGGCGGGTGTGATGAGGATCTGTCCGGCCACGGCTGGTTCCAGCTCCAGGCTGCGCAACCGCCGCAGGGCCCGGTCTGCCACCTCGTCGGCTGACAGGGTCGTCAGGGCCGCGCCGCCGGCGGTCGGTACGGCCCCGGCGCCGAACCAGAGACCCGCCTCCAGAGCCGCCGCGACCAGATCCCAGTCAGCGACGTTCAGCTGCTCGAGGTCAACAAGCACGGCCTGCACTCCGGCGGCCTGCATGAGGTCGATCGGCAGTCCCGCCGCACAGCAGTGCACCGCGACTCCGACGTCGGCGCCGAGCAGGTCGACGACATAGCCGATGGTCTGGCTGAGCTCCGGCCGGTCGATGGAGCGATGCCGAGACAGTCCGCTGGCGGTGTGGACGCCACCGGTCATCACCGCAGGCAGGGCCGGTTCGTCCAGCTGCACCAAGGCGGTGGTGTTCGGCAGCCGTCGAGTCATCTCCCTGACAAGCTGACCGAGGCCCTCGGCCAGTGACTGGACCAGGTCACGCCGGGCGCCGGAGTCGCCGACGACCCGGTCCCCCCGAGGGCGCTCGACGGAAGCGGCCAGGGTCCACGGGCCGGCGAAGGAGTACTTGATCACCCCGGTGTAACCCTGGGCGACCTCCTCCAGGAGGTCGAGATCCTCGCGCAGCAGGGCCCGTGCCGTCCGTTGGTCACGACCGGGTGCGTCGGTGAGCCGCCAGCCGGCGGGTTGCAGGTCCAGGGCCAGCCCGGACAGCACCGCGCTGGTCCGTCCGATCATCGCTGCCTGCGGGCCACGGTCGGGGAGCTCGGGCAGATAGGGCAGGTCAGGGCTCTCGGCGAAGCTGATCTGCAGTGCCTTAAGCATGTCGCGGCCGGGCCAGGACCCGATGCCGGTGCTCCGAGCCTGCGGGGTATCGGTCACGGCAGGGTCTGCGCGATCGTGGCACTGCCGACGACCCGATCGCCCTCGTACAGCACGACTGCCTGTCCCGGCGCGATCCCGACTGCAGGTGCGTCCAGCGCCACCTCGAGCCGGTCCGGACTGGGCTGCACGCGAGCCGGCATCGGCTGCCCATGCGCCCGGACCTGCACCAGCCCGGTCCAAGAGCCACCGACCTCCCGACCTGTCCAGGTGGGCGGGCCGCCGATGATCCGGCGTACCTGCAGGGCGTCTTGCGGACCGACCGTCACCGTGTTGGTGGCAGGGGCGATGTCCAGCACGTACCGGGGCTTCCCGTCGTCGGCCGGCATGCCCAGTCTCAACCCTCGCCGCTGGCCTACCGTGAACTGGTGGGAGCCGGTGTGCTCGCCGACTTTGCGGCCGTCAGCATCGCGAATGTCGCCTGGGGCCGACCCCAGGCGGCGGTTGAGGAAGCCAGCGGTGTCGCCGTCGGGGATGAAGCAGATGTCGTGACTGTCCGGCTTGTCGGCAACCGCCAGCCGACGCTGCTCCGCCTCGGCCCGGACGGCTGACTTCAAGGACCCGCCCAGCGGGAAGTACGACCGGGCCAGCTGGGCGCCGTTGAGGACGCCGAGTACGTAGGACTGGTCCTTCTCCGAGTCGGCGGCGCGATACATCGCCACCCCGTCGTCGGAGCGCACCAGCCGGGCGTAATGACCGGTGCACACTGCGTCGAAGCCGAGCGCGACGCCACGGTCCAGCACCGCGGCGAACTTGATCTTCTCGTTGCAGCGCAGACACGGGTTCGGGGTGCGTCCGGCGGCGTACTCCGCGACGAAGTCGTCCACCACGTCGACCGCGAACCGGTCGGAGAGGTCCCAGACGTAGAACGGGATGCCCAACACGTCGGCGGCTCGCCGGGCGTCATGGGCGTCTTCCTTGGAGCAGCAGCCGCGCGCGCCGCTGCGGTAGGACTGCGCGTTCTTGGACAGCGCGAGATGGACCCCGGTGACATCGTGACCGGCGTCCACAGCACGCGCGGCAGCCACCGCAGAGTCGACCCCGCCGGACATGGCGGCCAGAACCCTCATGATCTCCCCACTCGCTCAGCCGTCGGCATCGAACCATTGACACCACGGCAGCCAACGGTAACGCCTCGGGCTGGTCCGGCCGAAACCTCGGAGTCGGCGAAGCTAGCCGGACAGGGCCAACCCGACCGAGGTCAACCGGACAGGCGACCGGCCAGCCGGGCCCGCCGCAACGCCTCGGGCAGCGCGTCCAGCAGCGCGGCGATGTCGGCGGCGGTCGAGGAGTGACCGAGTGAGAACCGCAGCGTCGACCGTGCCGCCGCCTCGGACCGCCCCATCGCTGTCAGCACATGGCTGGGCTGAGACAGGCCGGCTGAGCAGGCGGACCCGGTCGAGCTGTCGATGCCGGCCCGGTCCAGCAACATCAGCAGCGCGTCGGCGTCGCAGTCGGGGAAGCTCACGCTGACTATCCCCGGCAGGCAGTCAGGCGCGGCCGGGCCGTTGGTGACCGCATCGACGGCGACCGCCCGGAGTCCGTCCAGCAGTTGGGCGCGCAGGCCGCGAAGACGCTCGGCCTCCCCGGCCAAGGTGGCCGTGGCGTGCTCGACGGCCGCAGCAAACCCAGCGATCGCGGGCACATCGAGAGTGCCGGATCTGACGTCGCGCTCCTGACCGCCCCCGTGCAGTACCGCGGTCAGCGGCGTCTCCCGCCTGGCCAGCAGCGCGCCGATCCCGTACGGTCCCCCCAGCTTGTGGGCGGTGAGGGTGAGCAGGTCCAGCCCGGACCCGGCGAAGTCCACCGGCAGATGACCGACGGCCTGGACGGCGTCGGAGTGCGAGCATGCTCCGACTGAGGCCGCCCACGCGGCGACCTGTCTGATGGGCTGGACCGCGCCCACCTCGTTGTTCGCCCAGATCACCGAGACGGTCGCCACCTCTGTGCCGTGGCCCAGTCGAGCCAGTTCGGCAAGGTCGATCCGGCCCTGCGCGTCCACCTCGAGAAGGGAGATCTCGGCGTCCTCGTGCCGGGCCAGCCAGCTGACGGAGTCGAGCACGGCATGATGCTCCACGGTGCTGGTGACGACCCGACGACGAGCAGGGTCGGCGGCCCGGGCGGCCCAGAATGAGCCCTTGACCGCCAGGTTGTCCGACTCGGTTCCGCCCGCGGTGAAGATCACCTCCGCCGGCTGGGCCCGGAGGCAGGCTGCGATCCGCTCGCGGGACTCCTCCACCACCCGGCGGGCGGCCCTGCCGGCGCCGTGCAGCGAGGAGGCATTGCCGACCCGAGCGAGCTCACGGCTCATCGCCTCGACGGCCACCGGAAGCATGGGCGTGGTGGCGGCGTGATCCAGATACGTTCGGCTCACGGCATCGGCCCGGATCAGGCCTTGTGGGCCCGGATCTCGGCGGTGACAGCCGGCAGCACGGTGTGCAGGTCACCCACGACGCCCAGATCGGCAAGCGCGAAGATCGGCGCTTCCGGGTCCTTGTTGACGGCGACCACCGCCTTCGACGTCTGCATCCCCGCGCGGTGCTGGATCGCGCCCGAGATGCCGGCGGCGACGTAGAGCTGCGGAGACACCGTCTTCCCGGTCTGTCCCACCTGGTACGCGTGCGGGTACCAGCCGGCGTCCACCGCTGCCCGGGAGGCGCCAACCGCCGCCCCGAGAGCGTCCGCCAGGGCCTCCACGGCACCGAAGTCGCCGCCGGTGCCGCGGCCCCCGGAGACCACGATGGACGCCTCGGTCAGTTCCGGCCGCCCGCTGGCTCGCTTGGGCTCGACGTTGACGATCCTGGCCGACTTCGCGGTCTCGGAGACCGTCACGTCCAGGCGCTTGAGCTCAGGCTCAACGGGAGCGGGCTCGGCGGTGGCTGCGTTCGCCTTGACCGTGATCACCGGCGTGCCGCGGGTGACCTGGGCCCGAACGCTGTAGCTGCCGGCGAAGACGGTCTGCGTGCTGCAGCCGTCAGCGTCCAGGTCGGTCGCATCCGTGATCAGGCCGGAGCCGATCCGTACCGCGAGCCGGGCGGCGACCTCCTTGCTCTCCAAGGTTGAGGTGAGCAGCACGAACGACGGCTGTACGGCATCGACCACCTGGGCCAGCGCCTCGGCCCTGGGCGCGACCAGGTACTGCTCGAACGCCGGGTCCTCGACGGTGATCACCTGCCGCGCGCCGAACTGACCCAGTACGGACGCGGCGTCGGGCCCGCCGGGGCCCAGCACGACCGCCACCGGGTCGCCGATCCGTCGGGCCAGTGAGAGCAGCTCGCGTGTGGGCAGCGCAACAGCGCCGTCGGCCTGCTCCACCACCACCAAGACGTCGGACATGTCGGCTCCTTACTCAGATGTACTTGCCGGCGGACAGGAAGTCGAGCAACGCAGCCGCGCCGGCGCCCTGTTTGTCGGCGACGACACGTCCGGGCTCCTTGGGCGGCCGCGGCGTCACCTGCAGAACCGTGGTGGCGGCCGAGGCCAGCCCGACGGACGCCGGATCCACCCCGAGATCGTCAAGCGCCCAGGTCTGTACGGGCTTCTTCTTCGCCGCCAGGATGCCCCTCATCGAGGGATACCGCGCTTCGCCGGACTGGTCGGTCACGCTGACCACTGCCGGCAGCGACGCCTCGACGGTCAGGCTGGCGGTGTCGCCGTCACGTCGGATCGACACCGTCTGGTCGTGGACCGACAGCGTGGCGGCGAAGGTGAGCCCCGGCCAGCTGAGGCGCTCCGACAGCATCGCCGGGAGCACGCCCATCGCCCCGTCGGTGGAGGCCATCCCGCAGATCACCAGGTCGGGCGCCGCCTTCCGAACGGCGGCCGCCAGGATCGCGCTGGTCGCGAGCACGTCAGAACCATGGACGGCGTCGTCGATGATGTGGATGCCGGCCGACGCGCCCATCTGGAGTGACCGCTTCAGCGCATCGGCGGCCTCCTCGGGACCCAGCGTCATCGCCACGACCTCGACCTCGTCGGAGTCGTCGGCCTCGTCAGCGATGCGGAGCGCCTGCTCCACCGCGTACTCGTCCAGTTCGCAGAGCAGCCCATCGGCGGCCACCCGGTCGACCGTGCCGTCGGCTGCGAAGGTACGTGCTCCGGTGGCGTCTGGGACGTACTTGACCAAGACGGCGATCTTCATCGGCTTCCCACTCCTGACGCTTCTGCGCTGGCACGGTGCCAGTCGGCCGGTCCCATATTACCCGGCAGTAACTTAGCGGCCGGAGAACCGGGCCTTGCCGGGCCCTTGCTCCAGGAACGATCTCATCCCGATGGAGCGGTCCTCGCTGGCGAACAGCGCCGCGAACTGCTGCCGCTCTATCTCCAGACCGGTCCGCAGGTCGACCTCGCCGCCGAGGTCGACCGCTTCCTTGGCCGCGCGCAGCGCGAGCGTCGGACCACCGACGAACTGCGCCGCCCAGTCCTTCGCGCAGGCAAGCACCTCGCCGGGCGGTACCACCTGGTCAACCAACCCCAGAGCCAGTGCCTCCGCGGCGTCCACGAAGCGCCCGGTGTAGATCAGGTCCTTGGCGCGGCTGGGTCCGATCAGCCGCGCCAGGCGCTGGGTGCCGCCAGCACCGGGGATGATGCCGAGCTTGATCTCGGGTTGGCCGAAGGTGGCGTCAGCGGCGGCGATCCGGATGTCGGCGCACAGCGCCAGCTCGCAGCCACCGCCCAAGGCGTAGCCGTTGACGGCCGCAACCACTGGCTTCGAGATCTCGGCGACAGCACGAAAGGCCGCCTGCAGCATCGACGAATGTGCCACCATCTCCGGGTAAGACAGCGCCGCCATCTCCTTGATGTCAGCCCCGGCCGCGAACACCTGCGGACCGCCGGTGACTACCACCGCCGCGACGTCGGAGCGGGTGGCGCACTCGGCGGCGACAGCGGCGATCATGCGCTGCATCTCCGCACTCAGCGCGTTCAGGGGCGGTCGATCCAGACGCAGGATGCCCACCCCGTCGGCCACCTCGAGGCGAACCACCTCCGCGGCGTCGGTCACCGCCTCGCCACCTCGGGCGGAACGTACCGGGCGCTCCTCATGGCGGCACTGTATCCGGCGCAGGCAGATCGGGGGTTCTAGCCTCGATACCCAAAAACGGTTGAAGGCGGCACAATGTTCAAGCCCCTCCTTCGTGGGTAACCAGCACGACGAAAGCCCCCCAAGCGCCGACCCAGGAATTTTCCCGACGACAACTGGATCGCCCAACCGAGCGAAAGTCCGACATGACGACCCTCAGCCTCGCCCTCAACGAAGCGATGGACCGGCCCACCGGCTTGACCACAGCGACCGATCTGCCGATTGACCTGGACGAGACGGGGGGCGCTGCCGTCGACGCGCACGACCCTATCGAGCATCCCTCGGATCTCAGCGAAGGCGCACGAGTGCTGCCCGCCCCGATCAACTCCTCGGTCCTGGGCGCACACGTTCGTGACGGCGGCACCGCGTTCGGGCTCTGGGCGCCCCGCGCGACCCGGGTGGAGCTGGCCCTGGTCGCGGAGGACCGCAGCCAGCGCAACGTGGACATGCGCCGCGGCCAGGACGGCGTATGGACGGTCCATGTCTTGGGCGTCGGGGCCGAGCAGCGCTACGGGTACCGGGTCCATGGTGAATGGGCGCCGGAGTTCGGCGCCCGGTTCAACCCGGCGAAGCTGCTGGTCGACCCGTACGCACGGGCGATCACCGGCGGTGTGGACTACTCCGGACCGATCCTGGACCACATTCCGGAGTCCGACTACATCCCCGACACCGCCGACTCGTTCCGCGCAGTGCCGCTCAGCGTGGTGGTTGCCGACTCCGCTCCCCCGACGCCGATGGCTCAGCCGGTTCCGATGTCCGACACCGTGCTGTATGAGATGCACGTCAAGGGCTACACCCGGCTGCACCCCGCGGTGCCCGAGCACCTCCGCGGCACCTACGCGGGCGTGGCGTACCCGGCGGTGATCCAGCACCTGGTGGACCTCGGCGTTACCGCCGTGGAGCTGCTGCCAGTCCAGCACTTCGTCTCCGAGCCGTTCATCGTGGGGCGCGGGCTGTCGAACTACTGGGGATACAACACCTTGGGTTTCTTCGCCCCACACGCGGCGTACTGCTCGGTGGGCACCATGGGCGAGCAGGTCAAGGAGTTCAAGGAGATGGTGTCCGCGCTGCACGAGGCGGGCATCGAGGTGATCTTGGACGTGGTCTACAACCACACCGCCGAGGGTGGTCACGAGGGGCCGACGCTGTCGTTTCGTGGTATCGACCACCGCGGCTACTACCGGCTGACCGATGACCAGCGCAGCGACTACGACGTGACCGGTTGCGGCAACTCGGTCGACACTTCACAGCCCGGCGTGCTCAGCATGGTGCTGGACTCGCTGCGGTTCTGGGTCACGGAGATGGGCGTCGACGGCTTCCGCTTCGACCTGGTGACCACCTTGATCCGCGACGACCGCCACCACGTGATCCACGATCACCCGTTCAAGGCCGCGCTACGCGAGGACCCGGTGCTGAGCAAGGTGAAGATCATCGCCGAGCCCTGGGACATGGGACCGTACGGCTACCAGGTCGGCGCCTTCGGCAACGGCTGGAGCGAGTGGAACGACAGGTTCCGCAACTACGTCCGGGACTTCTGGCGCGGCAATGTCGGCGGCGTGTCCGAGCTGGCGGCGCGGCTGTCCGGCTCACCGGACATCTTCGACCACGACCAACGGCCGGCGTCGTCGAGCGTCAACTTCGTCACCGCACACGACGGCTTCACCCTTCGGGACCTGGTAACCTACGACGTCAAGCACAACGGTGCCAACGGCGAGTCCAACCGGGACGGCTCCGACGACAACCGATCGTGGAACTGCGGGTACGAGGGCGAGACCGACGACGCCGGCATCAACGCCCTGCGGCACCGCCAGACCGAGAACATGATGGCGACGCTGCTGCTGGCCTGCGGTGTCCCGATGCTCACCGCCGGCGACGAGCTCGGCCGCACCCAGCAGGGCAACAACAACGCCTACTGCCAGGACTCGCATATCTCCTGGGTCCACTGGGACACCCAGGAGACGTGGGGAGACCTGACGAGCCTGTGCCGCAAGCTGCTGTCGCTGCGGGCCCGGCACCCGGTCTTTCGCAGCGCCACCTTTCGCCACGGCGAACGGATTCTCGGACTCGACGGCCGGCTGACCGAGCGGAAGAACCTCGGCTGGTTCGGTGGCCGGGACTGCGAGATGACCCCCGACGACTGGCACGACTCCACCCGGCGGACTCTCGGGATGTACCTCGCCGACGAGCGGCCGGACCGCGCCACCGACGACGCCTTCCTGATCTGGTTCCACGGTGGCTCCGACCCCATCCAGGTGGAGCTCCCCGGTGGTGACTGGGGCTCGCGCTACCGGGTGCTGGCGCACAGCGGCAAGGCCGGTGAGCTGCCCGGTGAGCCGATTCCTGCCGGACACACCCTGCAGCTGCCCGGCCGGAGCGTGGTCGTGCTGGAGGTTGACTGAGTCCACGGGTCGGCGCGTCCTGTGAACCGACGGCTGCGGTTGCTGGTCGGGATCGCCGGTTGGCTGCCGCACCCTGACCCACCACCCGGGCTGTACCTCAGACTGCTGCGCGCTGAACCGCGACCGCGCCGGCTGGTATCGCGGCTCAGCGGCGTGCCGCGGCAGGTAGACGTCGGTGACCAGACCATCCCGCTGGAGCATGGACCGGCCGGTGTCCGGGTCTACCGGCCAGGGGTCAGCGACCCGGCCCGGACCGGCTCGGTGGCCGACCGGCCGTCCCTGCCGCTGGTCCTGAGCTTCCACGGCGGCGGCTTCGTGTTCGGCAACTTGACGCAGACCGACTGGCTCTGCGCGCGGGTGGCAGCCGGGGTGCCGTCGGTGGTGGTGTCGGTCCGCTACCGGCTGGCACCGGAGCATCCCGCCCCGATCCCGTACCGCGACTGCTGGGCCGCCAGCCGGTGGCTCCTCGACCACGCCGACCGGTTCGGCGCCGACCCGGCCCACGCCTCCGTGATGGGTCCCAGTGCCGGCGGCACCCTGGCGGCACTGGTGGCGCTTGCCCACCGGGACCGCTGCCGCCGCGAGCCGGGCCGGGCGCCGCTGCGGCAGCAGGTGCTGCTCTATCCCGCCACCGACCTCACCTTGTCCTCACCGTCGGTGGCCGAGCACGGTCGTGCCCCGATCCTCACCCGCCGGATCATGGACTGGTACGGGCGCCAGTATCTGCCGCAAGGCCGCCCCGACAGCATCGCCTTCGACGACCCCTGGGTCAGCCCGCTGTTCCAGCAAGACCTGAGCGGCTGTGCTCCGGCGCTGATCATCGGGGCCGGTCAGGACCCGCTCCGCGACGACGCCACCCGGTACGGCGAAGCGTTGGACCGCGCGGGCGTGCCGAACCGGGTGATCATCTTCCCCGACGCCGTCCACGGGTTCATCTCGATGCCGTACCTGGCGCCGGAGGCTGAGCGCGCCGTGACCGAGATCATCGACGCGCTCAGGCAGGCTTAGCGCTGCCCGGTCAGGCCTGCGACGCCGACGGCGGTGCGGGAGAGTCCGACGGCACGGCGGACAGTCCCATCTCGGCCACGCTGGCCAGTTCGGCGTGCGATGGCACCACCCGGACGGTGTAGCCGATGGTGCCGGAGCGGTTGGCCTCCACCCAGCCCTCGTAGCGGCGGAGGCCACCGGCCTGATCGACACCGGTCGGGAACGGGCTGACCACGGTGTCCCGCAGCCCGTCCTCGCCGTCCACCCTGCCGGTGATGAGCTGGACCTCGACGTCGTCGGGCGTCAGGTCGCCGAGATGGACCAGTGCGCTGACGTGGATCTTGGTGCCCACCTCGACGGCGTCCCCGCTCAGACTCTCGACGTGGTCGACGGCGACACCGCCCCAGGCGGACCGGACCTTGTGCTTCCACACGGCCAGATCCTGCGCGGCCTGCGGGGAGCTGTCGATGGCGTGCGAGGACGCCGCCGCCGGGGTGTAGAGAACGGTGACGTAGTCGCGCACCATCCGGGAGGCGAGCACCTTCGGCCCCAGTCCGGCGACGGTCTCTCGAATCATCTGGATCCAGCGCTGCGGCAGCCCGTCGGAGTCGACGTCGTAGAACCGCGGGACGATCTCGTTCTCGATGATCTCGTACAGCGCCCGAGCCTCGAGGTCGTCGCGCTGGTCCGGGTCATCGACGCCCTCCGCCGACGGGATCTCCCAGCCGAACGCCGGATCGAACCACTCGTCCCACCAGCCGTCACGAATGGACAGGTTGGCGGCGCCGTTCAGCGCCGCCTTCATGCCCGACGTTCCGCAGGCCTCGTACGGACGCAGCGGGTTGTTCATCCAGACGTCGCAGCCCGGGTACAGCGGCTTGGCCATCGAGATGTCGTAGTCGGGCAGGAAGACGATCCGCTCCCGGACATCGGCGGCGTCGGCGAACTGGACCATCTGCTGGATGAGCGCCTTGCCGCCCTCGTCGGCGGGGTGAGACTTGCCGGCGATCACGATCTGGATCGGCCGCTCCGGGTCGGTCAGCAGCGCCTTCAACCGCTGCGGGTCGCGCAGCATGAGGGTGAGCCGCTTGTAGGACGGCACCCGGCGGGCGAACCCGAAGGTCACCACGTCCGGGTCGAGCACACCCCCCACCCATTCGGTCGGGATGCCGCGGTTGGCACTGCTTTCGGCCAGCCGGCGCCGGGTCATCGCGATCAGGTCGGCACGCATCCGGCGCTTGAGCGACCAGATCGTCGTGGCGTCCACCTTGTCCAGCCCGGACCAGTCGTAGCCGTCGATCACGGAGTCCTTGTTGGCCGAGCTCTCCAGCAGGTCCAACAGCTCGTGGTGGACCCAGGTCTGGTGATGGACGCCGTTGGTGATCGAGGTGATCGGGACCTCGCTGCTGTCGAAGGAGCTCCACAGCCCGTGGAACATCTCCCGGGACACCTCACCGTGCAGCACCGAGACGCCGTTGGCCCGCTGACCGAGCCGGAAGCCCATCACCGCCATGTTGAACTTGCTCGGGTCACCGCCCTGGTAGTCCTCAGCGCCCAGGGCCAGCACCCGGTCCACCGGCAGGGCGCCGAAGGAGGCGAACTGGTCGATGATCAGCTCACGCGGGAACCGGTCGATGCCCGCCGGCACCGGGGTGTGGGTGGTGAACACGGTGCCGGCACGGCTGCGTTCCAGCGCGGTGTCGAAGTCCAGACCGGCGTCCATGAACTCACGGATGCGTTCCAGGCCGAGGAAACCTGCGTGCCCCTCGTTGGTGTGGAACACCTCGGGGGCGGGCTTGCCGGTGATCCGGCAGTACTCGCGGATGGCCCGCACGCCACCGATCCCCAGCAGCACCTCCTGTGCCAGTCGGTGGTCGATGCCACCCCCGTACAGCCGGTCGGTGGTGTCGCGTTCGGCGCCGGCGTTCTGCTCGACGTCGGAGTCCATCAGCAGCAGGGGAACGCGGCCGACCTGAGCCAGCCACACCTGGGCGGTCAGGGTGCGTCCGGCGAGCGGTAGCTCGATGCGCACCGGGCCGGTCTCGTCCTGCAGCAGGCTCAGCGGAAGCTCGTTCGGGTCGATCAGGGGGTACCGCTCCTGCTGCCAGCCGGCGGCGTTCAGCGACTGCTTGAAGTAGCCCTGCCGGTAGAGCAGCCCGACGCCGATGATCGGTACGCCGATGTCGCTGGCGGCCTTCAGGTGGTCGCCGGCGAGGATTCCCAGACCACCGGAGTACTGCGGCAGCACCTCGGTGATGCCGAACTCCGGGGAGAAGTACCCGATCGCCTGCGGGGCATCCTTGGTTGCGGCGGCATACCCCTGGTACCAAAGGTCGCCGTTCATGTACTCGGCGAGGTCAGCCTGGGCCATCTCCAGCTTGCGGACGAACTTGCGGTCCTTGGCCAGCTTCTGCAGTCGCTCGACCGAGACCTCGGCCAACAGCTTGACCGGATCCTGTCCGGTGGCCTCCCACAGGCCGGGGTCGACGGAGGAAAAAAGCTCCTGCGTGTCGTGGTGCCAGCACCAGCGAAGGTTCAGGGCGAGACTGGCAAGTGGTGTCAGAGCGTCGGGCAGAACCGGACGCACGGTAAATCTACGGATAGCGCGCACGCGGATAACCTAGCGCCCTCTCGCAGTCGCAGGAGTAAGCCGACAATCCGTGGGCGTCCACCACCGCGGTGGCCGGGAAGGGCCCCGCAGTTGAGCACTGTCGGAGGGAGCGAAGGTAAAAGCCGGCCGGTTGTCCGGCTCGGGGTGGGGACTAGTGCACACCGACGGTACCGCCCGATAGGTTGGCCAATGTGACGGCGACGACACCATCCTCAGCCCCCCAGGCCACCTCGACCCCGGACGCGTCCGAGGCGCAACTCGGGAGTACGGGCGGCTCCACTTCTTCTCAGCTGGGAAAGCCGATCGGACGAATACCGGTGACCAAGGTGTCGCCGGTGATCGAGGACGGCGCCTACCCAGCCAAGGCCTCCATCGGTGAGCAGTTCCCGATCCGGGCCACCGTCTTCCGCGAGGGCCACGATGCTGTGAACGCGTCCGTGGTGCTGACCGACCCGACCGGCGCGGAGCGGCTGGTGCCGATGGCGCCGAGCACGCCACTCGGCTTCGACTGGTGGGAAGCCACCGTGGCGCTTGACATCGAGGGCCCGTGGACCTTCCGGGTCGAGGGTTGGGATGATCCCTGGGCGACGTGGGTCCACAACGCGGAGATCAAGATCCCTGCCGGCATCGACGTCAGCCTGGTCTGCATCGAGGGCGCGTCGATGTTCTTCGAGGCATCCAAGCGGGCCGCCGCCGCCGGATCGCACGACCAGGCCGCCATGCTGCGGGAGGCGCAGCAGACGCTGTCGTCCGGCCAGCAGGTGGAGGACCGGCTCACCTTTGTGCTCGGCCCGGAGGTACGGGCCGCCATGGCGGAGTTCGGGCCCCGTGGGCTGGTGACACCGACACCCGACTATCCGGTCTTCTGCGACCGGAAGGCGGCGCTGTTCTCCTCCTGGTACGAGTTCTTCCCCCGTTCCGAGGGCGCCCGCTTCGACGAGGAGAGCCAACGCTGGATCTCCGGCACCTTCGACTCCTCGCACGACCGGTTGGAAGCGGCCGCGCAGATGGGGTTCGACGTGGTCTACCTGCCGCCGATCCATCCGATCGGACGGGCGTACCGCAAGGGACCGAACAACACCTTGGAGCCGGGTCCCAGTGACCCCGGATCGCCGTGGGCCATCGGCGCGGCCGAGGGAGGTCACGATGCGATCCACCCGGATCTGGGCGACTTCGACGCATTCGACCGGTTCGTCGCGAAAGCCCACTCACTCGGAATCGAGATCGCACTGGACTTCGCGCTGCAGGCCTCGCCGGACCATCCCTGGGTCAACGACCACCCGGAGTGGTTCTCCAAGCGGGCCGACGGATCCATCGCGTACGCCGAGAACCCGCCGAAGAAGTACCAGGACATCTTCCCGATCAACTTCGACCTCGACAAGGACGGCATCTACGCCGAGTCGCTGCGAGTCTTGAAGCTGTGGATGTCGCATGGCGTGCGGATCTTCCGGGTGGACAACCCGCACACCAAGCCGGTCGACTTCTGGGCCTGGATCCTCGGTGAGGTCCGCAAGACCGACCCGGATGTCATCTTCTTGGCCGAGGCGTTCACCCGCCCGGCGATGATGCACATGCTCGGCAAGGTCGGCTACCACCAGTCGTACACCTACTTCACCTGGCGCAACGAGAAGTGGGAGATCGAGGAGTACATGCGGGAGCTGACCAAGGAGACGGACAGCCACGTGCGGCCGAACTTCTTCGTCAACACCCCGGACATCTTGCCGAGCTTCCTCCAATGGGGCGGCAAGCCCGCGTTCACCATCCGCGCGATCCTCGGCTCGACCCTGTCGCCGATCTGGGGTGTCTACGCCGGATTCGAGCTGTTCGAGAACCAGGCGGTGCGGCACGGCAGCGAGGAGTACCTCGACTCGGAGAAGTATCAGTACCGCCCACGGGACTGGGCGGCCGCGGATGCGAGCGGAGAGAACCTGAACCTGCTGCTGGGCCGGCTGAACCAGATCCGTCGGGAGCATCCCGCCCTGCAGCAGCTGCGCAACCTGACCTTCCACCACGCCCCACACGGGGAGGTGATCGCCTACTCCAAGCGTTCCGGCGACGACGTCGTCATCGTCATCACCAGCCTGAACCCGCACGCGATCGTCGAGTCCGAGGTCATGCTCGACATGGGCGCGCTCGGCATGGAGCCCAACGAGGTCTTCCTGGTCCACGACGAGATGACCGGTCAGACCTGGCGCTGGGGGCAGCGGGCATTCGTCCGGCTCACCCACGATGACCCGGCGCATGTGCTGACGATCGTCCGCCCGAGTGCCAGCGGCCGGAGCGGTCGGCCCGGAGCAGACGCCACAACCGAGGCAGCGTCCACCTAGCGGTCGCCCGGCTGAGCAGGAGAAGGGCGGCGGGGCGACCGCGCCCCGGCCGTCGCCCCGCCCAGCCCTGCCGCTTCCGCAGATACGAACCGATCATGAGGAGTTCTTTCAGTTGACTGTTGCCGGACACGGCCCGTTCCTTCGTCAGGAGACCGGATGAGGCCGACCATCGACCGGGAGAGATCCAGGCAGCTGCTCGCCTATGTCACCGCTTCGCGGTGGTTCGCCGGCAAGGGGCGGCTCGCCGAGATCGTCGGCGTGACTCCCCTGCCCTGGCTCACCAAGGACTCCAGCTGGCCCGCTGTGCGGTTCGAGGTGGCGGAGCTCGGCTATCTGCCCAGCAGCCAGCACCGCCAGGATGCCGACACCGAGAACAGCACCGCGGCGGCATCCGCCACCGAGGAGCATGAGCTCTACCAGTTGGCGCTGTCGTACCGGGCAGACCCGCAGCCCGGCCTGGAGCACGCCGAGGTAGGGCGCTACAGCCTGCCCGACCTCGGCGCGGTGATCGCGTACGACGCCATGCAGGACCCGGAGGCCTGCCAGCTCCTGATCGGGATGCTCTTGGACGAGCAGCGGTCCGTCGACCAGGACACCTCGGTCCGGTTTCGGCTGAGCGCCGCCGGGGACCTGACACCGAACCTGGCTCCGCAGGTCTTCACCGGCCAGCAGAGCAACACGTCGGTGATGTTCGGCGACGTGGCGATGATGAAGCTCTTCCGCCGCCTGGAGCTCGGCCACAACCTGGACATCGAGATCCACGACGCGCTCAGCCGTGCCGGCGTCGGCGACGTGGCCCAGCTGTTCGGCTGGATCGAGGCGTCCTGGCCGCTCCAGCTTCCCGGTGAGGCGCAGAGCCAGCTGGTCACCTCAGACCTTGCCATGGTGGTGGCCAAGCTGGCGGCGGCCGAGGACGGTTGGGGCCTCGCGCTGGAGTCGTTGCACACCGGCGCTGGCGACGACCGGTCCGACAGCTTCGCCGGGGACGCCCACGACCTCGGCCGCGCACTGGCAGAGATCCACGCCGCGCTGAGTGAGCACTTTCCCGCCAGCTCGGTGCCGGGGCAGCAGGTGGCAGCGGTGATGCGCCAGCGGCTCGACCGAGCAGCCACCATCGCACCCGCCCTGGAGCCCCACGTACCGGGTCTGCAGGCGGCGTTCGACAGCCTGGCCGACCGCGACCTGCCCACTCAACGGCTGCACGGCGACTTCCATCTCGGCCAGACCTTGCGGACGCCGGAGGGCTGGAAAATCATCGACTTCGAGGGCGAGCCGGTCAAGACCTTGGCCGAGCGCGCCGAGCCGGACAACATCTGGCGAGACATTGCCGGCATGCTGCGGTCCTTCGACTACGCCGCGGCCACCGTGCCCGGCCCGCACAGCGAGGCTTGGGCCAGCACCTGCCGGGCCGCATTCCTGGACGGCTATGCCGGCGGCAGCCTGAGCCCTGCCGATGCGGCGGCGTTGCGCGCCTACGAAGCCGACAAAGCCGTGTACGAAGTGGTCTACGAAGTACGCAACCGCCCTGACTGGGTGAGCATCCCCCTCGCCGCAGTAGCGACCCTCAGCAGTACGTCGGACGGCAGCACGACGTCCGACCCGACGTCGATAACCAAGGAGTGACAATGGGCTACGACCCCGCAGGCGGCTTGACCGGCTGGGACCTGACAGGCTTCCACGAGGGCCACGACACCGAGTGCTGGGAGCGGCTCGGGGCCATCGAGACCACCGTTCACGACGACGAGCGCGGAGATGTCTTCGGCACCCGGTTCTCCGTGTGGGCGCCGAACGCCAAGGCGGTCCGCCTGGTCGGTGACTTCAACTGGTGGAACGGTGAGCACTCCTACATGCACCTCGTTCCGGGCTCCGGCGTCTGGGCGCTCTTCGTGGAGGGCGTCGGCACCGGAACGCTCTACAAGTTCGAGGTGCTCGGCACCGACGATGTCTGGCGGCTGAAGGCTGACCCGATGGCGCGGTTCTGCGAGGCAGCCCCGCACACCGCGTCCATCGTCTACAACAGCCAGTACGTCTGGGGGGACGACCAGTGGATGTGGTACCGCGGGGAGCAGCAGCACCACGAGCGGCCGATGAGCGTCTACGAGGTGCACATCGGCTCCTGGCGCAAGGGGCTCACCTATCTCGACCTCGCCAAGGAGCTGGTCGAGTACTGCAGCTGGCAGGGCTACACGCATGTGGAGTTCATGCCGGTGGCCCAGCACCCCTTCGAGGGCTCCTGGGGATACCACGTGACGGGCTACTTCGCACCGATGTCGAAGTTCGGCTCGCCGGATGAGTTCCGCCACCTGGTTGACATGCTGCACCAGGCAGGCATCGGCGTCATCGTCGACTGGGTCCCCGGCCACTTCGCCACCGACCCGTGGGCGCTGCAGCGCTTTGACGGCACCGCGCTGTACGAGCACGAGGACCCGCGGCTCGGCTGGCACCCCGACTGGGGCTCCTACATCTTCAACTTCGGGCGCAACGAGGTGAAGAGCTTCCTCATCTCCAACGCGTTCTACTGGCTGACCGAGTACCACATCGACGGCCTGCGGGTCGACGGCGTGGCCTCGATGCTCTACCTGGACTACTCCCGCGAGCAGGGCCAGTGGATCCCGAACAAGTACGGCGGTAACGAGAACCTCGAGGCGGTGGCGCTGCTGCAGGAGGTCAACGTGCACAACTACCGCCGTGCGCCAGGCACCTTCATGGTGGCCGAGGAGTCGACCTCGTGGCCAGGTGTCACCCGGCCGGTGGCGTGGGGCGGGCTGGGCTTCGGCTTCAAGTGGAACATGGGCTGGATGAACGACACGCTGCGCTACTACGGGCGTGAGCCGATCTACCGGCAGTGGCACCACCACGAGATGACGTTCGGGATGGCGTACGCCTACTCGGAGAACTTCATCCTGCCAATCAGCCACGACGAGGTTGTCCACGGCAAGGGATCGATGTTCGAGCGTGCGCCGCAGGACGAGTGGCGCAAGTTCGCCACGCTGCGGGCGTACTACTCCTACATGTGGTCACACCCGGGCAAGCAGCTGCTCTTCATGGGGACCGAGTTCGGCCAGCGGCGTGAGTTCGCCGAAAGCCGCAGCCTGGACTGGGATCTCACCAACCAATGGGGTCACCGCGGTGTGCAACGGCTGATCAAGGACATGAACAGCATCTACAAGGCACATCCGGCCCTGTTCAAGCTGGACAACGATCCGTCGGGCTTCTCCTGGATCGACGCCGACGACCGCGGGGGGAACATCTTCTCCTTCCTGCGCTACGACGGCGAGGGCCAGATCATCGCCAGCATCGTGAACTTCTCCTCCGAGCCGAGGCCTGACTACCGGATCGGACTGCCCAACGAGGGCGTCTGGAAGGAGATCCTCAACACCGACGCCCAGGTCTACGACGGGACCGGCATGATCGGGAACCTCGGGCAGGTTGAGGCGCACCCGGTTCCGTCGCACGGCTACCCGGCGTCGGCCAATGTCACCATCCCGCCGCTCGGTGCGGTCTGGTTGCTGTTCGAGCCGACGGTGATCGAGCCACAGCCGGAGCAGGACAAGGCCTCGGCTGGAGCCCGGGCGGCCGCCAAGCAGGCATCGCCGCCCCGCGCGCGGAGGTCGATGACCAGCAAGCTGGCCACCACCGAGGCGACAGCGGCCGCTGCAGTCGGTGGCTCGGTCGCCCCGACCCCCCATGTCCCCGCAGGCAGCGACGAGACCGAGATCGCGACGACGACTCCCGACACCACGCAAGAACAACAGTCCGAGGCTGCGGCGGACCAGGACGGCTCGGCCGCCTCCAAGGTGAAGGAGGCTGCTGGGCAGGCGACCGCCAAGGCGGCCGAGGCAGTGGGGTCGGCCGCGTCGAAGGTGGCGGAGGTGGTCGAGACCACCGCGTCCAAGGCAGCCGAGACGCTAGAGAAGGCGACCGAATCCAAGCCGGTGAAGAAGGCCGCCGCCAAGGTGGCCAAATCGGCGTCGGACAAGCCGGAGTCTGGCAAGTCGGCCTCGGACAAGAAGACGGGCGAGGAGAAGGCGACCGGTGGGCCGGCCAAGAAGTCGGCCGCGAAGAAGGCGACCAAGAAGGCGGCGGACGAAGGCAGCACGGACGGCACCTCTCGCTGACGTGCAGCCAACGTGGTGACCGAGGTCGACGTTCGGCTTACCGAGGTGGGGAAGGGCATCGCCGTCTTGCAGGTGGACGGCGATGCCCAGCTCGCACCTTTGGTCGAGGCCATCTCCAACCTGACCGACGAGGCGTTCACCTCCCGCGGTATGCGCCGCGTCGAGACGGCGGTACCCAGCCACCAGCACCTGCTTCGCAGGGCAGTGCTGCGATCAGGGTTCCGCCTCGAAGGCATCCGCCGCGACGCCCTGCCCGCGCCCGACGGATCCTGGTCGGACGAGATGATCTACGCCCGGCTGGTCACCGACACCATCGGCGGCGCACATGGCTTCTCCGCCGTGATGAACTCCGCGCTGCCGAAGAAGCGGCTGATCGCGCACGTGCTGATGCGCTCGCCGGACGGGCGAGTGCTGCTGTGCGAGACCCACTTCAAACCTGACTGGGAGCTGCCAGGAGGAATCGTCGAGCCCGGTGAGACCCCGCGGCACGGTGCCGCCCGAGAGGTACGGGAGGAGCTCGGCATCCACTTGGACGTCGGCCGGCTGCTGCTGGTGGACTGGCTCCCGCCCTACCTGGGCTGGGAGGACGCCATCGAGCTGATCTTCGACGGCGGTATCGTCCCACCGGACCGGCTGGCCGGCTTCACCCTCCAGCCGAGCGAGATCAAACGGGTGCAACTGGTCACCCTCGAGCAGGCGAAGCCACTGGTGACACCGGTGTCCCACCGCCGGCTGACCATCGCCACCAGCCTTCCGCCCGGCATGATGGCCTATACCGAGGACGGATCGGTGCCTGCCGCGCTCAGAACAGGGCAGCCATCAGGTCTCGACGGGCCTTGAGCACCCGCGGGTCGGAGTTTCCGAGGGTCTCGAACAGTTCCAGCAGGCGCGCGCGGGCCCGGTCACGGTCCTCACCTGTCCGGCTGCGGACGAGCCCGACCAGCCGGCTGAACGCCGCCTCCGGCGTGCCGGTCACGACCTCGATGTCGGCAGCATCCAGCTGGGTCGAGATATCGGCGTCCGGACGGGACGCCGCAGCGAGCACCTGGTCGGGGTTCAGCGCCACGGTACGGGCCAGCAGCCCGGCCTGAGCCCGGCCGGCCAGCGCCTCCGCGTCGCCGGGACTCGCCGCCAGCAGCTTGTCGAACTCGTCCCGGGCGGCCTCGAAGTCTCCTCGCTCCAGCGCCGCGTCCGCAACAGCGAACCGAGGGTCGGGCTGCTGCTCGGCCTCCTCGCTGTCGGAGGCGCCTCCGACGGGAACGGCCCGTCCGACGATGCCGTTCGCGACGGCGGCCTTGACGAGCTCGTCCAGGTAGGCCCGCACCTGATCCTGGGGCAGCACACCTTGGAACAGCGGCGCCAGCTGCCCGCCGATCACGCCGATCACGGTCGGCACCGCCTGCAGCCCGAGCGCCTGCACGATCTGCGGCGAGACGTCGACGTTCAGCCGGGCCACCAGGTACTTGCCGGCGGCCTCGTTGGCCAGTGCGGCCAAGGCGTCGGACAGCTGAGCACCGGTGCTGACCCGCGGCGAGTAGAACTCCACCACCACCGGATGCTGCACCGAGCGGCGGATCACCTCGGCGTCGAAGGTCTCCTCCGTTACCTCCACCACGTACGATGCCGCACCGCCGGCAGGGGCTTGCGTGCCGGACGCTGCCGGCGGCTTGGCGCGCTGCGCCAGCTGGGACAGGTCCATGGCTCCGGAACGGCTGAAACGGGAGGAGGTCATGGCATCCATCCTGTCAAAGTCTGGCAGGCGCGATCGACCGCCCGGCGAACTTGGGACATCACCCCCCGGGCCTGTCCCTCCACAGTCGGTGTGGGCCAGAATGGCGCTATGGCTCACCCCCGCGCCGGACAGCCGGCCCTTCCAGAAGACCTCATCGACGTCGACGCTGTGACCAGTGCCTACTACGATCTCATCCCCGATCCCGCCAACCCGGATCAGCAGGTCGTCTTCGGTACGTCGGGACATCGCGGCTCGAGCTTGGACACGGCCTTCAACGACGCGCATATCGCGGCGACCACTCAGGCGATCGTGGAGTACCGCGCCGACCAGGGGATCACCGGACCGCTGTTCATCGGTAAGGACACCCACGCGCTGTCCGGCCCCGCGTGGCGTACCGCGATCGAGGTGCTGCTGGCCAACGGGGTCACCGTCTGCTCCGAGCGAGACGACGAGTACACCCCAACCCCGGCGGTGTCTCGCGCCATCGTCGTGCACAACGCCACCGCGTCTGCAGCCGACACCGCGGACGGAATCGTGGTCACACCGTCGCACAACCCGCCTCGCGACGGTGGATTCAAGTACAACCCGCCGCATGGCGGTCCGGCCGACAGCGACGCGACCAGCGTGATCGCAGCGCGCGCGAACGCGCTGCTCGCCGACGGCTCGGCGATCCAGCGCAAGTCGTTCGACTCGGTCAAGTCAGAGCTCAACCGCTTCGACTACATGTCCCGCTACTGCGACGACCTGACCAACGCGCTCGACCTGAACGCCATCCGCGAGGCGGGGGTGCATATCGGCGCCGACCCGCTCGGTGGCGCCAGCGTCGACTACTGGGGCTACATCGCCGACCACCTCGGCATCGACCTGACAGTGATCAACAAGGAGGTCGACCCTCGGTGGTCCTTCATGACCTTGGACACCGACGGCAAGATCCGGATGGACTGCTCCTCGCCCAACGCGATGGCCAGCCTGATCGCCAAACGCGACGCCTACGACATCTCGACCGGAAATGACGCCGACTCCGACCGGCATGGCATCGTGACGCCGGACTTCGGCCTGCTGAATCCGAACTCGTACCTGGCCGTGGCCATCCAGTACCTGTACGCCAACCGGCCCGGATGGAACCCGGACGCCGGGATCGGCAAGACGTTGGTCTCCTCCTCGATGATCGATCGGGTGGCCGCCCAGCTCGGACGCACCTTGGTCGAGGTGCCGGTGGGCTTCAAGTGGTTCGTCGACGGGCTGCGGTCGGGCACCATCGGGTTCGGCGGTGAGGAGTCCGCGGGAGCGTCCTTCCTTGCCTTGGACGGCAGCACCTGGACCACGGACAAGGACGGCATCCTGCTGGCGCTGCTTGCCAGCGAGATCCGGGCTGTCACCGGCAAGTCGCCAAGCGAGCTATACGCCGAGCTGACCGCCGCCCACGGTGCGCCGGCCTACGCCCGGGTGGACGCGCCCGCCAACCGTGAGCAGAAGGCCAAGCTTTCCAAGCTGAACTCCTCGGCGGTCCAGGCCACCGAACTCGCCGGGGAGCAGATCACCGCCATCCTGACGGAGGCACCGGGCAACGGCGCGGCCATCGGCGGGTTGAAGGTGTGCACCGAGTCGGCCTGGTTCGCCGCCCGCCCGTCCGGCACCGAGGACGTGTACAAGATCTACGCCGAGTCCTTCCAGGGAGCCGAGCACCTGGCCCGCGTCCAAGAGGAAGCGCGTGCCGTGGTTTCGGCCACGCTCGGCGGCTAACTCCAACACCGAGGACCTGGAGCGAGTCGACGGGTCTGACGAGCAGCAGGTCGCGGACGCTGCCGACGACCTGCTGCCACTGGCCGCCGTGCTGGCCGGTACGCCCGACGCGGCGGCCGACCTCCTCGGCGCGGCCGTGGACAAGGTCTGGCGCCGGCGTCTCCCGCCTGCCGAACCAGCTGGGGCCCGAGCAGCTGGGTCAGCACCGGGCGCTGCCCACGACGCGCTCCGATCCGCGCTGCTGAGCGAGTACCTGCGGACCAAGCCGGCACCGGTGGCCCAGGTCGGCGGCTCGGCCGGCCCGCCGACCTCGGAGCGCGCGGGCGGCCCGACCGTTGGATCCCCCGGTGCGATCGGACCGGCTCTGGATAGGCTGCCCGCGCGCTCGCGGGCGGTACTGGCGCTCAGCGTTGTCGAGCAGCTGACCCGCGCGGGCATCGCCGCGCTGCTGGACCGACCGGTGAAGGCGGTCGGTCGCGAACTGGACGACACGGTCGCGATGCTGACCCGGTCGGGCTACGGTGCCGAGGAGCTGGACCGGGCCCTGCGGCAGCTGTCAGCCGAGGTGCCCTCCGGCAACGCCGTGCACCGAGCGCTGATCAGACACTCACGAGCCGCCGCTGCCCGCCGACGGCGAGTCCGCCTCGGGGTAGCCGCAGCCGCCGTGCTGGCGGTGCTAACGGTGCTGATCCCGACGGTGGTACTCCCCAAGATCCCGGTATTCATCCGCCGCCCCGGTCAGTGGACCTTCATGCATACGGTGTCCCCACCCGATGGCTGGCAGCTGTTCGGGCGAGTGCTGACCGACACCCAGGAGGCGACCCAGCTCACCCGTGGGACCGGCGGCGACACCCGTACCTGCGTCGTCAGCGTGTCCTTGCCGGGCACGGACACCTTCCGCGCGGGTACCGATGCGCTGTCGATCCGCGGCCGCCCCGGCTTCTACAGCTCCAGCAAGGTCGAGCGTCCCGAGGGCGGTCCGTACGTCGCCTGGCGGTACGCCGACGACGGCTGGGCCTGGGTCCACTGTGACTGGCTGGGCACCGCCGCCATCCCCGACCCCACCCGCGAGGAGCTGGTCGCGCTCGCGCGCAGTGTGAGGTTCGAGCGCTCGGCGCTGCGGCTGCCGCTCACCGTCGGTCAGCTGCCCGGGCGGTATCGCGTGCACAGCGTGGTCGAGGAAGCCGGCGGTCGGGTGTCCCTCGTGCTCGCTGTCCGACCGGCTGCCGGCTCCCAGGTGTCGGTGTCGCTGTCGTTTCCCGCCAGTGCCGGAGAACAGATCCCGGTTCGTCCTGCGACGGTGGACCTGCAGGGACGACGCGCGACACTCTCCCGCGACCCGGACCGACCAGCACTGTGTTTCGACATCGACGCACGGGCGGCCTGCCTGACGGCCCTCGCACCGGATCGGCGGCGTGCCCGACGGGGAGCCGGCTTCGAAACGGTTCAGAATCTGCTGGTGGCGGTCGCCGGCGCCCTCGACTTCGTCCCCGATGTCGACGACCCGCGCACCTGGCCGGAAGCCGAGAAAGCGTTGCAGGGTTGAATCGCACCTTGCGGGGGTTGAACTTCGCCGACCTCTCGCCAGCTGGCCCAACCCACAGGCGGACCGCTTCGACGGCGGGTCAGGTGGAGCACCGATGATATCGAATTGAAACGTATTGTCGTTACCCTCCCGCGTCTCCTCATGGCACACTCAAAAGACGCAGGAACGGGATGACGACAGTCATGAACAGCGGCTCGCGCCGAGTTTCGCGGCACGCACACCACTCATTTCTTCTGGCGCTGTGGGCGATCGCCCTCTCGATCGTCCTGATCAGCACACCAGGCGGAGCCACCAAGGCCGCCGCCGACACTGCAGTCAGTCCCGTCGGCGGGCTGTTCACCGTCACCGGACGAGGCTTCGGTCACGGCATCGGCATGTCCCAGTACGGGTCGTACGGCGGCGCCACGTTGGGAAAGACCTGGCAGCAGATGGTGGCGTTCTACTACTCGGGTACCACGATCGCGTCGCAGAGCACCACCCGGACAATCCGCGTCTGGATCACCGCGGACACCGATAAGGACCTCCAGGTCTATCCGTCGGCCGGCTTGCGGTTGCACGCCTTCGCCACCGGTCAGATCTACACCCTCCCTACCGGCACCAAGTACACCCGCTGGCGGACAACCCGGACCGCCACCGGGTACGCCTTGCACTATCGCAACACTCTTGGCACCTGGGTGAAGATCACCCCGCCGCTGAACGCGACCGCGATCTGGACCTTCGAGAACACGGCCAAGATCATCAAGGTCCTGCTGCCGGGCTCGCTCCGGCGGGAGTTCCGCTCGCAGGTGTCCTTGATCAAGACTGCCACCGCGGTGATCACCACGAACCGCCTGCCGGTCGAGGACTACCTGCGCTCCGTGGTGCCGTCGGAGATGCCGACCAACTGGCCGACTCAGGCCGTGCAGACACAGGCTGTGGCAGCCCGGACGTACGCCGCACGGCTGCAGGCCGCCGCGGCGACGGCACCGGCAGCCGCCTTCTACGACGTCTGTGACACGGTGGCATGCCAGGTGTACAAGGGATATGCCACCACCGTCTCCGGGATCCGCACCCTGCACGAGACCGCTGCCGGCACCCTTGCCGTGCAGCGCACGGCGGGCAGGATCCTCACCTATCTGGGAAACCCGGCCCTGGCGATGTTCTCCTCCTCCAACGGAGGGTTCTCCGCCCCCGGTTCGCAGCCGTACCTGCAGGCCAAGGCCGACTCCTGGGACGGGATCGCCAAGTCTCAGGCGTGGACGAAGACACTTACCACCGCCGTCGTGAAGCAGGCCTACCCCAACGTCGGGACGATCCGCCAGCTCCAGGTCCTGACTCGCGACGGATTCGGGGCCTTCGGCGGCCGGGTCCTGACGATCAAGATCATCGGCAGCACCGGCAGCACGACGGTGACCGGGCCGGCGTTCCGGACGGCCATGGGACTGCGATCAGCCCTGTTCCGCCTGTGACGCTGTTCCGCCTGTGACACTTCTCCGCCTGTGACCCTGTTCGGACTGTGACGCCGTTCAGAACCGGGCCACCTCGGTGTAGCCGCCCCACTCGGATCGAAGCGTGGCACAGATCTCGCCCAAGGTCGCTTCGGCCCGAGCGGCGGCCAGCATGGGTTCGATCATGTTCTGGCCGTCGCGGGCGGCCTGGACCAGGCTGCCCAACGTCTGGTCGACCACGCCCTGGTCACGAGCGCGCTTGCGCTCGGCCAGCAGCCGTCGCTGCTCGACCTCGACCTCGGAGCTGACCCGCAGGATCGACAGTGCGCCCGTCACGGTGGCGGTGTGGCAGTTCACGCCGACCACGCGCTTGTCGCCCTTCTCCAGTTGCGTCTGGTAGGCGAATGCGGCCTCCGCGATCTCACCGGTGAACCAGCCCTCCTCGATGCCGCGCAGCAGACCGGCGGTTAACGGGCCGACGGGGTGCTGCCCGGTGTCGCCGCCCATCTGGATGATCTTGGAGAAGATCGCCTCCGCCTCCGCCTCCATCCGGTCGGTCAACGCCTCGACGTACCATGAGCCGCCGAGCGGGTCGGCGACGTTGGCGACCCCGGTCTCCTCGGCAATCACCTGCTGGGTACGCAGTGCTATCTCGGCCGACTCCTCGGTCGGCAGCGCCAGTGTCTCGTCCAGGGCGTTGGTGTGCAGCGAGTTGGTGCCGCCGAGGACGGCAGCCAGTGCCTCCGTGGTCGTCCGGACGACGTTGTTGTACGGCTGCTGGGCGGTCAGGGAGACACCGGCCGTCTGGGTGTGGAACCGCAGCCACTGGGCGCGGGCGGTGGTCGCGCCGTACCGGTCACGCATCCAGCGCGCCCAGATCCGCCGGGCGGCCCGGAACTTGGCGATCTCCTCGAAGAAGTCCACGTGGGCGTCGAAGAAGAAGCTCAGGCCCGGCGCGAAGGCGTCGATGTCGAGCCCGCGGGACAGGCCGAGTTCGACGTACCCGAACCCGTCGGCGAGGGTGAACGCCAGCTCTTGCACGGCCGTCGAACCGGCCTCCCGGATGTGGTAGCCGGACACACTGAGCGGCTTGTAGTCCGGCATCGTCGCGCTGGTGTACTCCATCAGGTCGCCGATCAGCCGGAGATGCGGCTCCGGTCTGAACAGCCACTCCTTCTGCGCGATGTACTCCTTGAAGATGTCGGTCTGGAGCGTTCCGTTCAGCCCCGTGACGTCGACGCCTTGTCGTTCAGCGGCGACGACGTACATGCAGAAGATCGGTACCGCGGGACCGGAGATCGTCATGGAGGTGGTCACCGACCCGAGGTCGATGCCGGCGAAGAGCTCGTCCATGTCGGCGGCCGAGTCGATCGCCACCCCACAGTGCCCGACCTCACCAAGGCTCATCGCCTCGTCAGAGTCTCGCCCCATCAAGGTCGGCATGTCGAAGGCGACGCTGAGCCCGCCGCCGCCGGCGGCCAAGATCATCTTGTACCGCTCGTTCGTCTGGGTGGCGTTGCCGAAGCCGGCGAACTGCCGAATGGTCCAGGGGCGGCCACGATACCCGGTCGGATACAGGCCGCGAGTGTAGGGGAACTCCCCCGGCCACCCGATCCGCTCGAACCGCGGATCTGCCTCGTCCTCGGGGCCGTAGACCGGGTCGACCTCCATCCCCGACAGCGTGCTGAAGTCGGCGTCTCGGAGCTGGCCGCGCTCGCGGGCAGCCGCGAACGCGGCCTCCCATCGCTGCCGTCCGGACCGGGGGGTGTACGTCATCGCTACCTCCTGCCCCGATCCTAAGCGCGAGCCGAATCCGGGCGCTCCAGCGATCGCCGCACGCGCGTGCTCGGTGCCGATGGCAGCGTCTCGCCCGTACCCCCGGTGATCAAGTCGAGATTTGAGCGGGTGCCGGACCTGGATCAGAAGTCCCCCGCCGCCTCCCGCGGAGCAGTGAGCAGCTCGGTGAGCTGGTCACAGGCGTCCTCGCTCAGCGCCGACAGCGCGAACTGCGCGGAGACGATCGCCTCGGTGGCCTGTTCCATCACGGCACGGCCTTGCGGAGTGATGGCGGCCAACACTGCCCTACCATCCTCTGGATGCGGTGATCGACGAATGAGATCCGCGTTCTCCAGCCGCTTCACCAAGGGGGTGACCGACGTCGCGTGCACCTGCAGCCGCTCCCCGATCTTGCCGAGCGGCAGCGCACCGCGTCGGGAGAACGACAGCAGCACGAGCACCTCGTACCGGGCGAAGGTCAGGCCCAGCGGCCGGAGCAACTCATCCAGCTCTGTCAGCACGAGCTGATGCACCCGCATCAGCGAGGTGACCGCCCGCATCCGCGGTGTCTCGGCCCACCGCACCGACCACTGCCGGGCCGCCTCCTCGATGGGGTCGAACGGCAGCCGGCTCCGCTCTGCCGGGCGCTGGGGCTCACCGTCTCCGTTCGACCCTGCTACCGATCTCACCACGTTGCTCACGACTGACCATCTTCCACCGCATTCGGCATCCGCGCCCGAAGGCCCGCACGTTGGATGACGGTCTGGATCGTCGCATCACGTTCGTCGGGCCTCCCGACGAACCGGATATCCCGCAGCCCCTGGTCCTGTGCCGCCGACTCGAACACGAAATGGCCGTAACCACACACCCGACCCAGTAGCGGCTTCTCGACGGCGATGTCCAGGATTCGTGACATCGGCATGGTGGCCCTGTTCTGGCTGAGGATCCCGTGCACCCGAAAGACGCGCATATTGGTGATCACGAAGCGATCCATGTGCTGGTCCACGATCCGCCAGATGGCCTGGGCCGCCACCGCGAGAGCCAGCACGATCGGGACCCAGGCGATCCGGCTGTCGACGAACAACGCGGCAAACGAAATCATCACCGCAGCAGCCAGGCGTAGCCCCGGGAGGACGATGGCGGCCCAGTGCCGCCGGACCTCGTCGACAATCAGCTCGCCGTCCCGCTCCAGCAGATACTGCTCGACGTGCGGGTCGATGATGTGGCTCAGATTGCCGAACACGCCTTACCCGGCAAGTGAGGTGAAGAATGTGATGATGGAGCCGAAGGCTGTCGCCATCGCGTCGAACACATCCCGGACCGCGCCGGCGGCGTCCTCAGGACGGGTAACCAGGTAGAAGCCGGCGAAGATGACGAGTAGGAGCAGCAGGAGCTTCTTGAGCAACTTCATCTCCCAGTCCCCCTCCACGAATGAATGACCCGCATGAGCGCAGCCGCACACAACCCGACTATGTCTACCTCACCTCCACGATGGCGGCCGGCAGGCTCGCCGCGGAGGAGCCATTCAGCGAGCCGCCACCACGCGGTCTGCCGCCGCGTACGGGTCCAGCCGGCCGTCCCGTACCGCCTCAGCCAGGGTGTCCAGTGAGTCCGAGCCGTCCAGAGCCAGCCGGGTCCGCAGGCTCGCCAAAGCCAGGGCCTCGATCTCCCCTCGGGCACGCCTCAGGCGCCGCTGCTGCCACTGCCCTGACGCCTCCGCGGCCACACGATACCGGTCAACCGCGGCCAGCAGGTCATCGATCCCCTGGCCCTCAGACGCGACAGTCGCGACGATCGGCGGCTTCCATCCAGTGGCGGAGTAGTCGCCGAGGGAGATCATCGTGCGGAGTTCACGAATCAGTGGCTGAGCCCCATCCCGGTCGCTCTTGTTGACCACGAACACGTCGCCGACCTCCAAAATCCCGGCTTTGGCCGCCTGGATCCCGTCCCCCATTCCCGGCGCCAGCAGGACCAGTGTGGTGTCGGCGGCGCGAGCCACCTCGACCTCGGACTGGCCGACGCCGACGGTCTCGACCAGTACGGTGTCGCAGCCGGCCGCGTCGAACACCCGCAGCGCGTGCGGCGCGGCCACCGACAGGCCACCGAGATGCCCTCGAGTCGCCATCGAGCGAATGAACACCTCCCCGTCCAGAGCGTGAGCCTGCATCCGCACGCGGTCGCCCAGCAGGGCTCCGCCGGAGAACGGCGACGATGGGTCGACCGCGAGCACACCGACCCGCTGGCCGCGAGCCCGCAACGTCGACACCAGGGCCGTCGTCGCCGTCGACTTGCCGACACCGGGCGACCCGGTCAGCCCGATGACGTGGGCCTGGCCCGTACTGGGCGCAAGCGCACGCATGGCAGCACGCAACGCCGGGGAGTTGTTCTCAATCAGCGAGATCATCCGTCCGACGGCGCGCGGCTGACCCGAGCGCACCGCCGCCATCAGTGCGTCAAGGTTCGGGTACGTCACAGTCAGGTCGACTCGCCCGGGACGTCTCGGCCCGGTGCGCTCAGGATCAGGGCGTCGCCCTGGCCGCCGCCACCGCAGAGCGCCGCGACTCCGGTCCCGCCACCACGGCGTCGGAGCTCAATGGCCAGATGCAGCACCAGCCGCGCGCCGGATGCCCCGATGGGGTGCCCCATCGCGATGGCCCCACCGTCGACGTTGACCCGGTCGTCGATCTGCTCCGCCGACAGCCCGAGCGAGCGAGCACTCGCGACCCCGACGGCGGCGAACGCCTCGTTGATCTCGATCAACGAGAGGTCGGCCGCCGACAGCTGCTGCTTGCGACAAGCGAGCTCAATCGCGCGGGATGGCTGCAGCTGCAGCGAGGAGTCGGGTCCCGCAACCTGGGCGTACGCGCCGATCTCCGCCCAGACAGACAGCCCGAGTCGATCGGCCGTCTCGCGGCTGGTCACCACCAAGGCGGCGGCGCCGTCGGAGATGGGGCTGGCAGAACCCGCCGTGATCGATCCGTCGCGGCGGAATGCCGGCCGCAGCTTGCTCAGCGCCTCCGCCGTCACCCCGCCACGCACGCCCTCGTCGACGGTGACCATCCGATCCTCCCCACGCCGCTGCGGCAGGCGGACCTCGACGACCTCGTCGGCCAGCCGGCCGGACTGGATCGCAGCCCAGGCACGCTGGTGCGACCGTGCCGCGAAGGCATCCTGGTCGGCCCTGCTGACGGCGTGCTCGCCGCAGTTCCAGGCATCCGTCAGCGATCCCATCGACTGGTCGGTGAACGCATCCCACAGGCCGTCGTACGCCATGTGGTCGATCAGGGTCACGTCGCCGTACTTGTGTCCGGTACGGGACTTGGGCAGCAGATGCGGTGCCGATGTCATGGACTCCATCCCACCCGCCACCACGATGTCGCACTCGCCGGCCCGGATGAGCTGGTCCGCCAGCGCGACAGCATTGAGACCGGACAGGCAGACCTTGTTGATCGTGATCGCCGGTACGGTCAGCGGCACTCCGCCCTTGAGAGCGGCTTGTCGCGCGGGAATCTGCCCGGCCCCCGCCTGCAGCACCTGGCCCATCACCACGTAGTCGACCTGATCCCCCCCGACGCCCGCTCGCTCCAGCGCGGCGCCGATCGCGATGCCGCCCAGATCAGTGGCAGAGAGCTCAGACAGGCTGCCGAGCAGCTTCCCGATCGGTGTCCGGGCGCCGCCAACGATCACTGATCCCATTTCGAAAGACCTCTCCGCTCGCCGAGCGATCTGATGCCGACCTGACGACACTGCCAGTCTGGCACGCTGGGAACCGTGAACAGTCCTGCGGCAGCAGACATCCTGGCGCCACTGGTCGAGGCCGTTGATCACGTCGGTCTCGCCGTGCCTGACCTTGACGAGGCGATCGCCTTTCACACCGCCACGTTCGGACTGACCCTGCTGCACCGTGAGGAGAACGCCGAACAGGGGGTCGCCGAGGCGATGCTCGGTCCGCGCGGTGGCGATACCGGCCTCACCCAGATCCAGCTGATCGCGCCGCTGACGCCGGACTCGGTGATCGCTCGATTCCTGGAGCGATCCGGACCCGGGCTGCAGCAGCTGGCGTACCGGGTCAGCGACGTGGACCGGGCTGCGGCGGCTCTTCGGCAGCGCGGCCTCCGGGTGCTCTACGACTCCGCGAGACGAGGAACACGTGGTGCGCGGGTCAACTTCGTGCATCCAAAGGACGCCGGCGGGGTACTCATTGAGCTAATCGAGCCGGCAGACGGCTGATCCACCCTCCACCGGGGGTCAGCCGTAGCGGTTTGAGAGCGTCCAGCCGGTTGTGGTGGAGACGCTACGGTTGGTGTCGGTACGGAGAGGAATTGATTGTGGCGACTGATGAGGGCGGGCTCAACCTGTTCGACGAGACTGCCAGCGCAGCGGGGAGCTTTCCCTCGGCACGGCGCGGCTACGACCGTGAGGCGGTCGACGACTACGTCCGCTCGCTGGAGTCGACAGTGGTCAACGCCCGCAGGCACATCCGCGGCCTGGAGGACCAGATCAACTCACTCGAGCAACGCCTCGACGCCCTCGAGGCTGAGTCGGGCACCGACCAGACGGTCGACTACACCAACCTGGGCGGCCGCGCCACTGACATCCTCCGGCTGGCCGAGGAGCAGGCCCGCGATGTGGTGGAACAGGCACATGTCGAGGCCGAGAGGGTCAAGGAGTCCGCGCGCCGGGAGGCCGGCAGCCTGCTGATCTCCGCCGAGCGGGACGGTAGTGACACCAAGACCACCGGACTGGCCGAGCTGCAACAGCTGCGTGCTCGTGGTGAGCGGGACGCGAGGAATCAGCTGGAGAAGGCGACGGCCGAGTCGGCTGCGCTGGTTGCAGCCGCTCGTCGGGAAGCCGATCTGATCCGCCGCCACGCCGAGCAGGAGACACAGGTCCTCCGGCAGCAGACCTATCTCGACACCGAGGCCCAGCGGCGGGGTGCTGAGAAGGATGCCGCCGAGATCCGTCAGCAGGTGGCCGCCGAGCGGGAGCAGGCCATCGCGCACCTTCGTGCGGTGCACGAAGAGGCCGTTGCCAGCACGGCTGCGCTGCTCGCGGAGGCCAGCCAGCACGCCACCGAGTCACGAGAGCGATTGGAAGCCGACGTCGCAGACGCGGCCCGGATCCGGGCCGAGGCCCAAGCAGAGGCGGAACAGGTGAAGCTCACGGCAATCCGAGAGACCGAGGAACGCATCGCGCTGGCGAAGAAGCAGGCCGCAGCGATCAACGAGCGCACGTCGCAGGAGTTCGCCTGGCGCAAAGAGCAGTTGCGGCGAGAGACCGACCTGCTCAGCCAGCGCAAGCAGGCTGTACTGAATCAGCTGGCCAGCCTGTCGGCCCTGGCGGAGCAGACAGCGCACAACTTCCCCGACCTGGGTGACCTGGAGGACTTCGAGGCCGAGAGCCCCGACCAGCCAGGCTCGGGCCAGCGGTCCGAGCCGACGCTGCCGTCGGTCTCCGACGGCGACGAGCCCCACGATCCTGACGCCACCGTGATGGTACCGGTCGTCGAGCTCGACACCTCCGCCGGCGATCAGGACCAGCCCACATCCGAGCGTCAGGAGTCCGATCGTGTCTGACCGCGTCACCGAGGCCATGCGGTCCGGGCTGGCCGCCGTACGCCGCAGTGCTTCGGGGTCTGCTGCTGTCGACCCGGCCCGGAACGCGGGTACGGAGCCGAACCCGGCAGCGTCGACCTCGGGCCCTGGCACCCCAGCCCCTACCACCCCAGCGCCTCCCGGTTCGGCGGGTACGCCGGGCTCGGCCGCGACGGCGCCTCCGACCTCGCTGCCGGTTCAGGCGATGCCGCCGGCGCCGCACCGCACCCGGTTGTACGAGATGTCGCCCATCCGCATCGGCTTCACCGGGACCATCGGCGCGCTGACCGCGTTCGGGCTCTCCCAGGCGCTGATCCAAGCCCGCTCGGTGCTGATCCTGATCGTGGTGGCGATGTTCATCGCACTCGGACTGAATCCGCTGGTCGAGATGCTGACCCGTCGCCGGGTGAAGCGAGGGCTGGCTGTGCTGATCGTGTTCGTCGCGGTCATCGTGGTCATCGGCCTGGCCGGCGTCGCCGTCGTGCCCGTCTTCACCGAGCAGATCACGACCTTGGTGAACACCGCGCCCGACACGTTGCAGTCACTGAAGGACAACCCTCAGATCGCGGCACTGGACGATCGGTTCCAGCTGATCTCCAAAGCCACCGACTTCCTGACGTCCGGCTCGCTGGTCAGCCAGCTCTTCGGCGGACTGCTGGGCGCCGGCAAGGTCGTGCTGAGCGCAGTGTTCTCCGGCGTGACGCTGCTGATCCTGACGCTGTACTTCCTCGCCTCGCTGCCGACCATCAAGCTGGCCATCTACCGGCTGGCTCCTGCCTCCCGGCGCGCTCGGGTCGGCGGACTCGCGGACAAGATCTTCAGCCGCATCGGTGCGTACCTGTCCGGGATGTTCGTGGTCGTCCTGAC
The DNA here is from genome assembly GCA_035717205.1 of Propionibacteriaceae bacterium. Classification (GTDB taxonomy): domain Bacteria; phylum Actinomycetota; class Actinomycetes; order Propionibacteriales; family Propionibacteriaceae; genus Microlunatus. The sequence continues at coordinate 82,431 of DASTIW010000003.1, read as the reverse complement.
GGCCGGGATCTGCTCCTTCATCTTCTTGTGGATCATCGGACTGCGCGAGTACGCCTTGGCGCTGGCCGTGGTGGTCGCGATCTTGGACTTCATCCCGATGGTCGGGGCGACCATCGCGGCCGTGGTCGTCTGCATCGTCGCGTTCGTCCAGAGCCCGACGGCCGGAATCGCCGCGGTCATCTTCTATCTCGTCTATCAGCAGTTCGAGAACTACGTGGTGCAGCCGCGGGTGATGAAGGCCTCGGTGGACGTGCCAGGGGCGGTTGTGGTCATCGCGGCTCTGCTGGGCGGCGCCCTGCTCGGCGTCGTCGGCGCGCTCCTCGCCGTGCCGACGGCCGCGGCGATACTGATCCTGCTGCGCGAGGTCGTCAACCCCAAGCTTGACACCAGCTAGCTTCCTGCCGTCGCGGCGGAGATCTCGGCCCTCGGCCACAGCCGGAATTGTCGGTCCGGCTCGCCTACCCTTGAGCCACGCGGGGGGTCGGGCGGTGCCCTCTGTCGACAAATCAGCAACGGTCGAATCGACAGCATTGAGGTCATACGTGAGCGCATCAAGCCATTCCACCGGCGGGTCAGCGGCAGTGCAGTTCCCTGTCGTGCGCAAGGGATACGACCCAGCCGCGGTCGACCGGCACCTGACGCGGATCGGCGCGCGCCTCGATGACGTGTCCACCGGTAAGGCGCAGCTGACCCACGACAACCAGCGGCTGCGGCAGCAGGTCCAGCAGCTGGAGAACCAGCTCGCCGAGGCCCGGACGCAGGCAGCAGCCTCCGAGGTGGACTACTCCTCGCTCGGGGGCCGCGCGGGTGAGATCATGCGGATGGCGGAGGCCCAGGCCCGCGAGGTGCTGGCGATGGCGAACGCGGACGCCGATCGGACTGTCGAGCTCGCCCGCGTCGAGGCGCAGCGACTGCGCGATGCGGCCGAGGCGGAAGTCGGAGACTTCTCGGCCGTGCAGTACGCCGGGGTCGAGCAGCTGCGCGCCACGGCGGCGCAGGATGCCGGAACACTGGTGGACAAGGCGAAGCTCGAGTCCGACGCCCTGCTGGATGCCGCCCGGCTACAGGCAGAGGCCGTCCGGGTCGAGTCGGAGCAGGCTGCGACCGCCCGGCTCCAGAGCGCGGAACTGCAGGCCCGCCACGTCGTCGAGCAGGCCGAGGCCGCGGCGCAGAAGCTCATCGAGGCGGCCGAAGCTCGGGTTGCCGAGATCAGCGCAGAGTTCGCCACCCAACGCGAACAAGCCCTGGCGCAGCTGCGTGCAGCCCACGACGAGGCCGCCGGCAAGACCAGCGCACTGCTCGCTGAGGCGACCGAGTACCACCAACGGTCGTCGGAGCATCTGGCGCGGGAGACCGAGGATGCCGTCCGGGTCCGTGCAGACGCGCTGGCCGAGGCCGAGCGGGTGAAGCTGGACGCGGCCCACCGCGCCGAAGCCTTGCTGTCTGAGGCCCGAGAGCGAGCAGCGACCATCGATGAGCGGGCACGGCAGGAGTTCGCCTGGAGAAAGCGACAGATGCGAGCGGAGCAGGAGACGCTCGGCCAGCGCAAGCAGGAGATGCTGAGTCAGCTTGCCTCCCTGAGCGCACTCGCGCTGCACACGGCCGAGAACCTGCCGGAGGTGCCCGACCTCTCCTTCAGCGACATCGCGGGCAGCCCGACCGAAGGTGTTCCGGCCGATCGGTCGGCCGACCCGAGCGTCGCCGATGAGCCGCACGCCGACAGATCGGCGAATGAGCTCTCCGACGCCGAAGGGCATCAACGCAGCTGAGTCGGCAGGACCGGCCCGGATCGCGGCTGCCGCCGTCCAGGCGGGTCAGAACAGCCGGGTACTCGGATCGTCCATGCCGCGCAGGACGTCGTAGTCGACGGTGAGGCAGGCGATGCCACGGTCGGCTGCCAGAAATCGTGCCTGCGGCTTGATCTGCTGAGCGGCGAAGACTCCCTGCACGTCGCCGAGCATCGGGTCCCGACGCATCAGTTCCAGGTAGCGGGTCAGCTGCTCCACGCCGTCGATCTCACCGCGTCGCTTGACCTCCACGGCCACGTAGCGGCCCTGGCTGTCCCGGCAGAGCAGATCGACCGGTCCGATGGCGGTCATGTACTCGCGTCGCACGACGGACCATCCGGTGCCGAACGTCTCCGGATGCTCGGCCAGCAGCGCCTGCAGGTGGGCCTCGACGCCATCCTTTTGGAGTCCAGGATCCACACCCAAGTCGTAGCTGGAGTCGTGCAGGATCTCCGCCAGCGAGATCTGCAGCGTGTCACCCTCTTTGCCCTTGACCTCCCAGACCGCCTGCAGCGGCTTCAGGCCCACGACAGCATCGGAATCGGCGGGCGGGGCCGGAAGCTCGGTCAGCGTACAGGGCGGGCTCATCCAGTTCAGCGGCTTGTACGCTCGGTCGTCGGCATGCACGGAGACCGAGCCATCCGACTTCACCAAGATGAGCCGGGTCGCCATCGGCAGGTGGGCGGTCAACCGGCCCGCATAGTCGACCTGGCACCGAGCAATCACCAAACGCACCGCCCTACCGTACCCAACGCACGGCTGCGTCCCGGGTCCCGTGCCAACCGATCTGTCAGACTCGTCCCGTGCGTTCTCCTGCGATCTGCCCGGTAACGCCGACCTCGTGGTCGGGCAGTGGCCGCTGATGGCTCGACGGCCCAGCAAGCACACCAGACCCGCCCGCCCGCTCGGCTCCGGTCACTCGACCAGCGCCATCAAACGTGACGGTCGGTGGATCGTCCGCAGCATCGCCGGCGCCGCGGCGTCGAAGAGCTACCGGTGCCCGGGGTGCAACCAGGTGATTGTTCCGAGCACGCCGCATCTGGTGGTCTGGCCGGACACTCCGATGCTGACCGCCGCCAGCGGGCTTGAGGAGCGCCGTCACTGGCACAACAGCTGCTGGCAGCGACGGCCATGACCGAAGTGACAGCCTCGTCGGGCATCCATCTGCATGTCACCGAGATCGGTGCTGATAGGCCGGGGATCGTCTTCTGCCACGGCCTGTTCGGTCAGGGCAGGAACTGGACCACGATCGCGAAGGGGCTGAGCCCGGACTACACCAGCCTGCTCGTGGACCTGCCCAACCACGGTCGGTCCTCGTGGACCGACGCCTTCAGCTATCGGGAGATGGCGAGGGCTGTTGCGGACGTGATCGACGCCCGAACTGACGGCTCGCCGGTGGCTCTGGTGGGTCACTCCATGGGCGGCAAGGTTGCCATGACGGTGGCCTTGCAGCATCCGGAGATCGTCGAACGGCTGGGCGTGGTCGATATCGCGCCGGTTCGCTATCCCGGCCCGAGCAGCTTCACCGGGTACGTGGAGGCGATGCGGGCGCTGGATCTGGCGAAGCTATCGACTAGGTCCGAAGCCGATGACCAGCTGGCATCCGGGGTCTCGGACCCGCGGGTTCGCAGCTTCCTGCTGCAGAACCTCCGGCGCGAGGGCGACGGCTGGCAGTGGCAGATGAACCTCCGGCTGCTTGGCGACCACCTCACCGAGCTCGGTGACTTCCCGGAGCTGGAGGCAGCGCCGTACCGGGGACCGGTGCTGTGGATCGGCGGGGCGCGGTCGGACTACGTCACCACTGAGTACGCGCACGCCATGCGCCGGCTCTTCCCGCGGGTGGTCACCGTGACGGTGAAAGGCGCCGGGCACTGGGTGCACTCCGAGCAGCCGGAGGTCTTCGTGGGCATCCTTCGGCGGTTCCTGGCCGAGGGACCCGGGGCGTCCTAGCTCCCCGCCGGCGAAAGTCGATCCGGGGCGCTCAACCCTTCTTGGTTACGCTGAGGATCTCCGCCGGGTTGTTCGGCCGCCCGCCGCCTGCCGGGTTCGTGCCGTCCTGTCCCTCGCGCGACATGATCGCCACGACGCCCCGGGAGGTCTGGTCCATCGTGCCGAAAACGGTGTAGTTGGGGGTGGCGTCCAGCTGGGTGGAGTCGTCGTAGACCAAGAAGAACTGGGAGCCGTTGGTGTTCGGGCCGGCGTTAGCCATGGCCACCACCCCGGCGGTATAGGACTCGGTGCCGTCGGTCTCGTCCGCGAACGTGTATCCGGGTCCGCCGCTGCCGGAGGCGGTCGGATCTCCGCATTGCAGCAGGAAGATCCCTGAGTCGACCAGCCGATGGCAACGCGTCTTGTCGAAGTAGCCCTGGTCGGCGAGCGACTCGAAGGAGTTCACCGTGCAGGGCGTCTTCGCGCGGTCCAGCGTGATCGTCACGTCACCCTCGGTTGTCTTGAGCACGTAGGCGACGGTGCCGGTGGTCGACACACCTGAGGATCTGGGCAGCTCCACCGGCTTGGCCGCCTCGCCGGTCCGCACGTACTGGCACTGGTCCGCACCCGCCTGGTCAGAGTCGGAACCGCAGGCGGCGCTCAGGCCGGCCAGCAGGCAGAGTGCCGGCGCGAGGCGCAACAACGTGGTGTGCACCGGTCAAGGGTGCCACAGTCGGCGCGTATGCCCTCCGACCCGCGCCACCAGGTTCCGGCGCCCCCCCTTAGGGTTTGATCATGGTGAACCTGACCCGCATCTACACCCGCACCGGGGATGCTGGCCAGACCCGGCTCTCGGACATGTCATTGACGGACAAGACCGATCCCAGGGTGGCGGCGTACGGGGACGTCGACGAGGCGAATTCCGCCATCGGGGTCGCTCTGGCTGCCGGCGGCATGCCCGAAGAGGTCGCCGCGATCCTGCGTCGCGTCCAGAACGAGATGTTCGACCTCGGCGCCGACCTGAGCAACCCACTCAACGCCGACCCACCGTACGAACCTCTGCGGGTCACCCAGGACTACATCGATCGGCTCGAGGGCTGGTGCGACACCTTCACCGCCCTGCTACCCAGCCTGCGCTCGTTCATCCTGCCCGGCGGCACGCCGGCGGCGGCCCACCTGCATGTCGCCCGGACTGTCAGCCGCAGAGCCGAGCGGGCCGCCTGGACGGCCGTCGAGCGCTACGGCACCGCCGTCGCCACCGATGCTGTGCCAGGCGGGATGAACCTGCTCGCCGTGCGCTATCTGAACCGGCTCTCGGACCTGCTGTTCATCCTTACCCGGGTCGTCAACGGGACCGCCGCCGAGGTGCTCTGGGTCCCCGGCGGGGAGCGCAGCACCCAGTTGAGTGACCCGCAGTCGGAGCAGGGCGCGGAGCCAGTTGAGCAGGCTCCATCACGAAACGACAAGGAGTAGGGACCTGCCGTTCGAGGAGGTCTGCCGACTCGCCTCGGGCTGGGGCTATGACGGCCTGGAGATCGCCACAAGAACATGGTGACCCTCGGGTGTGGGGCGACGGCGACCCCGAAGGCGACCGCCAGCGGGCCGCGGAGGAGTTGAAGACCCACCGCCCGAGCGGCCCGTGCTTCGGAGTCGACACCGTGGTCGGTTTCACCGGCTCGGCTATCTGGCACTACGTGGCGATGTTCCCGCCCGTGGCCGACTCGGTGATCCAGGCGGGCTAGGCCGACTTCGCCGACCGCTGGAACCCGATCCTGGACGTCTTTGACGGGGTGGGATGCGGTTCGCACACGGGTGCACCCCTCCGAGATCGCCTACGACTACTGGACCACCGTTGCGACCTCTCCACCGGACGCGGCGACACGGAGTCGGAGAACGTCTTCCGGATGCTCAACTCGATCGGCCACCGCGGTCCCATCTCCATCGAGTGGGAGGATGCCGGCATGGACCGGCTTGACGGCGCGCCCGGGGCGCTCGACTTCGTCCGCAAGCACAACGCCATCACTGTGCCGGCCGCTGCCTTCGACGCCGCATTCGCCGGCCGAACCGACTGAGCTCGGTTGGTACGCTGACGAGAGTGAGGTCGTCGGCGCTGGGCGGGGAACCGAGAAGTGCACCCGACCGCCCGGTTGACGAGTTGTCGTTTGGACCGGAGCCGACGTCGAGGCGCTCGGCACCGTCGGTCGCTTTGGTGGCGATCCTGCTCGTCGTGGCGCTGGTCATCGGTTGGTGGTCGGCACGCATCCTGAGACCGGAGCTGACCGGTGAGCAGGTTCAGTCGGTGTACGACCCGCATCCGGACACGGGCACCCGGTGGGAGCCGCCACGTGCCATGGAGCGGCGGCCCAGCCGCTTCCCCCGGCAGCTCCGGTATAGCGTCTCGTCGGAGTGCCAGAAGGCAGCTGAGGCGCTGTTCGGATATCTTCCCGCGGGTGCCCTGGACGGTTACGTCGCCCAGTTCGGCTCAGTCACCGAGGACAGCAGCTGGGGGCTCTCCTCGACCGCGCGGTACCGCGACCGGCAGGCGGCCGAAGCCGGGTTCCAGGCGATCCGAGCAGACCTGGACCGCTGCCAGGGGCTAACCCTGCCGGCTCGCTACGGCTACGTGGTGATGACGTTCACCGGATCACCGGTGAGCTCCAGCCGGTTGGGCGGCGATCGTGTGGTCTATGTGGTCGACACCGCCGCGGACGGCCTCGACCAGAGCTCCACGCTTACCGGTGTCCGGTTCGGCAACACCGTCTCGTGGCAGAACCGCAACGTGCGCTTCGGCAGAGCCGCCACCGACCGAGACGCCGAGCGTTTCGTGGACGCGCTGCTCGCTCGAATGCGGTCGGTGCTGCTGAGGTCGTGAAGGTTGGCTGATGTGCCGCCACCCGGCAGTCAAACGGCTCCCGGTGCGGGGGCGATTCTTAGGGCGACCACCGGCGTCGGACTTGGATCCTTCGCCGATGTGGAGGATCATCGAAGACGTGACTCCACCTGCCGGATCCCGGCGTCCGCTTGCCAACAGCCCCTTCAAGCCGGCGCAGGCCGAGCCGCTGAAGGAGTTCGCTGTCGAAGACCTGGTCAGCCACGACCGCTATGGCGTCGGCCGGGTCGTCGGACTCGAGGGTGGCCACGCCGTCGCGGTCGACTTCCGCTCATCCGACGGGGTGATCCGCGTCAAGGCTCCGTACCTGAAGCTCCACAAGCTCTGAGCGGAGCGCCGGCCGGCGCCCGGCGGGCCCGGGTCGGGGTGGTGAGCTGCCGCGACCACGTCGCGAGGACCGGTAGTTCCCGTGGATCAGTAGTTCCTGGCGCCCGGTGGGGCCGCCTCCAGCCAGCTCAACATGCCCGTCAGTGAGTCCGGACCCATGGCCAGCTGCCATTCATGGTCCGGGTCGTCGACGCCACCGAGCCGGACGACCATCTGGCCGGCGTAGAGAGACACCGCCTCGATCGGGTCAGGGGACCGCACCTCGAGCACCGAGACGGCAGTGCGAACGAAGGACCGACGAGGACGCGGCGAATACGAGAAGAACCTGAACCACTCCAGGTTCTCCTCGTTATAGCGCCCGATCCCAAGCACCCACCCCGCATGTGGAGTGTTGGTTCGCAGCCTCATGCTGCACTCGAAGGTTCCGCCTTGACGCGCGAGCCACCGACGCCGAACCGCCAGCAGAAGCAGCGGGAGGGCGAGGACGACGAGGATGCCAAGGATGACCTCCCCGACCCCGAGCCAGCCGCCCATGTTCTTCGTCCCTCTGTCTTCGGATGGCCCGAGCGCAGGTGAGGTTCAGCGCGTCCTTTGTGCTGCCTTGACCTGTGCGCTGGCGCGCTGGAAGTGCTGACGGGTGTCGTCGTCGGTCTCCCCCGCGTCAAGCCGTGCCTGTGCCTCAGCCAGTTCCTTCTCTGCTGCGGACAAGCTGATCTCGTCCGCCATCCGAGCGTACTCACTCAGGATGGATACGCGTTCCTGCGAAACCGAGATGAAACCTCCGTCGACGGCGACAATCTCACGGATGCCTTCAGGCGTGACCACCTCGACGGCGCCCGGCACCAAGATGGCGAGCACTGGTGAGTGCCCGGCCAGGATGCCGATGTCGCCGTCGACTGTCTTGGCGATGATGTTGATGGACTTGCCCGACCAGACCACCTGGTCGGCAGAGACCACTTCCACCTGCATCGGGTCAGCCACGGCGGCTGCTCCTTCGCGATGGCGATGCCATCATCGCTGTTCCTGCTGGAGCTGCGACCACCGACGCTCGACGTCCTCCATGCCACCCACGTTGAAGAAGGCCTGCTCGGCGATGTGGTCGACATCGCCGTTGCAGATCATCTGGAAGGACTCGATGGTCTCGGCCAGCGGCACCGTGGAGCCGGGGATGTTGGTGAACTTCTCGGCCATGTAGGTGTTCTGGCTGAGGAACTGCTGGATCCGGCGGGCACGGTTGACGACCACCTTGTCCTCCTCGGACAGCTCGTCCACACCGAGGATGGCGATGATGTCCTGCAGCTCCTTGTTGCGCTGCAGGATCTGCTTCACCTGAACGGCCACGTCATAGTGGGTCTGCCCGATGTACTGCGGGTCAAGGATCCGCGACGTCGACGTCAGCGGGTCAACCGCCGGGTACAGACCACGGGAGGCGATCTCGCGGCTGAGCTCGGTGGTGGCGTCCAGATGGGCGAAGGTGGTTGCCGGGGCCGGGTCGGTGTAGTCGTCGGCCGGCACGTAGATCGCCTGCATCGAGGTGATGGAGTGACCGCGCGTCGAGGTGATCCGCTCCTGCAGCTGGCCCATCTCGTCAGCCAGGTTCGGCTGGTAGCCCACCGCCGAGGGCATCCGACCGAGCAGCGTCGACACCTCCGATCCGGCCTGGGTGAACCGGAAGATGTTGTCGATGAAGAGCAGCACGTCCTGGTTCTGGACGTCACGGAAGTACTCCGCCATGGTCAGCGCGCTCAGCGCGACCCGGAGCCGAGTGCCCGGAGGCTCGTCCATCTGCCCGAAGACCAGGGCGGTGTCCTTGAACACACCCGCCTCGTCCATCTCGTGGATCAGGTCGTTGCCCTCACGGGTACGCTCGCCGACGCCGGCGAACACCGAGGTACCGCCGAAGTTGTGCGCAATCCGGTAGATCATCTCCTGGATCATCACCGTCTTCCCCACGCCGGCACCGCCGAACAGGCCGATCTTGCCGCCCTGGACGTACGGGGTGAGCAGGTCCAGCACCTTGATGCCGGTCTGCAGCATCTCGGTCTTCGACTCCAGCTGGTCGAACATGGGTGCCGAGCGGTGGATCGGCCAACGCTCGGTGATCTCGAACTTCGACGCGTCCTCGTTGAGGCAGTCGCCGGTCACGTTCCAGACCCTGCCTTTGGTGACGTCGCCGACCGGCACCGAGATCGGGGCACCGGTGTCGCGCACCTCGGCGCCGCGCACCATGCCGTCGGTCGGCTTCAGCGCGATCGCGCGGACCATGTTGTCGCCCACGTGCAGAGCGACCTCCATGGTCATCGTCGTGGTGCGGCCGTTGATGGTGGTGTCCACCAGGACGGCGTTCATCAAGTCAGGCATCTGGTCGACGGGGAACTCCACGTCGACCACCGGGCCGATGACCCGCGAGACGCGACCCACTCCGGCGCTTCGGACCTGATCCTCGTGCTTGTCGATGGTGACACTCATCTTCTCTCACTCACTCTCGGGCGCTCTAGTCGTTCTGGGCGTTTGCCTCGGCCAGCGCGCTAGCGCCACCGACGATCTCACTGATTTCCTGGGTGATCTCCGCCTGCCGGGCCTGGTTGGCCTCGCGGGTCAGACGTTCGATCAGTGACTGCGCGTTGTCGGTTGCCGACTTCATCGCCTTCTGCCGGCTCGCCAGCTCCGACGCAGCGGCCTGCAGCAGGCAGTACTGGATCCGGCTGGCCACATACAGGGGCAGCAGCTCATCCAGCACGTTCTCCGCGTCCGGCTCGAACTCGTACAGCGGCAGCAGCTCCTCATCGCTGGGAGCCTCCTCCCCTTCCACCACCTCGAGCGGAAGCAACCGGATGATCTCCGGCTTCTGCGTCAGCATCGAGACGAACCGGGTGTAGACGATGTGGATCTCATCCACGCCGCCCTCCTCCGCGGGGGTCAAGAACGCCTCGATCACCGCGTCGGCTATCTCTCGGGCGTTGGCGTACGTGGGCGCATCGGAGAACCCGTCCCAGCTCGCCGCCACGTCTCGGCGACGGAACGCATAGAAGGCGGCTGCCTTCCGGCCGGCGAGGTACGGCCGGACCTCCTTGCCCTCGCTGCGCAGCAGCTCGCTGAGCTGCTCACCCTCCTTGATCACCGACGACGAGTACGCACCGGCGAGGCCACGGTCGGAGGTGATCAGCAGCATCGCAGCGCGGGTCGGGTTCGGGTTCTCCGTTGTCAGCGGGTGCTCCACGTTGGAGAAGGTGGCAACCGCCGACACTGCGCGGGTCAGCTCCCGGGCATACGGTGCCGCCGACTGCGCCCGCTGCTGCGCCTTGATGATCCGGGACGCGGCGATGAGCTCCATGGCGCGGGTGATCTTCTTGGTCGTCGAGACCGTCGTCCGCCGCTGCCGAAGTTCACGCAAACTTGCCGGCATTTATCTCGCTCCGCTCGTATTGCCCAGCATTATCTCGCTCCCGTTCGGGCTTGCTGGCATGGTCAGGTCACCGCTTCTGCTTGACGATGCGCTCTTGCTCCACGTCGTCGGCGTCGGTCGCGACGTGCTCCTCGCGGCCGGCGAGCAGCTTGCCCTCGGAGGTCTGGAAGCCCCGCTTGAACTCGTCGATCTGCTGGGAGAGCGCCGCCGCGGTGTCGTCGTCGAAGACCTTGGACTCGCGGATGTTGGTCAGCACGTTGCCGTTGTGTCGTAGGTACTCCAGCAGCTCCTGCTCGAAGCGCAGCACGTCGTTCACCGGCACCTCGTCGAACTTGCCGTTGATGCCGGACCAGACCGACACCACCTGCTCCTCGACCGGGTACGGGGTGTACTGCGGCTGCCGGAGCAGCTCCACCAGCCGGGCGCCGCGCTCGAGCTGGCGACGGGAGGTCGCATCGAGGTCGGAGGCGAACATCGCGAACGCCTCCATGTCGCGGAACTGGGCCAGCTCGAGCTTCAGCGAGCCGGACACGTTCTTCATCGCCTTGATCTGCGCGGCACCACCGACGCGGGACACCGAGACACCGACGTCGATGGCCGGGCGCTGGTTGGCGTTGAACAGGTCGGACTGGAGGAAGATCTGGCCGTCGGTGATGGAGATGACGTTGGTCGGGATGAACGCCGACACGTCGTTGGCCTTGGTCTCCACCATCGGCAGACCCGTCATCGAACCGCCACCCAGCTCCGCGGAGAGCTTGGCGCAACGCTCCAGCAGCCGGCTGTGCAGGTAGAAGACGTCGCCGGGGTAGGCCTCGCGGCCCGGGGGGCGACGCAGCAGCAGCGACATGGCGCGGTACGCCTCGGCGTGCTTGGTCAGGTCGTCGAAGACGATCAGGACGTGCTTGCCCTGGTACATCCAGTGCTGACCGATGGCCGAGCCGGTGTAGGGCGCGACGTACTTGAAGCCCGCGGGGTCGGATGCCGGGGCGTGCACGATGGTCGTGTACGACAGGGCGCCGGCCTCCTCCAGCGCACCGCGGATGCCCGCGACGGTGGAGCCCTTCTGACCGATCGCGACATAGATGCAGCGGACCTGCTGCTCCGGGTCACCGGATTCCCAGGCAGCCTTCTGGTTGATGATGGTGTCGATGGCGATAGCGGTCTTGCCGGTCTTGCGGTCGCCGATGATCAGCTGGCGCTGACCGCGACCGATCGGAATCATCGCGTCGATCGCCTTGATGCCTGTCTGCAGCGGCTGGCGGACTTCCTGCCGGTCCATCACGCCGGCCGCCTGCAGCTCCAGGGCACGACGGTCGTCGATGCCGTCGATATCGCCCATGCCGTCGATCGGCCGCCCCAAGGCATCGACGGTCCGGCCGAGGTAGCCGTCACCGACCGGGACGGACAAGATGTCGCTGGTCCGGCGGACCGTCGACCCTTCCTCGATGCCGGCGGAGTCGCCCATCACGACCACACCGATCTCACGGACATCGAGGTTCAAGGCGATGCCGAGCGTGCCGTTCTCGAACTCGAGCATCTCGTTGGCCATGGCTGAGGGCAAACCCTCGATCCGGGCGATTCCGTCACCGGAGGAGACCACGGTGCCGACCTCTTCGCGGGAGGAGGTTTCCGGGGTGTAGTTCTGGACGAACCGGTCCAGGGCGTCCCGGATGTCCTCCGGGCGAATTGTCAGTTCTGCCATCGCCTTATCCCTGCTCTCGTATCTCAAAATTCGTGGGTGGAACGTGGTTTTTCACGTCGTGCAACGTGCTCAGGAGAAGAGCCGCCGGGCGCTCTCCAGCTTGGCGGCCACCGTACCTTCGATCACTTCGTCGCCCAGCTCGACCCGAACGCCGCCGAGCACGTGCTCGTCGACGATGACCTGAACGAACACCGGCCGCCCGGCCTGCCTGCTCAGCGCGGACTGCAACCGCTCGATGCGCTCGGAGTCAAGTGGCTTGGCCACGCGCACGGTGGCGATGATCCGGTTCTTCTGCTCGGCAGCCAGAGTGACGTAGCCCTCCAGTGTGTGGTCGAAGGTCCGTGCGCGCGCTGCCACGCCCCGCTTCGCGAGCGTCAGCGTGGCCTCGGTCGCCTTGCCAGCCAGCAGGTCGTCAACCAGCTGGCGACGATGCTCCAGCGGGACCGCCCGGTCCGACAAGGCGTCCCGCAGTCCAGGGTTGGACTGCACCAGCCGAGCGAACCGGAACAGCTCGTCCTCGGTCTCCTCGAGCTGGTTGTTGGCGTTGGCCCTCAGCAGTTCGGCCCGGACAGCTTGACGCTCGATTGCCGCCACCAGCGTGCCGGGACCCGGCCAGCGGACCCTGGCCGCTTCGGCGACGACGTTCGCCGCGGCGGCGGAGACCTTGCCGTCGAGTACGCCGTGAACCAACCCGACCCGCGCCTCGTCCGGGGTACCTGGGTCCACCAGGGCGCGCCGAAGTGCGCCCGAGGAGTCCAACACGTCGACGACTCCGAAGAGGTCGGCCGCGATGTTCTCCGCCGAGCTCTGCGCAGCCGAGGCGCCCGGGGACGTGCGTACCTGCTCGTCGAGAACAAAGTCCAAAGCGCTCAGTCGAGCCTCGGAACCTATGCTCATGACTGTCCCGCCCGAGCCGACTCATCGCTGCTCTCGATGTCGGCCAGGAAACGGTCCACGGTCCGACGGGCACGCTCGTCGTCCTCCAACGACTCGCCGACGATCCTGCTCGCGAGCGTTGTAGCCAGACCGCCGATCTCGGTCCGGAGCTGGTGCATCGCCTGGGTCCGTTCAGCCTCCAGGTGAGCCTGGGCGCTGGCGGAGATGCGAGCAGCCTCGGCCTGAGCCTGGTCGCGCATCTCAGCGATGATCTGAGCACCCTGGGTCTTGGCGTCCTCGCGGATTCTGGCCGCTTCACCCCGAGCCTCAGCGAGCTGGGCGCGATACTGCTGGAGGGCAGCCTCGGCCTCGATCTGGGCCTTCTCCGCCTTCTCCATACCGCCTTGGATCGCCTCGGTGCGCTCGGCGTAGGTCCGCTCGAACATCGGCACCACGAACTTCGCGATCGCAAAGGTCAAGATCAAGATGAAGACGATGGCGACGATCAGCTCGCCCACGGCTGGGATCAGCGGGTTCTCCGCCAACGGCAGCAGATACAGATTGGTCATGACGACCGACCGCCTACTGGCCGGAGAAGACGAAGGCGAGGGCGATACCGATGATCGCCAGCGCCTCGGTCAGCGCGAATCCGATCCAGGCAGTACCCATCATCGCGCCGCGCGCCTCGGGCTGACGTGCGGTGCCCTGGATGACGGAGGCGAAGATCAGGCCAACGCCGATCCCGGGACCAATGGCGCCGAGACCGTAGCCGATCACACCGAGCGAACCGGTGAGCTCCATGATGGTGTTGCTCATTACTTGTTCCTTTCACAAGACTTCAGCTGGTTGTCAGCCGAAGTGGTTTGGGGTAGGTCAGTGCTCTTCAGCGACAGACGATGAGACGTACTGAGCGGTCAACACGGTGAAGATGTAGGCCTGCAACGACTGCACCACCAGCTCGAGCCCGAAGATGGCGAGGCTGAAGATCAGCGAGGCGGCACCCGCCACCTTGTTGAAGATCGGCTCGCTGTGCAGCAGCAAATACTCCCCGCCCAGCACGAACACCAGCACCAGCAGGTGACCGGCGAACATGTTGGCGAAAAGTCGAAGGGAAAGCGTGATCGGCCGCACCAAGATGTTCGACACGAACTCGATCGGAATCACCAGCGGCCACATGAACCAGGGCACGCCGGGTGGCAGCACCGTGCGCTTGAGGTAGCCCGCCGGGCCGTGCTTGGCGATGCCGGCGCCGTTGTACAGCACCCAGGTCACCAACGCCAGACCGTACGCCCAGCCGATGTGCGACGCGGTCGGGAACAACGACAGCGGGAAGACGCCCCACAGGTTGTTGATCAAGACGAAGGAGAAGACCGCGATCAGGTACGGCAGGTACTTCCGGTAGTCGTGACCGATGATGTCGCGGCCGATGCTGTTCCGCAGGAAGAAGTACGCCGACTCCCCGACGAACTGCGCCTTGCCCGGCACCATCTCGCGCTTGCGGGCCATCACCACCCAGAAGGCGAGAATCAAGATGACCGACAGCGCAGCCTGCAGCATCGGCTTGTCCAGCCACGGCACTGACTCGAAGATCGGTGGAAGGTTGAAGCTCTCTACCCCTGGCGCCTCGAAACCCTCACTCGGGGCCTCCATCGGAACGGGGCCCATTGCTAAGACGCCCAACGCTCCTCCTCTCCTCTGTCAGTCATTCGTCGATCTGATCCTTCGGTTCTGCCGTTGCGCGTCCGCGCGCAACGGTGCTGCCGGCCGCCGGTGTGGCGCCCGAGATCCGACCGAACCGCCGGATGATCACGTAGATGCCAACTGCGGCACCGAGCACGATCCCGATCGGCAGCAGGAACGATGTCTTCAGGAAGTGATCGCCCAGCCAGCCAACTGCGCCGTATACCGCCACACCGGAGATCAGGTACGCGAGCACGGTGATGCCCTCGTTCATCCCGTCGGCCTGCGCGGTATCCGGCGAATTCGGCTCGCTGTGCGAGTTCGACTTCCCCTGCTGCGTCATGGCGTGTCACACGGTAGCAGTCGCCCGTCGTAGGGGTCACTGCGCATCGCCACGTTCGGCCGGGTCTTTGTACTCGGCGTCATAGACACCGATCCGCAGCCGTGAGAACACGAAAACCTCCACGGTGAGCCAGCCCACCACGACTGCGATCGTGGTGACGAAGATGCCCATCGGTGAGAGCTGCGGCCAGTCGGCGCGGTTGGTGTTGTACGACAGCAGTACGAGTCCCAGCAGCACCACCCGCATGCTGTAGCTGCCGAGTGATACCAGCAGCAGGGTACGAGCACCCGCGTCGGCGAACAGCACCATCACGAGCTGACCGACGGCGTAGAAGAACAGCACGAGACCCGAAGCCAGTGCGGCAGAAGCCAGGCCCCGGGAGCCGTCCGCGACCCAGAACCCGATGGTGGACACGACTGCCGCGACCACACCCCCGAGAATGCCGCCGTACAGCAGCTTGCGTGCTCGGACAACGTGGATGCTCGGGGTGGCCGGCTGAGCGGTCGCGTGCTGGGTGATGGAGCTTTCAGTCGTCATGGGTGGCGGCTGTCCTGTCCTGCGGCCGATGGCCGATCACTCGGACGACCGAAGCCGACGCGGGTCGATGGGGGCTTGTGAAAACTAGCACAAAGCGCTCGATGTGTGGAACGTCGACGGGGTGTCGCTCACCGGAGCGCCGCGCCCTTTTTGACGTGCGGACGGTCCCGCACCGGCCGTCCGACGGTGATCAACACCAGCACGAACGCGACCAGAGCGATGACCAGCACCGAAGCCCAGCTCCGCAGGCCCCCGAGCGCGATCACGCCGAAGGAGACCAGTGCCGACCAGACGTACATCAGCAGAACGGCGCCGCGCTGACTGTGTCCGCGTTCCAGCAGCCGGTGGTGCAGGTGCTGCTTGTCGGCGACGAACCACCAGCGGCCCGCATAGGTACGTCGGATGTAGGCCAGCATCACGTCCAGGAACGGCAACGCCAAGATGGCCAACGGCAACACCAAGGGCAGCACCGTCGGAATCAGGCCGCCACGCGTCTCCAGCTGAGAGGCATCGATCTGACCTGTCAGGCTGATGGTCGACGTGGCCAGCAGGAAGCCCAGCAGCAGTGCACCCGAGTCACCCATGAACATGCGAGCCGGGAAGAAGTTGTGCGGCAGGAAGCCTAGGCAGGCGCCGGCGATGGCCACCGTGATCAGGCTTGCCGTGGTCGCCCGAGTGAGGTTCTGGTCGACGGTCAAGAGATAGGAGTAGGTGAAGTACGCCATCGCCCCGATGCCGACGACGCCGGTGGCCAGGCCGTCGAGCCCATCGACGAAGTTCACCGCGTTGGAGCACAGCACGATGAAGAAGACAGTGATGGCGATCGAAGCCGCGCTGTCCAAGGAGATCGTCTGGTTCGGTAGCGGGATCCAAAACATCCGCACGCCGAGGGCGACCACGATGCCGGCGGCGAGCACCTGACCGGCGAACTTCGCCAGCGCGCTGAGGTCGAACAGATCGTCCACCGCGCCCACCAGGCAGATCACCGCCGCGGCGATGAGGACTGCGCGGGAGTCTTGGTGGACCAGCGGCTGTCGACCGAGGAACGGCAGCTGCCATGCCACCAAGAAGGCAGCGGCCACCCCGATCAGCATGGCCACACCACCGAAGTACGGCATCGCGACCGTGTGCACATCCCGATCCCGAACCTTGGCCAGAGCGCCGGTCCGGAGCGCCAGTCGACGGCAGAGCCCGCTCACCAGGTAGGTGGTACCGGCCGCCACGAGCAGCACCAGCAGATACTCGCGCACCTAGCGCTCTCCGGAACGCTGCTCGGCTGTGGCTGGCTGCTGGTTCTCCGGCCCGGCTCTGTCCTCCGGTTCGACGAGCTCGGGTTCGACAGGCTCCTGTGGTTCTACAGGGTCCTCAGGTTCGACGAGGTCCTCGGGTTCGACGACATCGTCAGGGTCCACGAGGTCGACCAGTTCCGGCAGCGTCTCGCGTAACACCTCGACACTCAGGGCCCCCCGGCGCAGGACCTCGCCGCGCTCGTCCTGGGTGAAGTCGACGATCGTGGACGGGATGCCGTCGCCGCCACCGAGAGTTCCACCGTCGAGGTAGACCGCCACGCTGCTGCCGAGCTGGCTGACGGCGTCGTCGCAACTGACGGCGGCAGGCATCCCGCTGATGTTCGCGCTGCTGACCGCCAGCGGACCGGTCCGACGTAGCAGATCGCGGGCCAGCTCATGGTCTGGAACCCGCAGCGCGACAGTGCCCTCGGTGTCGCCGAGGTCCATCTGCAGCGTGGTCCTCGCCTTGCAGATCACCGTCAACGGACCAGGCCAGTGCCTTGCCACCAGATCCTCGGCGGCACGCGGCACCTCGATCGCGAGCGCCTGGATCATGCTGGGGTCCGCGATCAGTACCGGCGGCGGCATGTCGCGCCCGCGTACCTTGGCGTCCAGCAGGCGCTGGACGGCCTCCGGGCTGAATGCGTCAGCCCCGATGCCGTAGACGGTGTCGGTGGGCAGCACGACCAGCTCGCCGCGATCCACCGCGAGCCGGGCGGCTTCGGCCGCCTCGGTGGTGGAGCGGTCGGTGTCCCCCGTGCAGTCGAACCGCAGGTACGGCGGCGCTGGCTTTGGCACGGTCTCATCGGCGTCCTCGATGACAGCCTGTGCCAGCTCGATCTCGGCGGCGACCGGCGTCGAGTCCACCGAACGGGGCGACTCCGGCTGACGCTCGCCCGCAGCGGTTTGCCCGTGCTGGTCAGGGGTGTCACTCACGGGCCCAATCCTGCCAGACTTGTCCGACCGCTAGCGTTCCGCGCCTCGCGGCACTCGTGTGGCCGTGACGAAGCGCGGGCGCCCGGTCAGGTCGCGGTGGTCACGGACGGACGCGAAGGACCCCTGCCGGACGAAGACCTCAGGTGCCGACAGCTCCTGAACCTCCGCATGCTCGGCACAGACCAGACCGTGGTCCACCAGCAGCCGGGCCGCCACCTCCGCCAGCACCCGCATGGCGTCCAGGCCGTCGGGCCCGGAGAACAATGCCGGCATCGGGTCGTGGTCACGGACCTCCGGCGTGACCGACTCGTAGGCCTCCAGCGGGATGTAGGGCGGGTTGGCGATCACCAGGTCAACCGTGTCGTCCCATTCGACCGGCGCCCGTGCCATGTCGAGGGTGTACAGCTCGACCGCACCGCCGGCCAGGTTCCGTTCGGCATAGGCCGTCGCCTCATCGGAGACTTCCAACGCACGGATGTCGACTCCGGGCACCTCGGCGGCGATCGCCTTCGAGATCACGCCCGAGCCGGCACAAAGCTCGACTACGAGCGGGCGCCGACCGGCGGAAACCAGCTCCCGAAGCCGATCGACCGCCCAGCCAGCCATCACCTCTGTCTCGGGTCGGGGTACGAAGACCCCTGGACCCACTGCGACCTCGACGTGACGGAAGTGCGCAGTACCGGTCAGGTGCTGCAGCGGCACTCGGGAGACTCGCCGGGCCACCATCCGTGAGAACGCGTCCACCTGCCCGGCGTCCACAGCGTCCACCAGGATCAGCCGGCTGGGCGCCACCCCCAGCACGTGGGCCATCAGCTGGCGCGCGTCGGCGAGCGGGCTGGTGACCCCCGCGGCGGCAAGCTCGGCGGCCGCCTCCCGCAGCAGCATCTGGGTCTGGTTCAGTCCGCTGACCACGCCGATCTCCTCCGGCTCACGACTCACCCATCTGGGACAGCCGTTCGGCGGTGTCCGCCTCCTGCAGCGCGTTGATCAGTGCCGAGAGGTCACCGTTGAGCACCTGATCCAGGTTGTAGGCCTTGAAACCGATCCGGTGGTCGGCGATCCGGTTCTCCGCATAGTTATAGGTGCGGATGCGCTCCGAGCGATCCACTGTGCGGACCTGGCTCCGCCGGGCCGCCGACGCTGCATCCGCGGCCTCTTCCTCGGCCGCGGTGATCAGCCGTGCCCGCAACATCCGCATCGCCTGCTCCCGGTTCTGCAGCTGTGACCGCTCGTTCTGGCAGGACACCACGATCCCGCTCGGGAGGTGGGTGATCCGTACCGCCGAGTCGGTGGTGTTCACCCCCTGGCCGCCAGGACCGGAGGAGCGGAAGACGTCGACTCGCAGGTCGTTGTCGTCGATCGCTACCTCCGTCTCCTCCACCTCAGGCATCACGAGAACCCCGGCCGCGGACGTGTGCACCCGCCCCTGGGACTCCGTGACCGGCACCCGCTGGACCCGGTGCACGCCGCCTTCGAACTTGAGCACGCCGTACGGCATCTGGTCCGGCTCCCCAACGCCGGATGCCTTGATGGCCACCGTCACGGACTTGTAGCCACCGAGATCGGTCTCCTGGGAGTCCAGCACCTCCACCTTCCAGCCGCGGACCTCCGCGTACCGGGTGTACATCTTGAGCAGGTCGCCGGCGAACAGCGCCGACTCCTCGCCCCCCTCGCCGGACTTGATCTCGATCAGCGCATCGCCACTGTCGTTCGGGTCGCGGGGAGCCAGCAGCCGGGTCAGTCGCTCGGTGACGACGGCCAGCTGCGCCTCCAGCTGCTCGGCCTCGAGCGCGAACGTCTCGTCCTCGCCGGCCAGCTCCCTCGCTGCCGTCAGGTCGTCGGCCAGCCGCTCGTACTCCTCCATCCCGCGCACGATCGGGGTGAGCTCGGCGTATCGACGACCCACCTTCCGGGCACGGGCGACGTCGGCGTGGATCGCCGGGTCGGAGAGCGCAGCCTCCAGCTCGGCGAACTCGTCGCGGAGGTGGTGGGCGGACTCGAACATGGTCTGGGCCTCCGGATGATCGATGCTCGAACGGTCAGCGCCCGAGATGGTGCTGTGGCGGCGACGGTATGCGACCGCCGGATCCTGGGACATGCGAAACGCCGAGAGCCAGGGCGCAAACGGCCCTGCCTCCCGGCGTTCGTGCAAGCTACTTCCCGGGGGTCTTCTTCGCGTACCGCTTCTCGAAGCGGGCCACGCGACCGCCGGTGTCCAAGATCTTCTGCTTGCCCGTGTAGAACGGGTGGCAGGCGGAGCAGACGTCGGCACGCATCACGCCGTTGGCCGCGGTGCTCCGGGTGGTGAACGTGTTGCCGCAGGTGCAGGTGACCTGCGTCTCGACGTACGTGGGGTGAATGTCGGGCTTCATGACTCTCCTCAGTTTCCATGCACCGGGTCGTCGGGATCGAGGGATCCGACGTGAACCGGCGCCAACCGCACATTTTGCCGCAGATGTCCCGCGGCACCAAATGCTCAACGCCCCCACGACCCGCCTTACTCCCGCGCGGGTGCTCTGGTCGCGTCGCGCCCGTTCCGCTACGTTGCGCCCGTTGCAGGGGCATCAACGCGGGAGGAACGGGCGCAACGCCCAGCCAAGTGCGCCGAGCTCAGTCCTCGTCGCCGCGAGCTGGCATCGTCTTGGTGATCGCCAGCATGAACTCTCCGTTGCTCTGGGTCTTGCGGAGCCTGTCGAGCAGCATCTCCAGACCCTGGAGCCCGTCGAGACCTGAGATGACCCGCCGCAGCTTCCAGATGATCTGAAGCTCGTCCCGGCTGAGCAGCAGCTCCTCGCGCCGGGTACCGGAGGCATCGACGTCGATGGCGGGGAAGATTCGCTTGTCGGCGTACTCGCGACGCAGCCGGAGTTCCATGTTGCCGGTGCCCTTGAACTCCTCGAAGATGACCTCGTCCATCTTGGAGCCGGTTTCGATCAGCGCCGTTGCCAGGATCGTCAGCGAACCACCGTGCTCGATGTTCCGGGCGGCACCGAAGAACCGCTTCGGCGGGTACAGCGCCGACGAGTCGACACCACCGGACAGGATCCGACCGCTGGCCGGCGCCGCGATGTTGTACGCACGCCCGAGCCGGGTGATCGAGTCCAGCAGTACGACGACGTCGTGGCCGAGCTCGACAAGTCGCTTGGCACGCTCGATCGCCAGTTCGGCGACAGTGGTGTGGTCCGATGCCGGCCGGTCGAAGGTGGATGCGATCACCTCGCCCTTGACCGTGCGCTGCATGTCGGTGACCTCTTCAGGTCGCTCGTCGACCAGCACCACCATCAGATGGACCTCGGGGTTGTTGGTGGTGATGGCGTTGGCGATGGCCTGCAGAACCAAGGTCTTGCCGGCCTTGGGCGGAGAGACGATCAGCCCACGTTGACCCTTGCCGACTGGGGAGACGATGTCGATCAGACGGGTCGTCATCACGTTCGAGGTGGTCTCCAGCCGCATCCGCTCCTGCGGAAACAGCGGCGTGAGCTTGGCGAAGTCGGGCCGGTGTCGCGCCTTCTCAGGGTCGTCACCGTTGATGGTGTCGATCCGTACGACCGGGTTGAACTTCTCCTTGCGGTCACCCTCCCGTCCCTGGCGGATCACGCCGGTGACAACGTCACCCTTGCGCAGACCCAGCTTCTTCGCCATCGAGAGCGCGACGTAGGCATCCTCGGAGCCAGGCAGATACCCGGAGGTACGGACGAAGGCATAGCTGTCCAGAACATCCAAGATGCCGGCGACCGGGACAAGGACGTCGTCCTCGGAGACCACCGGCTCGGAGTCGTACCGCTCCATGGTGCCGGTTGTCCCACGGCCGCCACGGCGGTTCTGCCGGTCACGGTTGCGACGCCGACGGCCACGACGGTTGCCGCCGTCGTCGTCGTAGTCGCCCCGGTTCTGGCTGTCGCGGTTCTGGCTGTCGCGGTTCTGGTTGTCCCCGCGGTTCTGGCCGTCGCCGCGGCTTTGGCTGTCGCGGTTGTCGCTGCGGTTCTGGTTGTCCCCGCGACCCTGGCTGTCGCGACCGTCGCCACGGGTCTGCTCACGGTTGTCGACGCGGGCCTGGCTGTCACGGTTGTCGCTGCGGTTCTGGTTGTTCTGCCGCCGGCTTCGTCGGTCGTTCTGACCGCCCTCGCGATCACCGGACTCCCGGTCCCCGTCCTCCCGACGATTACCGACCGGGTCACCGCCAGACTCCTCGGTCGGCACCTGCTCACGACGCTGCTCACCGGCATCCCTGCGGTCGGCGTGTTGGTCACCCCGGTCCACCTGCTGGTCACGGCGGTCGGCTTGCTGCTCGCCGCGGTCCACCTGATAGCCGCCGTCGGCACGGTCAGCCAACCGGTCGCCGCCATGCGCCTGAGGCTCGTGATCCCGGTTCTCGGACCGGCGCTCAGGCCCACCGGCATCGGTCTGAGCCGCACTCTCGCGGGTCGAGACCGGGAAGCTCTCGGGGCTGGCCGAATCCCGGGAGCCCTCCGGGCTGGTCAGGACCGGCTGGGACTCACCGAAGCCGCTGGGCCGACCATTCCGCTGGTCGCCACCGCGGTATTCGCCGTGGCCGGTGTCCTGGCCGCTGGCGACGCCGTTGCCCTGGCCGCCCGGCCGACCGCCGGACTGAACGGACTGGATCGCCGCGATGAGCTGGCTCTTGCGCATCGCACCAGTGCCTTTGAGACCGAGAGAGGATGCCAGCTGCTTGAGCTCTGGCAGAACCATGGCGTCGAGCCCGGATCCCTTGCGCCTGCGTCCGACCGCCCTGTCATCAGCAGTTGCAGCGGTCGCTTCGGCTATATCTGTCACGTATTTCCTTTCGGAACGGGTCTTTGCCCTTCCAGTGCCCGGGGCGATTGTCGCTCACGGGCGTTGCTGTGCTGCATAAGGTCGTAGTACGTGTGGAGAAACTGAGGTTCTCGGCAGATTCTGCGGCGGCGATCCGTATATCCGGCCTACCCCACCGCGCCTGACCTTTGAGGCGCTGCCTAGTCAGCGAGAGGTACTTATGCAACCGGCTCGTTGCGACCTCACAGCCTTTCGGCAGTACAAGGCTAGCACTGTCCTCGCAACGAATGTGACATCGACGCGTGCTTCTCAGCAATGCTGCGTCGGTTCACCGATGCCGCGTCGCTCTCAGCGACGTGGCGGTTCGACGCTTTCGGCTGTGACCGCCGCACCAGACCCGACGAAGGCGCGGGTAGCCGCAAATCCGGGCTGATCCTCACCGGCCAGGGCATCCATCACGGCGCGGCGACCAAGCACGATCACCGTAGGCCCGGCGCCGCTGATCACGGCTGCCAGCCCCCTGCCTCTGAGCGTGCTGAGCAGGCGGAACGACTCCGGCATCGCACGACTGCGATAGTCCTGGTGCAGCCACTCACGGGTGGCGTCGTGCAGAAGGTCAAGGTCCGCGGCCAGGGCATGAACCAGCAGTGCGGCCCGGCCGGAGTTCGCGGCGGCATCCTCGTGCGGCACCACCTCAGGCAGCAGCCCTCGGGCGGCGTGGGTGGCTACCGGCGTGTCAGGTACGAAAACCACGGCGCCGAGGTCCGGCGCGAGGCGTCCCTGCGCCACCGCCACACCATCTGAGCCGCCGTACGCGAGCACGAATCCACCGTAGATCGCGGCAGCGACGTTGTCGGGATGTCCCTCGATGGCATTGGCGTGCTGAAGGAGCCAGTGCCGATCTGGCGGTTCGGCGGCCAGCGAGCGGGCCGCAAGCAGACCGGCGACGATGGCTGCCGATGACGAGCCGAGCCCTCGGCCATGCGGGATGGTGTTACGGCAGCTCAGCCGGAGCCCGGGCACGCTGATGCCGAGGTCGGCGAAACCCGTCAGGGCCGACCGGATGATCAGGTGTGACTCGTCTCGCGGAAGCAGGTCGGCGCCTTCTCCGGAGACATCGATGTCGTACCCGGATGCGATCACCTCCAGCCGCACCGACTCCGCCCAGGACAGCGCCAACCCGAAGCAGTCGAAGCCAGGGCCCAGGTTGGCGCTGGTGGCCGGAACCGACACGGTCACCCAAGCTCCCGGAGCCAGCGCGCGCACCCGGCGTCCCTTACTGATCGGAGTCAACCAGGCCGCAGGCCCGCGCGACGGCCCGCACGTCGGCCTGGACGATCTCAGCCTCGATCGGGCCGCGGGCCGACAGCGCGGTGTCGATGTCCTTCAATCCGTGACCCGTCACGGTCACCACGATCTGCAGCCCATGATCAATCTCTCCTCGATCATGCAGGTCGAGCAGGCCGGCTACCCCGGCCGCCGATGCGGGCTCCACGAAGACGCCCTCGCGAGCGGCCAAGAACGCTTGTGCAGAAAGGATCTGTGCATCCGTGACGGCGCCGAACCGACCACCGGACTGATCCTTGGCGGCGATCGCCGACGAAGTGGAGGCAGGGTTTCCGATCCGGATCGCGGTGGCCACGGTCTCCGGCGTGGTGACCGGGTGACCGAGCACCAGCGGAGCAGCGCCGGCCGCTTGGAAACCCCACATGCGAGGCGTTCGCGACGCCGATCCGGCGCCGGCGTACTGCGTGTACCCACGCCAGTAGGCGGAGATGTTGCCTCCGTTGCCGACCGGAAGGACATGCAGATCCGGTGCGTCGCCGAGCTCGTCAACGATCTCAAATGCGGCTGTCTTCTGGCCTTCGATCCGGGCCGGGTTGACCGAGTTCACCAGCGCGACGGGATAGTCCGAGGCCAGCGACCGGGCCACGTCCAGGCACTGGTCGAAGTTGCCGTCGATCTGTACGACATGGGCACCGTGCACGACCGCCTGGGCCAGCTTGCCCGCGGCGATCCGGCCGGCGGGCAGCAGCACGATCGGGCGCAGCCCGGCCCGCACGGCGTAGGCGGCCGCCGAGGCGGAGGTGTTGCCGGTGGACGCGCAGACGACGGCGCGCGCACCCGACCCGGCAGAGACGCTGACGGCCACAGTCATGCCCCGGTCCTTGAAGGAGCCGGTCGGGTTCGCGCCCTCGACCTTCAGCCAGACCTCACAGTCGAGCAGTTCGGACAGCACCTCGGCGGCCACAAGCGGCGTGTCACCCTCGCCGAGCGTGACCACCGGATCACTGTCGGACACCGGCAGCCACTCCCGGTAGCGGGCGATCACGCCGCGCTTGGGACGAGCGGCCAACGCAGCCTGGCTTGCGGCATCCTGCGGAACCATCTCACTCACCTTCGACTCTCATCACGCTGGTGACCTCCCGGACGACGTCGAGGCCCCGCAGCGCCTCCACGGTGGCGCTCAACGCGGCGTCACTGGCCCGATGGGTGACGATCACCAGCTGCGCGTCGGCCTCGCGACCTTGCTGACGAACTGTCTGGATGGATACGTCGTGCTCGGCGAAGCACTGTGCGATCTTCGCCAGCACGCCCGCGACGTCGGCGACCTCAAGGGAAAGATGATATCGGGTGATGACGTGCCCGATCGGCGACACCGGCCGTGCGGCGTAACTGGACTCCCCCGGCCCAGCCGCTCCACGGAGCCGGTTGCGGGCCACGGTGACCAGGTCACCCAGAACGGCGCTCGCGGTCGGTGCGCCGCCGGCGCCAGGGCCGTAGAACATCAGCCGGCCGGCGAACTGGGACTCGACGAAGACGGCGTTGTAGGCACCACCGACCGCGGCCAGTGGATGGCTGCGCGGGATCATCGCCGGATGAACCCGGACCGAGACCGTGCGCTCGTGGTTCGGGTTGGCCGGGTCTGACGGCGAGAGCTGGCAGATCGCGAGCAGCTTCACCACGCAGCCCATCGCCCGGGCCGACAAGATGTCGGTGGAGGTCACCTCGGTGATCCCCTCCCGATAGACGTCGGCGCTGGTCACCCGAGAGTGGAAGGCGAGGCTGGAGAGGATCGCTGCCTTCGCGGCCGCGTCGAAGCCTTCGACGTCGGCAGTCGGGTCCGCCTCGGCGTACCCGAGATCCTGCGCCTCGGTGAGGGTCTCGGTGAAGCCGGCACCGTCGGTGTCCATCTTGTCGAGGATGAAGTTCGTGGTGCCGTTCACGATGCCGATCACGGAGGTGATCTCGTCGCCGACCAGCGACTCTCGCAGCGGGCGGATGATCGGGATCGCACCGGCCACGGAGGCCTCGAAGTAGAGGTCGACGCCCGCCTTCTCGGCTGCGGCGAACAGGGTCGCGCCGTCCTCTGCAAGCAGCGCCTTGTTCGCGGTGACCACCGAGGCCCCATTGCGGAGCGCCGCCAGGATCAGTGAGCGCGCAGGTTCGATACCGCCGATGACCTCCACGACCAGATCGACATCCGGGCGCCCGACCAAAGCCTCGGCGTCGGTGGTGAAAAGCGCCGGGTCGACGCCTGGCCGAAGCCGTCCCAGCCGTCGAACCGCGATCCCGACCAGCTCGAGCGGCCGACCGACCCGTGCCCGAAGATCCGCCGCCTGATCGGTCAGCAGCCGAACCACCTCTGATCCGACGACTCCGCAGCCCAGCACGGCGACCCGCAGCGGCGCAGACTCCACGTTCGGCGCAGGCTTGCCGTCGGGCATCGGGCTTGTCATGGTCGGAGGAACCTCTCGTCGGCTGGGTAGCCGTTCATAGTCGGGCGGCATCATTGTTCACCATCGGCGCAGCGGGGTGAAACCGAGCGGAGCCAGCAGGATTGTTGTCAGCTGACGTCCAGCGCCAGCAGGTCATCGATGGTCTCCCGACGGATCAGCGTCTGAACGACTCCATCGCGTACGGCCACCACCGGTGGCCGGGGCACGTGGTTGTAGTTGCTGGCCATCGACCGGCTGTACGCCCCGGAGGCAGGGACGGCGATCAGGTCGCCAGCGACAACGTCGGCGGGCAGGAACTCATCGCGGACCAAGATGTCGCCGCCCTCGCAGTGCTTGCCGACCACCCGGGCGAGCGCCGGCGGGGCGTCGGAGCGCCGCGATGCGACCGTCGCCGAATACTCGGCCGCGTACAGCGCGGTACGGATGTTGTCGCTCATGCCGCCGTCGACGGCGACGTACAGGCGGCTGGCGCCGGCGTCCAACTCGACCGTCTTGACCGTCCCCACCCGGTACAGCGCGAACGTGCTCGGCCCGCTGATGGCGCGGCCGGGCTCGATGGAGAGGTGCGGTACGGCGACGTCGAGCTGACCGCACTCGGCCTCGATGATGTGGCGGAGCGGCCCGGCGAGGCCTGCCGGTGTGTTGGGCGTGTCAGCGCTGGT
This sequence comes from Propionibacteriaceae bacterium, assembly GCA_035717205.1. Lineage (GTDB taxonomy): Bacteria > Actinomycetota > Actinomycetes > Propionibacteriales > Propionibacteriaceae > Microlunatus. The sequence continues at coordinate 55,554 of DASTIW010000003.1, read as the reverse complement.
GTAGGCGATGCCGAACCCGCCGCCGAGGTCCAGCTCCGGCATCTGGACTCCGGTCGAGGAGGCGAACTCGGCATGCAGCCGCAGGGTTCGCCGGGCCGCCACCTCGAATCCTTCGGTGTCGAAGATCTGCGAGCCGATATGGGAGTGGATGCCCACCAGCTCCAGCTGAGGGTGGTCGTGGCACGCCCGGAGAGCCCGCGTGGCTGCGCCGCCGGCGATGGAGAACCCGAACTTCTGGTCTTCGTGTGCGGTGGCGATGTACTCGTGGGTGTGGGCCTCGACGCCCGTGGTGACGCGCACCATCACGCGCGGGATCGTGCCGGTCTCGGCCGCGATCCGACCCAACCTCTCGATCTCATCGAAGGAGTCGACGATGATGCGGCCGACTCCGGCCTCGAGCGCCTGCCGCAGCTCGCCGACGCTCTTGTTGTTGCCATGCAGACCGATGCGTCGGGGGTCCACCCCGGCGCGGAGCGCCACGATCAGTTCGCCGCCGGTGCAGACGTCAACACCCAGACCCTCCTCCGCGACCCAGCGGGCAACGGCGGTGCAGAGGAACGACTTGGCCGCGTAGTAGACGTCCCAGCCGGCAAAGGCTTCGGCGAAGGCCCGAGCCCGGCTCCGGAGATCGTCCTCGTCCACCACGTACGCGGGGGTGCCAACCTGCGCCGCGAGCTGCTCGGCACTCACTCCAGCGACCCAGAGCAAGCCGTCGGCGTCCTTCGACACGTTCCGACTCCACAGCTGCGGAAGCAACGCGTTGACATCGCCCGGCAGGCCCAGCCATGCCGGTGCACGAGACGCCACATCGGCGTGGATCGAGCCAGCGACATGCGAGTGGGTCATGGCCGAAACTGTGCCAGAAGCGCCAAGACCGGTCCGGTGTTAACCAGCGGCTGGACAAGCCCCCGGCACTGCGTCCCGGCCGCCGTCTGGAGCAGGACGACGTGGGCACAGCCCGAGAATTCGCTGGTGGACCGAAGCGCCGCACGACACTGGTACATTTCTCTTCGGCTCGGCAACGGGTCGACGATGTGGCCCCCGTAGCTCAGGGGATAGAGCACCGCCCTCCGGAGGCGGGAGCGCAGGTTCGAATCCTGCCGGGGGCGCCACGATGACCAAGCGGTGATTTTCGAGCGCTGTCTGAAATGCCGGCTGGCGGCGGAACCCGTCCACCCGGTCCGCCGGCCACGATAGCGTGCCGCATGACCACGGTCCGCTCCATCGTCTTGTTCTTGGTCGCCGCGCTCGCTGAGATCGGCGGTTCCTGGCTGGTGTGGCAGGGAGTGCGGGAGGCCAAAGGCTTGGCGTGGGTTGGCGGCGGTCTCATCGCGCTCGGGCACTCTACGGATTTGCCGCCACGCTTCAGCCCGACGCGAACTTCGGGCGCGTACTGGCTGCGTACGGCGGCATCTTCGTCGCCGGCTCACTGGCATGGGGCATGATCGTGGACCGTTTTCAGCCCGACCGGTATGACGTGATCGGTGCCCTGATCTGTCTGGTCGGTGTCGCGGTGATCATGTACGTGCCGCGCGTGGTGGCACCATGACCACCGAGGAGCACGGGCGGTCGTTCGCCGCCTGGTGGACGAAGGTCCGCACGGTAGGAGGCGCAGGCGTTAAGAGGCATTGACAGCGACGCCGACATCGCATCGACCTGGGAGATGTTGATCATGGAAAGCGGATTGTTGCGGCGGCGACATCAAGCACGTCCAGGGTGCACTGGCCGTGTCCCTCGCCAGAAGCGCAGCGCAGGGCGAGGGACACGCCTCGCTGACGCCTCTTCTGGGGCGGTCATCGATGCGGTTGCAGGGACGTTGGGGGGGACTAGCCCCTCACAACCGTCTCCAGTATGCCCCAGGCGGATGCCACCGTGGGCCGGGTTGGGGTTTCCGGCGCACGTGTCGCCAGAAACAACCACGCCCGCCGATACCGGATCAGCGGGCATGGTGGCGTGCCCGGCAGAGTTGCTCCCCCGAACTACATCTGCCGCATTCTGCGGATCGCTGTTGGTCCCCCGACTTCCATCGATCCGAAGCTGTGCGGGTGGAAGGCCTCGGAAGGCTTCCCACCCTGTGCCGGGTTCCCCGAAACCCGACACCTAAAGATTGACCGGTCAACGTTTGGAGTAGGTTCAGGTGCGCTCAGATCACGCCGAGGGCTTACCGAGGTTCTGAGGTGGACCGGCTCAAGGAGCGGGCAGGTCGGCCACGGCACGAAGCCGGTCCACCGCCGAGACGCTGATCGTCGGGTCCTCGCTGCACGCGCTCCCACCCATAGAATCCCGGGCATGTGCCCCACGGCCGTGGCTGAACGCACGTCGATTCGCTGGCGGCACGTCCGCACCCCTATCGGGGCGACTGCAGCCGGCTGGTCGGTCGGCCTCGGCGTAACCAGCCTCATCATCTGGAGCCCGTACCTGGTGGCGGGGTACAAGAGTCCCTCGGTGCATCTCGTGCTGGACTCGGTGGACGCCTGCGTGGCGCTTCTGGTCGCCTACCTGGTGCACCTGCGCTTCGTGCGTCACCGTCGGCTGCAAGACAGGTTCCTGGCTCAAGGTCTGGTGCTGCTGGCCTTCGCCGGCTTCGGGGTGACGTACGCCGTCGAGGCGATCGACGGAGTACGGGACGGAACGCTCGACATCTGGCTACCGCTGACCGTCCGGGCTCTGGGAGCCCTGTATCTCGTTTCCGCCGCTTTCGCCGGCGCGCGGCTCACGCGCCGGCACGCCTGGCGGCCCTGGACCTGGGTCGGTCCAGCGATCGTGGTTCTGACCGCATCCTTGGGGCTGTGGGCCGCCCGTGACCTGCTGCCCGTAGGGCTTGCCGAGACCTACCGGCCCTCCTCGGACCGACCGGCGCCCTCGTCGGCGCATCCCCTGCTGCTGCTTGGCCAGGGCAGCGCTGCGCTGGGCTTCCTTTCGGCGTCGATCGCCTTCGCGATCCAGTCGGCGCGACGCGACGACGAGCTACTTCGCTGGCTCGGGCCTGCTTGCGCTTTGGCAGGCTTTGCCCGGGTGAATTACGCGCTGTTTCCCTCGCTCTACACCGACTGGCTCTACACCGGTGATGTCCTCCGCACCGGCTGCTACATGTTGCTGCTGGTGGGTGCGGTACGTGAGATGAGGCAGTACTGGAGCGCACAGGCTCAGGTGGCGGTGCTGGAGGACCGGCGCCGGCTCGCCCGCGACCTGCATGACGGGGTCATCCAGGAACTCGTATACATTCGGTCCGAGGGCTGTGCCCTCCCGGCCGGCCTTCCCTCCGGTGACCGCATCGTCGCTGCCTGTGACCGCGGACTGGACGAGGCGCGCGCTGCTGTGCAGGCACTCGGACGGCCGAGCGACGAGCCGCTGGGATTCGTCCTGCACCGGACGGCTAGAGAGCTGGCGGAGCGCCACCACGTGCGGCTCGAGGTGGACCTCGACGACTCGGTCACCGCTGATCCGGACCAGCGACACGCGCTGACGCGGATCACCCGAGAAGCGGTGTCGAACGCGGTCAGGCACGGCAAGGCCGAACGTGTCACAGTGCGACTCAGCCACGATGCTGACGGCCGATGCCTCGCGATCCAAGACGACGGCCAGGGCTTCGACGTTGCGGACACTGTTGCGCGCAGCCCTGGCTACGGCTTGGTCAGCATGCGTGATCGGGCTCGAGGCCTCCCCGGCTCGCTGGAGATCCAGGCCCAACGGGGACACGGAAGTCTGGTGACGGCGCGATGGTGACCGGTGGTGCGGTACGCGTCGTGATGGCCGACGATCACGCCGGGATCCGCGCCCAGATCCGCGCGGCGCTGGAGGCGGGCGGGTGCGAGATCTGTGCCGAAGGAGCAACCGCCGAGGATGCCGTACGACTCGCCCTGGAGCATCGTCCCGACGTGATCCTCCTTGACATCCACATGCCGGGCAGCGGAATTCAGGCGGCTCAGCAGATCAGCCGCAGTCTCCCGTCCACTGCAATTGTGATGCTGACCCAGTCGAAGGAGGACGACGACCTCTTCGACTCACTGCGTGCGGGCGCCGCCGGCTATCTGCTCAAGGACAGCGATCCGGCCGAGCTGCCGAAAGCGCTGCGTGGTGTGCTGGCCGGCGAGGCAGCCATGCATCCCGGGCTGGTGACGCGGATCCTGCAGGAGTTCCGCGGAGCGGCCCGCCGGCGGACCGGGCGAAAGTCGGCGGTTGCAGAGAAGCTCACGGCCCGCGAATGGGAAGTGATGGAGATGCTCAGCCAGGGCCATTCCACCGAGGAGGTCGGGAGGAGACTGTTCGTCTCGCCCACGACCGTGCGGGTCCACGTCTCGGCCGTCCTCCGTAAGTTACGAGTGAAGGACCGTGAGAGCGCATTCCGGCTCCTGCACGACGAGTGATGTCCGGTGCGCTGGCATTTCCGGCCTTTGTTGAGGCATCCGAACGCTGCCGGCACAATTCGCCAACCAGAGCACCTCATCGCCTTTCGGGGAAGCCGGAGTGCATGCCGCGTACCGAAGGATTAGCTCGCGGTGGCGTTGGATACACACTGCTCACACCGGGGGTCAGCGCTTACGTCGACGTCCCGCCCTGGGACGGGTTGCGCTACCTTCGGTCGGCGCCGGGCTCTTCCTGCCGAACAGCCCCCGGACGGCTTCGCGGAACTTGCTCGAGAAAGCCAACGCCGCCAGCACCGCGGCCCCCAGTCCTCCAAGGATCGTGCCGAGCGTCTTGCCTTCGGTGTCCATCCAGAAGTCGAGCCGCTGAATCCGGGTCGCTTGCACGTCAACCGCCGTCACGTAGTCCGCGGAAGCGGCTAGCTCACTCAGCGCACCAGCCCGAATGTCCTTGACCGCCGGCCGGAGCTCGAGTCGAAGCTGCTGATCGATCGGCTGTCGTGGGCTGACGGACCACGACCACTCCACCACGCCGGTCGGCGTGAATTCGTAATACCGCCATCCCCCGTCGAGGTCGGCGGTGGTGCTGTCGACGGTGATCCCTCCGCCCACGCCTACCAACCGGGCACCGAGAAGGCACTGGACGAAGACCGGGCTGCCCTTCGGGTTCTTGTGGTCAATCACCTCCTCCGGGTCGCCTTGCACCTCGCGCACATCTACCGCGGCGCTGTAGTTCGCGGTTCCGCCCAACGGAATGGACAAGCTGCCGGGATAGCGGACATAGCCGGCGCGGAACTCGGCGTTCCCGCGGCAGTCCCGCGTGAACGCCTCAAGCGTCCCTGTCGTCGGCGGGGCCGTCGGTGACTGAGTCGGCGTGGCCGATCGCGACGGTGAGGCCGTCGGGGATCCAGACGGCCGGGGTGGCTCCGATGCCAGCGGCGGCTCACCAGACCCCTCGGTCTGGGACGTCGCCGTCGGTCGCGCCGTGGGGACCGGCTCTACGCCTGCTCCGCCGGTGCAGCCCGCCATGAGGACAGTCACCAGGGCGACCGATGCCAGCAGTCTCGGATGAGCGCGTGGGCCGCGGCTCCGGCGAGCCCCCCGACTCGTGCCAGCGGCCATGTGGCGCTCCCCCTCAGCGCCGGTCGGCGCCGACGAACTAGACGTCGTATGCCTACGACTCCTCGAAACTAGCGCCCACGCGCTGACAACTCAACGCCTGCGCCGGCGGCGCAGGGCGTCCTGGAGTGCGGTCAGCGTCGGGCCGAGGGACGACATCACCGCGGTCAGGCGCCGCGGAGGTCGGCGGCGCTGGGGTGTGGGGGCTGGCAGTTGCTGCGCGAGCAGGGCGTGTTCCTGCACAGGGCACCGGGGGTCATACTCGACCCAACCGCGACAGCTGCAGTCCTGCGTCGTACTCACGTCTTCCTCCGATGCTTGATCGCGACCACGCTACCGCCCAGGTTTGGGCCTCAGCGGTCAATCGCCCAGCCTCTGGGCACCTTCGACCGGTAGTTCAGATATCGCGCAGAGCCGAGTTCTGCCCTGCCGAAGAGCGACAGCAGGCGCGAGACTTCCGGGATCAGGGCATCCCTGCCGGCTCCGAGATACCTTCGAGAGTCCACCACTGATGCGTCCTCCTCCAGATAGCCTCTGACGGCTCGGGTGCGTGGCGACGTTGATCTTGGTCATGCCGGCCGCGAGCGTCGACGCCGGTGGCTCGGACGAACGCGGCAGCCTCGTCCGGATCGGTACGTGCGTCGGGGTGGTGGGCGCCGTCCTTGCCGTCGTACCTGACGGAGCCGAACCCGAGTTCGATCGCCTGCATCACCAAGTCTTCGTCCTGAGCGTGGTCCAGATGCACCGCGACGGCCATCAGGTCAGCCGTCGAAACCAACGTCATGGGGTAGTCCTCTCAGTCGATGCGGCTCGCTGGTGAAGCCTGACGGACCTTCAGCGCAGCGCCGAGGAGGCCGGCACTCTCGCCCAACAGCGCAGGGACAATGCGCGGGCGTCGAGGCAGCGACAGCCGCAGATCGACCCCGCTACGCAGCGGGCCAAGGAGCGACTCCCCGGCCTGTGCAAGGCCGCCACCGATGACCACCGTGTCGGACCCGAGGAGGGCGACGCAGGAGGCGATGCTCAGGGCCAGCGCATCGACCGCTTCCCGCCACAGCCTTGCCGCTACGTCATCGCCGGACTCGGCCAGTCGCAGGACCTCTCGCGCCCCCGCCACGAACCGTCCGGTCCTGGCCGCGTATCGGGCCCGGATGCCGCCGGCCGAGCCCACTGCTTCGAGGATCACCGTCCGCGTGGGGTCGTCGGGATCCGGTACGGGGGCATGTCCCAGCTCCCCGGCGTACCCGGCACCCACAACACGCATGCCGTCACAGAAGACGGCCGCCGCGATGCCCGTACCGTTGATCAGCACCAAGGCGTTCTCACTCGTTCGGGCGGCCCCGAAACGAAACTCGGCCTCACCGGCGGCGCCGACATCGTGTCCGAAGGCGACGGGCATGCCCAGCTCGGCCGTCGCTCGTGCCGCGAACGGATAGTTCCGCCAGCCGAGGTTGGTGGAGAGGACGCCGATGCCGGCCCTCTCGTCGACCAGCCCAGGGACGATCAGCCCCGCCCCGGCGAACTGCCAGGTGGGGTGCGCTGCGTGGTAGCCGGCCGTCAGCTCGGCGACCGCCCCAACCACCGCCCCTCCAGGGTCGGCCGGGTCCCGCGGAGTGGCGGTCCGCTGGAGACCGATGACCTCATTGCCGGCACGCACGATGCAGGACTTGATCGTGCTCCCGCCGACATCGAAAGCGAGCACGGGCGGGACTTCAACGGGATTCGACATTTCTAAGGGCCCAGGATGACCGACCGCGTCAGGTTGCGCGGCTGGTCAGGATCAAGCGCACGGGCACGGGCGCGCTCGAGGGCAACCCGCTGCGCGCGGACCAGCTCAGCCAGCGGATGCACGTCGCGATGGATGTACATCGCACCGGTGGCGGCGACCTCGTGGCCCAAGCCCTTCGGTTGATCGCCGAGCAGCCAGGTCACCCGGTTCGGTGCTGCAATGGAGATGGGTCCATGGCGGTACTCCATTGCCGGGTACGACTCCGTCCATGACTGCGAGGCCTCCCGCATCTTCAACGCCGCCTCGTGCGCCAGGCCGACCGTCCAGCCGCGCCCGAGGAAGCTGAACTGCTCCGCGGTCACGAGCATCGGTGGCACCTCTTCTGCCAATGCTGCTTGGGCATCCTCCACGGCCGCGCGGTCGTCGAGACCCAGGCCAGCACGCAGATGGATCAACGTCGCTGTGGCGAAACGGGTCTGAACGACCGACTGCTCATCGGCGTAGGGCAAGGCAACCACAGTGTCGGCGGAGGCTGCTGCGGGCGAGGCGGTGTCGCCGATGATTGCCGACGTGTGCACCTTTCCCTCCAAGGACTGGAGAGTCTCCAGGACCTCTGTCGTCGTACCGGACCGGGTGATCACCATGACGGTGTCGTAGCCGCGGTCCACGAAGGCTTCGGAGGCGGGAAAAGCGTCGGTGATTCCCTGGCCGCGTCCCTCCCGCAGGCTCGCGTACGACTGGGCCATGAACCACGACGTGCCGCAGCCGACGACGGCGATCCGCTGCCCGTCGGCGGGCAGCTTTCCCGGCTCCGAGCGGGCCTGCCTGGCCGCCCGCTCCCAGACCTCGGGCTGGGAGACCAGCTCAGCCTCCATTTGGGCTCCACGCGTTCGTTCTTGCGGGGCGGGCTGGGTCATCTGGAATGCGCTCCTTCGTACGAGAATGGAACTCTGTGTCGTCATGCGGCGTGACACCGCGGGCGGCGAGATCGACGGATTGCCTACCCCATGCTGAACTGGTATTCGCGCGGAACCTCCTCGTCGGGACACACCTGGTTCCACAAGGCGGAGATGGAGTTCTGCCCTTCCCGCAGGTCGGGAACCTCCAGGCCGCGACGAAGCACCTCGGCCGCCTGCTTGCTCCGTCCCGTCCGGGCAAGCGCCAGGGCCGAAAGGAACCGCAGCCGACCGTCATCCGGGAAGCGGGTCGCGGCACCGTCCAACAGGTCCAGGGCATCCTCAGCGGCATCGGAGTTGATCAAGGTGGTGACGGCTTCGATGAGCAGCGCCCTGCTGGTCGGATCGAGCGAGCACGCAGCCACGTAGCCGTTGATCGCATCCTCGATGTCGTCGGTCTGAAGCGCTGCGATCGCTAGTCCGCGGTGAGCGGCCGTCGATGGGTCCCGTGCGATCGACGCCTCATACAGTGACCGTGCCTGGTCCAGGTCGCCGCAGGCGTGGCGCAGAAGACCACGGTGCAGCAGCGTCTGGGCGTTCTCCGGCGCCCGTTCCAGCAGCCGCTCCCAGTCCTGACCGGCAACGAAGGTTCGCGATCCGGCGAACGCCGCCCCGTCTAGGAGATCGAGCCACGGCTGCTGATCCTCAGTGATCGACGCGAGCTGGAACGGCGTGCCGAATCCCGACAGCCAGGAGTTCCCGTACCGGTGTCGACGGCGGGCTTCCAGCGCACCCCATCCCGTGCCGGTACTGATCATCTGCTGTGGCGGTTTCTCGAAGCTCCGCCGAGCCTCCGCATGCCTGGCCTCCAGCGATCGCAGCCTCAAGAGCGCGGCCACCCGCTGCTCGCAGTGCTCGACTGCGTCCGGCCAGTTCCCGTGGGCATGACCGGGGTCGACTCGGGCGTTGCCGTACGCCTCGGTCCATCCCCACTCCATGCCACCCGGCATCGGCAGGTGCTCGAACTGAGTCGAGGCCAGGCCCGCCTGGATCTCGGCATAGCGCCCACCGTCTGGGCTGAGCCATTCCTGCCATCGACTACCACCAGTCCCCTGGCCCCAGACGAAAAGCTTGCGACCAAGCAGCCTGGAGGTCGAAAGCATCGCCAGCCCGTCGCCGTCCTGGTCGGCTGCGAGGATCCATTTTCGTTGGTGCGCGGGCAGACCGAAGAAGAAGTCGCGTGCACGAGGGTTGTTGCGGGGCCAGGTGCAATCCCTGCCGCCGTCGCGGGTCGGATCGACCCAGTCGATGCCGTCGGTATAGCTGCTGGCGAAGGCGAAGCGGGCTGGTGCGATCATCCTGGTGCCATCGCTCTCCGGCACCGCCGCGTTGCTCCACCAGTACATCGGCACTGTCTCGGCATTCGGGTTCTGGATCCGAATCGAGACCAGCAGCACCGGCGAGTCGGCCGGCAGCCAGGCGTCGACCTGAAAGACGACTTCTCGAAGGCGCTCGAACTCCCACATGCGAAGGATCTGCAGCCCGTTGTCCGCAGTCACGATGCCGGCGTGCAGCGGACTGCAGGTGGTAGGAGAGTGTCCCCGCGTACCGATGTTCCACTCGACCCCACCGGCGAACCATGCGTTCCGCAGCGCCAGGTTCGCGAACTGGATCGAGGGCGGGGAATGCAGCAACTGCTTGCTGACAGTCTTGTCGAAGAGCTCCCACAGCCGTCCGCCGAGCTCGGGCAGGAAGACAGCACGAAGTCGCTCGTTCTCCAACACAACCACAGTCAGCTCGCGTGCCGATCTGTGCCGGCCGTACCCATCCTGCTGTTGGTAGGGGTACAAAGAAGACGGGTAGCCGTAGCCGATCTTCGGCCGAAGCTCTGCTGGTATCGCACTCGTCGTCGTGTACGGGCTCTCGGGCGCACCGAGCATCGGGAACGGGTTCTCGGGACCAAGATCGGCCATGATCATCTTCCGCCGCTGGACGGACAGTGTCGACCCAGCGAATCCACCCCCTGTGGGAGTCGACTGCTGGCCCATCACGTCCGCCCCGACGGCTGTGGGTCGAGCCACGACCCGTCGCGCATGACGGCCTGCAGGGCGAAGTCGGAGTCCACGATGATGAGGTCGGCCCGCATCCCGGGACGCAGATCCCCAAGCTCCGATGACAGGTCGAGCACCCGCGCGGGACCGAGAGTGGCGGCCCGGATCGCATCGGCCGCCGGAACCCCGGCTGCGATTGTGCGCTGGAGGACTTGGAGCAACGTGGCGGTGCCACCGGCGATGGACCCTGTGCGGCTCAGCCGAGCAACCCCGTCCTTGACCTCGACTACCGAGCGCCCCAACGCGTACGTGCCGTCAGCCAGGCCCGCCGCTGCCATCGAGTCGGTCACCAGCACGATGTTGTCTGCCCCTGCCAGCTCGAAGACGGCCAGCACAGTCTGCCCATCGAGGTGGGTGTCGTCGGCGATCAGCTCGACCACCGCGAGCCCGGCCTTGGCCGCGCGCAGGCAGGCGGGAACCGGCCCGGGCGATCGGTGGTGCATTGGTGGCATGCCGTTGAAGAGGTGGGTTACGGTTCCGGCCGGCCGGCTGGGGGCTTCGGGGCGCTGCAGACCGCGACGGGCATGGACGAGGGCCAGTGCGTCGAAGGCGGTGGCCGAGTCCGCGTCGGTATGGCCGAGGGATGGGATCACGTCCGCAGCGAGCAACAGGTCCACCAGCTGGGCTGCGCCCGGCCGCTCAGGTGCATAGGTCATCGTCTGGACGGAGCCGCCCGCTGCGGACAGCAGCTCCCTCGTCAGGCCCAGATCAGGGTCGCGGATCCAGTCCGGGTTCTGGGCCCCGCACCTGGCCGTCGACAGGAACGGGCCCTCCAGATGTATCCCTGCCACCAGACCGTCGGCGGTGAACCTGGCGAACAGGGAGATCCCTCGCAGCAGGTCGTCCCGAGACGCGGTGACCAGGCTCGCCAGCAAGGTGGTCGTGCCGCTTCGATGAAGCGCGTCGATCGCCTCCCGCGCAGCCGACTCATCGGCTGAGGGAAAGTCAGCTCCGAACCCGCCGTGGCAGTGCAGGTCGATCAGCCCGGGCAGCACCATGCTGCCGGTGCCGGGCCGGACGACCTCCGGGTCCTCGGTGCCGGCACCGTAGTCCTGCTCCCGCCCTGCGTAGATGATCCTGCCCGCTTCGACGGCGACCAGGCCAGCGGCAACGTCCATCGTGCCGGTCAGCAACCTGCCGGCCACCAGCGTCCGAGCGCCCGCGCTGGTCGAGTGGATGGGAGGTGTTGGCGCACCCGGGCTGCTCATGGTCGGACGCTCTGTGCACCGGTCGGACGCCTCACGACCGTGGGCCTGCTTTCCACCATCGGCCTCCTCGTCATCGCGGCTCCTCGTCGGGAATTCGGCGGCGGGCGGGGTGCGCCGCGGCGTACCGGTAGTAGGCCTGCAAGGACAGTCGAGCTCCGGCAGCCTCGTCGACAATGACGCTCACCCGCGGATGGAGCTGGATGGCCGAGGCCGGGCACATGCTCGTCACCGGCCCCTCGACCGCGCGCGCGATCGCCGCCGCCTTCCGATCCCCGTACGCCACGAGGACCAGACGGCGTGCGTCCAAGATGGTTCCGAGGCCTTGGGTGATGCAGTGGGTCGGCACCTCGTCGACGGACGCGAAGAACCGCGAGTTTCCCTCACGCGTGCTTTCTGTCAGTGCGGTCACCCGGGTCCGGGAAGCGAACGAGGACGCCGGCTCATTGAAGCCGATGTGGCCGTTGGCGCCGATGCCAAGAAGCTGTGCGTCGATACCGCCCGCGTTTCGGATGGCTTCCTCATAGCTTTGTGCTGCCCGGTCCAGATCTGCGGCGAGACCGTCGGGCACGCGGACCTTCTCCGGGTCCAGACCCAGCCGCTCGACAACCTCCCGCCGGATCACCGAGGCATAGCTTTGGGGATGCTCGGGCGGGATGTCCACGTACTCGTCCAGGGCGAAGCCGGTCACCGACCGGAGGTCGAGATGCCGCCGACGAAGCGCCTCGTACACCGGCACCGGAGATGAGCCGGTCGCAAATCCCAACACCGCATCCGGCTTCGCGTGCACCGTCTGCTCCAGTACGTCGGCGGCGCGCTCGCCGACCTGATCGGCGTCTGAAACCAGGATGATCTGCATCGGTGTCTACCGTGCACCTTCGTCGTGGCCCCATGTCCCGGCCGCGGCCACCGGAACCGCCTGGCCGGGCTCTTTCAGCGTGCTCTTGATCCGAGCGAAAACCTCATCGTCGACCATCACGTCCGCCTGCCGAAGGCCGAGCACCGCCGCGCCGACCAGTCCGTCACGGACCGGGATCCTTTGGTCGCCCAGCGCGGCGCGGAAGCTGCTGGATGCGGGCGACGCAGCCGTCAGGAGGCTGACGGCGACGCTGCCACCGACCACCACGGGTCGAGCGAGCGGTGCCCGGCGCACGGTGGCCAGTGTGGCGCCAAGAGCGTCAGCAGCACCCGACAGGATCGACTCTGCCACCGGGTCCTCCCGGGCGTGGAACGCAAGGGGGGCGAAGCGTGCGAGCTCGATGGGCCGAAGGCCGTAGAGCGTCTCAAGCAGGTCGCTCAACACCCGCGGGCGTCCGTCCACGCCTGCCGCCGCTGCGTCCAGGCTTAGGGAGCCGAGCAAAAGGTCAGTCAGGTCGGTGGGCGCCCCCCGGCCGTCCAACGCTGCGACCACCGCCCGGGCAACCTGGTGACCGATCCAGTACCCCGATCCAGCGTCCCCGAGGAGCCATCCGGTCCCGTCGGCGACCTGAACCAGCCGCCCGCGCTCAATCCGGGCGGCAACTGATCCGGTGCCTGCCACCAGAACGTATCCGCGGGGTTCGGCGGTACCCGAGTGGTACATCGCCAACAGGTCCCCCTCAAGGGTTATCGGCCCGGGCACGCCAAGCGTCGAGATTCCTTCGCGAAGCTGTTGCCGAGCCGTTTCGGCACCTCCGCCGGCCATCGCGACCAGGGTCGCGGAGATCGACTCGGTTCCTGACCCGCCGGCCATCGCCTGCCTCGCTGCTGACGTCAACGCTGTGATGGCAGCCTCGATGCCGGCGGACACCGGATTTCCGGCTCCGGCCGCGCCGTACCCATGGCATCGACCGGTCACGTCGACCACCACCGCCCGGGTGGACGTGCCGCCGGCGTCGATCGCCAGAATCCTTCGCAAACCTGGCTCCCTCTGTAGCCATCTTGTGACTTGACACACGTTAGACGTGAGAATAGTTTTTGTAAATCGGCGTTAATGGAGAAAAGGATTCTCGCATGGCGGTCCTGCCTGGAACGGCCCCGGCTCCCGCCAAGGCTGTCGGCGTGGTGAACCGGATCTCGTCCAAGCTGCCGGAGATGTCTGGCACCATGGCGAAGGTCGCCGGGTACGTCTCCGAGCATCCCCATGCTGCGCTGGACGCGTCGATCGGAGATCTGGCCACCCGAACCGGTACGTCGCCGGCCACCATCACCCGCTTCTGCCGCATGCTCGGTTACTCCGGCTACGCACCCTTTCGGGTCGCGATCGCGACCGAGCTGGGCCGAGCGTCAGCTCGAGACACCCTGACCACCGACATCGGGCGTCGGTTCGGCCCCGATGACTCCCCCGCAGAGGTGCTCAGCACGCTGATCAACGCCCACACCCGAGCCCTCCGCGACACCGCGGCGGTGATGGATCTGACACTTCTCGCGACGGTCGCCAGACATATCGCAACCAGCCGGCACGTCGATATCTACGGCGTCGGCGGAAGCGCCATGGTGGCCGAGGAGATGCACGCCCGGCTGTACCGGATCGGGATCAACACTCATCGATGGTCGGAGGTGCACGTCGGTCTGACCAGCGCGGCGATCCAGGACGAGCGCTGCGTCGCGATCGGGATCTCCAACACCGGACGCACCGTCGAGACGCTGCAGATGCTCCGGCAGGCGCAGCAGGCGGGAGCGCTCACGGTCGCCCTCAGCAACGAGCTGGCTTCGCCACTGGCCAAGTCGGCGGACCTTGCGATCATCACGTCGGTCCACGAGCAGTTCCTCCAGCCGGACGACCTTTCGGCCAAGCATGTCCAGCTCCTCGTGCTGGACCTGCTCTATCTCCTCGTGGCACAGCACGATTTCGCCCGGTCCACGGCGAATCTCGCCGCCTCTGCCCAAGCGGTCTCCGGACACCGCCGACCGCGCCGGAGCCGCGGAGGCCCGCGCAGATCCGAGGCCGAGAAGGCAGCGATCAGGCCGCACAGTGAGGAGCCGACCTATGCCTAGCCCGACCTCGACAGCGGAGCTGGTCGCCAGCTTCACCAGTGAGGTGACGTCCCGGCTCGAGCAGTTGGCCAGTCAGGCCCGGTCCGGCGGGCTGGACGATGCGATCGAGCTGCTCAGCACCGCCATCGCGAAGGGCGGCGTCATCCACGCCTTCGGGACTGGGCACTCGGAGGCGTTCGCCATGGAGATCGCCGGTCGCGCGGGTGGCTTGATTCCGACCAACAAGATCGCCTTGCGGGACGTGGTCCTGCGCGGTCGCCGAGAGGTCGGGTCGCTTCCCGGTTCAACCCTGGAGCGTGACCCCTCGGTGGTGGACGAGTTGTTCGCACTCTCACCCGTCGGCCCAGACGACGTCTTCGTCATCGCCTCCAACTCCGGCGTGAACGGCTCCGTGGTGGGGCTGGCCCTTCGGGCCAAGGAAACCGGCCACCCCGTCGTCGCGGTGACCAGCATCTGCCACACCACCGGAGTGCAGCCCAAGCACCCGAGCGGCAAGCGGCTGTCCGAGGTCGCCGACGTGGTAATCGACAACCTCGCCCCCTATGGGGACGCGGTGCTCGAGCTGCCCGACGGCATCGGCGTCGGGGCGATCTCCTCGATCACAGCCGCCTTCATCGCCCAGTTGCTCACCATCGGGACCGCCAACCGGATCGCCGAGGCGGGAGGCACGCCGCCGCTCTACATCTCGGCGAACGTCCCCGGCGGAGACGAGCACAACCACAGCCTGGAGAACCGCTACCGGGACCGGATCCGACGCGACGCCTGACCGGAACGCGAGCACCCGCCATCCGGTGCCCACGACACATCTGCACCATTCACCTCAACGGAAAGGCAACACCACCATGAACATCGAGACGAAGCCATTGCCCCGGCGGGACTTTCTGCGTGTAGCCCTGGCGGCGGCTGCCCTGGTGCCGCTTGGAGGCTCGCTGGCCTCGTGCGCCGCAAGCGGCGGGGGTGATGAGGGCTCCAACGGGCCTGCCGGCACCGTCTCAGATACCAACCCTTTCGGCATGCCGGACAACTCCACCATTGACGCAGTGATCTTCAAGGGTGGGTACGGCATCGACTACGCGATGTTCGCCGGCAAGCTGGTCGAGAAGAACCATCCGGGCACCACTGCCAAGGTCGCACCGTCCACCAACATCGCCCAGGAGCTTCAGCCACGGTTCGTCGGGGGCAACCCACCGGACGTGATCGACAACTCGGGCGCAAACCTGATCGGCATCAACACCATCCTCAACCAGCTCGAGGACCTGACGCCGGTCATCGAGGCCAAGAACCTCGAAGGCACCGCGATCAAGGACACCCTCTATCCCGGAGTGCTGTCCCCCGGCACCTTCGGCGACAAGCTGGCGGCCATCAACTATGTCCTCACGGTCTTCGGTCTGTGGTACTCGGCATCGCTGTTCGAGCAGAACGGCTGGGCCCCACCGAAGACCTGGGACGAGGCCATGGCTCTGGGGGCGAAGGCGAAGGCGAAGGGGAAGTACCTGTTCGGTTGGGGGAAGGAGGCCGCCACCTACTACCTGGAGCTGGCGATCGCCTCCGCGATCAAGGAAGGTGGCGACGAGGTTCGGCTCGCCCTGGACAATCTCAAGGAGGACTGCTGGTCTCACCCGGCGGTGCAGCGTGTGCTCCAGTCCATGGAGAAGATCGTTCAGGCCGGGTACGTCAAGCCCGGAGGATCCGGCACGGTGTTCACCGCCGCACAGGCCCAGTGGAGCAACGCCCAGGACGTGATCTTATATCCGTCCGGGTCCTGGATCGAGAACGAGATGAAGGACCAGACGAAGTCCGGCTTCGACATGACGGGCGCACCCGTGCCGACATCCACGTCGGGCGCCACGATGCCCTACACCGCCATGCACACGGCGGCCGCGGAAGCGTACATCGTGCCCTCACAGGCGAAGAACGTCGCCGGCGGGAAGGAGTTCCTTCGGACCATGCTGTCCAAGGAGGCGGCCACCAACTTCGCCCAGAAGATCAGGTCCACCACCATTGTCAAGGACACCGTCCCCGCTGACGGTTTCGGGTCGACAGCACTGGTGTCGCAGATCAAGATGCTCAAGGATGCCGGTGACAACGTGTTCACCTGGGGCTTCGTCGACGTCTACGGGATGAACAAGGACCTGCTGGTCGTCTGGAACACGTTCCTGGACGGCAAGTCCGACACCGCCACGCTGACATCCGCGATGCAGAAGATCACCGACAAGGTGAGGAACGATGACTCGATCAACAAGATCGAAGTGAAATGACGCTGTCGGAGATTCGCGTCCCGGCGGTGGGCCGGGTGCCCGCCGCCGGGCGGCGGCGGCGCCCGAAGCTGAGCTTCGACAAGGTGAGCTTTATGCTGGTGTTCCTCGGGCTGCCACTCGCGGTCTATCTCATCTTCGTCGTCTCACCCTTCGTGCAGGCGTTCTACTACTCGATGACCGACTGGTCGGGCTTCACCACGACGATGAGCTTCACTGGCCTGGCGAACTACGCCAAGCTGTTCTCCGACGACATCTTCTTGACGGCGATGGGAAACAACATCCTGCTCGCGGTCGTCCTGCCGCTGCTCACCATCATCCTCAGCCTGGTCCTCGCCTCGCTGGTGACGGTCGGCGGCAGCAGCCGCGGCCAGGTGCGGGGCCTGCGAAACTCCAGCTTCTACCGCGTGGTGTCGTTCTTCCCGTATGTGATCCCCGCCATCATCATCGGCATCATGTGGGGTCAGATCTTCGACCCCAGCAACGGTCTGCTCAACGGCATCCTCACCGCTTTGGGATTCGACCGCTTCGAATCCTTCGCCTGGCTGGGTAATGAGAGCACCGCGATGGTGGCGTCGATGTTCGTCATCATCTGGGGCTTCGTCGGCTTCTACATGGTGCTGTTCGTCGCGGCCATCAAAGGCATCCCCGCGGAGGTGTTCGAGGCGGCTCGCATTGACGGGGCCGGCAGGCTGAGGACTGCCGTGACCATCACCATCCCGATCATTCGCGACAACATCCAGACTGCGTACATCTATATGGGCATCCTCGCCCTGGACGCCTTCGTCTACATGCAGGCGCTCAACCCCGGCGGTGGCCCCAACAACTCGACGCTGGTGATGTCGCAGCAGCTGCTGTCCACCGCCTTCAGCAAGGGGCAGTTCGGCCTCGCCTGTGCGATGGGTGTCGTGCTGGCCGTCATCACGCTGCTCTTCTCTGCACTGGTCTTCGCGGTCAACCGGCTTACCGGCGGAAAGGAGGCTCCGCGATGACCGCTACCGAGGTCCGGCCGAAACCAGGCACCGGGCAGTCGCTGCCCCAGCGTAGGGCCCGGTCCACCACCAGCGACACCGTGGTTGCGGGCGTGTCGCACGCCATGCTCACGCTGTGGTGCCTGATCGTGATCCTGCCGTTGCTGTGGACCATCATGACGTCGTTCAAGACGACCTCGGAGATCTTCACCTCCCCCTTCGCCCTGCCGACCAGCTGGAACCTGAAAAACTACATCAACGCGTGGACCACGGCTGGCATCGGGAACTACTTCATCAACTCCGTCATCGTCGTCGGCGCCGCGCTGGTCGTCGTCATGATGCTGGGGTCGATGTGCGCGTACGTGCTCGCGCGCTTCGCCTTCCGCGGCAGCAGGACGATCTACTACCTGATGCTGGCTGGCCTGACGTTTCCGATCTTCCTGGCTATCGTCCCGCTGTTCTTCACCCTGCGGAACTTCGGTCTGCTCAACACGCTGCCAGGTCTGATCATCACCTATGTCGCGTTCGCGCTGCCGTTCACTGTCTTCTTTCTGTTCTCCTTCTTCAAGGCGCTACCGAACGAGATCGCCGAGGCGGCGGCGCTCGACGGCGCCGGGGAGTGGCGGACGTTCTTCCAGGTGATGATGCCGATGGCCAAGCCGGGGCTGTCGTCGGTGCTGATCTTCAACTTCTTGGGACTGTGGAACCAGTTCCTCATCCCGGTCGCGTTGAACACCAACACCAAGAACTACGTGCTGTCCCAGGGTCTGGCCGCCTTCGCGTCCCAGGCGGGCTACGCGGTGGACTTCGGGATCCTGTTCGCCGCGGTCGTCATCACCGTCGTACCCGTGCTGATCATCTACATCATCTTCCAGCGACAGCTTCAGGGATCGGTCTCCCAGGGCACGTCGAAGTGACCCCGGCGTCGGCGTCGACGCTGGTATGTTCAGGCGATCCCTTGTCGCCGAGCGGGAAGCTCTTCGTTGTCTGCTGAATCGCCCCGTCCCCCGCAGCCGGTCGAGAGTGCGCTGCCACTTCGAGCGAGCGTCTGGTACGACCGTCGCCGGGGCGGCAGGGCCGTGGTCCTCGGGTGGGTGCTGAGCCGACTGCTGATCCTCCTCATGCTGGCCACCCTGGAACGGCTGGTCGTCGGTGACGTCTTCTACTACTGGCGCAAGGTCGAGGCCATGTCCGAGGTGGGGCTGGCCGGCACCTTGAACGAGTACCCCACTCCCGTGGCCTGGATCCTATGGCTGCCGCATGCCTTGACCGGCGGCTATCGGATTGGCTACCTGGTCGCGTTCATCGCCTTGATGATGGCGCTCGACGCCGCCTTCACCTACGTGCTGTGGCGCGGGAGCGGCCGACGTCACGATGCCGCCATCGACTTCTGGCTGGTTTTCGTAGTGCTGATCGGCCCGCTGTCGTACGTGCGGTTCGACATGCTCCCGGCCGTGCTGGCCGGAGGTGCGCTCCTGGCCGCGCGCCGGCGGCCCTGGGTGACCGGCACGCTCACCGGGCTCGGCGCGGCGATCAAGCTGTGGCCGGCATTGCTGATCCCGGCATTTCTGGCTCACCGCCCCGACCGCCGACCCGCGGGGCTTGCTTTCGTCGGCGTCGGGTTCGGGCTGGCGCTGGTCAGCCTGGTGGCCGGCGGATGGACGCGGCTGGTTTCACCGCTCACCTGGCAGTCCGGCCGAGGACTGCAGATCGAGAGCGTCTGGGCCACACCCCTGATGGTCATGCGCGCCATCCGACCCTCCACCTGGAACGTGGACATGTCGCGGTTCCAGGCGTACGAGATCTTCGGGTCAGGGGTGTCGCCGTTCGTGCGGATCAGCGACCTGGCCTCGGTCGTCGGCTTGCTGCTGATCGTCGCCTTGTTCGTCCGCGCCTTCCGCCACCCCGAGCCGTCGGCCACAGCGGTGGGCCTGGTCATGCTGGCCACGGTCGCCATCATGACCGTCACCAATAAGACCCTCAGCCCGCAGTACCTGCTGTGGATGGGCGGGCCCGTGGCCGCCTTGTTGCAGCTGCAGAGCTATCTGGCCCCCGAACGGCGGGAGGCCCTGGTGCGGCTGACCTGGCAGCTGCTGGCGCTCGCGCTGCTGACCCATCTGGTGTATCCGGCGTTCTACGACAGCCTGCTCGGCAGGCACGGACAAGGCAGCCTGCTCGCGTCGACCACCGTGTTGCTGCTGCGCAATGTCGCGCTGGTCGCCTTCACCATCGAGGTCTGCAGAATCGCGTGGGTCTGGCTCGCTCCGGCACCGGTGGAGACGAAGCCCGCCGACTGACGGCTGGAGAAACCGTCGACCCGACTCGCGTCCGGTCAGGTGCGGGCGCGACAGAGCGTCACTGATCCCGGCTTCGCAGCAGGAGACACGAGAACCGTGGGGACCAGACCAGTGGCCCGCTGGCCTGGGATCATGGGTAGCCTAGGCAGTTGAGGCAGGCAAGGGATTGCCGAGACTAAGAAACGCAACGGAAGAAGGCGACTGTGGCCCCCGCGCAGGACCAATCCACCGGACCAGCCAACTCGGAGTCGACGACGGACTCCACCACCGATTTCGGCGCCAACGACTGGCTCCTGGAGGAGATGTACGAGCAGTACACCCAGGACCCGAACTCGGTAGATGCCAGTTGGCGCGAGTACTTCGCCACTGCTGCGGTAGGCGCAACGGTCAGCGCACCCAGTGCCCCCGCAGCCGAGAAGGCCGCCCCCTCGTCGGCTGCAGCCCCATCCGCCGGCACCGGGGCCACGAGCACGCCGGCCGCGACCAGGCCGAACTCGAGCGCCTCGGCGGCTACGAAGGCTCCTCCGGCTACGGCTACGGCTAGCACGCCTCCGGCCAAGACGACCGCGGCACCGGCACCGGCGCCGAACCAGACGCCGGGGACCCGCACTCAGGGCGGGCCGGCGAGGTCGGCAAGCCGCCCGGCGTCCACAGTTGAGCGCCCCAACGAGGTGAAGGACGCACGGCCCAGCAAGCCGGGGACTGTCGGTGGTCTGCCGGCCGACCCGCCCAACCCGTCGCACCGTCCCAACGTGGCCCTCGAAGAGCCGGTCAAGACCACGCTGCGCGGCGCACCTGCCCGGACCGCGAAGAACATGGACCTGTCACTGTCGGTGCCGACGGCCACCAGCGTGCGGTCGCTGCCGGTGAAGCTGCTGATCGACCAGCGGGTAGTCATCAACAACCATCTCCGACGCGCCCGCGGCGGCAAGGTGTCGTACACCCACCTGATCGGGTACGCCATGGTTCAGGCGCTGAAGTCGGTGCCGTCCATGAACAACGGCTACGACCTGATCGACGGCAAGCCGACGATGGTCGTGCCGCAGCACGTCAACCTCGGCCTGGCCATCGACCTGCCGAAGGAGGACGGCACCCGACAGTTGCTCGTTCCCAGCATCAAGAACTGCGAGTCGCTGGACTTCGCCCAGTTCTGGGCGGCGTACGAGGAGGTGGTCCGCAGAGCGCGCGGCGGCAAGCTGACCGTCGAGGACTTCGCCGGCACCACCATCACGCTGACCAACCCCGGAACCATCGGGACCAACCACTCCGTTCCCCGGCTGATGCAGGGCCAGGGCTGCATCATCGGCGTCGGGTCGATGGAGTACCCGCCCGAGTTCCAAGGATCCGACCCGGACCGGCTGAGTGAGATGAGCGTCTCCAAGGTGATGACGCTGACCTCGACCTATGACCACCGGGTGATCCAAGGCGCCCAGTCCGGGCAGTATCTGGCCCGGCTGCATTCCCTGCTGCTCGGGGAGGACAACTTCTACGACAAGATCTTCAGCGCGCTGCGGATCCCTTACGAGCCGATCCGTTGGGCGCAGGACGTCAGCGCCGACCACGAGGACCAGGTCTCCAAGCAGGCCCGGATCTTCGAGATGATCAACGCGTACCGGGTGCGTGGCCACCTGATGGCCGACACCGACCCGCTGGAGTACCGGCAGCGGAGCCATCACGACCTGGATGTCCAGACCCACAGCTTGACGCTGTGGGACCTGGACCGCGAGTTCGCCACCGGCTCGTTCGCGGGCGGCCAGGGCTTGATGAAGATGCGCAAGATCCTCGGCATCCTGCGTGACTCGTACTGCCGCACCATCGGCATCGAGTACATGCATATCCAAGAGCCCACCCAACGCAAGTGGATCCAGGACCGGGTGGAGCGGCCCCACCAGTCCCTGCCACGCGAGGAGCACCTGCGGATCCTGGACAAGCTGAACGAGGCCGAGATCTTCGAGACGTTCCTGCAGACCAAGTTCGTCGGTCAGAAGCGGTTCAGCCTGGAGGGCGGCGAGTCGACCATCGCCCTGCTCGACGAGGTCTGCGAGCAGGCTGCGGAGGCTGGCCTCGAGGAGGTCTGCATCGGCATGCCGCACCGAGGCCGGCTCAACGTGCTGGCCAACATCGTCGGCAAGTCCTATGCCCAGATCTTCCAGGAGTTCGAGGGCAATATCGACCCGCGCACCGTGCAGGGATCGGGCGACGTCAAGTACCACCTGGGAGCGGAAGGCAAGTTCACCGCGCTCACGGGCGCCACCATCAAGACCTCGGTCGCCGCCAACCCAAGCCACCTGGAGGCCGTCAACCCGGTACTGGAGGGCATCGCCAGGGCCAAGCAGGACATCCTCGACCGCGGTAGCGAGTTCCCGGTGCTGCCCGTGTTGATGCACGGTGACGCGGCCTTCGCCGGCCAGGGCGTGGTCGCGGAGACACTGAACCTGTCACAGCTTCGCGGCTACCGCACCGGGGGCACGATTCACATCATCGTGAACAACCAGGTCGGCTTCACCACCTCGCCGACCGAGTCGCGGTCCTCGATGTACTGCACCGACGTCGCCCGGATGGTGCAGGCACCGATCTTCCACGTCAACGGCGATGACCCGGAAGCCTGCATCCGGGTCGCCCGGCTGGCGTTCGCTTTCCGGCAGGAGTTCAACAAGGACGTCGTCATCGACATCGTCTGCTATCGCCGTCGTGGCCACAACGAGGGTGACGACCCCAGCTTCACCCAGCCCAAGATGTACGACCTGATCGAGAAGAAGCGCTCCACCCGCAAGCTGTACACCGAGGCCCTGATCGGCCGTGGCGACATCTCGGTCGAGGACGCCGAGGCGGTGATGACCAAGTTCCAGCAGCGGTTGGAGAGTGTCTTCCGTGAGGTCCGGGCCACCAGCACCCCGTCCGAGGAGGTCCCGTACCGCCGGGTGCCGGTGTACCCGAGCAAGTCCGCAGCAGGCCACGGCACCGCCATCACGATGGAGACGCTGAAGCAGATCGCGGACGCGCACACCAACGTGCCGGACGGCTTCACCGTGCATCCCAAGGTGCTCCCCCAGTTGCAGCGTCGGGCCGCCGCCATCACCCAGGGCCCGATCGACTGGGCAACCGGGGAACTGTTGGCGATCGGATCCCTGCTGATCGAAGGCCGGCCCGTCCGGATGACCGGGCAGGACACCCGTCGCGGCACCTTCGTGCAGCGCTTCGCCGCTGTCGTGGACCGTGAGACCGGCGAGACCTGGGTGCCGCTTCGGCACCTCGAGGACGACCAGGGCAAGTTCTTCGTCTTCGACTCCCTGCTCAGCGAGTACGCCGCGATGGGCTTCGAGTACGGCTACTCGGTCGCCCGCCCGGAGTCGCTGGTGCTCTGGGAGGCGCAGTTCGGCGACTTCGCCAACGGGGCCCAGATCATCATCGACGAGTTCATCACCTCCGGTCAGGCGAAGTGGACCCAGAAGTCAGGCGTGGTGCTGCTGCTCCCCCACGGGTACGAGGGTCAGGGCCCTGACCACTCGTCCGCCCGGATCGAGCGGTTCCTCCAGCTGGCGGCAGAGGAGGCGATCACCGTCGCCCAGCCCTCGACGCCGGCCAGCCACTTCCACATGCTCCGGCAGCAGGCGCTGGGTGAGCGCCACCGCCCGCTGATCGTGATGACACCGAAGAAGATGCTCCGGATGAAAGCGGCGACCTCCGACCCGTCGGAGTTCACCTCCGGCGGCTGGCACCCGGTACTCACCGACCACACCATTACCGACCCCAGCAAGGTGACCAGCGTGCTGCTCTGCTCCGGGCGGGTCCGGTGGGAGCTGGCGGCCGAGCGCGACAAGCTGCCCGACAAGAGCTCGGTGGCCATCGTCTCCCTGGAACGGCTGTACCCCCTGCCGGCGGCGGAGATCGCCGCCGCGCTGGCGGAGTTCGGCAACGCAGAAGACATCCGCTGGGTCCAGGAGGAGCCGGAGAACCAGGGCGCCTGGCCGTTCATGGCGCTGAACCTGCCGCAGGCGCTCGCCGCCGCCGATCCTGGGCTCAAGGTGTCACTGAGGCAGGTCACCCGACCGTCGTCATCGGCCCCGTCCGTGGGATCGGCGAAGGCCCACGAGGTCCAGCAGCGGGACCTGATGAAGGCCGCATTCGGCTGAGCATGTACTACACCGACCGCGGCATCGAGGAGCTGGAGTCACGCCGGGGAGCCGACGAGGTGTCCCTGGCGTGGCTGGCCGAGCAGCTGCGCACCTTCGTGGACCTGAACCCGGAGTTCGAGACTCCGGTGGAGCGCCTCGCCACCTGGCTGGCCCGGCTGGACGACGACGAGTGACCAAAGCCGGCGGGCCTCGGGGCAGACCCGCTAGGAGTGTGCTGAACAAAGCGTGTCGTGCTGGCCTGTGATGCTGGCGGTCGAGACGATGTGATTCATGCAGGGTCGCCCGTTGGATGAGCGTGAGTTGTTGGATGCTGAGTCGGTCGCGGGGCATCTGGTCGACAAGGGCAGTGTGTTTTGGTTGTTGGCCGGGCACCGTCGGGTGCTGTTCGCCGAGGGCCTGTTCGCCGATTTGTTTCCCTCAGGCCGGGGCCGGCCGTCGGTGCCGGTTGATGTCGCCGCGTCGGTCCTGGTGTTGCAGTCGCTGCACGGGCTGTCTGACCGGGAGGCGATGGCTGCTTTGCGTACGGATTTGCGGTGGAAGGTGGCGTGTGGCCTGCCGATCGGACATGCCGGGTTCGACCCGTCCACGTTGACGTACTGGCGGAAGCGGCTGGCGGCCAGTTCGGCTCCGAACCGGATTTTCGACGCGGTGAGGGCCATCGTCGCGGAGACCGGGGTGTTGACGGGCAAGAACCGCCGGGCGCTGGACTCCACGATCCTTGATGATGCGGTGGCGACGCAGGACACGGTGACGCAGCTGATCGCGGTAATCCGCAAGGTCCGCCGTGAGGTTCCTGGCGCCGCTGCGGTTGTCGCGCAGGTTTGCTCCGGACACGACTATGACGACCCGGGGAAGCCGCAGATCGCCTGGGACGACAACGAAGCCCGCGCTGTCTTGGTTGATGCCTTGGTGAAGGACGCACTGGCGCTCTTGTCGGTGGTCAGCGGCTGGAACCTTGATGGTCTGGCCGCGGAGACGGTGGCGTTGTTGGCGTTGATCGCCGGTCAGGATGTGGAACCGGCCGACGACTCCGACGGCACTGACGGGCGGTGGCGGATCGCCCGCAAGGTGGCCCCGGACCGGGTGATCAGCGTGGTCGACCCGGACGCCCGACATGCCCACAAGACAGTGCACCGCCGTCAGGACGGGTTCAAAGCCCATGTTGCGGTCGAGCCGGAGACGGGGATCACGACTGCCTGCGAGTTCACCAAGGCGTCCGGGGCGGACGCGGCGGACGGGGCGACCGGGACCCGGCTGCTGGAGGCCGACACCACTATCACCGACTTAAGCGACGGCGAGGTCGTCGAGGTCCTCGGTGACAGCGCCTACGGCACCGGCGACGCGCTGCAGGCGATGGCTGCCGCCGGGCACGTGCCGCTGGTCAAGCCAGGACCGTTGAAGCCGGCAGTCCCGGGCGGGTTGACCATCGACGACTTCACCGTCGACGAGCAGGCCGGCACGGTGACCTGCCCGAACGGGCTGACCCGCCCGATTACCCCGCGCCGCACGGTCACGTTCGGCGCGGGCTGCCGGGGCTGCCCGCTGCGGGACCGGTGCACCACCGCCGCTACCGGGCGGACCCTGAATCTTCATCAGCATCATCGGCTACTGGCTGAGCACCGCCGACGGGCGCAGGCCCCGGCCTGGCAGGCCGACTACCGGCAGTACCGGCCGATGGTCGAACGGTCGATCGCCTGGCTGACCGGCCGCGGGAACCGGAAGGTCCGATACCGGGGAATCGTCAAGAATAACGCCTGGCTGCATACCCGCACCGCCGCTCTCAACCTCCGCCGACTCCTCAACCTCGGCCTCACCCGCAGCGACGGAGTCTGGCGGATTGCGCCCTGCTGACCGGCCAGCGCTTCCAAGCCAAACCGGACCCACACACCACATCTGACCCTTGACCGGCAAGTAACACCACTGAGAACCTGGCTTCGGCGGGGTGATCTCTTCTCGACCCACGGGTCTAACCTCAACATTGCGCCGAGAGCGCGGCGAGGCACCCCGCCGCTCAACCCCTTGTTCAGCACACTCCTAGGGCTTGATGACGATCTTGCCGAACAACGTGCCGTCGACCATCGCGGAGAACCCTGCTGCGGCATCCGGCAAGCCGAGAACGCGGTCGATCGGCGGTCGCACCCCGGTGACAACCAGCATCCGGGCCACAGCAACCAGCTCCTCCCGACTTCCCATCGTCGAGCCGAGCACCCGCAGCGGCTTGAAGAAGATCTTCGTCAGCTCGGCCTTGTCCGGGTTGTCGCCGCTGGTTGCGCCGCAGATCACCACGGTCCCACCTGGACGGAGCGCGTTGATCGAGTGCGACCAGGTCGCGGCGCCGACAGCCTCCATCACCGCGTCCACCCGTTCCGGTAACCGCTGACCCGAGGCGAAGGCGGAATGGGCTCCCAAGTCGACCGCCCTCGCTCCCCGTTCGGGATCCCGCGAGGTGACCCAGACCCGGAAGCCCGCCTGCCGAGCGAGCAGCACGCACGCCGTCGACACCCCGCCGCCGGCACCCTGGATGAGAACGGTGTCCCCGGGACGCAGGCCCGACTGCGCGAAGAGCATCCGGTACGCCGTCAGCCAGGCCGTCGGAAGGCAGGCCGCCTCGACGAAGGTGAGCTCCGGCGGCTTGTCCACCAGGTTGGCCTTCGGCACCCAGACGTACTCGGCAAGCGTTCCTGGATGACGTTCAGACAGCAGTGAACGTCCTGGGTCGTGGGTCGGATCCAGCCCAGCGAAGTCGGGCTGGGTGATCACCGGGTACACGATGACCTCGCGACCGTCGTCGGCGACGCCGGCCGCATCGCAACCCAGGATCATCGGCAGTCTGTCCGCGGAGAGACCGACCCCTCGCAACGACCAGACGTCGTGGTGGTTCAAGGCGGCGGCCCGGACGCGTACCCGGACCCAGCCGTCCGGCGCCGCCGACGCCGTGATCTCGCCGACCTCGAGCGCCTGCAGCGGATCGGCGACGTCAGCGCGGGCTGCGTAGGCGGCGAGCATGGCGGCGAATATACGCCCACACGATCAGCCCGAGGGCGGTCACGTATTCCGAGGTCCCCCATGCAGCAGCGTCATGGTGGCCCGAGCGACTGGATAGAGTTCGGCGAGTGAGCGCGAGAACAGACATCGAGACAGTGATCGACAACTTCACCGGGCGCATCGGCCGACCCCCAGCCGGCGTGTGGGCCGCACCGGGCCGGGTGAACCTCATCGGCGAGCACACAGACTACAACGACGGTTTCGTGATGCCTTTCGCATTGCCGCAGCGCGTCACCATCGCTGCGGACCGGCGGTCCGACGCCAGCTGGACCGTCACCTCGCTCAACAACGGCGACAGCCGGACCTTTCGCGAGTCAGACCTCGCTCCGCGGATGAGCGGCTGGCAGGCCTATGTCGCCGGCGTCGTCTGGGCACTGCGTCAGGCCGGACACGGCGTCGCCGGCGCTGATCTGGTCCTCACCTCCGACGTGCCCTTGGGTGCCGGCCTGTCGTCATCGGCGGCGTTGGAGTGTGCGACGCTGACGGCGCTGGCAGATCTCAGTGACCTTGACATCGCGCCGCTGGATCGAGCCAAGCTGGCGCGCCGGTGCGAGAACGACTTCGTCGGTGCACCCACCGGCCTGCTGGACCAGGCGGCATCCACGATGTGCACGGCCGACCACGCCCTGTTCTTCGACTGCCGCAGCTTCGACACCGAGCAGGTGCCGCTCGACCTGCACGCCGCCGGCCTGGAGATCCTGGTGCTCGACACCAAGACGCCGCACGCGCTGGTGGACAGCGAGTACGCCACTCGCCGCGCCAGCTGTGACCGCGCGGCCAGCATCCTGGGCGTGCCGGCGCTACGAGACGTCGACGACCTGGACGCTGCCCTGCAGCAGCTCGACGACGACGAGATGCGGCGCCGCGTACGGCATGTGGTGACGGAGAACGCCCGCGTCCTGGAGGCGGTCGAGGTGCTGCGATCAGGCGCCTTCCAGGCTCTGGCCCCGCTGCTGGACGCATCCCATGCGTCGATGCGGGACGACTTCGAGATCACCGTCCCGACCGTCGATCTGGCTGTCGAGGCGGCCCGCGAGGCCGGCGCGCTAGGAGCGCGGATGACCGGCGGCGGCTTCGGCGGCTGCATCATCGCGCTGCTCGAGGCCGGCGCCTCCGACGCCGTCGCCCAGCAGATCTACCAGCGGTTCGCCGAATCCGGATACGGCCGGCCCGCGCACTTCGTGGCGATGCCCTCAGCGGGGGCCGGCCGGCTGACCTGAGCGGCGCGGCCGTGCCCTGTCCGCTGGCCATACAGTCGGTTCTCGGCGGGCGGCATAGGGTAGCCCGCAGGTGACCCAAGCCGGGCGCGCCAGTCCGGTGCCGGTCAGCAGTCGCAGTGCAACACGAGCGTTGCGGGAGCTCGATGGCATCCCGCCCGACGAAGGAGAGGCTGCCGTGAGCGTCCGAGGTAAGGCTGTGCTGACCCTGTCCATGGGGGCCATGCTGGCCCTCAGTGCCTGCGGGTCGAACTCCTTGGGTGGCGACACTGCCGCCCCAAGCGATCCGACCACACAGGCCAGCGTCGACGCTGCCCTCGCGGCCAAGCTGCCGGAACGGATCTCGAGCTCGAAGAAGATCGTGATCGGAACCGACGCCAGCTATGCCCCCAACGAGTTCCTCGCCGCCGACGGCAAGACCGTGCAGGGCATGGACGTCGACCTTTTCAACGCTGTCGCCGCCAAGTTCGGAGTCACCACCGAATGGCAGCCGTCGACCTTCGACACCATCATCGTCGGCGTCACCGGAGGCAAGTACGACGTCGGCGTCTCCTCGTTCACCATCAACGAGGAGCGCAAGAAGCAGGTCAACATGGTGAGCTACTTCTCGGCCGGCACCCAGTGGGCAACTCCGGCCGGAAACCCGAGAGACGTCACCCTCGACAATCCGTGCGGCAAGACGATCGCGGTCCAGGACAAGACCGTGCAGCAGGAGGATGACCTGCCAGCACGCCAAGCACGCTGTGGCGTCAACAAGATCAATATCCTGCCCTTCGAAGGCCAAGACCAGGTGACCGCAGCCGTCGTCAGCGGTCGTGCCGACGCGATGCTGGCGGACTCCCCGGTGACCGCCTACGCGGTCAAGCAGTCCGCGGGCAAGCTCGACATCCTCGGAGACGTGTACGAGGCAGCGCCCTACGGATACGTGCTCCCCAAGGAGCAGACGGAGTTTGCGAATGCGCTCGTCACCGCGCTCGAACAGGTGAAGGACGAGGGCACGTACAGCAAGGTGCTCGACACCTGGGGCGTCCAGGCCGGCGCAATCGATCAGTTCGCCGTCAACCCGTCCCGATGACCTCCGCAGCTGACCCCGACCGGCCGGGACCCCTGTCCGCGGTACCCGTACGCCACTACGGACGCTGGGTCGCTGTCGCGGTGATCGTCGTGCTGATGGCGATGCTGGTCAACCTGCTCGTGTTCAACCCGGTGTTCAACTGGCCATTCGTGCTGGAGGTGATGAATCAGACCCCGGTGCTGGAGGGTCTCGGAAAGGGCACGGTGCTGGTGACGGTGTTCACCATGGCGGTAGGGGTCGTGGGCGGCGTCATCCTGGCTGTGATGCGGCTGTCGGAGAACCCCGTGCTGCGATGGGTGTCATGGGTCTACACGTGGTTCTTCCGCTCCGTCCCGCGGATCGTGCTGTTGACCATCATG
Source organism: Propionibacteriaceae bacterium (assembly GCA_035717205.1). Lineage (GTDB taxonomy): Bacteria > Actinomycetota > Actinomycetes > Propionibacteriales > Propionibacteriaceae > Microlunatus. Next base: position 25,799 of record DASTIW010000003.1, on the reverse strand, counting down.
GGTGCGGGCATGGGGCTCATCTTTCGCGACGGGATCTCCCTCGGCGTGCCGTTCGACTGGAAGATCATCGAGTGGCTTGGGCTGTCCGGTGATTGGCGATTCCTGACTCTGGATGCCAACACGCTCTTCAGCGGCTTCGTCGGGGCGGTGATCGGGCTGGGCGCGTCCGAGGCGGCGTACATGGCCGAGATCGCGCGAGCCGGCATCCTCAGCGTGGACAAGGGCCAGCTGGAGGCGGCGCAGGCGCTCGGCATGAGCCGGTCGAAGGCAATGCGCCGGATCGTGCTTCCGCAGGCCATGCGCGTCATCGTCCCTCCCACCGGCAACGAGACGATCGCCATGATGAAGGACACCTCGCTGCTGATCGCACTGCCGCTGACCGCCGAGCTGTTCTACCAAGTAGGCGCCATCGGCAGCAGAACCTTCGAGATCGTACCCTCCTACCTCGCCGCGGTGGTCTACTACCTGCTGATCACCAGCGTGCTGATGGTCGGTCAGTACTACCTGGAGCGACACTTCGGTCGAGGCTTCGGTGGGAAGGCCGCCCAGAGTGACGCCTCACCCGATGCATCAAGCCTCCAGCACGCAGGCAACGTTGGGGCGTCACATTGATTCGGCATCCCGATCACCTGGTCACGGCGGTCAACGTCAGCAAGTCATTCGGTAGCCACGTCGTCCTCCAGGGGGTGGACCTCACCGTGGATGCTGGCGAGGTGGTCTGCCTGCTCGGGCCGAGTGGCTCGGGCAAGACGACGTTTCTCCGACTGGTCAACCAGATGGAGACGCTCACGGGCGGCCGAATCTGGGTTGGCGGCGAGCTGATCGGCGTGGCGGAGCGAAACGGCCGGCTGTACACCCGAACCGACGCCGACATTGCGCGGCAGCGGGCCCGGATCGGGATGGTGTTCCAGCGGTTCAACCTCTTCCCACACATGACCGCCCTGCAGAACGTGAGCGAAGCTCCGGTTCAGGTGAGGAGGGTCCCGAGACCACGCGCGCGAGAACAAGCCATGGAGCTCCTCGAGCTCGTCGGTCTGGGCGACCGGGCCAACTTCTATCCCGCTCAGCTCTCCGGAGGTCAGCAGCAGCGGGTCGCCATCGCACGTGCCCTGGCGATGAAACCCGAGCTGATGCTCTTCGATGAGCCGACGTCTGCACTGGACCCAGAGCTGGTCGGTGAGGTCCTGGGTGTGATGCGGAGTCTGGCGTCCGAAGGGACCACCATGATCGTGGTGACTCACGAGATGGCGTTCGCCCGTGAGGTCGCGGACCGGGTGGTGTTCATGGACCAGGGCGTGGTGGTCGAGCAAGGTGCACCCGATGCCGTGTTGCTCAGACCGTCCGAAGAACGGACGAAGGCGTTCCTGCGACGGGTTCGACACCACGCCGAGGTCGAGGCCTCACACGATGCCGAGCTGGTGAAGAACCTGCCCGCCCTGGACTGATTCCGCAGGCCCCGATCGAGATGCTCAGCGCCGTTGGCGGTCCCGGCGGGACCGGCCGGGCACCGGAGCGTCAGCCGCAGCGCCCGCCGACCCGCCCAGGAAAGTAGCCGTCGACGCCGGGGCGACCAAGCAGCCGAGCACCACCACGGATGCGGCCATCAGCGTCCACGCGACCCAGATCGTATTTCCTCCGTTGAAACTCCACGCGATGGGTAGATGTAACAACTGGGTGGCCACTGCCGGACCACGACTCCAGCGGCGTCCGTAGCCCACTCCACGACCGACAGCGGCGAGAAAGGCGCCGTAGCCGACCATCAGCAGCGCTGTGCCCGCTCCCACCACAAGTCGGGAGGGCCGGATCTGGGTCGCCTCCAGCACTCCGAATCCGAGCGCAACGAGCGCCTCGGCGAGGAGGATGATCGCGGCCAGGAACAGAACGCGCGGTCGCGACGTTGGCAACATGGGTGTCACCTGCCCACTCTACGGCTCGCCGGGGGCTTTATTCCGCTTGGACGAGACGTCATCCAGGCGCGTCAGTTCGTTTTTTACGAACAATCATGGCAGCGGGTTCGTTTTCGGCCCCGACGGTCGCAAACTGACACGGCACCGCTGGTAACACGACCGAAATGTGAGCCAGTCGACGCGTTGGACTCTTGTTTTGCTCGCCGATAGTTGAAATTGTAGGGGGCGGGCCGAGCACTCGATGTCGAGGGTTTCGGTCTCCCCCCACGTTCTTCCGGGCCTCGAGGGCCCGCAGAACCTAGTTAGGAGTGAGTACGCCATGGATTGGCGCCATGAGGCTGCCTGTCTGGACGAGGATCCGGAGCTGTTCTTCCCCATCGGGAACACCGGCCCCGCCCTGCTCCAGATCGAAGAGGCCAAACAAGTTTGCCGGCGATGTGACGTGAAGGATGCGTGCTTGCAATGGGCGCTCGAAGCCGGACAGGACCATGGTGTCTGGGGCGGCCTCAGTGAGGACGAACGCCGGGCGCTGAAGCGTCGTGCTGCTCGAGCCCGAATCCGTACCGCATAGCCAGCCGTCCCCAAACCGAAACACGAGACGTCGGGCCACCTGGCCCGACGTTTTTCGTGTCTGCACTGATTGGCCGACGGCAGGGTTCCCCAGGATGGACGCACGTCGGTGGCGTCCCTACGGCAAGCCGTCGATCGCTTGCGCGTCCGCTACCAACGGGATGTCGATGGCCGCGCAGGTCCCGCGGCCACCAGGGTTCGGTCCGATGTTGACGGTGCCGTTGAGCTCCGCGATCAGCGTGGAGACGATGGAGAGCCCCAGGCTTTGGGTTCGGCGCCAGTCGAAGTCGGCCGGCAGTCCGCGCCCGTCGTCGAGGATCTCGACCTTCAACCGGCCGTCGTACCGCGTTGGCACCACCCGCAGCTCGCCCGAGGAGTCGGCCAGGCCGTGCTCGACAGCGTTCTGACACAGCTCCGTCACGACCATCGACAGGCCGGTCGCCAGATCTGCCGACACCACACCGAAGCTGCCCACCCGCCTGGCCGCCACGGCACCGGCGGCCGCAGCCAGGTCACCCACCATCCGCAGCAGCCCGTCGGCGACCTTGTCGAACTCGACTTCCTCGTCGAACGCCTGAGAGAGGGTCTCGTGCACGATCGCGATCGATGCGACCCGGGACATGGCGTCATGCAGCGCGACCTTGGCCTCGACCGATGACATCCGGCGGGCCTGCATCCTAAGGAGGGCCGCGACGGTCTGCAGGTTGTTCTTCACCCGGTGGTGGATCTCGCGGATGGTTGCATCCTTGCTGACCAGCTCACGCTCGCGGCTGCGGAGGTCGCTGACATCGCGGCATAGCACGATGGCACCGAGGCGCTCCCGGCTCCGGGTCAGCGGCAGAACCCGGATCAGCAGGTGCGCGTCGCCGGCGACCACTTCCGCCCGGCGGGCGGTGCGCCCTGACAGCACGGAGTCCAGCGAGTCGTCGACGGGACCCGACGGCGTCGGCAGCAGGTCAGCCGTCAGAGCCGCCAGATCCTCGTCGATCAAGTCACCGATGAGACCCAGGCGACGGTACGCGCTGAGCGCGTTCGGGCTGGCGTAGGAGACCATGCCAGATCTGTCGAGCCGGATGAACCCGTCGCCGACCCGCGGCGCCAGCGCACGGTCGACGTTCTCACCCAGGATCGGAAAGTTCTCCGACGTCAGCATGTCGGCGAGCTCCGCCGCTGTAGCCAGGTACGCCTGCTCGAGTGAACTGGGTGCCCGCAGGCCGAACTGGCTGGTGTGCTGCTCCACCACGGCGATCGTTCGCCCGCTCCGCTTCACCGGAATGGCATGGATCCCGACCGGGATGCCGGCCTGCAGCTTGTTATCGCTGGTGCGGGTCTGCTCTCCGGTCAGGAACGCCTCCGAGACCAGGTGCTCGGGCGCGTAAGCGATCAGATCCCCGACCACATCGTCGACCAACGAGGTCGGGCCGGTGGTGGGGCGAATCTGCGCAGCGGCCCAGAAGAGGTTGTCGTCACGGTCTGGTACCCACAAGACGAGGTCGGAGAAGGAGAGGTCGGCGAGTAGCTGCCACTCCGACACCACCAGCTTGAGCCACAGGTGGTCGCCGTCCGAGAGCTGCGTGTGCTCGGCGATGATCTCGGACATGGACGGCATGCCCCAACCCTAGTGGCGGCGTCACCCCGGATCCGACCAGCCGGCGGCGCCCGGACGACCCCCGACCGCCACCAACGGCACCGACGGCACCGCACGACACCGGCCGAAACCGGGCCTGCCTGCGATCCCCGCAGGGCCTGCCTTGCTACCGTGCGTAGGCGGGCCACGTTGGGCGTGACCGCAATGACCAAAGGAGGCAGGCATGGCCGCCGACCCCCCCACCCGACCGCATGAGGTCGACCCCCGCTGGAGACTGACGCCGACCAAGTATCTGGTGACCGCCATCTTGGGAGCGGCGATCGTCGTGCCGCTGCTGGTCTCGACCTACGACAGCGTCGAGCCACGACTGTTCGGTTTCCCCTTCTTCTTCTGGTACCAGCTGGCGTGGGTGTTCCTCGCAGCCGGTGCCTGTGCGCTCAGCTTCGCGCTACTGATGCGTGAGAGCAACGCTTACGACCGGGAACACCCGCGACCTGCCATCGGCAAGGAGGACGACCGATGACCGGCGTCAACTGGATCGCGCTCACCGTCTTGATCCTGCTCTTCGCCCTTGTCACTGTCATGGGCTTCCAGGCGTCCCGCTGGCGACGACCCAAGGACCTCGACTCACTCCATGAATGGGGCCTGGGCGGCAAGAGCTTCGGCACCATCACGACCTGGTTCCTGCTCGGTGGCGATCTGTACACGGCCTACACCTTCATCGCGGTTCCCGCCGCCATGTGGGCGACCGGCTCGGTCACCGGGTTCTTCGCTGTGCCGTACACCATCGTGTTGTATCCGATCATCTTCTTCTTCCTGGGCCGGATGTGGTCGGTCGCGCACACCCACGGGTACGTCACGACGGCCGACTTCGTGCAGGGCCGGTACGGCACCCGCAGCCTCAGCCTGGCCGTCGCCATCACCGGCATCTTGGCGACCATGCCGTACATCGCCTTACAGCTCGTCGGCATCCAAGCCGTGCTGGAGGTCGCCGGCATCGGTGGCGAAAGCCTGATCGCGCGTGACCTGCCCCTGCTGATCGCATTCGCCGTGCTGGCGGCGTACACCTACTCGGCCGGGTTGCGGGCGCCGGCGATGATCGCGTTCGTCAAGGACACGCTGATCTACATCGTGATCGCCGTCGCGGTGATCTATCTCCCGATCAAGTTCGGCGGCTGGCTCGGCATCTTCGACGCCGCCCAGGCCAAGATGGCCACCACCAACCCGGCCACGGGAGCGCCGACCGGGGTGTTCGTGCCCGGGCCGACGCTGCACTGGGCCTATGCCTCCCTGGCACTCGGCTCGGCGCTGGCCCTGTTCATGTACCCGCACTGCGTCACCGCGACGCTGTCGTCCAAGGATCGCAAGACAGGTCGGCGCAACGCGATGATCCTCCCGGCGTACTCACTCCTGCTCGGCCTGCTCGCCCTGCTCGGCTTCATCGCCATCAAGGCCAAGACGGTCCCGATGGGTCTGGATGGCAAGGTCAACCCGCAGCTCGTCATCCCGCAGCTGTTCGAGGACAACTTCCCCGACTGGTTCACCGGGGTCACGTTCGGGGCCATCGCCGTCGGGGCTCTGGTTCCGGCAGCGATCATGTCCATCGCCGCGGCGAACCTCTTCACCCGCAACGTCTACAAGGCCTACCTCAAGCCTGATGCCACCGACTACCAGGAGGCGAGGGTCTCCAAGATCACCTCCCTGGTGACGAAGGTGGGGGCGCTGGTCTTCGTGCTGCTGCTGGACAAGCAGAACGCGCTGAACTTCCAGCTGCTCGGCGGTCTGTGGATTCTGCAGACGCTGCCCTCGATCGTCTTCGGCCTGTTCACCGGCTGGTTCCACCGCTGGGCCCTGCTGGCGGGGTGGGCCGCCGGGATGATCTTCGGCACCATCACCGCGTACGGGTACTGCACGGCCTGCACCACACGGCCGTTCGCCAACTCGCTGTCCGTCGTGCCGTTGCTGGGCGACGCCGGCTACATCGGGGTGACGGCGCTGGCGCTCAACCTGCTGGTGCTGGTGCTGGGCACCTTGGTGATGCGGGCGATGAAGGTATCCAACGGCACCGACATCACTCGGCAGAAGGACTACTTCGCCGATGTCGGCGATCCGGGCGTCCGGCCGGTGCTGGAGCCGGCGGAGCCGATCCACTAGGTCGCCTCTGGGGTAGTCCGCCGTGGCCGGAAGCTGGCTTCGCAGTTTCGGTACAGCCGCCGACTTCTGGCACAATAGGCAGCCGTGCCCACCGGCACAGACACCACCGGTCCTCGACACACACGAGGACGAGACGACTGAGGAGGCTCAGATGGGCAAGACTGGCCGCAAGCGCCGCGCCCGCAGGAAGAAGGGCGCGAACCACGGCAAGCGCCCCAACGCCTGAGAAGTCGCACGAACCGAAAAACCACGAAACCCCGCGGGAACGACCACCGTGGGGTTTCGTGTTGGAAGAGCTGTCAGGCCAGCCGGGTCTGCTCCCGCGCGACGGCCAACCGACCGAGCACCTTTTCGCGCAGATGGTTGGGGGCCTGATCACCACCGCAGCGCTTGTGCACGAGCGATTTGACCGCCTGCTCCACGTCGAACCGGTCCAGGCACGGCTCACAGGCCACCAGGTGCTGACGGATCGCGTCACTGCTCGCGGTGTCCAACTCGTGGTCGATGAACTGGTACACCTTCTCCAGCACATGCTCACAGTCACCCGCGTCGGCGGCCGTCAGGTCCTCGCTCATGCCCCGCTCCCCTCGTGGCGCAACAGGCCACGTTCGCTGGCGTAGTCGGCCAGCAGCTTGCGCAGCTGGGTCCGTCCCCGGTTGAGTCGGGACATCACGGTCCCGATCGGTGTATCCATGATCTCTGCGATCTCCTTGTAGGAGAAGCCCTCGACGTCGGCCAGGTAGACCGCGAGCCGGAAGTCCGGCGCAAGCTGCTGCAAGGCCTCCTTCACATCGGAGTCCGCCAGGTTCTCCAAAGCCACCATCTCGGCAGACTTCAGCCCAGTGGACGTGTGTGACTCGGCCCGAGCCAGCTGCCAGTCCTCGATGTTCTCACCATCGGAGATCTGCGGCTGCCGCTGCTTCTTGCGATACGAGTTGATGTAGGTGTTCGTCAAGATCCGGTACAACCAGGCCTTGAGGTTCGTGCCGGGAGTGAACTGGTGAAAGGAGGAGTACGCCTTGACGTACGTCTCCTGAACCACGTCCTCCGCGTCGGCCGGGTTGCGGGTCATCCGCAGGGCGGCCGCATACAGCTGATCCAAGAAGCCGAGCGCGTCGGCCTCGAACCGCGCATGCCGTTCTTCGGCGGACTCGGCCGACCGGTTATCGTCGGCCAACTCTGCAGGGGTATGGGTGACAGCGGGGCTGCTCGGAATGCTCATCACGTACGAGAGTACCGGCGAGCGGGCACCGACGCGCTCTTCGGTCCCGGCCCCCGAACGTCGGCGCTCCGCACAAATCATGCCTCGTACAACGTGACCGTTGCAGCCTTATTCCCGACGCTGGGTCTGATCGCGCCGCTTTGAACGGCCGGTCACACCTGGAGGAAGCCGCACACCTCGGTCACGATGAGCTCCCGCAGCTCGGATGGCAAGAGCGGTGAGGCGGCCGCCAGACGGAAGCCATGGTCGGCGCCCGGGAGCTCGACGACCCGCACCAGGGGGTTCCCGGCGGCTGCCCGACGGACCTCGTCCGGCCCGCCGAACGCATCACCGCTGCCCTGGAGAACCAACCGCGGCACCCGGGGCAGAGACAGCTCGGCTGCCCGTGAGCGGTCCGGCCGGCCAGGCGGGTGCAGCGGAAAGGCGAGACACACCACACCGGAGACGTCGTAATCTGAGGCGGTCCGGCAGGCGACCCGGGCGCCGGCGCTGCGACCGCCGAAGAACAATCGACCTATCGGTTGGCCGCGGTCGAGCAGCGCCGCCACCGCCGCCCGCCAGCCCAGATCCAACCTTGGTGGTGCGGCAGCGACCTTCTTGCCTGCCGTCCGCCACGGCTGCTCGAATCGCACCACCGTGACGCCGTGCGGCGGCAGCCGACGTGCCAGCAGGGCAAGGTCGGCAGCGTCGACACCGCCGCCCGCTCCGTGGCCGAGCAGCAGAGCGACACCGGCCGCGTCGACAGCGGGCTCATCGACGAAGAGACGGCCAGGCCCTGTCGGGGTGGTCACCTCGACAATGTGGCTGCTCACAGCAGGGTCGGCTCGCTGTCATCGGCAGACTCCTCGCCGGAGACGGCCTCGTCTGCGGTCTCCAGCGGTCGCACCAGCGAAGGATCATTGTTCTTCACGCTGTTGACGTCGGTGGAGACGGCGTAGACCTCCAGCGCACCGGCGTCGGTCACCTCCAACAGCCGAAGAGCCTCGTCGGGATCGGTGAGCGTAGGGTCCAGCCAGGCGTCATAGGCGTCCTTCCCGATCACCATCGGCATTCGGTCGTGGATGTGGCCGACCGCATCAGTTGCCTCGGTCGTGATCACAGCACACGTGCGCAACCACGCGGTTGGGTCGTCGCGGCTCTTCGTCGGGTCGCGCCAGATCTCGTAGATCCCGGCCATCACCAGCAGACCGCCGTCGGCGCGGTGGATGAAGAACGGCTGCTTCTTCGTCTTGACAGCCCGATTTTCCTTGATCGGCCGATGCGCCCTGGCAGGTCGACCTAGCGCCTGGGCAGCAGCATCGGGGGTGTACCACTCGTAGAAGCCGTCCGCCGGCAGCAGGCACCGTCGGGTGCTGAAGGCCTTGCGGAATGCCGGTTTCTCGGCCACTGTCTCCAGCCGCGCGTTGATCATGCGGGAGCCGATCGAGGGATCCTTCGCCCAGGACGGAACCAGCCCCCAGACCAGCGGGGCCAACCGACGACGCACGTGGTCGGTCTGCTTGTCGGCGCGCTCGAGCACAGCGGGGACTGCAACCGTGGGGGCGACGTTGTAGTCCGGTCCGGGCAGATCCGGGAACACGTCATCGACGTCGAACTGGTTCACCAGATCGTCGGTGCTGGCCGAGGATGCATACCGTCCGCACATGAAAGCCACGCTACCGCCCGGCGGTGACACGACAGCGGGGTCGATGGCGCAGGTGTCGCACAGGCATCCGCCACTGCTGGACCCTCAGAGGTCCCGGTCAGAACCGGCGGGCCGGTCTTTTAGTTCGGTCCCGATCACGGTAGTAATAACCCATGACTCTCCTGCGCGCTGCCTCCCGGACCTTGCTGGCCTCGTACTTCGTCGTGAGTGGAGTGAAGGCGGTCAAGAATCCTCAACCGTTCGTCGCCGCTGCGGAGCCCTTGACGGAGCGACTGGTGCCCGCGGTCAAGAGATACCTGCCGGAGCAGGCCGCCAACGCCATCCCCGAGGATGCAGCCTCGCTCGTCCGGTTGAATGGCGCACTGCAGCTGCTCGGCGGTGTCGCACTTGCCAGCGGGAAGGGCCGACGGGTGGGTTCGCTGCTGCTGGCGGCATCGCTGATCCCCAGCACGCTGGCGAGGCACCCGTTCTGGACCCGTACCTCCGAGGAAGAGCGGGCCCTGGACAAGTCGCACTTCCTCAAGAACGCAAGCCTGCTCGGCGGTGTGCTGATCGCCGCTCGGGACACGGAGGGACGGCCGAGCTTGGCGTACCGCGCCCACACCAGCGGCCAGCTGTTGGCCAAAGACACCCGCAAGGCCGGCCACAAGGTGGCCAAGGAGACTCGGGCCATCAGCGACGCCGCCCTGGCCGAGGGTGCGATGCTCGTCGGTGCCGCCGTGGCCACCACCCGGAAGGCGAAGAAGAAGGCAGCCAAGGAGCTCAAGCGCAGCAACAAGAAGTTCGGCGCCAAGCAGCTGAAGCAGGGTCGCGCCACCGCGCGCCGGGCCGCTGCCGAGGCGCAGAGCGTTGCGGCACGGGCGGCGAAGGAAGCGAAGGTCTCGGCGGCTGCCGCCGCCAAAGAGGCTCAGAAGCAGGCCAAGAAGCTGAACAAGAGCGCACGCAAGGTCGCCAAGAACATCCATCTCGGCGAGAACTGAGCGCGGTCCTAGACTCGGGGTCGTGCCTACACCACTAGCCTGGCCGGCCCCGAGTGCGCCGGCGCCGATCGAAGCCACCGTTCGGGTCCCCGGCTCCAAATCGGAGACGAACCGGGCGCTGGTGCTGGCGGCGCTCTCCTCCGGCTCGTCGACGATCACCGGCGGCCTGGAAGCCCGCGACACCGCCCTGATGCGGGCCGCCCTGCGCTCGCTCGGCGTGCAGATCGCCGAAGAAGGCAGTCAGTGGCGGGTGGATCCGCCGGCTGGATTCACCGCAGGCACGACCATCAACTGCGGTCTCGCCGGCACGGTCATGCGCTTTGTGCCGCCGGTGGCGGCGCTTGCGGATGGCCCGGTGACCTTCGACGCCGACGAGCAGGCGTACGCGCGTCCGATGGACGTCATCTTGGAGGCGTTGGCGACGCTCGGCGCGAGCATCGAGGCTGACGCCCTGGCGCTGCCGTTCACCATCAACGGCCATCCTCTGCTGCCAGGCGGTGTCGTCACGGTGGACGCGTCAGACTCCAGCCAGTTCGTGTCGGCGCTGCTGCTGGCGGGTGCCCGCTACGTTCACGGTGTGGACGTTCGGCACCAGGGCGGCGCGATCCCCTCGCAGCCGCACATCGACATGACTGTCGCGATGCTGCGGGACCGCGGCGTGACTGTGGACGACTCGAAGCGCAACCGTTGGGTGGTCTCGCCGGGCGCCATCGCCCCGCTGGACGTCAGCATCGAACCGGACCTCTCCAACGCCGCTCCGTTCCTGGCGGCGGCCGCGATCACCGGCGGATCTGTCACCGTTCCGCACTGGCCGGCTCGGACCCACCAGCCGGGCGAGCAGCTTTGCGCGATCTTCCGGCGGTTTGGTGCTGAGGTGGTTCTCCATGACGGCGGGCTGACGGTCCACGGCCGCGACGAGCTACACCCGGTTGATCTTGATCTGCACGACGCCAGCGAGCTGACTCCGGTGGTTGCCGCGATGGCCGCGCTGGCCGACGGCACCAGCCACATTCGTGGGGTGGCCCACATCCGCGGGCACGAGACCAACCGGCTGGCCGCCCTGGAGGCCAACCTGAACGCTCTAGGCGCCCACGTATCCCAGACCGCCGACGGGCTGACCATTCACCCCCGACTCCTGGGCGGCAGTCTGTGGCGAACCTACGCCGACCATCGGATGGCGCAGGCCGGCGCGTTGCTTGGACTGGTGGTCACCGACATCGAGCTTGATGACATCGGGTGCACCAGCAAGACGATGCCTGAGTTCGCGGACCTGTGGGCGGCGATGATCTCGGACTCGGAGCAGTTCTCCGACGCCCGGACCGGCCAGTCCGATGCGGTACGCCGGGAGGCGCCTCAGTGACCTTCCGAGGTCTGCGCACCGACGAGCACGAGGGATTCGACCGCCCCCGTCGCCGGACCCGGCCTCGTACCAAGGATCGACCGGACTATTCCGAGGCCGAGGTCGCCATGATCATCACCGTCGACCGGGGCCGCTATCGATGCCTCATCGACGGGCGCGACGTCAGCGCGACCAAAGCCCGCCAGCTCGGGCGGACCGGCGTGATCGTCGGTGACCGGGTGCGACTCGTCGGCGACACCTCCGGCGAACCCGGCACGCTCGCCCGGATTGTCGGCGTCGAGGAACGGAAGACGGTGCTGCGCCGCACGGCCGACGACGACGACCCGTTCGAGCGGCCGATCGTCGCCAACGCGGATCAGCTGGTGATCGTCACCGCCCTGGCGGACCCACCTCCACGGACGGGCATGATCGACCGCATCCTGGTCGCGGGCTTCGACGCCGGCCTGTCGCCGCTGCTCTGCCTGACCAAGGCTGACCTGGCCTCCCCGGTCGAGCTGATGGCCGCCTATGACCCGCTTGGGGTGCCCGTGACCGTCATCCAGCCAGGTGCTGACCTCACCGAGATCCGGGCATTCCTGGCCGACCACCGCAGCGTCTTCGTCGGCCATTCAGGCGTCGGCAAGTCGACCCTGGTCAACGCGCTGATCCCGGGTGCGCTCCGGGCCATCGGGGTGGTCAACGAGGTGACCGGCCGGGGCCGGCACACCTCCACCTCAGCAATTGCCCTGCAGCTGCCCGACCAAGCCGGCTGGGTGATCGACACCCCCGGCGTCCGCTCGTTCGGGCTCAGTCATGTCAGCCACGACCGGATCATCACCGCGTTCGGGGACCTCGCCCAGCTCAGCGCCGGCTGTCCTCGCGGCTGCACGCACCAGACTGGTGCGCCCGAGTGTGCTTTGGATACGGCGGTCAGCCTAGGCGAACTCCCGGCCGTCAGGTTGGAGTCCTTCCGCCGGATGATCAGCTCGGGCCAGTAACGTATCCGCCATGCCTGCAACCCCTGGACAGTCCGCGGTCGCCTCCGCTGCGTACCGAGGACTGACCGACGACCTGCGCCTGGCCCACCTGCTCGCCGACGACGCGGACTCGATCACGATGAGCCGGTTCAAGGCTCTCGACCTGCACGTCACCGCCAAGCCCGACCTGACCCCGGTCACCGACGCCGACACCGCCGTCGAGGAGGCCCTTCGGCGTACGCTCGGGCGCGCCAGGCCACGGGACGCCGTACACGGCGAAGAGCTGAGCGACACCGGCTGGGGCCCGAGGCGCTGGGTGATCGACCCGATCGACGGCACCAAGAACTTCGTGCGCGGCGTTCCGGTCTGGGCAACCCTGATCTCGTTGATGATCAACGACGAAGTGGTCGTCGGTGTGGTCAGTGCCCCGGCGCTGGGTCGGCGTTGGTGGGCCAGCCTCGGCGGCGGCGCCTACTGCGGCAAGTCGCTGATGTCCGCTGCGCCGTGCCACGTCTCCGATGTCGCCGCGCTGGACGACGCGTCCCTGAGCTACTCCTCCGTCTCCGGCTGGGTGGAGTCCGGACGCGGGCAGGAGTTCGTCGACCTTCTCCGTACCTGCTGGCGGACCCGTGCCTACGGAGACTTCTGGTCGTACATGCTGCTGGCCGAAGGTGCAGTGGACATTGCCTGCGAGCCCGACCTCGCCCTGCACGACATGGCGGCCTGCTCCATCGTGGTCACCGAGGCAGGCGGCCGCTTCACCGACGTGAACGGCAAGCCGGGCCCGCACGGAGCCGGCGCGTACGCCACCAACGGACGCCTGCACGACGCCCTGCTGGCGCAGTTCGCCGAATCCGACGGCGCGGACCCGGAGCTGCCGGACTAGCTCGAAACGATTGCGGTTGTCACGATCTGGAGCCGATCCGTCATGGGATGGTACGCAGACGGACCGTCTCGGGGAGGCCACGAAGCTTGTCCACCAGCTCGGCCGGCAATGAGCCGGCAATGTCAGTGATGACGTATCCGAGGTCGGCGCGGGTGGACAGCATCTGGCTCTCGATGTTGACGCCGAAGTCGGCGAGCACCCCGTTGACGGTGGCCAACACTCCGGGGACGTTGTGATGCAGGTGCAGGATCCGGCAGCGATGCAGGCTGTCGTCCACCTGGACCTGAGGCATGTTGACCGACATCGTGGTGGTGCCACCCGCGGCGAAGTCCCGCAGTTTGCCGGCGACGAAGCGGCCGATGTCCTCCTGTGCCTCCTCGGTCGAGCCGCCGACGTGCGGGGTCAGGATGACGTTGGGCATGCCCTGCAGGCTCGAGACGAATGGGTCGCCAGCGGACTTGGGCTCGTCGGCGAACACGTCGACGGCGGCTCCGGCGAGATGGCCTGACTCGAGGTGCTCGCGGAGCGCCTCGTGGTCCACGACGATGCCGCGGCAGAGGTTCAAGAAGATGCTCCGAGGTCGCATCTTGGCGAACTGCTCGGCTCCGAACAGGCCGGCGTTGCCTGCCCGGCCGTCGACGTGCAGCGACACCGTCTCGGCATGCTCCAGCAGCTCGTCCAGCGTGTCGCAGCGGCGGGCGTTGCCCAGGGCCAGCTTGTCGGCGACGTCGTAGAACAGCACCCGCATGCCCAGCGACTCCGCCACCACTGACAGCTGGCTGCCGATGTTGCCGTACCCGACGATGCCGAGCGTACGGCCTCGTACCTCGTGGGCGCCGGCCGCCGACTTGTCCCAGATGCCGGCGTGCATCTTGGCGTTCTTGTCGGTCAGGTGCCGCGCCAGCGAGATGATCTCAGCGATCACCAGCTCCACCACGCTGCGGGTATTGGAGAAGGGGGCGTTGAAGACGGCCGTCCCCTGGGTCGACGCCGCGGAAAGGTCGATCTGGTTGGTGCCGATGCAGAAGGCCCCGATCCCCATCAGGTGCGGCGCCGACTCCAGCACTTCCCTGGTCACGTTGGTCTTCGAGCGGATACCGAGCAGGTCGACGGATCGGACCGCCTCGATCAACTCCGCCTGGTCGAGCGCCCCCTTACGGTTCTCCACCTCGATGCCTCGCTCAGTCAGCAGCCGCTGAGCCTCCGGATGGATGTTCTCGAGCAGAAGTGCCTTCATGATTCCTTCTCAGCCGACGTGCCCACGCTGGCGGGACGGCCAGCAGGACGAGACCACATTCTAAGAACCCAGCCGGCTCCGCCTTCCGCGGTCTCACCGCCGGCTGTGGAGCTGCCGCCGACCTCGGTCCAGCCACCCGTCCGCTGCTGCCTACGGAGCAGGTCAGAGCGGTAGGTGCGGAACGGCCGCCAGCAGCTCCCGGGTGTAGTCGGCCTGGGCGCTGCCGAAGACCTGCGCGGTCGGGCCGATCTCCACGATGCGGCCCGCCCGCATCACCGCGACGCTGTCGCAGACATGGCGTACCACGGTGAGGTCGTGGGAGACGAAGACCAAGGTGAGACGTGCATCGCGGACCAGGTCGTTGAGCAGGTTCAGCACCTGCGCCCGAACCGAGACATCCAGAGCCGAGACGGGCTCGTCGGCGATCAGGACGGAGGGGTTCGGCGCGAGGGCACGCGCAATGGCGATCCGCTGGCGCTGACCGCCGGAGAACTCGTGGGGATATCGGCGGGCGGCAGTTCTCGGCAGTCCGACGGCGTCCAGGACCTCGGCCAGCCGGCGGGAACGGTCAGCCGGTACATCTCGGCGACCGCGCAGCAACCGCGAGCGCAAGGGCTCGGTGACGATGTCACCGACCCGCATCCGGGGGTTCAGCGAGGATCGCGGGTCTTGGAAGATCACTTGGACGGAACTGCGCAGGAAGCCGAGCTCGCGCTCGGGGAGGTGACCAATGGCCTGTCCTCGGAAGTCGATCGACCCGCTGGTTGGGCGGTCCAGCGCCGCAAGCATCCGAACCAGTGTCGACTTGCCTGACCCCGACTCCCCGACGATCCCGAAACGCTCCCCCGCACGAATCGAGCAGGACACGCCATCGACGGCGGCGACCCGTCGCTCACCGTGACCGAAGGTACGCCTGACCCGGCGGATGTCGAAGACTCCCGGTTCGGGGCCATCTGGTGTCGCACGGACTGAGCTCGCGCTGACGTTCATGGCGCCACCTGCGCGCCGGGATAGAAGTCGCTGAGGACAGGCAGCCGCTGGCCCGGCTCGACCCGGTCGAGTCGCGAGGTCGCCACCAGACCAGCCGTGTACGGGTGCGCTGGCGCCCCGAACAGCTGCTCGACCGGGCCGGCGTCCACGACCCGACCGCCGAGCATCACCAGCACGAAGCTGCAGACCTGCGCCACCACCGCGAGGTCGTGGCTGATGAACAGGCAGGCCGCCTGCTCGGCGGTCAGAACGTCGTCGATCATGGCCAGCAGGCGGGCCTGGACCGTGACATCGAGCGCCGTGGTGGGCTCGTCACAGATCAGCAGCGCCGGGCTGTTTGCCATCGCCATGGCTGCCACGACGCGCTGCCGCTGGCCCCCGGACAGTTGGTGTGGATAGGAGTTCGCGACGCGGGTCGGGTCGGCAAGCCCGACCGCGGACAGAAAATGCTGCACCTGTTCGCGGGGACTCTCGTCTCGGCCCGGTCGATGAAGGCGAATGACCTCCGCCACCTGTCGACCCACCCGCATGGTGGGGTCGAGCGCCGTCATCGGCTCCTGGAAGATCATACCGAGGTCGGCCCCACGCAGCCGAGCCAGGTACCGGTCGGATCTGCCGAGGAGCTCGGTATCGCGCCATCGGATGGATCCGGTGCTGGCTGCCGCCTCGGGCAGCAGGCCCATCACCGACAGCGCCGTCAACGACTTCCCGGAGCCCGACTCGCCAATCAGTCCAAGCCGTTGGCCCGGTGCAATGTCGAACGACACCCGGTCCAGCACCGGCCGCTGGTCACGTCCGAACGACACCGACAGGTCGCGGACAGACAGCAGACGATCCGCGCGCGGCACGCTCATCGGGAATGCTCCTTGAGCCTCGGGTCCAACGCGTCGCGCAGCCCGTCGCCCAGCAGGTTGAAACCGAGTACGGCGGCCGCGATCGCCAGGCCCGGCCACAGCGCCAGCAGCGGTGAGGTGAACAGGTAGCTCTGAGCATCTCGCAGCATCCGTCCCCAGGTCGGAGTGGGTGGCGGCGTGGCGAGCCCGAGGTAGCTGAGCGCCGCCTCGGCCAGGATGGCGATCCCGAACGCGACCGACGCCTGCACGCCCACCACGGGCGCCACGTTGGGCAGGACGTGGCGTACCGCGATGGCGGTTCTCCCGGTCCCGCACGAACGGGCGGCCAGCACGTAGTCCGACGACATCACCTGCACCGTCCCGGCCCGAGCTACCCGCGCGAACGCAGGCACGCTCGCGATGCCGATCGCGACCATCGCGGTCCAGGTCGACGCACCGAAGGCGGCCGCGAGCAGGATTGCCAGCAGCAGTGCAGGGAAGGCGTACAGCACGTCGGTCATCCGCATCACGATCTCCGACGGCCAGCCCCCGAGCGATCCGGCCAGCATGCCCACCGGCACTCCGAACAAGGCCGCGATTCCGACGGCGATCACGCCCACCAGCAGGCCGGTCCTCGCGGCCACCATGATCCTGCTGGCGATGTCGATGCCGAAGCCGTCGGTGCCCAACCAGTGGCTGCCCGACGGCGGCAGCAGCCGGGCGGACGGGTCCACCCGGACCGGATCGTAGGGCGTCCACAGGTAAGAGGCCACCGCCAGCAGGACGATCAGCCCGACCAGCGCGGACCCGGCCACCAGCGTGGTCCTGCTCATCGGCTGCCTACCCGGATCCGCGGGTCCAGCACAAGGTACGACAGGTCCACCACCGTGTTGATCATCAGCACCGCGAACACCAGTACCATCACCGTGCCCTGGACCACCATCAAGTCCCGCTGCGCAACGGCATCCAGTAGCAGCTGCCCCAGACCCGGGAGGGCGAACACGGACTCGATCACGATGGCACCGACCAGCAGGCTGGCCAGCTGGAGACCTAGCACGGTGACCACCGAGATCGCGGCGTTGCGGACGCCATGCCGCCAGAGCGCCCCAGTCCGGGTCCAGCCAACGGCCCGCGCCGTTCGGATGTAGTCCTCC
Organism: Propionibacteriaceae bacterium; assembly: GCA_035717205.1. Lineage (GTDB taxonomy): Bacteria > Actinomycetota > Actinomycetes > Propionibacteriales > Propionibacteriaceae > Microlunatus. The sequence continues at coordinate 8,317 of DASTIW010000003.1, read as the reverse complement.
TCCAGCACCTCGACGATCGCGGAACGGACGTAGCGGATCAGCACCGATGACTGGACCAGCGCCAGCGCGACTACCGGCAGCACCAGATGCGCTGCCCACTGGCCGGGGTCGCTTCGCAGTGCCACGTACCCGTTCGCGGGCAGCCAGCGCAGTTTCACCGCGAACACGAAGACGGCGAGGATCCCGGCCCAGAACGCGGGGATCGCCAGACCGATCTGGGATACCGCCGACAGCACCGTGCCGGACACCCGCCGCCGTCGTACCGCGGCCAGCACCCCGACCGGTAGGGCAATCAGCAACGCGACGCACATGCTCAGCGACACCAGCCAGGCCGTGACCGCGAGCCGACTGCCGATCTGAGCGGATACCGGCAGCCGTGTCAGCAAGGACGCCCCGAAGTCACCCGACGCCATGCCGGTCAGCCAGTCGAGGTAGCGCGTCAGCAATGGCCGATCCAGGCCGAGGCTTCTCCGCAGCGATGCGAGCGACTCCTCGGTGGCATTCTGACCGAGGATGACCTGTGCGATATCTCCCGGCAGTGCAGCACAGACGACGAAGATCAACATCGACGCCAGCAGCAGGCTGACCAGGAAGACCGCGATCCGGGTGCCGACGGTGACCGACAGCCTGGAGAGCCGGCGTGCCTGGGATCGGCGCAGGTTCGGCACCGCCTCAGGCTACGGCCTCCGTTGCCTGGTGACCGTCCGCGGGTCCGGGTTCTCGTGGCTCCCAGCCGTCGTCAGGTCCAGCGCGCGCTGGCCGCGTCAGCTGGACTTGTCGATCGTGAAGAGGTCGAAGCTCAGCGTCGTCGCGTTCTTCGGCACGCCGGTCACCTCCGCGGTGCTGACCGCCAGGTTCGGCAGCAAGAACAGCCAGTCGGCAGCGGCGTCCTGAGCCAGGATCAGCGCAACCTGCTTCATCTTGGCGATCTGCGCCGTCTCGTTCCCCGCGTCCGCCTCTGCCACCAGCCGGGTGACGGCCGGGTTGTCGTAGCGGAAGTAGTACCGGGGGTCGGCGAATCGAACGATGTCGCGCGCCTCGACGTGCGCGACGATCGAGATGTCGTAGTCCGCCTTGGTGAACACCTGGTCCAGCCAGCGGGGGAACTCAAGCTCCTCGATGCTGACCTGGATGCCCACATCCGCCAGCTGGCTCGCGACGAACTGGCCGGAGGCGGTCGCGTACGGGACGACCGGTACGCGCATCCTGAGCGGGAGGCCCTTTGCGTAGCCTGCGTCGGCGAGCAGCTGTCGGGCCTTCGCCGGATCGTAGGGGTAGGTCTTGGAGAGGTCGGTGTACCACGGGTCGGTGGGCGGCACCATCGAGCCGATCAAGGTGCCCTTGCCATTCCAGACGGTGTCAACCAGAGCGCGACGGTCGACGGCATAGTTGATCGCCTGCCGGACCCGCTTGTCTTGCAGCGGCTTGGCGGAGTTGTTCAGCGCCATCACCACCTCACCGTTGGTGGTGCCCTCCGTCACCGTGAAGCGGGATGGGTCGGCGAACTGAGGCAGCGTCTGCGGCACCTGCAGGTTGGTGATCACGTCGAGCCCGCCGGACAGCAGCGCGCTGTTCATCGCGTTCGGGTCACCGAAATAGCGAAACGTGACCGAGGCGAAGGCGGGACGGACCTGCCAGTAGGCATCGTTGCGGGCCAGCACGAGGTCGGACCCCTTCGTCCAGCGCTCAAGCCGGTACGGCCCCGACCCGGCCGGTACGGTGGCGAAGTCCGAGGTGGAGTGCGAGTCGAAGATCATCCCAGCCGTGGACGCCATCGCGAACAGCCATGAGTTGCTGGGCCTCGACAGCCGAAAGACCACCGTGGAGGCGTCTGGCGTGTCGACCGATTTGATCACCGACAGCTGGCTGGCGGCGGCGATGTTGTGCCCGCCGCGAACTTTCTTGATGCTCCAGGCCACATCCTCAGAGGTCACGGGTCGTCCGCTGGCGAAGGTAGCCTTCGCGAGCGTGAATGTATAGCGGGTGTGGTCCTTGCTGATCTCCCACCGTTGCGCGAGCAGCGGCCGGATCTCACCATCGGTGTTGATCTTGACCAACGTCTCGTACACGTTGTAGAGCAGCGCTTGTGGGATCGAGGCGGCGTCGCTGCCTGTCGGGTCCAATGTCGGCGGCTCCAACGACGCTCCCACCCTGAGCGTCCGGTCGGCAGGGTCGAGGCTTGTTGGGTCGGGGCTGCACGCGAGCAGGGCGAGCACGCTGGCCAGCGTGAGCACGAGCACCCGGACCGCTCGTGCCGTCACCGAATGGTCCCCGCGGCCGAGGGTGCCAGTGTCGCGTAGTTTGACCATCCGGCCCGGCTGTCCGCGGTGATGATCGCATTCAGACAGGCGTCGGTAAACAGATCGGCGGCTCCCGCGAGCAGGGCGTTGAAGGCATGCAGTGCCGGCACAGCACCCTGGCTCGGCGGGCGGTGCCCCGAGGCCAGGCAGAAGACGGTGTCCCCGTCGATCATCGAATGCACCGGAGCGATAGCTCGGGCCATTCCGTCATGGCTGACGGCGGCCACCTTGTGTGCCTGTGCCTTGGTCAGCGTCGCGTCCGTCATCACGACACCGATGGTGGTCGCGAGCGTGACCGTCGCTTGCGATCTGGCGGTCTCCAGCGCAGCACGCTCCTCGGTTGCAGGAGCGGGCATCCGACCCTGCCGATCCGCCCACAAGGCGCCCGTGCTCGGGTTGACAGCGGAGCCGGCGGCGTTGACGACCACGGCGACCCCCACCTGGGTACCGTCGGCAAGGGCGCCTTCGGCGTAGCCGAAGCCTGACTTCAAGCCGCCGCAGAGCGCACCGGTACCGGCCCCGACCGAACCGGTGACCGGCTGGTCCCCCGTTGCCGCGGCCAGTGCGCGGGCTCCGAACTCTGCGGTCGGACGGTGCTGGAATACGCCGCCCCGACCGAGGTCGAAGATCACCGCGGCGGGGACGATGGGTACCACCTGGTGCGCCTCCGGCCCGACCGGGAACCCCATCCCCTGGTCGGCCAGTGCGCCCATCACCCCGTCGGCGGCCGCGAGCCCGTACGCGCTTCCACCCGTCAGAACGACGGCATTGACCCGCTCCACCAAGGCAGTCGGATTCAGCAGATCGGTCTCCCTGGTTCCCGGTCCACCCCCGCGAACGGCGACCCCGCCCACGGCACCGTCCGTCGCCAGCACCACCGTCGTCCCGGTCAGCCAGCCATTCCCGTCAGCTGTGTGGTGCCCGATCTTGAACCCCTCGATCACGCCCCCACTCTAGGAGCGTTCGGGGGTGGTGTTGGTTTTTCACGTTAACGTGGGATGTTGGCACTTCACCCACGTTATAACGTGCGGGGAGTGCCAACATCGTGTGTGAAGCGCCAGCCCTCCGACGTCGTCGGCGCTCAGACCACGAACAGCAGTCCGGTTTCGGGGCGTCTCATTGCCATGCCGGGTTGCAGGAGCGCCGCCGGACCTCGGCACAGGATCGGCTTGCAGCTGTCCTTGCGAGCGATGAGGTCCGCCCCGCTTGTCGCCGTCGACGTCGCCGACCGAGGTGAGCGCGCCATGCGTCGACTTGACTTTCATGTCCACCCGACCGCCCCATCGACCATTGCCGTCGCGCTTGGTCACCCTGCAGCTGATGTGCGGTGCCACTGAGGACCCAGACTGCCGCGATCGAACCTGGCTGGAATGATCTTGATCCAGGTGTTGGCTGGCACCACCGAGTCGTACGAGGTCTGGGTGTGGTGTGAGGTACGGGTAGTCGCACTGCGCCGGGTGTCCGCCATTGGAGGAGGTGAACTGGAGGTGGGCACAGCAAGGACCGGCAACTCGGGGCCACCCGAGCTGCCGGCCAGAGGACGTGCGCCGCCCCTAGAGCACGACCTCCCGCTGAGATTTCGCGGACTCGTAGCAGGCGTCGACGACGACGGATCGTGCCAGCCCTTCCTGCCCTCGGTGGGTGTCGTGGCTGTCGCTTCGCACCTTGGCCAGGAAGTCCAGCACTGCCTCGGTATGTCCACCGCTGGAAGGAATATCCGGCTGAATCTCGGCCGGGAAGCCGTTGATCTCCGTCCAGACCTCGAGCTTGGTATACGTCGCCGGGGAACCGCCGAGCTCCATGGTGGCGCCACCGTCGGAGCCATAAAGGTTGACATAGATGAGATCGTGCGGAATCCAGGACGCCCAGCTGGTCTCCAACAACAACGTGCTGCCGGTCTGCAGCCGCATGAATGCCGTTGAGAGGTCTTCCACCTCGAATTCCACCGAGTCGCCGGCACCGGACTTTCGACCGGCCAGCCCGGTCGCACCGCCGATTCCGCGGGGGCCGAACTCGGCATAGGTCGTGGCGCTGACCGTGGCCACAGTCGGCTCGTCCAACAAATGCAGCGCCATGTCCAACATGTGCACGCCGATGTCCATCATCGGGCCACCGCCGGCGGTTTTCATCTTGGTGAACCAGCTGCCCAACCCGGGAATGCCGGCACGCCGCAACCAGCCAGCTTTGGCGTAGTAGATCCGGCCCAGCAGGCCCGAGTCGATGATCTGCTTCAATGCCTTGACCTGTCCCCCACGTCTGTGGTTGAACAACACATCAAGAACCTTGTCGTTGGCCTCAGCGGCGTCCACCATCTGCTGCGCCACGGACGCGTTCTCTGCCATCGGCTTCTCCGACAGCACATGGATGCCGGCGTTCAGCGCCGCAACGGCCATCGGCCCGTGCAGCGACGTGGGTGTGCAGATGCTGACCACATCCAGGTCGGCTTCCGTGATCATCTGCTGCCAGTCGGCGTATCGCAGGTCAGCCCCGTACGTGTCGCCGAGAAGCTTCAACCGGTCGGCCTCCATACCGGCCAGCGCGACGATCTCGACGTCGTCGGCAGCCGAGTAGCCGATCAGATGCTGCTCACCGGCCCAGCCCACGCCGATCACCCCGGCTCGAATCTTCGAGGAGTCAGACACGGGAGTCACCTCCCGTGACGGCGGTGGCACGGTCGGCCACCAGCGAGCCGCCCTGAAGGAATGGTGCCGGCTGGTTCACCACAGCCGGCGCTTCGAAGTCGGCGTTGACACCGGGATTTGCCCATTGGACGGCGTTGGCGAGCACCCGCTTGATGTCGGGGTGGTGGTAGATCGGGTAGTCCTGGTCGCCGGGTGAGAAGTAGAACACCTTGCCCTTGCCCCGTCGATAGCAGCAGCCCGAGCGGAACACCTCTCCACCGGAGAACGTCGACAAGAAGATGAGCTCATCGGGCTCGGGGATGTCGAAGAACTCCCCGTACATCTCGTGCTCATCGATGACGATGGGGTGCGGCACCCCCCGCGCGATCGGATGTGCCGGTGAGACAGTCCAGATGAGCTCGGAATCAGCCGAGTTGCGCCAGGCCAGCGAGCACGACGTTGCCATCAGCTTGATGAAGATCTTCGAGAAGTGTGCGGAATGCAAGGCCAGCAACCCCATTCCACCGAGCACTCGCTGATGGACGCGCTCGACGACAGCGTCGTCTACGGTGGCGTGCGCCATGTGGCCCCACCAGGTCAACACGTCGGTGTTGGCCAGCACCTCGTCGGTCAGACCATGCTGCTCGTCCTGATGGACCGCTGTGCGTACCTCGACCTGGTCGCCAAGCAGCTCCTTCAGGCCGCCGGCAATGGCACCGTGCATGCCCTGCGGATACCGCTCGGCCATGGCAGCACGGTCCCGCTCCCGGTTCTCATGGTGGTTTTCGCCCCAGACAGTGACGCGGATCGGTGAGTTCACGGTCCCTCAGTCTGCCGAACTCATTCGTGGGCCCCACATCGGGTCAGGAGATGATGGCCCCATGGAAACCCCGGCCCGCTCAATCCAGCAGATGACGCTGCGAGCCTTTGATCTGAGCGAGCGCACCGCACGCCTGGGCCGCAACTCGCTGGATCGCCGCGTCAGTCGGTGGCGGTCCCGGGCCTTCCTGATCCTGCAGTGCTCGGTGACGGCGGCGATTGCGTGGTTGTTGGCGCGGCATGTGCTGCATCACCCGACACCGTTCTTCGCCCCGGTTGCCGCAATCATCTGCTTAGGCATCTCGTTCGGCCAGCGTCTGCGGCGCGGTGTCGATGTCGCAATCGGCGTGGCTGTCGGAGTCCTCATCGGCGACCTGTTCGTCACCTACTTCGGTGCCGGCATCTGGCAGATCTTCGTCGTTGCAGCCCTGGCGATGTCTCTGGCGACACTGCTCGGCGCGGGTCAGCTGATGATCATCCAGGCGGGCGTTCAGTCGACCATCATCGTCACCTTGGCGCCCACCCCGGGGCAGGCGTTGGATCGCTGGCTGGACGCCGTCATCGGTTGCGCGTGTGCGCTGCTGATCGCCACGATCGCACCGAGCGCACCGTTGCGAAAGCCTCGGCTGTTGGCGGCTCGGATTTTGCTTCAGTTCGCCGCCACACTGGACGCCGCGGAGCAGGCATTGCGCCGTCACGACGCGGAGTCAGCCGACGCGGTCTTGGTGCAGGCGCGGGGAGCCGAACGTGACCTCGCGGCGCTCAACGAGGCGGCCTCCGAGGGACTCGCCGTCGTTCGACAGTCCCCGTTCCGCCGACGCAACCTTCCTGCTGTGCAGGCGTACGCCGAACTGGCGCTGCCGTTGGACCGGGTCAGCCGCAATATCCGGGTGCTCGCCCGGCGTAGCGCTGTCGCACTGTGGCGCAACGAGCCAGTACCACTGGCATACCTGGTGTTGATCTCCGATACCGCCGATGTCATCCGCTTCATGAGCGGGGAGCTCGACCAGCGCAGGCTGCCGTCGGCTGCGCGTGACCGGCTGGTGAAGCTTGGTCAGGGCAGTTCGCACCTCAGGTTGGCCGACAGCATCTCCGCCGTCGTCATCCTTGCGCAGCTGCGGTCCATCATCACCGACCTGCTCGAGCTGACCGGCCTGAGCTACGCCGAGGCTCGAACGCTGCTGCCGGAGATGGACTGACCACCGATTTGGCACTTCACAGATCAGTCACGTATCGTTGACCTCGTCGACGCGGGGTGGAGCAGCTCGGTAGCTCGCTGGGCTCATAACCCAGAGGTCACAGGTTCAAATCCTGTCCCCGCTACCAAAATAGTTAGATCCCAACCGCGGTCCTTTCGAGGGCCGCGGTTGTGTTTTTCCCAAGGGAGTCGACCTCTGGGGCGTTCCAGGGCGAGGAATGCCCCGAGACGGGCCGTGGGCGCCGCCCGGCGGGCCCGAGGCGGCAGGTCGTGATGGCCCTCCGCCTGGCCCCTGTCGGTCGACTCGGTGACCTCTGGGACGATCCAGAGGTTCTTGGTTGAGATCTGGGCGTTCTGCTCCCTCTTCCGTTCGGTCTTCAGATCGGCCTCCAGGGTCCCGGAGAGCAGTCGCTGGAAGGCTGGCTTGAGATCGCTGGCGACGATCTCGTCGTCATCGACGTACAGGTGCGCGAAGACGGCCTGATTCAGCTCTTTGCGGCTGATCTCATCGGCGGCCAAGTAGTGAGCGTGGGCGTTGTCGAGGAGCGCGAGACAGTTCTCGACTCGTTCTCGGAGGTGATGTTCGCTGACTTCGTGCTTCTCGATCTCCGCCTGAGCCTTGGCACGTTGAGCAGCAAGGCGGAGCTGTTCGGTCTTGAGTTCGTGGGTGTCGATGGCGTCGGCGTAGAAGGCGTCGAGCAACTTCTTGCTGGCGGCATCAACGCTCGCGAGGGTCGCTTCGGCTGACTGCCGGACTACGGCACGCTTCGGTAGCACGGTGGCGATGTGGTCGAGCACGATCTGGCGGATTTGACTGATGTGCTCCTCGCGGAGGGTGACGGTTCGCCAGTGCTCGGCGACGAGGTCTTCGAGCTGGTGGACTTGGATGGCGCGGAAGGTGCAGCCGTTTTTCATATTCTGGCGCCCGAGGCAGTAGAAGAAGTCGTAGATCTTGCCGGTGCGGTTGCGTGATTTGGCGAAGCTGAGCGGTTCGCCGCATTGACCGCAGTAGACCGATCCCTTGAGGTACTGGCTCCAGACGCGCGGCTTCTCCCGGCTGGTGTGACGCGTCTCTCGCACTCGTTGGACCTGGTCGAACAGAGCTTCGCTGATGAGCGGTTCGTGGCTTCCGGGGTACTCGACCCCCTCGTAGCGGACGACGCCGACGTAGTAGCGGTTTCGGAGGATGGCGTTGACGTGGCTGTTGGCGATCGGGCGTTCTGGCTTGTTCGGCCGGCGGCGGGTGGTGACGCCGAGGCGGTTGAACTCGTCTCGGATCATCGAGGTGGTCCAGTCGCCGGTGGCGTACTTCTCGTAGGCCCAGCGGACCCACGGTGCGCGGTCTTCGTCGATGACGACGGTGCGTACTTGACGGCCGT
>DASTIW010000002.1:0-2068 GCA_035717205.1 Propionibacteriaceae bacterium | reverse complement strand
AGTCGTCGAGGGCCGTGAGCTTGGGGTCGAGCCGATCTGCGCCGTCCTGAAGGACGCGGGTGTGCAGATCGCCCCGAGCACCTACTACGCCGCCAAGAATCGGGTCCCCTCGCCACGTGCGGTGCGGGACGCCGAGCTCGTCGAGGAGATCAAGACTGTGCATACCGAGAACCTGGGCGTCTACGGCGCCCGTAAGGTCCACGCCGAGTTGCGGAGGAAGGGTCATCAGGTGGCCCGCTGCACGGTGGAACGTCTGATGAGAACCGAGGGGCTGCGCGGGATCCCACGAGAGAAGACCCGCACGACCACTCACAGCGACGGCGCCGAGACGCCACGGCCGCAGGACCTGGTCGAGCGACAGTTCACCGCGACCGCGCCGAACCGGCTATGGGTTGCGGACCTGACCTAATGGGAGGGTCGGGCTGGTGCTCGACACGTCCGAGGTGGTTGGCGGGGGTTCACTGAGACTTGACCGGCCCTGTCGCAGTCTGAGTGGTGTGAGCTGCTGGTAGGTGATCACTGCTGTTGATGCAACCGACTTCGCGCAGAGGTCTCGTAACGTAGACGGTGACCCTGCCAGCCATCGGGGAAGTGGTCGGCTTGTGAGATGCCGCGCCGTTGAGCGCTGTCCATTAGGTCGCCGCGCTTGCCCGGACGCTCATTCCATTCCCGGCGGCGAAAGGGCTTTCATGATTACGTGTGGGATCGACTGGGCAGAGGCACATCACGACATCGCCCTGGTCGACGAGTTGGGCAAAACGGTGACCAAGGTCCGAGTCAGCGCCGACGCGGCCGGCTTTGCTCAGCTGCTCCAGTTGATCGCCGAGCATGGCGGCTGCCAAACCGGCACCCCTGTGGCGATTGAGACCGACAAGAACCTGTTCGTGGTTGCCCTCGCGGCGGCCGGGTTCACCGTCTACCCGATCAATCCGCGAGCGGTGGCGCGCTATCGCGAACGACATGTCCAGTCCGGCGGCAAGTCCGATCCCGGCGACGCGATCGTGCTGGCCAACATTCTGCGCACTGACCGGCACCTCCATCGGCCGTTGCCGCAGATCAGTGAGCAGGCCCGCACGGTGAAGGCGTTGGCGCGCCAGCACCAAGAGGCGATCTGGGCGTGGCATCAGACGCTCAGCCGGCTCCGGTCGGTGCTGTTGGAGTTCTACCCCCAAGCCGTCAAGGCATTCCCGAACCTGAAGCACCACGCTGCCACCGCGGTCTTGGCGGCGGCCCCGTCCCCGAACGCAGCGGCGTCGCTTACCCGGCGGCGGGTGGTGGCAATCCTGCACCGCTGCGGCCGCCGCAACGACCCGGCCCTGGTCGAACAGATCCTCGCTGATCTGAAGGCGCCGGCGCTGCGGCAGCCACCGCAGGTGGAGACAGCGCTGGCCCTGACCGTGACCGGGCTGCTGCAGATCGTCGTTGCGATGCGGACAACGGTCGACCAGCTCGAGGCCGCACTGGCCGCCGAGCTTGACCGCCACGCCCTGGCGCCCGTACTGCGCTCGGCGCCCGGCCTCGGCCCGGTCCTGGCGGGCCGGGTGCTAGCCGAGGTCGGCGACGATCCGACCCGTTTCACCAGTGCTGACAACCTCCGCGCCTTCGCCGGCACTGCCCCGGTCACCCGAGCATCGGGGCGTTCACACTACGTCAAGGCACGGAAAGTGCGGAACAAGCGGCTGGGCGACGCCTGTCATTGGTGGGCCTACGCCACTCTTACCCGATCACCAGGCGCCCGGGCACACTACGACCGGCGACGAGCACTCGGCGACCACCACAACGCCGCCCTGCGCAACCTTGCCAACAAGCTCATCGGCCGGCTCTGGTGGTGCTTGGTCAACAACCAGCCCTGGGACGAAGAAGCCGCCTGGCACCAAAGGCAACCTGCCAGCCAAACGGTCCCTGCTTGACCCTGACTCACGTGGGATGACCTACATCCGCACTCACTCCGGCTGGGTCTACGCCGCGTTCGTCCTCGACGTGTTCTCCCGCATGGTCGTCGGCTGGCAGGTATCCACCTCGCTGCGCACAGACCTCGCCCTCGATGCCCTCGACATGGGGCTGTGGG
>DASTIW010000001.1:0-16623 GCA_035717205.1 Propionibacteriaceae bacterium | reverse complement strand
TCGGGCGAGCTCGGCCACCACGCGGTGGACGTGCTGTTTTCGGCGCAGGAGTCTGCCATGTCAGGGCAATTCGTCAAGGTCGAGAGCACGGTGGGGGCGGTTCCGCTGCTGCCGGACGGTTTCGACCCATTCGCCTCGACCCTGTAAGGGCGGGGCGGCGGCGGCGCAGCTGTCTGACGCGGACGTCTCGTGAGCTCGGCCCTCGAGCCAAAGAACGCATTGCGGCGGGTGACTAATTCTGGGCTCCTCTACGGCTGGAGTCTGCTACGACGAAAACCGCGCCTGGCACACCGAAAGTCAACCCGCCCTGGCCGCGTGAACCCAGAGAACCTCACACAGCGGGATTCCTCCTGACCAGCCAACCCCCGCCGGAGCGCAGCCGCGGTCAACCCGCGGCCCGAGCCCTGCCGGGCCGCCTCCTCAATGGGGTGGACCTCTCACGCACGAGGCTTGACCCCGGCGAGCACCGGCCCACAATCAGATCCAGAGGAATCCCCCCCTTGACCAGTCCAGCCGTGGGATGTCTGGTCAGGACGCCAATGGGTGGGTGGGCCTAAGTGGACTTGAACCACTGACCTCTGCCTTATCAGGCCGTTCCAGCGGATCTGTTGTCACCTTCCGACGCTCGCCACCAGCTGTCGAACCTTGGCGTGACTACGCGCGATAGCGGCGCCTCATTGATCGTCGTCCGCGGTCGTTTCGCCATCCCCACCCGTCCTCCTGCGTCTCGGATGTGCCCTGGACCAAGATCAGAACCACGGGTCGTGAAAGTAGCCGCAGCACTCCATCCTCGCACCGTATGACGCCCGTGCAATGAAGATCCTTGCGGGCGGGCCCTACGGGCACCGTAGGTCGGCGCCGCCTACCACTGCACGTGGAGGGTACCTACGACCGACAGTGACCGGCTACGAGCGGCGTCGGGGTTGCCGCGGCGTACGAACGTCCTCGAAGAAAATTTCGCCAGGCAGAGGAGTCGAATCAGGCGCGAGGCGTTCGTAGGAGGGTCGGGCTTCTGCGTGCGTCTCAGTGTGAGGGTGGCGGTGCCGCTGGTGCGGTGGTTGGGTCCTTCATGCCGGTCGTCTGGCTCTCTGCGTGCTTGTCGCCCCTGTCGGGGTTGACCTTGTGCGGTTTTGCCGGCGGCTGGTGTGAAGGACCGGCCGGCGTGACTTGATAGGAGCGTGGCACCGCCCCCACTGAGATGTGTCCGCCGACCGGCCCAGCCGTCCCTCATCTGTCGTGAAGGAGGCAGCCTCATGGTTGTCGTTGGTGCTGATGTTCACAAGCGGACCCACACGTTCGTCGGGGTCGACGCGGCCGCCCGCGAGCTGGCCCACAAGACGTTCCCGGCCACCACCGACGGTCATCGGGCCGCGGTGCGGTGGGCTCGGCTGACGTTCGGGCCCGACCTGCGGTGGGCGGTCGAGGACTGCCGTCACCTGTCGGCCCGGCTCGAGCGCGACCTGCTGACCGACGGTGAGTCGGTGGTCCGGGTGCCGCCGAAGATGATGGCCGAGCAGCGCCGGATCGCGCGGACGCGCGGCAAGTCGGACCCGATCGACGCAGCCGCGGTCGCCCGGGCAGCGCTGCGCGAACCCGACCTGCCTGTCGCCTCACACGACGAGACGTCGCGGAAGCTGAAACTGCTCGTCGACCGCAGAGAAGACCTGGTCACGACCCGAACGGCGACGATCAACCGGCTGTTGTGGCGGGTCCACGAACTCGACCCGACCTGGGCACCGCCAGCCAGATCGCTGGGCATGGCCAAGCACCACCAGACGCTGCGGACCCGTCTGGAGTCCGTGGTGGAGGGCAGCATCGCCGGGCTCGTGGCCGAGCTCGCCTTGGCCGAACTCGACGAGGTGGCCGAGCTCACTCACAAGATCAACGCGCTCGCCACGAGGATCGAGGAGCGCGTCCGCGAGGCCGCGCCCACACTGCTCGCGATGCCCGGCGTCGGACCGCTGACCGCCGGCAAGATCGTCGGCGAGACCGCCGGAGTGACCCGGTTCAAGTCCGAAGCGGCGTTCGCCCGCCACACCGGGATCGCCCCCATCCCGGTCTGGTCCGGCAACACCGCTGGCCGGGTCCGGCTGACCCGCTCAGGCAACCGCCAGCTCAACGCCGCGGTGCACCGGATCGCGATCACCCAGATCCGCCTCGACGGCCTCGGCCAGGCCTACTACCGCAAGAAGAAAGCCGAAGGCATGTCCAACCCCGAAGCCCTCCGCTGCCTCAAACGACGCCTCGTCCGCGTCGTCTACAGCCACCTCCGCACCGATCAGCGGGTCAGTCCCCCACTGCTACAGGCAGCGGCTTGACATAGGAGAAACTGCACGAGGGCAGTCCAGCAGTCGGGGATCCACGGCGGCTGACAGCGGCCGGCGTCAGCGGGGCTCCAGCATCACTGAAGGGACACCGCGATCCCCGAGACCAACGTCGCTCAATGCTCCGGCGACGGCGATCTGGACTCGGGCCTACCCCGCGCAGCAACCGCATCGGCGCCACGGCTATGCCGAGAAACGGCTTGCGCTGGTGTCGGAAACTTCCTCTACTGTCACTGTGCGTTCTCATGAAACCGGCCGAGAGGAGCCAGGCATGCCGAATCAGTTATAATACCTAACTGGGAGACCGGACATGCCCAACCGTTACTACACCCGCCGCTTCCTCAACAAGCGCGGCCACCATGCCGGCGCCTACATCCTTGCCTTCGTCGAGGACACGTCAAGGCGCAAGAAGGACCTGGCTGGACCGACATCGAGTTCACCCTGGCTGATTGCGGCCGCCAGATCAGCCTGAGCTTCGAGGTCAGCACTGAAGAGCTCGCGAACTCGCTCCACAAGGTCGACGTACTGATCGACACACTCTCCAAGTTCCGGAACGCCCTCGTCGAGGAAGGACGCCTCGCGGCCGAGCGCGAAGCCCGCACCAAGGCGACGCAGGAGGCATCCCGCACGAGGGGCGGCCAATGACGTGCTCCGCCTCGATCCGTCGCCCCTGAGCTCGACCGAAACAGACTTGGGCGGCCCGGTCGGGGCTCAGTCCTGGTCGAGCGCGTTCAACTCGTCCGGAGCCAGCTCGAGGTCAGCGGCTGCGGCGGAGTCGAGAATCGACTGCGGCCGCTTGGCCCCCGGGATCGGGATGACCACAGGCGACTGGGCCAGCTCCCAGGCCAGCGCCACCTGCTGGGCGCTCACGCCGCGGGCCTCGGCCACCTGCTGAAAGGCCGGGTGGTGCGTGGCCAACTCCTTGGCGTCCGACAGTCCGCCGAGCGGGCTCCAGGGCAAGAAGGCTAGGCCCAACTCGGTGCAGACCTTGATCTCCGGCCGGCTGCTGCGGAACTTCGGGCTGAACTGGTTCTGCACGCTGACCAAGCTGTCGCCCAACGCCTCGTGCGCCGCCCGGATCTGGCCGGGGTCGGCGTTGGACAGCCCGATCATCCGCACCTTGCCGCTGGCAGCGATCTCGGTCAGCGCGCCGATGGTCTCGGCGTAGTCGATCTTGGGATCGGGGCGGTGGTGCTGCCACAGCGCAATCTGCTCGACCCCGAGCCGCGACAGGCTGGCGTCGACCGCCCGGTACAGGTGCTCCGGCCGTCCGTCGTGGTCCCAGCCGCCGCCCTGGGTGCGGAAGGCACCGCCTTTGGTGGCCAGGAGCACGCGGTCGCGGACGCCCAGTTCGTCGAGGATCGAGGCGATGAGCTTCTCGTTCTCGCCCTGGGCATCCGGGCCCAGTTCCTGGCCGGGCCCGTAGGCGTCGGCGGTGTCGAAGAGGGTGACGCCGGCGTCAAGCGCGGCGCGGACGGTGTCAAGCAGCTGCTCGCGGGGCTGATGGCCGGTCTGGTCGAAAGTCATCAGGCCAAGCCCGACCGCCCCGACCTCGACGCGGCCGACGGTGTCGTTGCCGAGTACACGTGTCTGCATAGCCTGACCCTACGGACCCTCCTACGGACCGCCCGGCGCGGGTCGTCGAGCCAAGGCGGAGAGGATCGGACACTGACGTGTTCCAGGGTGCCGTAAACCGACGAGGCCTAGAGTTCTGGATGATCCGATGAGGCGGCCCGACGTAGGGAGAAGATCGCGCGTTGCTGGTATAGGCCATCGGCTTGCTCTACTAGGAGGTGCACTGCGCGGGCTTGCCCACGTATTGGAAGGCGGTCCGAAACCTGACGGGCAGCTATCTCAAGCATCGCCAGCTCGTGTCCGTGGCCGATCGTCAGGTGTGGGGTAACTTCGGCGAAGGCTGCCTTATAGGGCGGATAGTCCGGGTAGCTGTCTTGCACGACGTGGGTGAGACCTCGGAATCCGGTGTCATCGGCAGGGGCCAGCCACAGGACATCCTCACCGAACCAGCGCGTTTCGACGAACTCGTAGCTGAAGGAGTCGGTTTGAGCGAAAAGCTCCGCCAGTCGACGAAGCACCGTGTCGTCAATGGCCTGTGGCGGTAAGAAGGGGTAGAGAACGGTGACGTGTGCCGGCACGCCCAACGCGGCACTGCTATCCAACCGTGCGCGGATATCGCGCACCACGGGGTCAGCCTCGGGAACCGGCACTGCTAGGACGCTGTCCACTCCAGGAGCGTAAGCCACGGCGGCCCGTGCGCTCGCAACCACGTTGCTCAACGCAAGCCTTTCCCGTCCGGACATGACGGGAGTGCGGCGAGGAGCTTGGACTACCGCATTCGCGTGATTGTCGGTCGTGGTGACCCAAAGTGTCGGGGGTGGTGAGGACCGTGCTGGCGCGATCATCCTGATCGAGCGCGTCGTCGAACGGCTGCAGGCCGCAGCGTGAGGGTGGACCGCTCAGGGCGCGAAGCTAGATCACTTCGGGTTCGGCGTCCACAATCACCTGGACGTCGATGTTGCCGCGGGTCGCGTTCGAGTACGGGCAGACGCTGTGCGCATCATCGGCGATGACCTGTGCATCTTCGCGCTCAGCCTCTGACATGCGGACGTGCAGCTCGACCGTCAGCTCGAAGCCCCCGGCATCGTTGGGACCTATGCTTGTGCGTGCCGTGACTGAGGTGTCGCCGAGCCTGATCTTGCGACGACGTGCTACATGCCGTACAGCGTTCTCGAAGCAGACCGCGTAACCGGCAGCGAACAGCTGCTCGGGGTTGGTCGCCAATCCACCCGGGCCGCCTAGCTCCTTGGGAATGGCCAGCTCGAGACTGAGGACGCCATCGGAGGAGCGCACGCGGCCCTGCCGTCCGCCAACCGCAGTTGCCTCAGCGGTGTAGAGAGTTTCATCCGTGTCTGACCTTCCTCTAGATCGGGAGTAACTGAACACTCAGCAACGCCTGCCAACCTGGCGCCGATGAGCGGCACCATCACCACAGGTCACGCTTCCCAGCGGCGGCCAGATGCCAGAGCCAGTCAGAGTGGGCTGGACCAGCAGCACCTCAGTTACCCAGCTATCCTGCCCGATCCTGACAGCAGCCACTTGCCACCGCAGCCGTCACGACGAGCCAGTGCGGCACCGAAAACGAAACAACGGGGGGCTGCATCGCAGGACCGAGAAGCGCTGGCCTTGTACCTGTCGGCTTGCCATCTGGACGGGCTATGCCCCTAGCCGGTCGCTCAACGTGCCCCGCACGTCGGCCGGCTACTGCGTGCGGCCCGCACGACTGTCACCCAGCGTGCCCCCACGACGGTCGGCTATCGGAGCAGCCGAACTCGGATGGGCAGGTCGAGGTCGGCCCAGGCGTGGTCGGCGGTCAGGACCTCGGCTGGGGTACTGCGGATGGCCAGTGCAAGGCAGCAGCGGTCTCCCAGAGAAAGGGTCCGGCCGCCTTTGATGGTGCGCATGGCTCCCGCCAGTTCGGCATCCTCCTCGGTCAAGGGCTCGATGACCAGGCCAGCGGCTGACAACAACGCGCGCACCCGAGCGACGTCAACGTCGACGTCCACCAACTTGCCGATGACTTCGGCAAGGTTGGCCGTACCTAACGTTGCCGCCGACAGTTCGGCGGCCACCTGCTCAGCGCCTGGTTCGTCGTGGATGAGAGCAAGCACGGCCGAGGCATCGAGCACCGTCACTCGAGCACCGTCACTCGAGCGCCGCGGCGGCTCGACGCTCGGCAAGCAACTCGTCGACGAGCGAACGGGTGGCTGGTATCGACGCCGCGAGGCCGCGTAGCTCAGCCACAGCGTCGCCGGGTCGCTCGAGGATCAGCTTGGAACCGCTGAGATGCAGGTGTATACGGTCCCCGGCGGTCAGGCCGAGGGCCGCACGCACCTCGGCGGGGATGACTAGCCGACCCTGCTGACCAAGAACGAGCGTGGCATCCATGTATCAAGAATGCCACAACGACGCGCTTCGTGCCAGGCCTCGGCTGGGTGCCGTCGTTCGACAGCAGGTGACGGAACGGCTAACGGACCGCTCAAGACATGACACCGGTCTGGGCTGCGAAGGATCGCGTACGCCCGCAACGGCTAGGGGCGCGGTCACGGGTCAAGCTCGGAACTCAACCCAGAGGGGGTAGTGGTCGCTGATCCGCCACGAGACCTGGTTCTTGGTGAGGCCGGTCAGTACGTGCGGCAGGAAGTTGAAGGAGCCGCCCCTGCGCGTGTACGCAAGCGACTCCAGGAGCGACTCTCCGGTGGGCTCGGAGAACCAGGCGATCTGGTCGTAGAAGTGTCTGGTCTTGTCGTCGTCGAAGATGGTCCGGGGCACCTGCTGGAGTTCGGCGGGTGGGAACAGCCCTATGGAGATGAATGCCTCGTAGAGCGGGTTGCCGATGCGGTCCAGGTTGAAGTCCCCGAGGACGAGCAGGTTCAGATCCCACTCCTTGGGTCGGTCGGCCCAGGCGCGCATCCACTGGGCGAAGGCGGTGACCTCGGGCAGCCGAGCCGCGGGGTTGTCCCCCCACAGCACGTGGACGGTGGCCAGAACGAACTCCGTGGCCCCTCGGTTGAAGCTTGCAAAGTACGGGGTGCCTGCGAACTGCTCCGGTCCGGATGCCGCCACCGGTTCCGACACAACGATCTCCCCCCTCAGTCCCGATGGCTGCACCCTCGTGCTGTCGAAGAGGAACGCCAGCCGTTCGCCGTTGCCGGGACCGCCCTCGGTCACGTCAGAGACGATGACGTGCCAGCCAGGGAGCTGGTCGAGCAGGAAGCGTAGGGCGGTCGTCTCGCGCCGGACCTCCTGGACGGCCACCACGTCGAACCGAGACACCAGCGCAGCGATACAGGCGACGGCATGCAGGTCCCGCTTGGGGGTGTCGCCCGCCGCGGACTGCCACTTGCTCGTCAGTCCGCCGAACGCACGCAGGTTCCACGGTGGCAATCAACAGGTTCGACCCATCCTTGGCGGGAATCTGCCCATCCGGGGCCGTGACAAGTCGCTGCAGGTCGCGGCGGACACCGGCGGGGGCGCAACAGCCATCGACAATCCCTTCAGCGTCGGATCGGCCCTACCCGAGAAGTCGGGCCCATCCGCGTTCGGGCTCACCCACAGACTACGCAAAGCGGGACGCGACAAGAACACACCCTCTCCAGCCCGACCCTCCAGCGCAGGCCATCGCCGACCCGGCCTGACTTCGCCGCTTATCACCGGTGCCGGCAGCCGTTCCCGATGCGCGTGCCTGGCGCGGCAGGTCGTGCCCCCACCTCACTGCGCTTCGTGTCCGCCTTGTTCATGAGGGTGGCGGCGGGCCCATTGTCGGCTTTCCGGTTTGCGGATGGGCGAAGGGCCGCTCGGGCTCGGCTGGAGCAGGCCGCATCCGCGCCAGTGTCCGGTAGATCGTCGATCTGCCGACGCCGAACAGCTCGGCGAGCTCCGCCTGGGTGTAGGTGCCGAGGTCGTGCAGCTCAAGTCGATGCTTGGCCTGGTTCGCTTCAGCTTGGGTTGTTTGCCGCGCAGCCGCCCCTTCGCCTTGGCCACCTGCATGCCCTCCCGGGTCCGCAGCCGGATCAGGTCGGCTTCGAGCTGGGCGACCATCGCCAACACGTTGAACAACAGCTTGCCGACCGGGTCTGTCGGGTCGTGGATGGACCCGCCGAGGCTGAGTTTGACCTGGCGGGCGGTGAGCTCGGCCAAGATGTCACGGGCATCCGGTAGTGAGCGGGCGAGCCGGTCCAGCTTGGTGACGACCAGGGTGTCGCCGGCGCGGCAGGCGGCCAGCGCCATCAGCAGCCCGGGACGGTCACGATTGGTGCCGGTCAGCCCATGGTCGACAGAGATCCGGTCATCACCAACCCAGTTGCGCAGTGAGATCTTGCTGCTCTGTAGACACGCGGGCGTACCCGACCAGTAGTTCATTCATCCGCCCGGCATGCGCCAGCCCGCGGCAACCGTCAACAGCATCCTCGAACAGCCCGCATGCTTGGTCGTTCAGCGTGCTCGCTGAATTGCGGATCCGCGCCGTCGTCAATCGGTTGACGGGTGCGTTATCTGCTGCGCCTGCTGATAGGCGGCGGACTCTGTGGCGGTAGCCGCCGGTGATCTGGCTGTGATGCATCAAGCCAGGATGGCTGGATCGCTCTTGACGAATTAGGGGCGAAAATGCGCTGTGCGCTGATTGCTGGAGGTGCCGCTCCTGCCGACTGGAGAGCTGCAATGTCAATAGACGAAGACAAGTCAGCTGTCAGGCGTTGCGTCGAGGCCTTCGATAGCGACGCCGATCTAAGCGCGTTCGATGCCGTTTGCAGTTCTGATGTTGCGAACGTGCGCGAGACGATGGCGACCCTTCATTCAGCGAGCACCACATCGACATAACCGAGATGGTGGCTGAGCACAACAAGGTAATGGCGCTGGTCGCCAGTCGAGGCGTGTACTCGGCTGAATGGGAAGGCGCGGCAGCGAATGAGAAGCGGTGAACCAATCGGGGAGCAGTGTTCTTCCGGCTCCAAGACGGCAAGATTGTCGATCTGCAGACGATATTGGACGAGTTGGGCCATCTCAAGCAACTTCGGCAACGGTCAGCGCACCTCGTGACTCATCTGCGGCACCTGTTTGGGTCTTCCCGAGCTCTTGATTTGCGTGGAGCCCCCCCGGGGCAGGCGTAGTCAGCGCAATCCGTAGACCTTCACGCTGTCATCGTGGTTGCTTTGATACCGGCGCTCCAGAAGTTCCCTCTCCAGGGCCCAACCGCCGGAACGAGTACGACCACAAGCCACATTCATCAAGCGGGCTCCGGCACATGCCCGCCAGCACTTCCCGCGTTGGCGCGGCCCGTGCTACTTACCCGCGGTCGGTCGTGCCGCTCTTGCGCGTGACCATTCGGCGGATCAGGCTTGTGGTGAGGGTTTGTCTTGGGGAGTTGTCATGGGTTTAGCGGTTGCCGAGGAAGCGCGTCGGATCTTTGAGTTGCAGGCTGCGTACAAGTGGGAGGTCAAAGCCAGCACGCTGGAGCGGCGGAAGGAGACGCTACGACGGTTGCGTGCTGTGATCGTGACTCGGGCCAGCGATATTCAGGCCGCGCTGACGGAGGACTTGGTGAAGCCGGCGGGCGAGTCTGCTTCAGAGGTTGAGAGTGTGGTCAGAGCAATCGATGAGGCTCTGGAGAACCTGAGCGGCTGGGCTCAGCCGGTACTGCTACAGCCGTCGCCGGGATTTGAGGGTACGGAGCCGGCGATAGTCTACGAGGGTCGTGGTGTGTGTTTGATTTTCGGTCCGTGGAACCTTCCCTTCCAGCTCCTGTTTGAGCCTTTGGTCCCCGCTCTGGCAGCGGGCAACACGGCCATTTTGAAGCCGAATGAGGTGACTCCTACCGTCGCCCGTGTGAGCGCAGACATCGTTCGAGCAGTCTTCGACGAGCGTGACGTGGCCATCTTCGTGGGTGGCATCGAGGTGGCGAACATCCTGCTTGAGCTGCCGGTTGACCACATTTTCTTCACCGGAAGCCCCGCTGTTGGCAAGATCGTGATGGCTGCGGCAGCCAACCACCTAGCGACGGTCACACTAGAGTTGGGCGGCAAATGTCCCGCCATCGTGGACGGCACCCACGATCTGGCGGAGTCCGCCCGGCTTGTCGCGTTCGGACGACACCTGAACGGCGGCCAGGTCTGCCTCGCCCCTGATCATGTCTGGGTTCTCGAGGAGGTCAAGGACCTGTTCCTGCAGCACTACAACGCTTGGATCGACGAGCACCTGTATCGAGACGGTCAGCTTGATCCCGGAGCCGTCAGCCACATCGTCGACGAGCGAAACCTGCAACGGGTTCTGTCCTACATCGAGGATGCGAGAGAGAGGGCGGCGACGATCGTGCGAGGCGGTGACCGTTCATCCGTTGCTGCGGATCTGATCGAGCCGACGATCATCATCGACCCCCCCTTGGACTCCCAGGTGATGACCCAGGAGATCTTCGGGCCGGTATTGCCCGTACAGACCTTCACCGAAGTCAGTGAGGTCATCGACTACGTTCGTCGCGGTCAGAAGCCGCTGGCCATGTATGTGTACAGCGACGACTCCGACTTCATCGACAGCATCCTGCAAGGCACGTCCTCGGGTGGAGCCACCATCAATGGATTCGCCACCCACATTGGCGAATCGCAATTACCTTTCGGCGGGGTGAACCACAGCGGCATGGGCCGATATCACGGCATCCACGGCTTCAGGGAATTCTCCAACGAGCGGTCGATCGTCCGACACGTCACCCCGCAGGCCACCCCACGCAGATCTTGACCCGAGTATTCTCTCCACTTCGAACCCTCTTCCACAGCCTGCTCTAGGTGGGGAGGAGCGATTCGTCGCGAAGTCGAACAGCGTGCTCGACTGTGCAGCGGGCACCGTTACGAGAGGTGGCTGTTGGGATCTCCTGCGATCCTCGGTAGAGGCCGGGCAAAACCTTGGCTCTGCTCGCCAAGCTCCGTCGCGAGACTTTGACCCGTAACACCCTGGGTTTGTCTGACACCACATTCCTCCATCACCACGACGCTCGTGAGTCCGGGTGCAAGCCGGCCAGCCGGCGTCACCCTAGGCACACAGCAATGACGTCGCAGGAGGGGCCGCAGCTTTCGCTCGAACCGCACACCCGGATCCTCGGGTCAGCTGCCGTGCGGTGCGGGTGGACAGGCTGGTCTGGCGACTGCACGCTAGGCCATGGAGGAGCGACATGCACATCACCGTCCGCTCGATCGACGTGCACTATCAGGAGGTCGTCGCTGGCGTGCCCGTGATCAGCCTGCACGGATGGCCGGCCGAGCACGGACAGATGCTGGCCATGATGGAGCCGCTGTTCGCTCGGCGCCAGGGCTGGCGCCGCATCTACGTCGATCTCCCCGGCATGGGTAAAACCCCCGGCGCAGATTGGCTGACGAGCCACGACCTGATGCTCAAGCTCATCGCCGAGTTCATCGAACCTGTGGCAGGTGAGCGCGCGGCGCTGGTCGGCCACTCCTACGGGGCACAGCTGGTTCGGGGGGCTCCTGCAGCGCGGCACTGGCCCATATGTGGCTGCGCTGCTGCTGTCGCCTGGGGGGATGGGCGCGTCGCAGCAGCGGCTAGACCCGTCGTCTTGGCGGAGGAGCCCGGGTTCGTTGCCGCCCTGAGAATGGAGAAGCCGTTTCTCGACCTCTTCGTCGTGCGAACCATGCCTGTGTTAGACATCGTCCGTGCCCAAGCGATGCCTGGCGTCCTCGCTGCCGGCTACAACTTCCTCTCACGGATCGACGCGGGCCCCAGCTTCTCCTACCTCTCCGAGGTTCCCCGGCCATTCCCGGGACCGGAACTGATTTGCAGCGGCCGCCAAGAGCCCGGCGGCTACCAACATCTGCCTGCGCTCCTCCAGAGCTATCCCCGCAGCACCTGCGCGATACTCGATCGCGCAGGCCACCTCCTGTTCGCTGAACAGCCGAGACTGTTCCAAGCGCTGACCAGTGAGTGGCTGTACCGTGCTGAGGAGTACCTCGACGCCGATACAAGCAACGGGCCTGAACAGACGTAATCCAGCAACCCGACCAGCGGTCTGCATCTTCTCCCGCTTCGAACGACGCGACTGTCGCTCGCCCGTATGTGGTTCAGCGCGGGCCGCGCCGGGTGAAGCGGGATTGCCCGGCCACCGTGCAACACAGCAACCGATGCAGTTGTAACGTATGCACATCTGCGATTGTCACCTCTGTGACGTAGTCTGAACTCGTGGATGAGGTATCCGAGCGCCGTCGGTGGCTGGTGATCTTGGCGCGCGTCCCGACGGACCCGGCTCGTCACCGGATGGGAGTGTGGCGGGAGCTGCGCCGATCGGGCGCCGTGCCGTTGGGTCAGGCGACCTGGGCGGTGCCGGACCTGCCGGCGGTCCGTCCGCTGCTGGACCGGCTGGCCGGGCTGGTGGAGGCGGCCTCCGGATCCTTGTTGGTGCTGGCCGCCCGCGGCTACGGGGAGGCTGATGCGGATCGGCTGGCCCAGCTGTACGTCGAGACCCGGGACTCGGAGTGGGCGGAGTTCCACGCCGACTGCTGCAAGTACCTCGATGAGCTGGACAAAGAGGAACGGATCGGCAAGCACACGCTCGCGGAGTTGGAAGAGGAGGAGCAGAGCCTCGACCGGCTCCGCCGCTGGTACCGCGAGCTCCGTAGCCGTGATCTGCTCACCCTTCCTGCCTCGATCGACTCCGCGACCGACCTAAAGACCTGCGAGGAGCGATTCGCCCTCTATGCCGACCACGTCTACGCCGCTGTAAGCAACCCCGATGCGTAGATGCGGGCGCGGGCGCCCCCAGAACGACGGTCGCCACGCTGACCCTCTGATCGCGACGGGTTGAGGCGTGTTCAAGCCCCAGGACTGGTTGGACCGGGTCTTCGAGATCGGCATCATCGGCAAAGGCCTGAACGGTTGCCTGGAGCTGGTCGGTGGGCTGCTGCTATTCGCCACCCCTCACCTGATCCATCACCTGGCGGCCGTGATCACTCAAGGGGAACTGTCCGAGGACCCGCACGACCTCATCGCCACCCATCTGCTGCACACCGCGAACGGGCTCACCGGTCCGGCAGTGCTGTTCGGCGCCGTCTACTTGCTCGCCCACGGTCTCGTCAAAGTGACACTCGTCGTCGCGTTGTTACGCAACAAGCTGTGGGCCTACCCGTGGATGATCGCGGTGCTGACCGTGTTCATCGGGTACCAGGCGTACCGTATCGCCCTGACCCCGACCGCTGGATTGCTCGCCCTCACCCTGTTCGACCTCGTCATCGTGGCGCTGACCCGGCGGGAGTACGGGGTGCAGCGCCGCAGACGCCCCGACGGTTCGGGCCCGCCGACGGTGAACGTCGAAACTCAGCCGACCGCTGGACACACGGAATGAGATCCCCACTCCAGCGGCTGGACCGGGTGCCCGTCCCCCCAGACGTGACCGCCAACGCCACCGTCGCGCGGACCTGGTCGCCGTGGCGGGCCGTCATGGGCTTCGGTGTGGTCAGCCTGTCCGCCGACATGGTCTACGAGGGTGCCCGCGCCGTCAGCGGTCCGCTGCTCGCGTCGCTGGGCGCGTCCGCGGTCCTGGTCGGTCTAGTCACCGGTGCTGGGGAGGCGATGGCTCTGGTGCTGCGGCTGTTCTCCGGCTCGTGGGCGGATCGCAGCGGCCGCTACTGGACCCTCACGTTGGCCGGGTACGCCCTGACGGCCCTCTGCGTCCCGGCACTGGCGGTCACCCCGTTCCTCGCCGGCGCTGGCCTGGCGGTTGCCTGCGTCCTCATCCTGGCCGAACGGACCGGCAAGGCGGTCCGCAGCCCCGCCAAGAGCGCACTGCTGGCCCATGCTGCCGACGCCGTCGGCCTCGGTCGCGGTCTCGCCGTTCACAAAGCGCTCGACCAGGCCGGCGCCGTGGCCGGTCCCCTGCTGGTGGCCGGGGTTGTCACCGTCACCGGGGTCCTGTGGCCCGCGCTCGCCATCTTGGTCGTCCCCGGCGCCGTGGCGCTGCTGATTCTGATCTGGCTTCGCAGCCGGATGGACGACCCCGCCCCCGAGCCGTCGGTGGCCGCAGCCAACGGCCCGGCAGCTCCCCCGAGGGAGAGCGCCCGCCGCCGGGCAGCCGGGCTGCCGGCCGCGTTCTGACTGTTCGCCGCGGCCAGCGCTGCCACCACCGCCGGGCTAGTCACCTTCGGCGTCATCTCTTACCACCTGAGCAAAGACGGAGTCGTTCCCGTCGCCGTGGTCCCGCTCGTCTACGCTGCCGCCATGGCCGCCGAAGCGATAGCCGCCCTCGCGACCGGATGGCTGTACGACCGCATCAAGGGCCGCGTCCTGCTCATCCTCCCGATCCTCGTCACCGCCGTTCCGGCCCTCGCGTTTGCTGGCGCCCCAGCCGTAGCAATCACCGGCGTGCTGATCTGGGGCGCGGCCGTCGGTATCCAGGACTCCACCGTGAAAGCCCTCGTCGCCGACCTCGCCCCCACCACAGGGCGCGCCACCGCCTACGGCATCTTCGCCGCGATCCAAGGCGCCGCCGCCATCATCGGCGGCGCCCTCGCCGGAGCCCTCTACGAACGCTCCACACCCGCCCTAATCGCCGCCGTGGCAACTACACAGATCATCGCGTTGGCCCTGCTCATCACCACCCTCCGCCGCCAGCAAGGCGCCTGAGCCTGTCAACCTGAGATGGTGGCCCCACCCCGTTACACCGCTCCGACGTCTCGTCTAACCGTCGGCTAACGCCCGATGCTACGAGCCAGCTCCCTCTGGGTCCT
Organism: Propionibacteriaceae bacterium; assembly: GCA_035717205.1. Lineage (GTDB taxonomy): Bacteria > Actinomycetota > Actinomycetes > Propionibacteriales > Propionibacteriaceae > Microlunatus. The sequence continues at coordinate 2,006 of DASTIW010000001.1, read as the reverse complement.
CAAAGAGGCAAAATGGGTGACCCGCAGGATCGAGGAACACGATTAGACCCGGGTCGTTGGGGTCCTGGTGTGAGGATTTCTGAGCCCCCAGGGAGACGAGGCGTTCGGCCTGCCGTTCAAGCTCACCAACAGGGACCAAAACCTCGAAATGCATCTGCATGTTGCCGCCGGGCCAGATCGGCGGCACCCACCCCTCCAGCTCGCGGAACACGAGCATCAGCTCGCCGACGCGAAGAGCCTGGGGGTGAGCGGGCACGACGCCGCCTTCAAGCGCCTCGCTGTAGAAGCGGCGCAAAACCTCCGCATCACTACAGTCGATGGTGATCGCGCCAATCCACGCTGTTCTCGTCGCCATGGGCGACATCGTTGCAGTACGCGACGGCTAGCCAGATCTATATCGATGGCTGGGTGGCACCAGGCACGTTCCGCACGAGGGTCGCTCAGCGTGCCCCGCACGACAGTGAGGATGGGTCTGGTGTTGCCCGCTGGGTCTGACCCGCCGCACGACTGACGCGATAGTTGCTGTCTTTCGACCGATCCGTCGACCCGGCGGGGAGCATTCGGCACGCGAACGGCCGGGTGGCGTGACCTCATAGGAGCCTGCGCACCAGGCGCCCATCACTGTCTTGTCCACCGACCCGACCGCGGCGTGCCTCACCTGACCGGTCCAAACGGAGGAGGCAAGGCATGACCAGCGTGGCAAGGACGACAACCCGCATCGTGATCGGCGGGGTCGACACCCATGGGCAGACCCATCACGCTGCGGTGATTGACAAGGTTGGCCGCCAGCTCGGTGATCGGGAGTTCCCCGCCTCCCCGGCGGGCTACCGTGCGTTAGCGGCATGGCTTGGTAAGCACGGCACACTCGAGAGGATCGGCGTGGAGGGCACCGGCACCTACGGCGCTGCGTTGGCCCGCTATCTACGCACGATCGGGCTCACCGTGGTCGAGGTCGACCGCCCCGACCGCAAGTCGCGCCGCGCGCACGGCAAGTCCGACGCCCTCGACGCCTACGCCGCCGCTGCAGCTGTCTTGTCTGGGTCGGCGGCGGGGGTGCCGAAGCTGCGGGATGGCCGCGTCGAGGCGATCCGGGCGCTCCGCGTGGCCCGCTCCAGCGCGGTCAAAGCCCGTAGTCAGGCCACCAACCAGATGAAGGCGCTGATCATCTCCGGCCCACCCGAGCTGCGCGAGCAGCTGCGTCACCTGCCGACGGCCAAGATCATCAACATCTGTGCCCGGTTGCGTCCCGGCCGCCAGCTCGGCGACCCCGCACAGGCCACCAAGACCGCCCTGCGTCGACTCGCCCGACGCCACCAGCACCTGAGCGAGGAGATCAGCGAAGCCGATCACGAGATCGCCCAGCTTGTCGGTGAGGTCGCGCCCGACCTCCTCTCCCTTCCCGGCGTCGGCCCCGAGGTCGCCGGCCAGCTCCTGACCAGCGCCGGCGACAACCCCGACCGGATCACCTCCGAGGCCGCGTTCGCCCACCTCTGCGGCGTCGCGCCGGTCCCGGCCAGCAGCGGCCGCGTCCACCGACACCGACTCAACCGAAGCGGCGACCGCCACGCCAACAACGCCCTCTACATCGTCGTGCTCAACCGGCTCCGCCACGACCCCAGAAGCCGCGCCTACGCGCAACGCCGAACCCAAGAAGGACTCTCCAAACCCGAAATCATCAGATGCCTCAAACGCTACGTCGCCCGCGAGATCTACCGCGTCCTTGTACCTGCTCCAGCTGCGGAAAATCTGGTCCGCTCAACCAGTTGACAGTGTATAGGAGCATCGGTCGCTCAGCGTGCCCCGCACGACGGTGGGCCCCTCCGGTGCATCCCGCGCCGACCGTTCTGCCAAGCGACTGGTGCCACGTGTCGGCGTACGACCTCATGTGTCGGTCGGGGTACGACCTGACGTGTCGGTCTCGGTGGTTTGATCATGGCATGGTTTCACCTCCGTTGACGAGGGTGAGGCGGTCTTTGAGTCGGTAGCTGGGGCCGTTGATGGTGATG